>JAZSKA010000012.1:0-161703 GCA_045534605.1 Christensenellaceae bacterium | reverse complement strand
GTGCTTTGTCTGCTTGTAAGCATACGGTTTCAGGTTCTTTTTCACTCCCCTCCCGGGGTGCTTTTCACCGTTCCCTCACGGTACTATACTCTATCGGTCACATGGTCGTATTTAGCCTTATGAGATGGTCCTCACATATTCCGCCAGGATTTCTCGTGTCCCGGCGTACTCTGGATACCCCCAGCTTCACAATCTTTTCGCATACGCGACTTTTACGCTATTTTGTAGTGCTTTCCAACACTCTTCTGCTAAGATTATTCTTGCCTTATGGGGTCCGCTACCCCACACGTATTGCTACATGTGGTTTGGGCTCTTCCAATTTCGCTCGCCACTACTTTCGGAATCATTATTTATTTTCTTTTCCTTCGGGTAATTAGATGGTTCAGTTCCCCGAGTTCCCCTCATACACCTATGTATTCAGTGCATGATACCACGACATTACTCGTGGTGAGTTTCCTCATTCGGATATCCACGGATCAAAGTTTATTTGCAACTCCCCGTGGCTTTTCGCAGCTTGTCACGTCCTTCTTCGGCGCCATGTACCAAGGCATCCTCCTGTATGCTCTTTGTAGCTTATTCTTTTGGTCACTTTCGCTTTCGCTACTTTGCAACCTCCGTCAAATTATTCTTTCATACCTCTATTTTATACAAAAATTCTAAACTTACAGTTATACTTACGTATTAACCTTTAATCTTTTCGATTATTCAGTCTATTTCTCTCTTTGCCTTTCTGTACTTTGTTATTCTCGATAACATTCTGTTATCTCTTACTATGCAGTTGTCAATCTTCAATTACCAAACATCCGTTTGGCTGTGTCGTTTCGCACGACAGCCTACATATCATACTATAAAGCAAAAATAATGTCAAGCATTTTTTCGACTTTTTTCAAAAAATTTTTAAATAATTTTGACACTACCAAATAATGTAAAAATTCGGCATTACGAGCGCAAAATTTCTTCAAAACTTACTTTCACTTTACTTAAATTTTCTTCTGCGCGAGCCTTGTCTTTTCCAGTCATTGAATAGTAAATTTTAAGCTTTGGCTCTGTACCGCTTGGTCTTAAGCAAATAAATCCGCCGTTTTCAAATTCGTAGTATAAGCAATTTAGTCCGCTATATTCTAATTTCTCAACTGTGCCGTTTGCGGTAGTTCTTTCGCCAGTTTGATAATTTCTTACCGCAACGATATTATGAATATCAATTTTTTCAATTTTCTTAGTCGCCATAGCGTTTACTGCTTGATTCATTTCGTCCATTGCGTGTAGCCCGCTGTAATTTATAGATTGAGTATAATCTAAGCAATAACCGAATTTATTATAAATTTCTTCTAAAACTTCAAAAATAGACACGCCGACAGAGTTATAGTAGCAAACCATTTCAGCAAACAACATGCTTGCAACTACTGCGTCCTTATCGCGTGCGTGCGTTCCGCGAAGGTAACCGCAACTTTCTTCAAAACCAAAAACGAAAGTGCCCTTTTTAGTTTCTTCTGCTATCTTTATTTTTTCGCCGATAAACTTAAATCCGACCGGGACTTCCTTAAGTTCTACACCGTAACTGTCAGCAACCGCTTTTGCTAAACCGGTAGAAACGAAACTCTTAACCGCAAATTCGTCGCCTTTAAGCGCGTTTTCAGATTTTAGTCTTGATAAAACGTAGTTAAGAAGTAGTACGCCCACTTGGTTTCCAGTAAGCGCGAAAAATTCCCCGTCTTTATTACGCAATGCAACGCCTAGACGATCGCAGTCAGGATCTGTTCCGAAAACTACGTCAGCATTTATTTCGTTTGCGCGCTTTATAGCAAGCGTTAAAGTTTCTTTAAACTCTGGATTAGGGACTTCGACGGTAGAAAATTCCGTATCAGGCATAACTTGTTCGTCAACCACGCTGACGTTAATTTTTAATTTCCCTAAGACGGCAGTTACCGGAACGTACCCAGTGCCGTGTACGGGCGTGTAAACGAGTTTGACGTTTTTGCCTTCCTTTTTAACTGCCTTTTTAGATAAACTGAGTTTTAAAAGTTCTTTATAGTATTTCTTTTCAAAGCCTTTTTTAAGTATATCGCAACCTAAAAATCCAGCCTTTCCGATATTTTCTATCGCAGTATATGAAACAGAGAAATAATCTGTGATTTTAGAAATGTAATTAACGACTTGTTTCGTCGCTTCAATCGACATTTGCGCGCCGTCTTCGCCGTAAACCTTGTAGCCGTTGTATTCTTTTGGGTTGTGGCTTGCAGTAATCATAATACCTGCTATGCAGTTTAATTTGCGAACTGCGTAGCTTAGCATTGGAACTGGTCTTCCTTCCTTATATATATAAGTATGGATACCGTTTGCAATCAACACCCCACAAGATGCAAGCGCAAAATCAACCGAGCACCTTCTCGTATCGTAAGAAATTGCTACGCCACGATTCATTGCTTCTTGACCGAGCGTTTTGATATAGTCGGCAAGTCCTTGCGTCGCGCGACGAACGGTGTATACGTTCATCATATTCGTTCCCATACCGATAATACCGCGCATACCAGCAGTTCCAAACTCTAATTCCTTACCGAAACGGTATTCGATTTCTTTTTCGTTATCTTCAATGGCTTTAAGTTCACTTACACCGCTAGCCGAAAGTTTTGGGTTCGTTAGCCAATTTTCATACAAAACTTTATAATCCATAATTCATCTCCGTTAAAAGACTGTTTTGTTATTATACTACAATTTTATGCGTTTGTCAAATAATTAATGTTGCTAGCAACTTGATATGCAATTTTCATTAAAATTGCCGTCTTAATTATATAATATTACACCTCATCCACCGCAAGCGGTCCCCCTTCCCCTCAAGGTGAAGGCTATGCGCGACCACAACTCAACTTTTGTAAAAGTTGAATTTCACTTTTGCTTGCGCAAAAAGCAAGCAAAAATTTCACTGCAACCGACAGGTTGCAATTTCACCCGATTTTAATCGGATTTCACTTTTTCTACACCTCATCCACCGCAAGCGGTCCCCCTTCCCCTCAAGGTGAAGGCTAAAATCGCCACGAAAGACCTTCTTTCGTGGCGATTAAAAAGGCTTTAGCCTTCACTTATCGGTATTGCTTTTTCTATATCGAAAACACACTCGATATCTTCAAAATTAGGAAGTTTGAAAAAGTCGTATTCGTCTTTAGAAACGATTTTAAAATGCGGGTAACTTTTATCTGATTTTTGCCAACGGTGACGGGTTATATATTGACAGTAATAAACGCTGTCGTTTTTTGAAAACTCTATAAGCGTTTCTTTCAAATCAAGATTTTCAAGTTCTTCAAAAAACTTTCCGTTTATAAAAAGTTCTGCCCCGATTGCTTCAACGACGAAATCTTTGTGGATAGTAAGTTTTAAAGAGCCGTTCTCCCCAACTTCTAATTTGCCGTTTAAGGCTTTTAGTTTATCAAGTTCGGACAAAAAAGTGTTCTCGCCCAACTTCTGAACGAGTTCAGTCGCCATTACGTCAAAAATTTCACCGTTAGAATACTTGGTTAAAAACTGTTTAGAAAATACGGTTTTTATAAGTTCGTTTAAAGCGACAAAGTTTTTTCTGCAGTTTAAAACAGTTTCGATTTTATCGACCTCTAAACCGTATCCGTCTTCTGAAAAACCTGCCTTGATAAGGTCTTCAAGGTCGTACTTTGCGATAATTTTCGATATAATTTTTCTGCGCCTTAATCTTGCTGAATTTAACCCGATTTCACCCATTTTTTAAACCGCCTTTAGCACTTTTGCGGTGCCGGATAGTCCACGCCGAAAGTTTCTACCGTTACTTTCTTCATAATTTGTGGCTCGATAGGTTTATCTCTAAAATCAGTGTCGCTCGTTGCGATTTCGTCAACGACTTCGATACCTTCGATAACCTTACCAAAACCTGCGTATTGACCGTCTAGGTGCGGGCTTGTTCTGTGCATTATGAAAAACTGAGAACCAGCTGAGTTTGGCATCATTGAACGAGCCATTGAAATTACGCCACGCTCGTGCTTAAGATTATTTTTAAATCCGTTTGATAAAAATTCGCCCTTGATTGAATATCCTGGGCCACCCGTTCCAACGCCCTTAGGATCGCCACCTTGAATCATAAATCCAAAGATTACGCGGTGAAAACAAATTCCGTCGTAATATCCGCTTTTTACAAGCGAAATGAAGTTGTTTACAGTGTTTGGTGCAATTTCAGGATAGAGTTCTACTTTGATAGTTTTTCCGTTTTGCATTTCTATTGTTACGATTGGGTTTTGCATGTGATACTCCTATTAGTAATGAAATGAAAAGTCGCTGACTTTTCGTGAAATGGCTCTCGCCATGAAATGAATACTGCGAATTCATGAAATGCAACCGATGGTTGCATTGTGGTCGGGCAAATTGAAAATTTGCCAAAATATTATATACTAATTTCGGAACGCTTTGCGTTCGCGACAATAATGCAAAAATTCGTTTTTGCATTTCACGACAAACTTGTTTGTCATTTTATGACGGTTTTCCGCCATTTCATGAAACCTAAGGTTTCATTTCATTGATATTAAATATCAAATTTAACGATTTCGACGCCGGCTTCGGATAGAATTTGCAATGAAAAATCGTCTGGATAGCCTTCGACGTAAACGACTTTCTTAATACCTGCGTTGATTATAATTTTAGTGCAGATGGTACATGGCTGGTGCGTTACGTAAAGCGTAGCACCTTCAAGCGATATACCCATTTTTGCGGCTTGGCAAACTGCGTTTTGCTCAGCGTGAACGGCATAGCAAAGTTCGTGACGAGTTCCGCTTGGTATATTTAATTTACGTCTTAAACACTCGCCTTTTTCAACGCAACTTTCAACTTGGCTCGGTGCGCCGTTATAGCCGGTTGCAAGTATTCTTTTATCTTTTACGATAACTGCGCCAACGTGGCGGTTTTCTTGAAAACAACTTGACCAACTTCCAACGAGTTTTGCCATTTCAACGAAACGCTTATCCCACTTAGTCCATTTTTCCATAAATTCATCCACCTAAAATTATTTACTTAGACATTGTAACATATTTTTTTGAATTTTGCAAGAGTTAATTAATATGATTTATTTTAGATGATTTGAAGATTTCATCTTCATGATTTGAGAGACTGTCGTCTCTCGTGATTTGAAAGTAAGCTTTCATGATTTGCAACTTGTTATCAAGTTGCATTTCGGTCGCGCAGTTTTTTGAAAAACCGCCGTCCTAATTATATAATAAATAAGTCAAAAATAAAAATTATATGTTTTTAAGGAACGCGATAAGCGTTCACGACCATAATGAAAAAACTTGTTTTTTCAAATCATGCAATCCGTACGCAAAAAGTAGGATTGCAAATCACGCTAACTGACAAGTTAGCAAATCACGCAAGCGATAGTCTTGCAAATCATCTATGCTATCCTTATCCTATAATTAAGCGTTAAATTTCGATAAAAATTTCAACTTTTTTACACTTTTTTCAAGTTTTTATCAATTTTGTATCTAAATTGTGTCATAAAACTATTGACAATTTCCATATAATGGGTATAATACAAATTAGCAATCTGATTGCGAGAGTGCTAAACAAACTCTCGCATAAATAAACAAAAATAAAATATAAGTTAAAATATAGGAGAATTTAAAATGAAAATCACACCGTTATTCGACAAAGTAGTAGTTGAAGTTTGCGAAGCTGAAGAAACCACTAAGAGCGGATTTATTCTTCCTTCTGCATCTAAAGAAAAGCAACAAATTGCCGACGTTATTTCAGTTGGTCCTGGCGGTATTATTGACGGTAAAGAAATCGTTATGCAAGTTAAGCCTGGCGACAAAGTTTTATTCGCTAAGTACACTGGTACTGAATTTAAAATTGACGGAAAAACTTTAACTATCATCCGTCAAAGCGATATTTTGGCTATCGTTGAATAATTTTTCGCCAAAATTTGAGATACTGTATATTTCATTTCATTAAAATTAATAGGAGATTTTTTATATGGCTAAACAAATTAAAACTGGAGAAGACGCAAGAAAATCACTTGAAAACGGCGTTAATATTTTGGCTGACACCGTTAAAATTACACTCGGTCCTAAAGGCAGAAACGTCGTTTTAGACAGAAAATACGGCGCACCGCTTATTACTAACGACGGCGTTACTATCGCTAAAGAAATTGAACTTGAAGACGCTCTCGAAAATATGGGCGCTCAACTTGTAAAAGAAGTTTCTACAAAGACTAACGACGTTGCTGGTGACGGCACTACGACTGCAGTTGTTTTAGCGCAAGCAATCATTAAAGAAGGTCTTAAGAACGTTGCAGCCGGCGCTAACCCTATTATCCTTAAAAAAGGTATTGCTAAGGCAGTTGAAGTTGCAGTTAACGAATTAAAATCAATTTCTAAAACTATCGACGGTAAAACTGCTATCGCACAAGTTGCTTCAATCTCTGCTGGCGACGAAGCCGTTGGAACTTTAATTAGCGACGCTTTTGAAAAAGTTGGTAAAGACGGCGTTATCACTATTCAAGAATCAAAAACTATGCAAACTAACCTTGAAACGGTTGACGGTATGCAATTTGATCGCGGTTACGCTTCTGCTTATATGGTTACTAACACCGATAAGATGGAGTGCGTTTTCGATAACCCTGCTATCTTGATTACCGATAAGAAAATTTCGTCAATCCAAGAAATTTTACCTGTAATCGAGCCTATCGCCCAACAAGGTATGAAACTTTTAATTATCGCTGAAGACGTTGAAGGCGACGCTCTTGCAGCGCTAGTCGTTAATAAACTTAAAGGTATTTTCAACTGCGTAGCAGTTAAAGCACCTGGTTTTGGCGACAGAAGAAAGGCAATGCTCGAAGATATCGCAATCTTAACTGGCGGTACCGTAATTTCAAGCGAACTTGGTCTTGACTTTAAAGATTTTACTATGGATATGCTCGGTCACGCTGCTCAAATTAAGGTTGACAAAGAAAACACTACTATCGTTGACGGCGCTGGCGACGACCAAGAAATCGTCAATAGAATTAACGCAATCAAGTCTCAAATCGCTGAAAGCACTTCAGATTACGACAAAGAAAAACTTCAAGAACGCCTTGCTAAGCTTGCTGGTGGCGTTGCAGTTATCAACGTTGGCGCGGCTACTGAAGTTGAAATGAAGGAAAAGAAACTTCGCATAGAAGACGCACTTTCAGCAACTCGCGCAGCTGTTGAAGAAGGTATCGTTCCTGGTGGTGGCGTTGCACTTTTATCTACTGTAAAAACTGTTAAAAAGTTTGCTCAAACCTTGTCTGGTGACGAAAGAACTGGCGCAGAAATTATCGCAAAAGCAATCGAAGCGCCTATCAGACAAATTGCAGTAAACGCTGGTCTTGACGGCTCGGTTATCGTAAACAAAATTACTACTTCTAAAAAAGCTAATTACGGTTTCGATTTCCTTAACAACGTTTACGTTGATATGGTAAAGACTGGTATTATCGACCCAACTAAGGTTTCACGCTCTGCCCTACAAAACGCAGCAAGCGTTGCAAGTACGCTTTTAACTACTGAAAGCGTAGTTGCAGATATTCCACAACCAGAACCTGCTATGCCAAACCCTAATATGAACGGTATGTATTAAAATTTTGAATAAATATACAAAAACGCGACTTTTTCAAAAGGTCGCGTTTTTATTTATTTCATTTTGTTTAAAATTCTATTGTAAGCGCGTTTCATATACATAGCATCGTCTGCTTGAGTTCCCGCTGATTCGCAAATTACGATAGGCTCTAAATCAAGTTTAATAAGCGCTTCAGCAAGCGGTTCAAATTCTGGCCCAAAAATATCGTCGGTAAAAGTCAAGTGACGAAGTTCGCCTTTTTTAGTATATTGTATTTTAGAAAAATGCACGTGGAAATTTTTCATTTTCTCCATGCCGAGCGCGTTTATCATATAATCTAAACGAGTTAAGTAGTCGTCAACTTCTTTTAGACTTCCTTGTTCGCGCGCGTTAATATGCCCAAAGTCGACGGTTGGAATAAAAAACGGCTCGATTTTGCAAAACTCGGTTATTTCTTCAATAGTTCCTATTTGATTGAGTTTACCCATAGTTTCAGGACAAAAATATAAATCGTCGTAGCCGTTTTCATAAATCAAATCGGCTAAAACTTTAAAGCGGTCAACCGTTCTTGAAACGGAAACTTCGCGCGTTTCCTTCCCCACGCTTGCCGGGTGGAAAATTATACGATTACCACCCATTTTACGACAGGCGTACGCGCTGTCTAATATGTAGTTAAAAGAATTTTGCGCCTTTATAGGATCTGGGTTTGCAAGGTTTATAAAGTACGGCGCGTGCACCGTTATTTCAACTTCTTCTTCTAAAAAGGCGTTTTTTATTTCTTCGGCTTTTTGTAGTCCGATATTTACGCCACGACCAAAAGAATATTCGAAGCAGTCAAGCCCGTTTTCTTTTACCCAGCGCGCCGCCTCAGTTGTGGTTTTATATCCTTCTTCATAAAAGCGTTCCGAGTTTCCGCTAGGACCAAATTTAATCATAAATTTTTAAGTCCTCCTTAATTTGTACGATAAGATCTTCCATAGAGTTGAATTTGATAAGACCACGAATAAACTCTGTAAAATACACCTTTACAGTCTTTCCGTAAACGTCTTGATTAAAGTCTAGAACGTAAGTTTCAATAACGAAATTGTATCTGTCAAAAGTCGGTTGAGTGCCAAAGTTCGTGATCGAATTATAAATTTTTCCGTCAATTTCCGTGTACGTTTTATACACCCCACGACGCAAGATTTTCTTATTTATCGGAAACGCGGTATTAAGAGTTGGAAAGCCCATTTTATTTCCGATATGAACACCGTGAATAACTTCACCTTCAACGCAGTAATCGTAACCTAAAAGTGCGCTTACTTCCTTCATTTTTCCAAACTCTAAATACTCTTTAATAAGCGACGACGAAACCTTGCTTCCGTACATATACACAGCGTCGATTTTATAGTGTTCTATACCCTTATTTTCTAAGTATTCGCACAAAAAATCTGCCTTTCCTTCGCCTTTGTAACCAAAAGTATAATCTTCGCCAAAAATTACGCAAGATATATCGTATTTTGATAAAATAGCGTTTAAAAAGTCTGTTTTTGATAGAGATAAAAACTCCTTATCAGATTTTGCTATCAAAACGTTATCTACGCCGTTTTTTTCGTAGATAGAAAGTTTTTCGCTAGTTGTGAAAATGCACTTATCACCTTTTACGGCAATAGGAAAATTGTCGTCAAAAGTAAAGAGCGTAACGCTCGCGTTTTTTACTTTTGCAACTTCCTTTGCTTTTTTTACAAGTTCTAGATGCCCTTTGTGAAGCCCGTCGAAATAGCCAAGCAATAGCACCGTTTTTTCTTTTAAATTGTCACCAAAATTAAAAATTTTCATATTATAATTATCAAATTAATATGTATAAAATTACAAATCGCGTACAAACGATTTCATTTTTAAAATTTTATTCTTTATCTCGCCTACGCCCCAAAATTCGTTTACTGAAAAGATAGAATATAAACCGTCTGAAAGGTCGTATTCGTCTTTTAAACCGTGTAAAAGTCTGGTAGATTCTTTACTTGATAAACTAATTTTTGAAAAATTTAATACACTTTCAGGCTTTATTATGTATTTTTCTATATCGTCTGAATTTATAAATTCGTTAAGTTCTACCGAGTTTTCTTTTGTGAAAAAGCCAGAAGCCGTACGCTCTAAAGAAGTCATCGTGCTAGCGCAAGAAAACTTTTCACCTATATCTCTAGCAAGCGAGCGTATGTACGTACCGCCCCTGCACGAAATTTCAAACGAATATGCGCTTTCTGACACCTTTTCGATAAGTTTTATATCAGTTATTTCAACTTTTTTAGGCGGAAGTTCTATTGCTTTTCCTTTTCTAGCAAGTTTATAACTTCTTTTTCCGTCAATCATTTTCGCAGAAAATGCGGGCGGAACTTGTTCTATTATTCCTATAAAATCGGGTAAAATTGTCTCTATTTCGTCTTTGGTCGGTATAAAATCTGAATATTTTTTAGGCTGAGTTTCAAGGTCGTAAGATGGCGTTTCATACGCAAAATCGAAAGTTGCAATATATTTTTTCTCTTTGTCAAGAAGGTAATTAAAAAGCCTTGTTGCTTGGTTTAAGGCTATCGGCAAAACTCCGCTTGCAAGCGGATCTAGCGTGCCCATATGCCCACATTTTGCGCCTACCTTTCTTTTAAACTTATTTACCGCAAACGCACTTGAGATTTCGCGCGGTTTGTAAATATTGATAAAACCTAGCATTATAAATAATTCCCACAAACAAAAACTAACTTGTCAATAACGTCTTCGTAAAAACCGCAAATTATTGCACCGCTTGCCGTTACGTGACCGCCACCGCCAAAGGTTGACGCTAGTTCGTTTACGTTAACGTAGTTTTTGCTTCTAAATGAAATTTTATAAGTTTTATCGTCTTTTTGTAAAATGCTTATCGCAATTTCAACCGAGCCGACGGAAAGTGGAAAATCCACGAAACCTTCGTTTACCGAAGCGTCAAGCCCAAACCTTTCTAAATCTTTTTGCATAGTCGCAATTATCGCAAGTTTTCCGTCGTGATAAAACTTAATACCGCTCATTACGTGTGCGTACAGTTTCGCCCTTTCAATCGATTGATTTTTGAACATTGCGTTGTAAATTTCTGCGCTTTTTGCGCCACGCGTAACTAAATCGCTTGCAATGGTAAAAGCGCGCGCGGTCGTGTTTGATTGTGAAAAATTACCGCTGTCGGTGCAAATACCTAAATAGAGTAAATTTGCAAGTTTTTCGTCAATTTCAACACCCAATTCTACGATTACGTCGTAAATATTCATAGCGTTAGCCGTTTGGTCTAAAACGTAGTTATACTTAGCAAAACGACTGTTTGATACGTGGTGGTCGATATTGAACGTTTCTTTGCACTTTCTAAAATAAGGAAGTGCATCGCCCATGCGTTCTTCACTTGCAACGTCAACTGCTATCATTGCGTCGTAACCTGTTAAATTTTCGGTAAGTTCGCCTAAAATACCCAAAAAAAGGTGTTTTTCAGGAATTTTGTCCGAGCAGTAAACTTCAGCACTCTTTCCCATTTTTTCAAGTGCGTATTTAAGCGAAAACGCGCTTGATAGCGTGTCGCCGTCAGGACGAAGGTGACATATAATCAGCGCGTTATTAATATTTTTTAGTTTTTTAGCGATTTCCGTTTTCGTCATCATTATCTCCGTAAGTAAAGCCACTTATAATTTTGTCAATTTTTTCGCCGTATTCAGATGAATTGTCCATCTTAAATCTAAGTTCTGGGATATAACGAATACGCATAACCTTACCGAGTTCGTATCTGACTTGACTGCTTGAAGCAAAAATTGCTTCAAACGTCGCCTTTTTTCTATCGGCGTTCGTTGAATAAACGCTGATATATACGTCTGCGGTTTCAAGGTCAGAAGTAACGCTAACGTCAGTTACTGAAAACATTTCCGTTATATACGGATTTTTGATTTTAGTCGTCAAAATCTCGTATATAAGTTTTTGTAATTCGCTGTTTAATCGCTTTTCGCGTTTTTCTTTCATTAAACTTCCTTTAAGCCACTAAAAAAGTGGCTTTTATTTTATTATTACTATTGTTTTTGTTCTTCAATAACGTAAGACTCGATAAAGTCGCCAACTTTGATATCGTTGAAGTTTTCGATAGAAATACCGCACTCAAAGCCTTGATTAACTTCTTTAACGTCGTCTTTAAAGCGTTTAAGTTGTAATACGTTACCTTCACAAATCATAACGTCTTCACGGTAAATTCTAAGTTTTCCGTTACGAACGATTTTACCTTCTGTTACGTAGCAACCTGCAACCATACCAACGCCCGTAATCTTGAAGGTGTCGCGAACTTCTGCCTTACCCATGTAAACGTCTTTGAACTTAGGTTCAAGCATACCCTTCATTGCCTTTTGGATATCTTCGATTGCGTCGTAGATTATACGGTAAAGTTTTACGTCAATTTTAGCGCGTTCTGCAAGTGTTTTTGCGTTTGTATCAGGTCTGACGTTAAAGCCGATAATGATTGAGTTTGAAGAGTCCGCTAGCATTACGTCAGTTTCGTTGATTGCGCCAACGCCTGCGTGGATTACGCTAACCTTTACTTCTTCGTTCGAGAGTTCTTCAAGCGATTGTTTAACCGCTTCAACCGAGCCTTGAACGTCTGCTTTAATAATAAGGTTAAGATGCTTAAGATCGCCTGAAGATACTTTAGAGAATAATTCGTCCAAAGAAACCTTTTGTTGCTTTCTTATCATTTCTTCTCTTTCTCTGTTCTTTCTTTCTTGAGCAACTAAGCGCATTTGCTTTTCTTCTTCAACAGCCATTAAGATATCGCCGGCGTTTGGAACGGCTTCTAGACCGAGAACGGATACCGCCATAGACGGACCTGCTTCTTTAACCATTCTGCCCTTGTCGTCGAACATCGCTCTAACCTTACCAACGACTGTTCCAACGATAATGTTATCGCCTAGGCGCAACGTACCGTTTTGAACGATAATGGTCGCAACTGGACCTTTACCTTTGTCGAGTTTAGCTTCAACTACTGCACCTTTTGCTTTTCTATTAGGGTTTGCTTTAAGTTCGCGCATTTCTGCGTTTAAGATGATAGAATCGAGCAATTCGTCAACACCAGCGCCAGTCTTTGCTGATACTGGAACGAGCATTACGTCGCCACCCCATTCTTCAATTAAAATGTTGTTATCTGCAAGTTGTTGTTTAACTCTGTCAATGTTAGCGTGCGGTTTATCAATCTTGTTTGCGGCAACTATAATAGTTACGCCTGCTGCCTTTGCGTGGCTGATTGCTTCAACCGTTTGTGGCATAATACCGTCGTCTGCTGCGATAACGATAACGGCAATATCCGTAACTTGAGCACCGCGCGCACGCATTGCGGTAAACGCTGCGTGACCAGGAGTGTCAAGGAAGGTAATCTTGTTATCTTTTACAGAAACAGAATAAGCACCGATATGTTGTGTAATTCCGCCCGCTTCGCCTGCAGTTACGTTTGACGAACGTATTCTGTCAAGAAGTGAAGTTTTACCGTGGTCAACGTGTCCCATAACGGTAACGACTGGTGGGCGTGGAATATATTGACTTAAATCGTCGGCTTCTTCGTTAAAGCCTTCAGTAAGCGTTTCTTCTGCGGTTTTATCGAGTTTTAATTCAAGTTCGATATCTAAAGTAGCCGCAACGAAACCTGCCGTATCGTAGTCGATTGAGTCGTTAATAGTTTTGATAATTCCTTCTTTGAAAAGGATTTTTGTTACTTCAACTGCGCTTATGCCAAGTTTTTCGCAAAGTTCTTTGATAGGAATAATTTCCTTGTTGATAACTGCGTGAGTAATCTTAATGCGTTGTTCTTCTTTCGCCTTTTGAGTTTTCTTGGTGCGAAGTTTTCTGTAACCAGTTTTATTTTCGTCGAAATCTTCAATAGTTAAACCGCCACCCTTAGCAAGTTGCTTTTTGTTAGGAGTGTGCTTATCGTCATAACTTCTTTCGTTTTGCTTTTTCTTACCGCTGAACGCCTTGTTATTATCCTTAGGAATATAAACTTCTTGCGCTTTTTGCGGACGGTTAAACGGCTTTTTGTCGCCTTGTTGTGGCTTATCCGCACGCGGTTGTTGCGCGTTCGGTCTTTGTCCCCTATTATCCGCCTTTTTATTGTCAAAAGTTCTTTGACCTTGCGGTGCGCCTTGCGGTTTTTTACGGCTATCATCTGTTGGCGTATAAAGTTTTCTTTGAGCCATCATTTTTGCTTGACGCTCTTGCAAAGTCTCTCTTTTGATAGGCTTAGGCTCTTCAACTTTTGGCGCTGGTTCAGCCACCTTTTCTTCAGTCTTTTCAACCTTTTCGACCTTTTCTTCTTTTTCAGTCTTTTTAGACGGCTTTTCTTTGACTTCTTCAGTTTTTTGCTCAATAGATTCAGCCTTAACTTCTTCGCTAGGCGTCTTAACGGCCTCAACCTTTTCAGCCTTTTTAGGTTTTGGCTGAGATTTTTCTTCCACCTTAGTATCCACAGCGTCTTCTAAAGCAAGTTGTGATTTTTCCTTTTCTTCTTGACGGCGTGTTTTAAGCGTATCTGCCAAAGACGTGAGTTTTTTAGAAATGTCGTTTACGCTTTTTGACGTCTTTTTAACTTGCGAAAGTAATTCGCCGATTTTTCCATCGTCGAAAAGCGCTTTAATCTCCTTAATATTAGTGTTTGAAACGTCCTTCTTTTTCTCCATCTAAATCTTATTGCCTCCAAATAATACGAATTGCTCGTCTAAATTTGCCAAAATTGCTTTTGCAAGCGAATTGTCCGTTATAAGCGCAAGCTTGCAATTTTGTTTGTAAAAAATATCTTCAACTTTTATACCGTGCGTCATAACTATTTTCGCACTAAGTTTTTGCGCTATCTGCGTTGCTTCTTTTACAGTATTATCAGATGCGCTTTCGCAAAGTATCATAAGCGGAACGTGACCGCGCACGGTTTTTGCAACGTTTACGCCCGTTCTCACTTTTCCTGCCTTTATAGCAAAGCCAATATAACTTAATACCTTACTCGCCATTTTCAGCCTCTAACAAAACTTGTTCGTAAATCTCGTCGGGAACGACCGTTTTAAACGAGCGGTTTAGCGCGCGAGTTTTTACAAGTTTTTTCAAACACTCTGGATTTTTGCAAACGTACGCACCGCGCCCTGGCGCTTTGTGCGTTCTGTCAACAGAAAAATTATCCCCGCATTTGACTACGCGTATTAATTCATTTTTTGAAAAGGTGTTTCGACAACACGAACACATCCTTTCAGGTACATGCTTTGCCATAATTAACCTATTTATATTTGTTTTCTATTATTCTTCGTTTAGTCGTCAAATTCTTCGTCAGACGGTTTTTGATTATATTCGCCGTCTTGAGTTGCTTTTGATTCGCTCTTTACGTCGATCTTCCAGCCGGTAAGTCTTGCGCTTAGTCTTGCGTTTTGACCTTCTTTACCGATAGCAAGAGAAAGCTTGTCGTCAGGAACAACGACGTGTGCAACCTTTTCGCCTTCAAGTGCAGTAACTTGTAAAACTTTTGCAGGTGACAATGCTTTTGCAATGTATTCAAGCGGATCTTCGCTCCATAAAATAATATCAATCTTTTCCCCGCCGAGTGCGTTTACGATTGCGTTTACACGCATACCGCGAGCACCAACGCACGCGCCTACTGCGTCTACGTTAGGATCGTTAGAGTGAATTGCTATCTTAGTACGTTGGCCGGCCTCTCTTGCAATAGACTTAATTTCTACGATTCCTTGCTTAATTTCAGGAACTTCGTTTTCAAAAAGTCTTTTTACAAGCCCTGGTGCAGTTCTCGAAACTAAAACTTGAGCCATTTTGGTGTTTGTCTTAACTTTCTTTACGTACACAAGTAGCGTGTCGTTTACCATATATTTTTCAGTTGGAATTTGGTCTTGCGGAAGCATAATTCCTTCAAGTTGACTACCACCGATTTCAACGTAAACGTTCTTGTCTTCAATACGGCGGATTTTGCAAGTTTGAATTTCGTCTTCTTTATCTTCAAATTCTGCAATCGAATTGTCGCGTTCAACTTCTCGAATTTTTTGAAGCACTACTTGCTTTGCTGTTTGTGCCGCAATTCTACCAAAGTCCTTAGGCGTGATTTCAAGTTCGAACGTATCGCCAAGTTTATACGACTTTTTGTACGTCTTTGCGTCCGCTAAACTGATTTCTCTCTCTGCGTCTTGCACTTCGGCTACGATTTGCTTAGTTGCGTAAAATTTAACGTTACCTTTTTCTGGGTTCATTTTGATTTTTACGTTGTCAGCAGTGTTACCCGTGCTTTTCTTGTAAGCAATCATAAGTGCATTTTGAAGCGTTGCAAGTAAAACTTCTTGGCTGATACCTTTTTCTCTCTCTAACTCTTCAATCGCGAGAAAAAACTCCTTATTCATCTCTTCCTCCTACTAACGGCTAAAATTAGCCGTGTCAAGATATATTTTCTTTAATTTTTATCGAATTTTATTAATCAAACTTTATCGCTTGATTGATTTTTGCAATTTTGTTGCGTTCTATTTTAATCTCTTCTTTGCCCGATATAATCGTTACGGTGTTTTTATCAAACGCGATAAGTTCACCTTCTAAAAATTTCACGTTCTTGATCGGTGCAAAAAGTTTAATTTCCACGTCGCTACCTAAGTTTCTTTCAAAGTCGCGCTCCGTTTTGAACGGTCTGTCTACGCCCGGACTTGATACGTTTAAGGTGTAAGACGCGCCGAAAGTCGGATCAAACTCGTCAATAGGCGAATTGATTTCATTATGAAAACGCTCTAAAGTGTCAAGGTCTACACCGCTTTCCGTTTCAATATATACCGTAAGTGACGGATTTTTAGACATTTTAAATTCGATATCAACAATCTCAACTTCCAGTCTATCTGCAAAAGGCTGTAAAAATTCGCGAATTTCTTCTATTGACTTAACTTTCAATTCAAACACCTCCTATAAAAAATTTTGAGAGTGGACAGCCACTCTCAATTAAGTAATCGTATTCTCGTTGTATAAATAATAACATAATTATTTATGTTTTGCAAGCATTTTAAACGATTTTTTCCATTAAAAACCACTTATTTTCGCTAAAATTTTTTTAGTTACGGAAACTCTTTTCGAATTTTCATAATCTCAATCAAAAGTTTTGCACACGCATACGCGTCCGAGTACGCTCTGTGGTGATTAAAACTTATCCCGAACTTATCGCAAAGCGTGTTTAACTTGTAATTTGAAACGCCTGTTATACACTCTCTACCCAAAACGAGCGTGTCAAGTAAAGGATGATCGAAAATATAGTCGAGTGGTTGAGACTGTCTGCGAATAAATCGCGAGTCAAAATCTATGTTGTGAGCAACTAAAGTTGCTCCGTCGCAGTATTTATAAAAGTCTGCGCAAACTTCTTCGTACAGCGGAGCATCCGCCACCATTTCGTTTGAAATTCCCGTAAGTTCTTCAATCTGCGCGGTTATGCGCTTTTTAGGGTTTATAAGCGTTTCAAAATAACTTTCAATCTTTCCGTCAACGATTTTTACCGCACCTATTTCAGTAATTTTATCGTCGGTGTCAGTTCCCGTCGTTTCAAGGTCGAAAACTACGAAAGTTCTACCTTCAAAACACTTAGGAATACTTTCGTCAACCAAGAAATTTTCTTGCTTTTCTTCGACTAATTTCTTAGGGAAAATCACACTGTATTCGTTAGGCACCGGGCGCTTTGGACGAGCGACTGGCACGAAGTTTTTAGGGAACGCACAATAATTTATACTGCGTATTCTAAAGTTGTGATAGCCGTTTCTCATCTCGTATTCGCCGTACACGATAATCTCAGATCCTACCGCAAGTTTTTGAACTTTTGGAATTTGTGCTTTTAATGGGAAAATCGTTCCTGAAACGCTTGCAGTTCTGTCTGAAAACTCAATGATAAAATAAGGCTTGCCCGTCTTTGTCGTAAGTTCTCTTATGTTTGAAACGACACCACACAAATAACACTCGCCAACGTAGTCTTTCGTGTCTACTATGTAACTTGCTTGCTTTGTTTTGTCGTCGTCAAAAAGTCTTGTAACGTCGTCGACGGTAATTTTTCTTATAATCTTTTTTCTAAGGTCGTTTTCGGTAAGTTTTATCTCTAAAGACTTTTCGTCAACTTCTTCTCTGCCCGTGTCTATAAGTTCTATTTCAAAGTTTTCAACGAACTGCGTTTCAAGATATTTCTTTAGTTCTTCGGTGACTCCCCTTGACGAGATAAACTCGCAAACAGTGTGTTCTGCGCTGATTTTCAGCGTTGTATTTTCTTTGATTTCGTCAATAGAAAAATTACTTGGCTCTAAATCAATCGAACACGCTCTATGCTCTTTTTGAAGCCACTTGTACGCAGAAGATATAACGAAGTCGGAAATAGTTACGACCTTTTTGACGGTTACTGAAATTTCTCTTACCGAACTTGGCACGTAATTTCTTACGAACTTTTTTATGTCTTCTTCAAGAGAATAACTTGGCGTAACGTTCGTTACGAACGTTAGCTCTAGCCGTCTTTCCGATTTAAAAAGAGTTCCGCACGAATACTTTATAATTCCCGTATGTAGTTTTTTAATTTCGTCAAGTATTTCAGTTCTCATTTAAAAGCAAGTCTATTTCCTTCAAAAATTCTTCTTTGGCACAAGCCATATCAACCGTTTTATACACTTCGCCCTTTTTAAATATAACGCATTTACCGTCACCGCCTGCAATTCCAATATCGCAGTCTTTTGCTTCACCAGGTCCGTTCACCACACAGCCCATTACCGCAACTTTTAACGGTTTATTATAGTTTGAAGTAAGTTCTTCAACCATTTTTGCAAGCCCTATCGAGTCGTAGCCCGTTCTTCCGCAAGTCGGACAAGAGATGACTTCGACGAAGTCTTTTTCAAGCCCTACGCTTCTTAAAATACGCTTTGCTGCGATAACTTCTTCGGTTATCGGCGCGGTTAAAGATACGCGGATAGTGTCGCCTATACCGTCAAGCAGAAGCGAGCCTATTCCTATCGAACTTTTAACTATACCCATATTTAAAGTTCCCGACTCTGTAACGCCTAAATGTAGCGGGTAATCTGTCAATTTGCTTATATATCTGTTTGCTTTAACCGTAAGGTCAACGCTTGACGCTTTAAGTGAAATTACTATATTTTCTACGCCGTATTTTTCTAAAATTGCAACGTTTTTAAGCGCGCTTTCCGCTAGCGCAACTTCGGTTTTACCATACTTTGAAAGCGCGCCTTTTTCCACGCTTCCAGAGTTTGAACCAACCCTTACCGCCACGCCGTTTTGCTTTATTGCCATTGCAACTTCGCTAACGTTTTTCTCGCTACCAATATTGCCCGGGTTAATTCTTATTTTATCTACGCCGTTATCAATCGCAGATAGCGCTAAGCGGTAATCAAAGTGAATATCTGCAACGAGCGGAATTTTAGAAAATTTCTTAATTTCTTTTATAGCAAGCGCGTCGCTTTCGTCTTTGACTGAAAACCTTATGATATCGCAACCAAGCGCGGTAACTTCTTCAATTTTGCGCTTAACTTCTGCCACGTTTGAAGTTTTTACGTCAAGCATAGTCTGGACGGCAATTTTATTTCCGCCACCTATTTTTAAGTTTCCAATCGAAACGACTTTACTCATTTTAAACCGCCTTGTTAAGTTCGTATAAAATTCTTAAACCGTTGAGTGTAAGCATTCTGTCAACCTTTGTAAAGCACGAAACTTCTTTCGCGAGCACTTCACTCATACCGCCGGTTGCGATAACTTTAATTTCTTCAACGCCAAGTTCTTCGCGAATCTTTCTGACGATATTTTCCACAAGCCCCGCAAAACCAAAAACAATACCTGCTTGCATACACGCTTTCGTGTTTTTAGGAAGTGCAGTTTTTGGCGCTTCGATTTCAACCATAGAAAGTAGCGCCGCGTTTTGAACTAAACTTTCAAGCGAAGTTTTCATGCCGGGTGCAATTACTACGCCCACAAGTTCGCCTTTTCCAGAAATAATATTAAAAGTAGTTGCCGTTCCAAAGTCAATAACGACCATAGGATTGCCGTCGCCGTACGTCTTTAACGCTGAAACGCTGTTTGCGATAATATCCGCACCAACTTCTCGTGGGTTTTCCGCTTTTATATTAAGTCCCGTTTTAATTCCCGAGCCAATCATTATTGGGGTAACGTCAAAGAAATACTCGCACATATGACTAATCGTGTAGTTAAGCGCAGGTATAACCGACGAAATTATAATGCCTTCGATATCGTCTTTCTTTATCGACGAACTTGCCAAAAGGTTAATTAGCGTTGCGCCGTATTCGTCTGCCGTTCTATTATGGCGAGAAGAAACGCGGTATGACGCCTTAAGGTCTTTACCGTCGAAAACTGCGTATTTTATGTTCGTATTACCAATATCAACACATATTATCATAATTTTTTCCTAATCAATGTATTTTACTGCCTTTAATACCCTATTAAGGGCTGGCGCAAGAAATAATGAAATTGCAAATTCAAAAAAGAAATTAAAAGTTACTATAGATACTAAAATGTAAACGAGCAACATACTTCCGTCACCACTTGCCATAGAACGAACGCTACCCATGCACATACAACCAATTACGAAAATAAGTGTATTGATTAGCGGAACTATGCCTGATGATATAAAACTTGCTACAATTTGATTTTTATCTTTTAACAGATTGTAAATAATGCCTGCAATAAGCCCTGCGACCGTTGTCTTAGAAAGACAAACAATACTTGTTACAATAGGGTCGTTAGTCCAGATTATAGTGTAAAACGGAACTAAACCTTGAATTACTTGAATTAAGACGATAACGCCTGACGAAAACCCAAGAAAAGCACCTACCCACGGTCCGAACACCATTGCACCTAAAACAATAGGAACAAGCGTAAAGTTTAGTTGAACAGGTCCAATAACAATCGTACCACCAAACCATTGCAACACGATTACCAGCGCGAGCAATATGCCCATACCGGCAATTCTTTTTGCGGAAAAAAAGTTTTCCTTCATTAAAAACCTCCAATCGGGTTCATTTTGATACCCGTCGAAAAATATGTATTTTCTAAGCGGTCAACCCTATAAAAGTGATTGCCATTTTACTTAGAATATTAATATTCTATTACATTATAAAAAATTTTTCAAGTATTTTTTAATAAAGTAGCAAAATTTACCTTTTTTGAGTATGATATACTGTCAACGAAAATGTTGAAAATCTTACGGAGGGAATTTATATGAATAGTTGCTTTGGTTCAAATAATTGGTTATGGCTTCTTATTATCATATTAGTTTGTTGCTGTGGCTCAGGTTCTGTGTGCGGTATTTTTGACAAACTTTCTGATTGCAGTTGCTTAATCCCTATTATTTTAGTGCTTCTTTGTTGCTGTGGCGACAAGCACAACAATAAGGGCTTGAATTTTGGTTGCGGTTGCAAATAATTAGAATCTAACCTAAAATTTAACCTTCTGAAATTTTGCTACATAAAAAACGGCTGTCAATTTGATAGCCGTTTTTTCATTTTATGCAGTAGTATATGTTTAAAATTAACGAATACGCAACTTTTCAATTATATCAATGATTTGCAAACTATGTTTGCATGATTTGCTAACTAAAGTTAGCGTGATTTGCAACTTTTAGTTGCATGATTTGAAAAAACAAGTTTTTTCATTTCGGTCGAGAACGCTTTCGCGTTCCAAATGAATTATATAACATAACGGCAATTTTTTAAAAATTGCTCGACAATAATGCAAATTATAAATTTGCAAATCATGAAAGTTTACTTTCAAATCATGAGCGACTAAAGTCGCTCAAATCATGAAGGTTTACCTTCAAATCATCAATAACCTAAAAATTCAACTCCTTTTAAAAGTACGTCGTTTAATATTTCGTTTTTTAAAGAATAGAATATAACTTTTCCCTGCCGTCTTGTTTTTACCGCGTTTAAGTTCTTTAAAAGCCTTAGTTGATGGCTTACCGTCGTTTGATTAATTCCTAAAACAACCGAAATATCGGTAACGCACATTTCGCTTATCGCAAGCGCGGAAAGCATTTTTAGCCTTGTAGCGTCTGAAAAAATCGAGAAAAAACTTACGAGTTCGTCTATCATATCTTGCGTTGGCACGTAATCGGTTACGAGCGACTGCATTCTTTTGTCTAAAAGCAATACGTTTGTCTGCACATTTACACCACCTTTTTATGATTGTATCTATAGTGTAAATCTTTTTTCAAATGATTGTCAATTTGTTCATATATCAATTCGTTGGCGCATATTGTTATATCAAAACTAAATTTGTCGAATTGGGGGTAACGTATGTTTTCAAACGATATAGTTTTGATAGGTCTTTTGTTTTTACTGTCAATAAACGGCAGTATTTCAACGACTCAACTTTTACTTTTACTTGCACTTTTGTCAACGACTTGTTGTTGTAATAATTTTAACGATTTTACAACTACGACAACAACCACAACAACAACTACAAATTAAAAAATTGCTTGCAAGATTGCAAGCAATTTTTTTATACGATTAAAATTAATAACACTATCGGAAGTATGAAACAAAGGACTGAAACAAAGAGTAAAACTTTAGATAAATAGTAAATTACGTTACTTTCACTTTGTCCGCTTACCGCAAACAACCAAACGTTTACGATTGATATTAAAAAGCAACCTATAACGTAAAAGCCTGCCATGCCAGATAGTATCCACGATATAAAATGAAAGACGTTAGCATTATCTCCTAAGCCGTCAAAATACGCCTTATTGTTTGATACCATAACGATTGTAAATACCGTATAAACGATTAATAGTAGCACGCCAATTATAAACGGAATAAGTTTTAAGTCTTTTTTATAATATCCGCTTGGCATAAAACTTGGATCTACGTAAACTTTGTTTCTATCTTTTGACATACCGTTTTTTACTCCTTTTTACGCCTATCATAAAAATTTATAAAATCTCAATTTATATCTTAGATTTTAAAAAATTTTACGACAGACAAAATTTTATTCGTCACCTTCGTCAGCGTCGTCGTCTAAGATGCTATCTGTTTGGCTATTATAAAAGTTTTCAATTACCTTTTCGATTTTTTCTAAAACCTTTTCTTTTCCGTAGCCTTTGTAACTTGTCGATATTATATCACCTACGCCAAGCGACAACTCTTGAGAAATTTCTTTTAGTTGTTTGTTAAGTTGCGCGCGTGAGAGTTTGTCGGCTTTTGTGGTCGTAACGGTAAAAGGGATAATGTTTGCATAGAGATATTTAATCATATCCTTGTCGTCTTGTGTCGGTTTGTGGCGGACGTCAACGAGCGCAAACACGTGCGCAATTTCAGTTAGTTCAAAAAACTTTTCAAGTGTTTTCCCCCACTTCACCTTTTCTTGCTTTGATACGCTTGCATAGCCGTAGCCTGGTAAATCTGCTAAAATAAAATCGCCAAAATCAAAGTAGTTCACAAGCCTTGTGCGACCTGGTGTATTAGAAGTTTTAGCAAGTTTTTTCTGGTTTGCAAGCATATTTATAAAACTGCTTTTTCCCACGTTTGAACGCCCCGTACAACAAATTACCGGTTTATCAAACTGTAAAAATTGTTTGGGTTCGGCAGCCGATTTAATAAAAGTTGCCATTTTTATATGCATAAGTTTCACCTAAATAATTGCGTTTTCAAAAACTTCAAAGCAAGTTTTAACTGGAATAAAATTAAGCGATTTTCTAATTTTTTCGTCGATATCTACGATATCTTTTAAGTTCTTTTCTGGAATTATAATATCGTAAATTCCGCATCTGAACGCAGATAACGCTTTTTGTTTTAACCCACCTATCGGTAAAACGTTACCGCGCAAAGTAATTTCACCCGTCATTGCAACGGTATTTTTAACTTGTCTTTTAGAAAATGCAGAGTAAATTGCGGTTGCTATGGTAATGCCAGCGCTTGGACCGTCTTTTGGCGTAGCCCCTTCCGGAACGTGAACGTGAACGTCAAAAGTAGAAAAATCAATATCACTAAGCCCGAGTTTTTCTTTGTTAGTGCGAACGAAAGTGTAGGCAGTTTGTGCGCTTTCCTTCATAACGTCGCCAAGTTTACCTGTAAGTAAAAGTCCGCCTTTACCGCTTGTAACTGTGCTTTCAACTGCTAAAGTAGTTCCACCGTACTGTGTCCACGCTAAACCTTGAGCAGTACCTAAAAGATTTTCGCTTTCCTTTTCGTCTTCAGAGTATCTTTTCATACCCAAGTATTTTTCTAAGGTTTTTTCAGTTATTTTACGCTTTCCAAATTTCTTGAGTTTTGAAAATTCAGTCGTTACTTTTCTGCAGATTGCGTCAATTTTTCTTTCAAGATTTCTAACGCCTGCTTCGCGAGTGTAACCTGAAACGATTGCGGTTAGCGAATCATCAGTAAACTCGATATTCTTTTCGGTAAGTCCGTTAATGCGCGCACGCTTTTTAATTAAATATTGTTTAGCGATTTCGACTTTTTCTTCTTTAGTATAACCATCAAGTTCGATAATTTCCATTCTGTCAAGAAGTGGCGATGGAATCGTATCTAGACTGTTTGCAGTAGTTATAAACAAAACTTTCGATAAATCGTATGGAATTTCCATATATCTATCGCGGAAAGTCGTGTTTTGTTCAGGATCTAAAACTTCTAAAAGCGCGCTTGCAGGATCTCCCCTAAGGTCAACTGACATTTTATCAATTTCGTCAAGCAAAAATACTGGATTTGAAACGCCTACGTTTTTTAGCCCCGTAATAATTCTACCAGGCATTGCGCCGATATAAGTTTTACGGTGACCGCGAATTTCCGCTTCGTCTTTAACGCCACCTAAACTCATACGAACGAACTTTCTGTCAAGCGCATGCGAAATAGAAGTCGCAACCGAAGTTTTACCAACCCCCGGTGGACCTACTAAGCATAAAATCGTTGACGACATTTTGCCAGTTTTATTTAAAACTGCGATATATTCGATAATGCGTTCTTTGACTTTTTCAAGCCCAAAATGCTCGCTATCCAAAATTTCTATCGCTTCGTTAATATCTTCTCTGTCTTTGGTCGTTTCGTTAAAAGGAAGTTCAATTAAAGCGTCGACGTACGTTCTGAGAACGGTGTAATCTGGAGATGACGAACTCATTTTCGACATTCTGTCAAGTTCTTTAAGTCCTTTTTCTTCGACTTCCTTTGGCATTTTCTTAGCAAGAATTTTTTCACGAAGTTCGATTATTTCGTTTCCGTCGTCGCCAAGCTCTTTATGAACGGCTTTAAGTTGTTCGCGAAGATAGTATTCTTTTTGGCTTTTGTCGATTGATTCTTTTACGCTTTCTGCGATCTTTTTTTCAAGTTTAGAAAACTCGATAAGGCGCATAACCGACTTAATAAGCATTTTTAGCCTATCAAAAGTGACGGTTTCATCTAAAATTTCTTGCTTTTCGTCTTCTTTTATCGGAAGATGGTAACTTGCCACGTTACAGAATTTGTCAGTTTCAGGTATAGTTCGTAAAACGTCAGTTAGTTCGCGAGAAGTTTTCGGATTTACAAGCGTATATTCTCTTATTTTTTCTTTACAAACTTCAAAATACGCCTTTTCGTCGGCACTGTCGAATAAAACGTCGGGTTGTTCGACGACGCTTGCTAAGAAATAATCGGTTTTATCTTCTACTTCTCTAATTTCTGCACGGTATAAGGTTTCAACAAAAACCCTTAAATTTGTTCCGCCAAGTTGAGAAATTTTCTTTACCCTTACGACTACGCCAACATCGTAAACGTCAAATTCGGTCGGTTCTTCAACCGTCGCATCTTTTTGACTTACAATAAACATAAGATTGTTATAGTCTATTGATTTTCCAACCGCAGTAAGCGATTTTATTCTCCCAACGTCAAAACTTGCGGTAACTGACGGAAGCAAAGTCTTTCCGCGTAGTATCAGCATTGGAAGTTGTTTTACATTATAGTCCATATTCTACCTTCATTTATCTAATTTAGATAATAATAGCATATTTTATGTACAATTTCAAGCATAATCACAAATTTTGAAAAAAATACTTTTCACTTTACCTTTTCTTTGTTAATATTCTCTTTATTTAATCGACACTCAAGGACCCCTACGTCTTTATTGCACTGTCGACACTTATGAAAGCAAAGACCGTTACTAAAATCGATGCATTGTTTACTCAAGTTCAAATTTCAGCATAAAAACTTAAAAAAAAATCAAATCGCGCTCGCAGTTTGCGAGCGCGAATTCTTTTATTCTTATTTATTTTTGTTAAAAATAAAACTAAATAACTTGCCTAGTTCCATAACTACAAGCGGAATAAGTGCCATAGAAAACGCTATTAAATATAGTTTTAAGTCTAAAGTGATTAGACCAAACACTATTTTTAGCGGAGTAAATATTACGAGTAGCACAAGTATTATTGATACCAGCGCAGAAAGATTTAACTTTTTGTTAGAGAAAAATCCTATTTTAAAAAGCGAGTGGTCTGAACGCATGTTAAACGCTTGAATAACTTGTGATAGCGAAAGCGCGATAAACGCCATCGTCTGCCCACCTGAAAGCGAGCCAGTTGATACTTCACCAATTTTATATGCAACGAGCGCAAGCGCGCCGAACATTATGCCTTGAAGTATAATTCTTACACCGTAGCCGTGCGCGAAAAGCCCTTCTTTCTTAGGTTTTGGCGGTTTTTCCATAACGTCGTTCTCGACCGCTTCCATACCGAGTGCAATAGCCGGTAAACTGTCGGTTACAAGGTTTATCCATAGAAGTTGCATCGAAAGTAGCGGTGTAACGTGCCAAAGCATCATTGCAAGGAAAACGACTATAATTTCGCCAATATTCGTTCCGAGTAAGAATCCTACTACCTTTTTAATGTTAGAATATATTCCGCGACCTTCTCTTACCGCGTCAACGATAGTTGCGAAATTATCGTCAGTCAAAGTAATATCCGCCGCCCCTTTAGCAACGTCAGTACCAGTTATACCCATAGCACAACCGATATCTGCCGCCTTTAGCGCTGGCGCGTCGTTTACGCCGTCACCAGTCATAGAAACGACTTGGTCGCGTCTTTGCCATGCCTTTACTATTCTTATCTTATTTTCAGGCGAAACGCGGGCGTAGACGGAGATTTTTTCAACTACGCTATCAAGTTCAGCATCTGTCATTTTATCAAGTTCTGCGCCCGTTATCGACATATCGCCGTCAAGTAAAATTCCAAGTTCTTTTGCGATTGCAGATGCAGTAACTACGTGGTCACCCGTTATCATAACAGGTTTAATTCCCGCTTTACGGCAAATTCTAACCGCTTCTTTTGCTTCAGGTCTAGGCGGATCAATCATACCGACAAGCCCTAGGAAAGTTAATTCGTTTTCAAGATTTTCACTCGTTAAGTTTTTAGGAATTTCGTCAATATATTTATAACAAACTGCTAAAACTCTCAAGGCGTTTGCACTCATTTCGTCGCAAACTTCTTTTGCTTTTTTGATATCGTCACCGAGCGTTCGTTCAATCAACACGTCGAACGCGCCTTTTACGATTACTACTTTCTTTCCGTCTATTTCGTTGATTGTTGACATCAATTTTCTGTCAGAATCAAACGGAATACCGCCTATACGCGGATATTTTGCGTTTAAATCTTCTTTTTTAAGCCCGTTTTTGTAAGCAGCGAAAACTATTGAAGTTTCCGTCGGATCGCCAATATGTTGTTCTTTATCGCCGTTAAACACGACTGAACCGTCCGAGCATAGAGTTCCGAACGCAAGCAGTTTTTTAACTTCGTCGTCGTTATTTTCCGTTATTTCTTCAAGCACGCCCTTTTTTGCCGTGTACGCCTTAACAAGCGTCATACGGTTTTGGGTAAGCGTTCCCGTTTTATCCGAGCAAATAATCGACGCGCTACCTAGCGTTTCAACCGCTGGAAGTCTGCGAATTATCGCATTTTTCTTTACCATGCGCTGAACGCCTATTGACAAGACTATCGTTACAATCGCAGGCAAGCCTTCAGGGATTGCAGAAACGGCTAAGGATACTGAAGTCATAAAGATATCGAGAACTTCCATACCGCTAGAAAGCCCTACGATAAATATAATTGCACAGCAAGTAAGCGCAACTATTCCTAGATATTTACCAAGGCTTGCAAGTTTTTTCTGAAGTGGCGTTTGCCCTTCTTCTTCGCTGTCAAGTAGGTTTGCGATTTTACCCATTTCGGTATCCATACCCGTTGCGGTAACGACTGCTATTGCCGTACCGTAAGTTATGCTACAACCCGAGAAAATCATATTTTGTCTGTCGCCTAGCGGTGCGTTGTCTTTTACAATAACGTTTGCATCCTTTTCGCTTGGAACAGATTCGCCCGTCAACGCGCTTTCTTCGCTTTTTAAACTCGTGCTTTCTATCAATCTACAGTCTGCTGGAATAAAGTCGCCTGCTTCAACTTTTATGATATCACCTGGAACAAGTTCTTTTGCATCAATAACACTTTCAACTCCGTCACGAATAACGCGCGCGTGCGGTGCGGACAAACTCTTTAGCGCATCAAGCGCTTTTTCCGCCTTACTTTCTTGCAATACGCCCATTACTGCATTAATAATTACGATTGCTAAAATTAAAATTGGTTCAAAAAACTCCTTCGGATCGCCTTCTATGCAAGCAACCACGAAAGAAATAACCGCCGCAGCAATCAAAATTAAAATCATAACGTCTTTAAACTGTTCTAAAAAACGTTGAAAGTTGTTTTTCTTCTTCTTTTCTTTTAATTTATTTTCGCCAAACTTATCTTGTCGCTCCTTTACTTGAGCAGATTTAAGTCCGTTTTTTTCCGTATTTAACAATTCTAAGACGCTTTTAGAGTCTTTATCATGATAAATCATCTTCTCTCCTTAACTTAAGCAATACTGACTTAAAAATTCTTTGACTTTTAAAATTGGGACTGCGCCACCGTATTCGCGAGTTTGAGTTTCACCCCCGCCAAAATGCACACCTACAATCTCGAGCGAATTATTAATAAGCGGTCCACCGCTAGAACCTTGCTTGCTCGAACAATCGTATGATACGATTTCAAAATCAATCTTATTCGTTGATGAATCTTCTACGTTCGGAACGACGTAACCTATAATATTTGCAAACAAAATCGCGTTTTTTTGACCTTCTGGCGTACCAACTAGCACGACCGTATCATTTTTTATAGGATTTTCGCTTGCTAAACTTAACGTTTCAAGTTTTTCGCTTGCCTTAAAGCAAACAACCGCAAGGTCGTATAGCGGAGAAATAGCACTTACCGTTTTTTCAGGGTTTTGATAAACGTACGCGTCGTATACGTTTCCCCAGCAATCTTCTACGTAAATATCTTGGCTTGAATAATTTACGTCTTTACAAACTACGTGGTTGTTCGTCAGTGCATAATATACGCCGTCAGCATAGTAAAAAATACCTGCGCTACCTTGACTTATATTAGTCGATGACACGGTTATTCCCAAAAAATCGGTATATTGTTCGGAGTAAACGGTGACGATTGCACTCATTTTTTCATTTGTAACTGCGTTTACTAAACTTTGCGCGTTGTAAGAAGTCGTTATACCACTGCTTTTAAAAACGTCTTTTTCGTAAAGCGTGGTAAATTCAACTTTTCCGCTTGGTAAAGTGCACCCAAAAACGGATACGCACAAACTCAGTATTACGGTTAAAATCAAAAATTTCTTTTTCATAATCAAATAAATTTGCAAAAAGTGGCATAGCAACCGCTATACCACCTTTTATTTTATTATTCAGCGGTTTCCATTTTTTCTAAAAGCTTAAGGTCTACGCCCTTTTCGCCTATTTTAATAATTTCAACCTTTACAGTGTCGCCGATAGATAAAACTTCTTCAACACTGTTTACCTTTTGTTTAACGCCGAGTTTTGAGATATGAATCATACCGTCGTGACCTGGTGTAAGTTCGCAGAACGCACCAACTTTAGGTAAAATTCTTGCAACGCTCGTTATGAACATATCGCCAACTTCGAGGTCTTTTGCAATCGACATAATAATGTCTTTAGCGCGGTTAGCAGGTTCAATAGTTTCGCTGTATGATGCAACGAATACCTTGCCGTCTTCCATAATATCAATCTTACAGCCAGTTTCGTCGATAATCTTGTTTATTGTCTTACCGCCCGAACCGATAACGTCTTTAATCTTTTCAGGATTGATTTCGAAAGTTAAAATCTTAGGTGCGTACTTAGAAAGTTCTGCCTTTGGTGCTGGTATAACTTCGAGCATCTTGTTTAAAATGTGTTGTCTACCTTCGTTTGCTTGCTTGATTGCTTGGCGTAAAATTGCTTCGTCAATACCCTTAATTTTAATATCCATTTGGATAGCAGTGATACCGTTTACAGTACCAGCAACCTTAAAGTCCATATCGCCAAGGAAGTCTTCTAAGCCTTGAATATCGCTCATAACCGATACTTTACCGCTTTCAACGTCCTTAATAAGTCCCATTGCAATACCTGCAACTGGGTTTTTAATAGGAACACCTGCGTCCATAAGTGCGAGTGTTGAACCGCAAACTGATGCTTGTGAAGTTGAACCGTTTGAACTTAAAACTTCACTTACGACTCTGATACTGTATGGGAATTCATCAATTGACGGAATTACAGGCTCTAAAGCGCGTTCAGCGAGTGCGCCGTGACCGATTTCACGACGACCTGGCGAACGAAGTGGTTTCGCTTCGCCTGAAGCGTAGCCTGGCATGTTGTAGTGGTGCATGTATCTTTTTTGAACTTCGTCGTCTAAGCCTTCGAGTTTTTGAATATCACTCATAGTACCTAAGGTACAAGTAGTCATAACTTGAGTTTGACCGCGAGTGAACACGCCCGTTCCGTGAACGCGTGGTAAAATTCCGTTTTCGCACCAAATAGGTCTGATTTCAGTAAGAGATCTACCGTCTGGACGAACGCCGTTATTAGTAATTTTCGCCCTTACCTTTTCTTTAGTTATATAGTAAAGCGAATCTTTAATTTCGCGTTCTAAACCGCTAAATTCTTCGCTAAAGTGTTCTAAACAATCTTTTTCAACTTCATCTTGACGGCTTTGACGAACGTTTCTATCGAAAGTGTCAAGTGCCCAGTCGAGTTTTTCGCTTGCGTAAGCACGAACGGCGCTATCAAGGTCTTCTGGAACGTGATAATATTCCATTTCAACCTTCTTTTTACCTACTTCGCTTACAATTTGTTCAACGAACGCGCATTGCTTTTTGATTTCTTCGTGACCAAATAAAATTGCGCCAATCATAACTTCGTCGTCAACTTCTTTTGCGCCTGCTTCAACCATCATTATTGCATCTTTAGTTCCTGATAACGCAAGGTGAAGTGAAGATTTTTCTCTTTCTTCGTTGTTAGGGTTGATGATATATTTTCCGTCAACGCATCCAACGAATACAGATCCAGTTGGTCCTGCAAACGGAATATCAGAAATTGATAGCGCGATTGAACTACCAAGCATTGCAAGCGGTTCTGGGGAAATGTTACTGTCAACTGAAAGTGCGGTTGCTACAACCGTTACGTCGTTGAAAAAGCCCTTTGGGAAAAGTGGTCTTATAGGTCTATCAATAAGACGTGAAGTTAAAATTGCCTTGTCGCTTGCTCTGCCTTCACGACGTTTGAAGCCACCAGGAATTTTACCTACTGCGTACATTTTTTCTTCGTAGTCGACTGAAAGTGGGAAAAAGTCCATACCTTCTCTTGCTTTTTCAGCCATCGTTGCGTTTACCATAACGACCGTTTCACCCGAACGGATAATACACGAGCCGTTGGCTTGTCCTGCATACTTACCGGTATCAACGGATACTACTCTTCCGCCGATTTCCGTTTCAAAAATTTTGTGATTTTCTAACATTTGTTCTCCTTATCTTTACTCTAATTATTTAGAAAAGCGTGATTTTTTACACGCATTTTTTTAAAATTATATTAAAAAATACAAAAAAAGGGTGCGTTAAAACAACACCCCGTTTTTTTATTACTTTCTTAAGTTCAATCTTGCAATTAAATCTCTGTACTTTTCAATATCCTTACTCTTGAGATAGTCAAGTAAACCCTTTCTGCGACCAACCATTTTTAAAAGACCGCGTCTTGAGTGGTTGTCGTGGATATTAGTCTTTAAGTGCTCGTTTAAGTGGTTGATTCTTTCAGTTAAAAGTGCAACTTGAACTTCAACAGAACCAGTGTCACCTTCGTGAGTCTTGTAAGATTCGATAATTGATTGCTTTAATTCCTTTTCCATTTTTGTTCTCCTAAAAATTATATTTGCTTATAACCAAGGCGTGCGTCAGAGAAAATCGCGCACCATAGCAATAAGTAGCATTAATATATTAACAGATTGATTGAAAAAAGTAAAACGATTTTTAGCCACTTTTTACTTTTTTCTTTCATTAATTATTATAAAGTTTGAATTTTTTGTCTATTACTTGGTCGATTTTGTCGATATACGTCTTTATGTCTTTTGGCGCGCCTACTCTTTCGATTTTGTTTTTAGCGTTTTCCACTTGTTTTGAAACGGCATTCGCGCCGGACGCTATAATCTGCGAGATTTCTTCCATTATATCAATATTATAAACACACTCTTTGCCTTTTTTAGCGTATCCCGTGTTTTCTAAATTCCCAGCCATATATTTTTGACGGTACAAATAATACGGACTATACCCCGCATTTTGCAGTGCGCTATGCGCGTATTCAACCATTTTAGAAACTTCGTTTTCAGTTAGTCTATCAACGCTTTCACGAAGGCGGGAGCCACGCTTTAACGCCAAAGTGTGTACGGTTATATTTTCAGGGTTTAAGCTTATTGCCGTATCGAGCGAAAGTTTAAAAGTGTCAAAATTTTCACCGATAAGCCCTGCAATTAAATCCATATTGACGTCAAAACCAAAACTTTTTACAAGTGCGTATTTATCTTTGCACTCTTTCGCGGTGTGACGTCTTCCAAGTCTTTCAAGCGTCTCGTCTGAAAAGGTTTGCGGATTTACGCATACGCGCGTTACGCCGTACTCTTTCATTATTTTTAGATTTTCTTCAGTTATTACGTCAGGTCTACCCGCTTCAACGGTATATTCAACGTCTACTTTTCCGATAGCGTCAAGCACTCTTAAAAAATCTTCCGTCTTAAGCGACACTGGCGTTCCGCCACCGATATACACGCTTCTTAGATTTTTTACAAGTTTTTTTGATTCTTTTATTTCTTTAATTAAAGCGTCGATATACTCTTTAATATTCTTTTCTTTTGCAATCTCGTTTGATAAAAACGAGCAGTACGCACAGCGTGACGGACAGAACGGAATACTTACGAAAAAGTCGCAATTAGCGTCGGTTTTCTCGTAGTACGATTTTTGCGCGTTTATAATCTTTTTAACGATTTCAGTCTTATTTTGAGAAACCAGAAGTTCGTTTAAAAACTTACTTTCAAAATCTTCGTTATTCTCTATATATTGATAGGCAAGTTTCGTCGGTCTTATACCTGTAAGCGAGCCCCAAGGCAAACTTTTTTCAAAAAACGCAACCAGACTTTTGTAAAGCGATATTTTTAAGTATCTTTTTAAAAGTCTCTTTTTTTCAAGTTCATCTGAAAAAGTAAAGTCGTAATTATATTCCCACTTTTTGTCGTTTATCTCGGTAGAAACTAAAAATTTATCCCCTTCAAAATTTCCAAAAACAGAAAATTCATAGGTAGAAAGTTCGCCGAATTCTCTTAAAATTTCACCTAAATCGTTTTCAAATTCGTTAAAGTTTGTTTTTAGCATAATGATATAATCCGTTGTATAATTTTTCTTCTTTTACGCTCGTTTTTTCGCCGTGACCTGGATAAATTTCAACGCTTTCATCTAAATTGTCTAATAAACTGACAACCGACTTACAAAGCGAATTAAAATTCCCCGTAGGCAAATCGTATCGACCGAACGAGTGATAAAAAAGCGTATCCCCTGAAAACAGTTTTTCGTCAATAAAAAACGAACACGAACCCAAAGTGTGCCCCGGCGTATGCAACACTTTTACACCGAAAGAAAACCCGTCGATTTTCAAATCGCCACTTAAAAAAGTTTTGTAATTCGTGATTTTTCGAGACTGTCTTTTTCCAAGTTCTTCGCACAAATTAAGGCTTTTGTCGTTTAAAAACTGCTCTTCGCTTTCGTGTATATAAATAGGCGCGTAGTCTTGTAATTCTATCGCCCCTTCTATATGGTCAAAGTGTCCGTGCGTCAGCAAAACGGCTTTTAATAAAAAGCCGTTTTTTTGCAAATCTTTTAAAATCTTCGTTGCGTTTTCGCTTGGATCGATAATTATTGAATTTTTGTTTTCATCAGTTAAAACGTAAGTGTTTACACCGATAAAACCGATATGAGTTTCAATTTTCATAAATTATACGATAGTTCTATATACGTCAATGACGCTTGCGTTATCTTTGAGTTTTTTAAGTAGTTCGTCAAGGTCTGATTTCTTGTTAAGTCTTACCGTAATTTCGGCAAGTGACGAGTGGGATTTTGCATCAACTCTGCCGTTGAACGAAAGTACGAAAAGACCAATTTGAGCACAAACCGTTGAAACGATATTAAGTAGCGGTGCGTTTTCAGTTGCCGTAATTTTAATACTTACGACGTAACTTCCGCCTTCACCCGTCCACTCTGCTTTTAAAAGCCTATCCGCGTCTTGGTCACGCATATTCGGACAGTCTTCACGGTGCACCGTAACGCCTCTACCGCGCGAAACAAAGCCGACTATTCTATCCCCTGGAACTGGGTTACAGCATCCTGCAAAGCGAACTAAAAGCCCGTCTACGCCGTCGATTTTGACGTCGCCATAAGAGCGCGTATCTTTGTCTTTCCCCGCTTTTTTAGCGATATTTTGTGGGATAATCGGGTGTTCTTTTTTATAGATATCAATAAATTTATACGCAACGAGTGACGCAAGCACTGCACCGCAACCTATGGCTGCGTACATTTCTTCAACCGTCGTAAAATTCATCTTTTGACTCACTCTTTCAAAGTTGTCGTTAGTTAATAATTGTGAAAGAGTATAACCGCGACTTTTTACTTCGCTCTCGAGCATACTCTTACCCATTTTAACGTGCTCGTCTGCCATTTGACGCTTGAAAAATTGCTTGATTTTTGCGCGCGCTGACGGAGTTTGACAAATTTTAAGCCAGTCCCAAGACGGACCTTTCGAATTTTTTTGAGTTATAATTTCAACTATGTCCCCAACCTTTAAAGTGGTTGATAGCGGTACCATTTTTCCGTTGACTTTCGCACCTACGCACATATTTCCGACTTCTGTGTGAACGCGGTAAGCAAAGTCGATTGGCGTTGCGTTCGGAGCAAGACTGAACACTTCGCCCTTTGGAGTGAATACAAGCACTTCTTGACTGTAAATATCGCCTTTAATGGACTCGACAAACTCGGTTGAGTCTTTGACTCCACCTTGCCACTCCATAACTTCTCTAATCCACGAAAGACGCTTGTCGAACGAGTCTTCGTCGTCTTTATTTTCTTTATATTTCCAGTGCGCCGCGATACCGTACTCTGCCATTTTGTGCATTTCGTAAGTGCGGATTTGAATTTCGAAAGTTTGACCGAAAGTAGTTACGACTGTCGTGTGCAAACTTTGGTACATATTAGGCTTTGGCGTTGCGATATAATCTTTAATTCTACCAGGTATAGGAACCCACTTTTTGTGGATTTTACCTAAGATTTCATAACACTCGTCAATGCTTTCAACGATAACTCTAACCGCGGTTAAATCGTAAATTTGACTAAGTTGCTTATCCTGCGTAGTCATTTTGCGGTATATCGAATAAAAGTGTTTAGGTCTACCGATAACTTCGCCTTTTATGCCCGATTCTTGTAAAATTCCTTTTATTTCGTCAACGACGAAGGTAACAAACTGCCTTCTTTCACCTATTTCGACTGAGATATTTTCTCTTAAATATTCGTAAATTTCAGGCTTTAAGTATTTTAAACACAAGTCTTCAAGTTCGCACTTGATTTGAGAAATACCAAGTCTACCCGCTAGCGGTGCGTAAATGTCAAGCGTTTCTTTTGCCATTGCTTGCTGACGAACGACCGACAAAAAGTTGAGCGAACGCATGTTGTGAAGTCTGTCGGCAAGTTTTATAATAATAACGCGAATATCGTTTGCCATTGAAACGAAAATCTTTTTAAAGTTTTCAGCCTGCTCTTCTTTTTTCGACTTAAACTCGAACTTTTCAAGTTTAGTTACGCCTTGAACGAGCGCTAAAACTTCTTCGCCAAACTCACGCTTAATATCCCCTTCAGAAACTTGAGTATCTTCTATCGTATCGTGTAAAAATGCAGCGCAAATAGTCGCAGAATCTAGTCCTAAATCAATTAAGATTTGAGATACTGCACAAGGGTGAATAAAATATTCTTCACCGCTGGCGCGCTTTTGTCCTTCGTGCGCGTCTTTAGCAAAATAGAAGGCTTTTTCTATTATTTTTGCTTCGTTTTTCGGATATTTAGTTTTTATAAGGTCTAAAATCTCATACATAATATCACTTTAATTTTAATACTTCACTATAAATTTTAGATGAGTCTAAACTGCTTCTTATTTCTTGATTGTGTTTCAGTATTCCGTTTTTAAAACTAAAAATTCCAAGTTCTATAAACACTTCTAAAGTAAACACAACCTGTTCAGGCGAATAGCCAAAACTGTTTTTAAGCGCGTAATCAACGCTGTCAGTTGCATAAATACGCTCTGACTTTGCCTTTTTAAATATGTCTGCAAAAACTGGTTTTGCCGTGTCAAGTCGCGCATAGTCGTACGCTTTTTGCGACCTGTCTATAAAAGTTTCAGATATAAAATCAAACTTAGGAACTGTTCCGAGCGGTCTATCTAGGTAAACTATTCTTCTGTATCCTTCAACTTCGCAGTCAGTCAAGCCAACCACTAGATTGTTTACTAAATTTCTATTAAGCGTGTAGTATAATGAACTGTCAAGGTTTTGTAAATTTTCAAAATCTTTTAAATTGTCTATATTATATACGGCAAAAATCGTTCCGTAATGACCGCTTAGACTGTCAGAAACGACTTTTTTAGTCATTTCCGTTGAAATATACAGATAATCGTCGTTGTCGTTCAGCGCGGTTAAAAGCCCAGATCTGAACGCGTAAAGTTTTATTCTCGGCGTTGCGGTTACTTCGTAGTCGATATACTTAACGTAGCCTTTTAGCGATTCTTCATAGTTAAATACTGAAATATTCGGCTCGAACACGATTTCCTTTTCCGTACCTGCGTTTATTAGCCCTAAACTATCTGACCCGTTAAAATAAAGCATATCAATAAACTTGGTTTTAAGTAACAAGTGTGGCGAGCCTGGCTTCATAAAACTTGCGCACGGCAAATTCGTTTTTAACGAGAATAACGGTTTTTTGTTGCCCGTTCCAAACGGTTCGAGTTTGTTAAGTTCGCGCGCAAGCGGTAAAGTAAACGGCTTATTTATACAAAATTCTACCGTCTTTTTAGGCTTGAAAACTTCATAACCGTAATTTTCGTCTATATATTTTTCAATGTCTTGTTTAAACTTTTCAAAGTTTTCTTCTAAAACGGAAATCCCCGCTGCTTGAGCGTGTCCACCAAATTCGGTCAAGTTTTCCTTGCACTCTGAAATGGCTTCAAAAATGTTAATTGAGTCAATCGAACGCGCAGAACCGTGTAATTTTCCGTTGTTATTGACAAAGAGTATTACTGGGCGCGAAAATTCTTCAACGAGTTTAGCGGCAATTATACCGACTAAACCACTGTTCCACTCGTCGTCACTTAAGACGACTATTTTTTTGTTATAACAAGTATCTATAAGTTTTTGTTTCGCGCTTTTGTAAAGTTTTTCGCACTCAGTCTGGCGCTGTTGGTTATAGCCGTTTAGTTTTATTGCAAGTTCTTCGATTTTAAACGAAGAATCGGTCGTCATTAAAGTTAGCGCGGATTTAGCATCCCCCATTCTACCTGCTGCGTTAATTCTTGGCGCAATAGTAAAGGCAAGTGAAGTTGAATTTACTTCGCGCATATTGCTTACTGCGATAAGTTCGTTAATCGCTGGGTGCGCTTTTCCGCTTCGTATCATTTTTACGCCTTCGAAAACTATATCTCTGTTTTCGCCCGATAACGGCATACTGTCTGCGATAGTTGCAATCGCTGTAAAATCGAGAAGATTATTTGCTTTTTCACCGATTAGCGCATAACTGAGTTTATACGCAACCCCCGCTCCGCATAAACTGTCAAAGCCAAAGTCTGACGGAATTTTACAGTTGATTACCGTACAATTTGGTAAAACGTCTGGAAGTTCGTGGTGGTCGGTTACGATTACGTCGATACCTTCGTTTTTGAGATATTCAACTTCTTTATAGCAACTTATACCACAGTCTACCGTGATAATAAGCGTTGGGAAATGCTCTTCAATTAACTTGTCGAGCACGGGAATTTGCAAGCCGTAACCGTTCTCACGCTCTGGAATAACGGTAATAGGCTCGATCCCAAACTCTTTAAGTGCATAATATAATACGGTCGTTGCACAAATTCCGTCGGCGTCGTAGTCGCCGTAAACTGCTACCGTTTCACCGTCAGCCTTTGCCTGTTTTATTCTTTCAACCGCTTCTTTTACCCCTTTTAAGGTGTAAGGGTTTTTAAAATGATGTTTCCCCGGGTCTAGAAAATAGTTGATTTTTTCTATCGTATCAAAACCGCGAGAATATAAAATTGCAGTAGTTTCAAAAAATAAACCGCAAGATTTTGAAAGTTCTTCAATTTTTGTGCGATTATCTTTGAAATTGAATTTATAATCAACCATTTTTCCTTTCCTTTTTGTATTTTTCTTTAGATTTTTATTAAGCCTAAATTTAGGCTAAAATTAGCAAAATGCGAACGAGTATTCTCGTCCGCATTGCTTTAACTTTACGGCTATTATGCCTTTTTCTTTGATTTTTTGCCTACCTTTCTGAAGATAGTCCAGAAACTTGATGCAAGGAATACAGACGAATACGCACCTGCAATCAAGCCGAAGATGATTGGGATAATGAATTCTTTAATAGTTGAAACACTGAAGATTGCAAGGAATAATACCATTACGAGTGTCGTTAAAGTGGTAAGAATTGATCTTCCCAAAGTTTTTACGATTGAGTAGTTAGCAATTTCAGCGTCAGTCTTATCTTTGTTAGATTCTTGCTTAGACTCTTCTCTAATTCTATCAAATACAACGATTGTTGCGTTGATTGAGTAACCTACGATAGTGATGATTGCAGCAATAAACGTTGAGTTTACCGGAATTTGGAAAATAACGGTAAGAGCAATCATAATCAATACGTCGTGAACGAGTGCGCAGATTGATGCGAGCGCGCTTGATAGCGTAAATCTGATAACGATATAGATAAGCATTATAACGACTGCAACCAAAAGTGCGATACAAGCGTTTCTTAAAAGTGAGCCACTTGCAGTTGCACCAACGGTGTGTGCAGTAACTGCGTTATCGTCTAAAACAGCACCTTTTGCAATTAAAGTTTCGTTCGTCTTAAATAATTCGTCGAGTTTAGTTTGTAATTCGCCACACAAACCGTTGTTGGTGTCGTCGTACAAATCGCCTTGAATAAACGCCATAAACTCTTGTTCTTGTTCGCTAGTTTTCAAATCGCCGTTGTGATAGTAAGAAAGACGGTATTCGTAAGTTACGCCACCTTCACTTGGTGAAGTTTGAACGGCACCTACTCTTTTTAATCCGTTTTCGTCTAAGAATTTACTGATTTCGCCGTCGATAATATCGCGAGCGTCGCTATCTCCAGCAAACGAAGATAATTGAATTTCTAATTTTGCACCACCCGAAAAGTCGATACCAACGTTCATACCTTTAACGAAAAGCATTACTACGCCTGCAAGGATAATTACGAGTGAGATTGCCAAAAATATTTTAAACTTTTCAACGATTTTAAATTGTTTGTTTTGTAAATTAAGCATCTAATTCTACCTCCTTTTTAAGGTTGAAGAATTTATCTTGCTTTTTAGAAAGCGGTAAGAATACTTTTAATAATCCCCTCGTTACGAAAATCGAAGTTATCATTGAAAGTACGATACCGATAAGAAGCGTGATTGCAAAGCCCTTGATTGCACCTGGGCAAAGTAACCAAAGTACGATTGCCGCTAAAATCGTCGTTACGTTAGAGTCGATAACCGTAATGATTGCGCGCTTGAAACCTGAGTTTACGCTGGTTATTACAGTCTTACCACCACGGAATTCGTCTTTAATTCTTTCGAAAATTACGACGTTTGCGTCAACTGCCATACCGATTGAAAGTAGGATACCTGCAATACCTGGTAAAGTAAGTTGAATATTAGGTACGATAGCAAGAAGAATAATGTATAAAAGCGTGTAGATTACGAGCGCAACGTCCGCTGCAACACCCATACCGCGATAGAAGAAAATCATGATAATGAAGATGATCGCAAGTCCAATAGCTGCTGCAATTAAACTTTTAGAAATTGCAGTTTCACCTAAACGAGCAGAGATTGATCTAGATTCGCTTACCGTGTATTCGATTGGAAGTCTACCGCTTTCGATAACTGACGCGATTGCTTGCGCTTGGTCGAGCGTTGCATCTTGACCGAACGTAATTTGAGCAGAATTGCTTGTAATTTGTTCGTTAACCTGTGGCGCAGATTGAACTTCGTCACCAAGATAGATGTACATTGCGTTATCTTCAAGTTCGTCGTCTAAAATTCTTCTGGTTGCTTCGCTAAACTTAGTTACGCCAGCCGATGTGAAATTCATAACGCAAACGTAGCCGTTGTCGTTGTCGTAACCTGCGTATGCAGATTCGATATCGTCACCAGTTAATAAAACGTTACCTGCAGCATCTTGGAAAGTTAGTTCACCCGTGCTACCGATAACTTGTAACACTTCTTCAGCGTTATCAACTTCAGGAATTTCAATACGGATTTTATTCAAATCTTGAACGGAGATCGTTGCTTCGGTGTAACCCTTGTTATCAAGTCTCGTTCTCAAAATGTTCATTGCCCTATCCAACACGTCTTCTGACGTATCTTCGCCTTCAGGTGTTAATACTACGTAGTAACCGCCTGATAAATCAATGCCTTTTCCAATAAGGCTCATAATCGAATTGTAGTCTTTTACGCTGTTTGGAATTGGGAAACTTACGAAAGTTGCCACTGCCGTCAACGCAATAAGGACTGTCAATACGAATATGATGACTATTGATTTCGTCTTACTCATAAAGCCTCCAAATTTTTCGTGAAAAGTAAATTTACTATAAATGCGCATACTGCGCTAACTATACTCAAACATTATATTATAAGATAAGATTAAAGTCAATAGTTTTTTAAACTTTTTCCTAATTTTTACCGACTTTTTGCTAATTTTTAAACAAAAAAATGCGGTAAACGGGTTAACCGTTTCCGCAAAGGCTAATTTCTTTAGTTTTTTGGCTATATTTTGCCTAAATTTATCTTTTGAAATTAACTGACATAATTCCGCAAAACACCCCGACTACCGACGTGTAAAGAACTTCTAGTAATAAACTTAAATCAAAACTTATATTTTTTGCAATTAAGCCAAAAACTAAGAAGGTTAAAATTCCATAAATCAAGCCAAACAACGCCCCGAAAAGCGCGCCTTTACTCTTAATACAAAATCTTGCACCGATAAAAATTGCAAGAACTTTTATTACTTGATTGACTATTCTGACCACAGTATCAGTAAAATTAAACGCTTGCGTTAGTAACGAAAAAACCAGTATAAGCCCTAAAGTTACCGCCACCGATATTAATATCCCCAAAATAAACACCGATTTCTTCTCCAAAATCACAACCCCACTTTTTGTTTTTTTATACAACTTATGCAAAAAGTTTTCTAAGTATGAAAAAAACGCTGAAATTTCAGCGTTTTTTATGATTTTTAGTCGTTATCGGTATCTTGCGGAATTTCTTCTTCTGCTTGTGGCGCATCTTCTATAACGTCAACGTTTTCTTGCTCGTTTTGAGTATTTATCGTTTCTTCTACGACATTTTCACTTTGAGCGTCTTTTTCGGTTTCTTCGAACGGATCAGAATTTTCTTCGCTAGCCTTTCTGAATTCTGCGATTGCTTCTCTGTCAATTCTAATATAACTTGGATAATTTTCGCTACCTGTCAATAAAACGATAGATCCGTCTGGTAAAATTTCTTGAACTACACCGCAAATTCTGCCGATTGTCTTGATAGTGTCGCCCGGTGCGATAGAGTTGAGTTTTTGTTGCGCTTCTTCTTGATATTTCTTTCTGCGACGACTACTTAAAAAGAAGTAGACTATCATAATAAGGAACAGTCCGCCCCAAACCAAATAAGTCATCCACGGAGAGCCCGTGTTCGCCCCCGTAGTAGTATCGCCACTTGACGTGATAGTTTCTTCTGCTGACGCTAATAAATAAAATAAATCCATTTTTCATCTCCTTAGAGTTTGATAATATTTTAATAAAAATCACTTAAAAAAGCAACTAAAAGCGTCTATATAAACGCTATTTTTACGTTTTTAGTTTAAGTTTTTGTTAAATTTTGCCAAATTTCGCGTAAAATTCTTTTCTAAATTCTAAAACGTAGTCGCCGAGTATTGCGTTTCTTAAATCTGACATAAGTTTGTTTAAAAAGGTTATATTATGCAAACTTATAAGCATTCCGCCCATCATTTCGCCTACGTTTATCATATGGCGAAGATAAGCCTTAGTGTAATTTCTGCACGCGTAGCAGTCGCACTCTGGATCAAGTGGCGTATAATCGTCTTTATACGCGCCGTTTCTTACGACGACTTTTCCGCGTGACGTTAGCGCAGTTCCGTTTCGGGCAATTCGCGTTGCCAAAACGCAGTCGAACATATCTATTCCGCGAATAACACCTTCTATTAGACAATCGGGGCTTCCTACGCCCATAAGATAGCGCGGAATATTAGTTGGGTAATGCGGATAAAGTTCGTCTAGCATTTCGTACATAATAGGCTTTGGCTCGCCAACCGACAAACCGCCTATTGCAATTCCGTATTTAGCGTAAGGCGTAGTTTCTTTCAAACTTTGAACGCGCAAATCTTTATACATATTTCCTTGAACTATTGGAAAGAGTGCCTGATTGTCGTTTTTGTGGTGGTTATAACACCTATCAAGCCAAGAAAGCGTTCTTTGCATAGCCTTTTTTGCGCGGGCGTGGTCTACGCCGTATTCACTGCACTCGTCAAAAGCCATTATGATATCTGCGCCAAGATTGTTTTCAATATCAATAGCCTTTTCGGGCGTGATAAAATGCTTGCTTCCGTCAACGTTTGACGAAAAAGTTACACCGTCGTCTTTTATGTTGTTAAGTTTTGCAAGCGAGAACACTTGAAAGCCACCGCTATCTGTTAAAATCGGTCTGTCCCAATTCATAAATTTATGCAATCCGCCAGCGTTTTTAACGATTTCGTCACCTGGACGCATATACAGATGATAAGTGTTCGAAAGTATTATCTGAGAATTCGCTTCCTTAAGGTCGCGCGGGAGCACCCCTTTTACGGTTGCTTGCGTTCCTACGGGCATATAAACGGGCGTTAAAATATCGCCGTGCGGTGTGTGAAGCACCCCTGCACGAGCCCCCGTTTTGCTATCCTGTTTTACTACTTCGTAAGAAAATTTTTCCATAAGCATTTGAATTTTATGTATATTTTTATTAAGTAAATATGATGTTTTCAGAACCGAGCAAGACAAGGCTCGCGAAACGTTTTGGGTGAGATAAACCTTGTCGGTTATCGAAGTCAAAACGCTGAGCAGAAACGCAGTATTGCGACGGTTATGAGAGCATCATTGAGTCGCCAAAACTAAAAAATCTATATCTTTCAGAAACTGCTTGTTCGTATAACGAAAGTGTTTTTTCTCTGCCTAAAAGCGCAGAAACGAGCATTATAAGAGTTGATTTTGGCAAGTGAAAGTTGGTTATAAGCGCGTCAACGCACTTGAATTTATAAGGCGGATAAATAAAAATTTGAGTATCCCCTTCGCAAGCCTTAACCGTGCCGTCAATATTTGCACAAGTTTCAAGCGTTCTTACGCTTGTCGTTCCAACCGCTATTACCCTTCTTCCTTCGCGCTTTGCCTTGTTGATTTTTTCGGCATTTTCAGCGTCGATTTTATAGTGTTCAGAGTGCATTTCGTGCTTAGTTACGTCGTCGACTTTTACAGGTCTAAAAGTGCCTAAGCCTACACAGAGTTCGACTTCTGCAAACTCTACACCCTTTTTCTTTAATTTTTCTATTAATTCTAAGGTAAAATGCAGTCCCGCAGTCGGCGCTGCCGAACTTCCTTCGTTTTTACAGTAAACCGTTTGATATCTGTCTTTATCTTTTAGTTTTTCAGTGATATACGGCGGAAGTGGCATTTCGCCTATTCTTGAAATTATGTCTTCAAAAACGCCGTCGTATATAAATTTAACAACCCTTTCACCCGTTTCAGTTCTACCTAAAACTTCCAGCGATAATTCGTCGGAAATAGTTAATTTCGTGCCAATTTTAGCCTTTTTACCAGGTTTTACGAGAACTTCCCAATCGGTTAGATTAAGCCTTTTTAACAGCAAAATTTCAACTTTTCCGCCAAAGTCCGTTTTTGCAAACATACGCGCAGGATAGACTTTCGTCGTGTTGATTACGAGTAAATCGCCTCTTTTTAGAAGATTTTCAATATCTCTGAAAATCAAATGCTCGACTTTATCGTTTTTTCTGTCGTAGTGTAAAAGCCTTGAACTATCCCTTGGATTTGCAGGTGTTTGTGCTATCAGTTCTTCAGGTAAATAATAGTCAAAATCTGAAGTTGAAAGCGGTTTATTTTTAGTTGTATTTTCGTTAATCGTCGTCATTTTCGTCAAATATTGATACTTGTGCACTCTTTGGAACAGGTCTTCCTAAATGCTTGTACGCACCAGCAGTCAAAACTCTACCGCGCGGTGTTCTTGAAATAAAGCCAAGTTGTAATAAAAACGGCTCGATAACGTCTTCAATGGTGTTTGCATCTTCGTTTACAGTTGCTGCAAGCGTTTCTAAGCCAACGGGACCGCCGTTAAATTTATCCATCATTGCTTCAATTACGGCAATATCAGTTCTATCTAATCCAAGTTCGTCAATCTCTAAGTGGGAAAGTGCTTTTTTCGTGTCGGCAAGCGTAATTTTATCGTGTCCTGAAACGAGCGAGAAGTCGCGAACTCTACGAAGTAGTCTGTTTACTATTCTCGGCGTTCCGCGACTGCGTGAGGCTAGTTCCATTGCACCTTCAGGCTCGATTTCCGCGCCTAAAATTTTAGACGAACGGCGAACTATTTCCGCAAGTTCTTCGTTCGTATACGGCTCTAAACGGCAAAGCACGCCAAAACGGTCGCGTAGCGGAGAAGATAACATACCAGCCTTAGTGGTCGCCCCTACTAAAGTAAAGTGCTTAAGCGGAATTTGAACGCTTCTTGCGCTAGGTCCTTTTCCGATAATAAAGTCGAGCGAGAAGTCTTCCATCGCAGGATATAAAATTTCTTCTACGTTGTGGTTTAGGCGGTGAATTTCGTCGATAAATAAAACGTCACCTTCGTTAAGATTTGTCAAAATTGCGGCTAAGTCCCCAGATTTTTCAATCGAAGGACCGCTCGTCACCTTAATTTGCACACCTAAAGTGTTTGCAATAATATGCGCGAGCGTAGTCTTACCAAGTCCCGGTGGTCCGTATAAAAGTACGTGGTCGAGCGATTCGTTTCGCATTTTTGCAGACTCGATAAAAACGGCTAAGTTAGTCTTAACCTTTTCTTGCCCGACGTAACCGTCCATAGTCTTTGGGCGCAATATATTTTCAGGTTCGTCACGTTCGATTACTTCGCTACTTATAAGTCGCTCGTCAAAGTCGTCGTCCATACCCGATTTTATGATATCTTCATCTTTTAACATAAATTTCTCCGTTTATACGTTTTTAAGCGCGCCCGTAATTAGATTTTCTAAGCCTACTGCCCCACTTTCAACCGCTTTTTCAACGGCTTTTTGACTGTCCGCGCGGGTATAGCCTAAACTCATAAGTGCCATAACGGCGTTTTCTGCGTCTTCACTCATAAGCGGTTTTTGTTGCGACTTTTTGGTCGTTGGTTGAACGTCGGTTAAACTGATTGCTTCTCTTAGTTCTAAAATAATGCGCTCTGCAGTTTTCTTGCCTAAGCCCTTGATTGACGAAAGCGATTTTACGTCGCTTGATGCGATACAAAAGGCTAGGTCGCTTAAACTCATACCAGATAGCACCGTCATCCCAAGTTTTGGTCCTACGCCAGATACGGATATAAGTTTTAAAAACATTGACTTTTCGTTCAAGTTGTCAAAACCAAATAAACTTACCCCGTCTTCGCGAACAGCCATATAGGTGTAGACTGCACCGCCACCCGCGTTCACGATTTTTACGTAACTTTCAGCCGAGCAAGTTATTTCATAGCCTATTCCGTTATTTTCAAGTATTACGACACCACCGTCGTAATGTAATAAATTCCCTTTTATATACCCTATCATAATATTTCCTTTATTTAATGCCAAAACTTGATGAAAAGCGCGCCGTGTTTGCGTGAGTTAGCGCAACGGCTAACGCGTCTGCCGCGTCGTCTGGGCGAGGTATCTTTTTTAAAGATAAAAACGAAGTTACCATGCTTTGTATTTGACGCTTGTCCGCCCGTCCGTAGCCAGTTAACGCTTGCTTAATTTGTAGCGGAGTGTATTCGAAAAGTTTATCGGTGTAGTGATAACACGTATTTACTATAACCCCGCGCGCCTGCGCTACGTTAATTGCAGTTTTTTGGTTGTTGTTGAAAAATAGTTCTTCAAGCGCAATTTCGTTAGGCTTGTACTTATCGATAAGCGTTGAAATTCCACGCTCTATCATTTGAAGTCTTTCAGGAAAACGCGCGTCTTTCGGGGTTAAAATTACACCGTAATCAAGCGGTTTATACCCACCGCGCTCTGCTAAAATTATTCCGTAGCCAACCGTTGCAAGCCCCGGATCTATCCCTAAAATAACCATTTTTCATCACCTATAATTATCTATTGTAAATTATATTATAAATACCGCAAAAAGTCAATTGCATTTGCAATAAAAATAAATGATTTGAAGATTTCATCTTCATGATTTGAGCGACTAAGTCGCTCATGATTTGAAAGTAAACTTTCATGATTTGCAAATCAAACGATTTGCATTGTTGTCGAGCAATTTTAGAAAAATTGCCGTATTAAATATTAATTCGGAACGCAAAGCGTTCACGACCGAAATGAAAAAACTCGTTTTTTCAAATCATGCAATCAAAGATTGCAAATCATGCTAACTATTGTTAGCAAATCATGCAAACAAAGTTTGCAAATCATCAATAAAAAATGCACACAAAGATAATAACTTCGTATGCATTTTAATTATTAAAATACGCTATTGCGATATAAAACTATGTGTTCAAAGGTTTCAGGTTTATTAATTTCTGCATTTATTACACAATCAGGCTGTTTTACGTTGAAATTATCAAACACGTATTCTCTTACCTTATCAGAAATTACCCCTAGTTCAAAGTCGTTATTTTTCATTACGATAATATTAGTATTTTCCAATTGATTAAGAAAAGACGTAACGAAAAAATTGTTTTCATCTTTAAAATTGTTTTCGTCTTGAGCAAAGCACGGTCCACTTGGCAAATACTTGGTATACGCGTATGGATTGTATCCGTTAAAGCCCATCCACAAATAAGTTTTCTCGCCAGTAGCGTCTAGAATATCGTCAATATATTTTGCGTTTACTTTCGTCATTTTAGACATTTCAATCGCCCAGTCCGTTCCGTAAACGTAATCTTCGGTCTTAGTAAACGCGTCACACTGAACTACTATAAGAAGGATTAACGCAAAATACGCAAAAAAGTTTTTTAGCACCTTTTTTGAAAACAACTCCGACTCAGTCTTTTTGTTCTCCGTTTTATGAGTTAAAAAGCCTTGTTTTATTTCTTTAAACGTCATACGTTCCGTTCTTAAACTTAGTAAAAATTCTGCAAAAATCAGCATAAGCGCAAAATAGAACGGCATTGCAAACACGTGGTGATGGTTGTAATACTGCCCACCTAATCCGACCACGAAAGAAATAGCATATAATAATAACACGGCTTTTATGACACCCGAAAATTTACAAACAGTGTTGATTATTCCGTTATCACTATAATGCGCGAGCGTTTCTTTAAATACAAAAAAGATAAAAAATATAATGATAAGAAGCGGTATAATTTTTGAAAATTCATACAAATAATCAAAGATTGCTTTTATGTTTTTCATACGCTCAAACGGCGAACCGTATATGCTTATGTGCGACGAGAACATGTTTTTTAAGTATATAGTGAAATAAGGCACGAAACAATTTGATAACAAAAGTATTATTACACACGTAACCACTGCCCACATAGCAGGAAATACGATTTTGTATAACAAATCTCTTTTATTATGCGAAAACATAAGTAAAGCAACCCCACCGACGAGAGCAAACGGTTCTTTAAACATGGTCGCTATACCCATAAAAACTCCGTTTAAAATCACCCATACCGAATAAAATTTAGCATTTTTATTAAGATCGGTTAAATAACAGAATAATATCGCAAGTAAAATACTTGCCGTGCCAAAACTTTCTATTTGAACTTCAGCCGATTTTTCTTCACTGAAAAACATAAATAGAATCGACGTCCCAAGCGTAAATATCACCGTCAACGCGCCTAAAACTAAGTTCGATTTATGATTTTTCCAACTGATTATACAAAACACTATCGGAACAATTAGCATCGTTACAAAAGATAAAAATGCGCATACGTTCGTAAAATAGTAATTCCCAAATAATTTGTACGAGATTGCCGATAGTATAAATACCATAGGCGGTTTATTTTCGTACATTTCTAAATAGGGCTGTTTGCCTTCACTTAACGCACGCCCTACCGTGTAATATAAATACGTATCAAAATTACCAATTTCTTCTAATTCGTAACTCAATCTAAAAATTAATTCGTTTACGCAATTAATAATAAGCACGACCGCCAAAGAAATAGTCGCAAGACACATTACGATTGCAATAGGATGTTTTTTAATTGTATTGAAAACGCCTAAAAATATGCGTTTTAGTTTTAATTTCATTGTTTTTTCCGTCACTAATAAATTTTGCAACTTATTAATCTAAAAGATTTTTCTTTTAATTTTATGCGCCGTAAACGTATTGTCTTATCGTTACGGGAACGGTGATTGAAGTTTTGCCACGAGTTACCGCAAAAGTCAATTCGTCACCTATTTCAAAATTGATTGATTTAAAGTATTCGTCAATATCTTCCGATCGAGTTGGCACGAAAGTTTCGCCTTTATAAGTTACGGTCTTTATTATGTCGCCAACTTTTAGGTTAGATTTATAGAAACAGCCTTCTTCGTCTAAAGTTTCGATTGTAACGTAAATTTGTGTTCCCCAAAGGTTACCGTATTCGTCTTTAGCCGTGTATCCCAACTTGTATTTTCCAGGTATATACCCAGGCGTATTATCGGTACTCGTTTCAACTAACTTTTTGGTAATATCAAGAAGTTCGTTTGCAGGAATTGCAAAGCCCAAACCTTGAATTTCGCTGAAATTTTCTTGATATTTGTTATCTACCATACCGATAAAAAATCCAGTAGACGTAAAGAGTGCCCCGCCCGTATTTCCGCTGTTTACCGCAGAGTCTGTTTGCAAAAGTTTTACCGATTTTTCTCCGATATTTATCTCGCTTGGAACTGCACTTAAAATACCACTTGTTACCGAGCCGTCAGCCGTATTTAGCGGATTGCCGATTGCGACGACGCTTTCGCCAACTTCTAAAGTATCAGTATCCGTATGCGCTTCAATAGGACTTAATTCTGTATTTACGCTTAGAACGAAAACGTCGGAATCTGGATCGCTACCGATAAAACTTGCCGAATATTCGTCACCTTCTACGGTCCTAATTTTTATCTCTTTAGCGTCAAGCAAAAGATGATGACAAGTAACTATATAACTTTTTACTTCCGCATCTGTTTGTGGAATTTCACCAGCGGAAGTCGAGTCGTTTTCTTCGTCTGAACTAACTTTGTTAGTTCCCACTACAATGCCGTACGCACTAACTTCAGAATTGTCAGTCGTTACCTTTATATCGACTACGCTTTTTCTTATGCGTTTCAAAACCAATTTGAGATTGGTGTATTCTTCGTACTCTGCCTGCTCTTTAGCCATTTTTACGTCGCTTAATTTTTGAGCGGTTGCAACGTTGAATTTTATTTCGTTGGTTTTGTTATCGCCACTTGTACTCGTAATCGTAGTATGCGGTCTATCTCCGCCACCGTTTATAATACTCGAAATATTTTTACAACCTGCAAAAACTGAAATAGAAAGTATAAAAGATAAAAGTAATAAAAATTTATTTTTCTTCATAAAATACTCCGAAAAAATACTCGATTGGTTTTATTATACACCATTATTATGATATTTGCATGAAATTTTTATAATTTTTTAAAAATTTATTATTTTTAATTATTAGACGACGTTTATACCTTAAATGGGGACAAGTTTAAAAAAATAACCCGACCAACGAAATTATTCATTGGTCGGGCTTGGCCGTAATGTAAACTAAATTTATAAATAAAATTTCATTTACCCTTAATTAAGAGTAAACGAAATTCAATTAAAAACTAAATTATTACCCTTAATTTTCAGAACTTACAGCCTATATTAAAACGACAATTTTTACGATATAAAATCTATATAACCCGTCGGTCAGCGACTGTTATATCTTGCCGTTACAGTCTTAGTATGGATATTGTTTTTGTTTTTATACAATAAAATCAAAAAAATAATGATTTGAAAGTTTTTAACTTTCATGAATTGAGAGACTGGCGTCTCTCATGAATTGTAAGCCTACTTAATGCGTACGGCTTACATGAATTGCAAAAACAAGTTTTTTGCATTGTGGTCGTGCAGATTTTTTCTCCGAAAAAATTGCCAACCCGACATATAGTTTTTTTCTAACGATTTTATTAAATTATATAACTCACACCTCATCCGTCGCATTGCGACACCTTCCCCTCAAGGGGAAGGCTATTTTGCATATTATATGTAATAAAGCCTTAGAAACAAGGTCGGCAACCGACTGTTATGTATTGTTTTAAGTTTTGTTGAAAAACGCGTCAGCCTACACGTCTGGCAGGTCGCCTGCCTAAAGCCTTAGAAACAAGTTAGGCTAGGCTCGAAAAAGCCCTTCGGATTGGATAGACCTTGTCGGTCATCCAAGTCGAAGGGCTTTTTCAGAAACGACGCATAACGCCGTTTATAAGGCTTTATTCTGGTAAATCGACGTTGTGGTAATAATCTTGCACGTCATCATTATCGTCGAGTGCATCACACATTTTACCAAAGGTTACGAGTTGGTCTTCGGTTAAAGTGATTTTGTCGTTTGCAACCATTTCTAAATCTGCTTGAATAAAGGTTAAACCCTTTTCTTCAAGGTATTTTCTAACTGCGGTAAAGTCTTTTGGTTGAGTTCTGACTTCGTAAACGTCGTCTAAAACGATAACGTCGTCAGCCCCGCCTTCTAGCGCGTATTCCATCATAGTGTCTTCGTCAAGGTCGGTAGTTCTTTCGATAACGATAACACCAAGATTTTCAAACATAAACGAAACGCTACCGTTCGTGCCTAAGTTTCCGCCGTATTTATCAAAAATGTGTCTTACGTCGCCTGCCGTTCTATTTTTGTTGTCGGTTAAGGTTACGACGATAACCGCGCTACCACCTATTCCGTAGCCTTCGTAAGTAAGATTTTCGTAGTTTACACCTGAAAGTTCGCCACTTGCTTTTGCGATACTTCTCTTTATCGTATCGTTAGGCATATTCGCTGCTTTTGCTTTTGCAATAACGTCGGCAAGTTTAGAGTTAGTGGCTGGATCAGTTCCGTTTTTAGCGGCAACGGCAATTTCCCTACCAAGTTTAGTAAAGATTTTACCCCTTGCAGCGTCTGCCTTACCCTTTTTTGCTTGTATATTGTGCCATTTACTATGTCCTGACATAATTATCTCCCATTTAATCTATTAATTAAAAGTTATTCTTTAAAATTTGGTATAAGATTATCCCCGCGCTAACGCCAACGTTTAAACTTTCAAGGTCGTTTTTCATAGGAATTTTTACGGTTTTTTGCGCTAAAGCCTTTGCGTTATCGCTAACGCCGTGCGCTTCTGAACCTAGAAGTAGACAAAACGGACCGCCAGCGTCAAACTCAAACACACTCTCTCCGTCCATATCGGCAATAACGAGCGGAATTTTGAGTTTTTCTTTAAATTCTTCAAAAGTCGTTTCGTAAATATTAACGCAAAAAATACCACTCATTGACGAGCGAACGGTTTTCGGTAAATACGCATCGACCGAGTCGATAAGATATAAATCTTTAACGCCGACCGCCGTCATTATTCTTAAAATCGTGCCTAAATTACCTGCGTCCTGCACCCCGTCAAGGCAAACGCAAGTATTAGTGATTTCCGTAAAAGTTCTTTCGGGAATTTCTACAACCGCCGCCACGCCTTGCGGAGTTACGGTGTCGCAAACGGTTTCTAAAACGAAGTCGGTAACTTCGATAATTTCAAAGTCGTACCCCTTAAATTCGTCGATAATTCCACTTACGCCTATTACGGCTTGAATTTTTTGGTTGTATTTTATAAGTTCGCGCACCATTTTTACGCCTTCGACAAGATATAAACCGTATTCTTTACGGTTTTTCTTTTGCTTTAAAGACGCGAAAAATTTAATGCGTTCGTTTTTGCGAGAATTTATAACCATAATTAAAAATTAAGACTGCAACAATATTCGTTACAGCCATATAAAATCTTGCGGTTTTCGAAAAAACCGCAAGAAAATAATTAAAATTAAGCAAGTTTAGCCTTTGCTTGAGCGCAAAGTGCGCTAAAGCCTTGAGCGTCGTTAACAGCCATATCTGCTAAAACCTTTCTGTTTAAAGTGATTTCGCAAAGTTTTAAGCCGTGCATGAATTGGCTGTAAGAAAGACCGTTAAGACGGCATCCTGCGTTAATTCTTGCAATCCATAATTTTCTGAAATCGCGCTTTTTAGCCTTTCTTCCTACGTATGCGTAAGAAAGTGATTTCATAACTGCTTGACGAGCAACTCTGTAAAGTTTGCTCTTTGCGCCAAAGTAACCTTTAGCAAGTTTTAATATCTTTCTGCGTTTTTTAACGCCGTTTACTGCTCTTTTAATACGCATTTTCTAAGTCCCCCTTGATTAATCTTTGTAAGGAATAAGATTTCTTACAGTCTTTTCTTGTGTCGTTGATACGAGAGCGCCTTGACGAAGTCTTCTCTTTCTCTTAGTGTCTTTTTTACTTAAAATGTGGTTGTGTCCTTCATGACTTCTTTTTACCTTGCCGGTTGCAGTAAGTCTGAAACGCTTTTTAGAACCACTGTGGGTTTTCATTTTAGGCATAATTAGTTCCTCCGAATTGATTATATTATTTTTTATTTTTTCTCAAATTATTTTTTAGCTTCTTTCAAAGGTGCAAGTATCATAAGGATATTTCTACCTTCTAAAAGCGGTTTCTTTTCCATAACGGCAACGTCTTTTACAAGTTCGAAAAACTTTTCCATAACTTGTACGCCGAGCGCAGAGTGTGCGTTTTGTCTACCGCGCATGCGGATAGATACTTTGATTTTATTGCCTTGAGCAATAAATTTTTGCGCTTGCTTAGCCTTTACGTTAAGATCGCCTACGTCAATAGTCATTGAAAGCCAAATCTCTTTAAGTTCTACCGTCTTTTGATTTTTCTTAGCTTCTTTTTGCTTTTTCAAAATCTCAAAGCGGTATTTGCCGTAGTCCATAATCTTACATACCGGCGGATTTGCGTTAGGCGAAATTTTTACAAGGTCCAAATCTTCTTGAATTGCTAAATTTAACGCTTCTTTTGCACTCATTATTCCAAGTTGAGCACCGTCAGACCCGATTACGCGGATTTCGTTATCTCTTATCATTTCGTTGATTTGATGTTGTTCTTTAATGGTTAGTTACCGTCCTATGAAAAAAATATCGTGGGCTAAAAACATTATTAGCCCACGAATAAAATTCGATTAATAATCGGTTTTGCCGTAAAAACCTATTTGCCACTTAAATTTATCTGGTGGCGAGAAGGGCTAACTTCTGCTTCAAGCCTAACCACTATAACACCGATAAATTTATTTGTCAAGCGTTTTTCAAGCCTTTTTATTTTTTTGCAAAAAACGTTTTCACAAAAGAGTAGCCTAAGGCTACGTGATATGCAAAACCAAGTTTTGCGTGATATGTTGCTATTGCAACGTGATATGCGAAATGAATTTCGCGTGATATGCAAGTTTTCAACTTGCGTTGTTGTCGTGCTTTTTTTCAAAACGCCGTCAAATTATATAATAGTTTCAGTCATTAGAAAAAAATCATATGTTATGCTGGCAATTTTTTCAAAGAAAAAATCTGCGCGACCGAAATGAAAAAACTTGTTTTTTCAAATCATGCAACAATAGTTGCAAATCACGCCAACTGCCAAGTTGGCAAATCATGCAAACGCAGTTTGCAAATCATCAATGCGAAAGCCTTGCCCGAATATTTTATTAGTTTTTGTATATGGTTTTTTCTTTGTCTTCTTTGACTACTTTTGCGATAAATTCAGAAATATCCATTTGTCCTAAATCGCCTTCGCGACGAGAGCGAACTGAAACGATATTGCCGTCTTCGACTTCTTTATCACCTATAATTAGCATATAAGGAACTTTTTCAAGTTGCGCTTCTCTAATCTTTTTACCGATTTTTTCAGAGCGGTAGTCTGCAGTTACGCGAATGCGCGCATCTTGCATTTTTTCAACGAGTGACTTAGTGTATTCAATCGCACGGTCTGTAACAGGTAAAATTTTAACTTGAACTGGAGCAAGCCAAGTTGGGAACGCGCCTTTATATTTCTCGATAAGCATTGCAAATACGCGCTCGTAACAACCGATTGAACTACGGTGAATAACGAAAGGCGTTTGCTTTTCGCCGTTTGCGTCGATATAAGTCATATCAAAACTAGTACCTGCCGCAAAGTCGAGTTGAATAGTAATTAACGTATCTTCTTTTCCGTAAACGTTCTTGATTTGAACGTCAAGTTTAGGACCGTAGAAAGCCGCTTCGTCGTCAGCTTCGACGTAGTCTATTCCGATATGGTCTAAAATTTCCTTCATTAAGCGTTGAGTATCTTCCCAAGCCTTGTCGTTGTCGATATACTTATCTTTTCCTTGACCACGCTTAGAGAAACGGTAAGTTACGTCGTTTTCCATGCCTAAGCACTTTAAGAAATATAACGATAAGTCAAGACAATTTCTAAATTCAGACTCGATTTGTTCTGGCGTACAGATAATGTGGCCGTCGCTTAGAGTAAATTGACGAACGCGGATAAGACCGTGCATTTCGCCCGACGCTTCTTTTCTGTAAAGCGTTGCAGTTTCAGAAAATCTTACCGGTAAATCTCTGTAAGATTTTAAGCCGTTTTTATAAATTTGGTATTGGAACGGACAAGTCATTGGGCGCATTGCCAAAACTTCGCCTTCTGCATTTTCGTCGCCTATTATGAACATTTTATCACGGTAGTGATCCCAGTGTCCAGAAATTTTGTATAAGTCGCTTTTTGCCATGCAAGGCGTGCGAGTTGGCTCGAAACCGCGTCTTTCTTCTTCGTCTTCGACAAAGCGAATCATAGTTTGCATTACTTTTGCGCCTTTAGAAGATAGTAGCGGTAAACCTTGACCGATAACGTCGCTAGTTAAGAAATAGCCAAGTTCTCTACCGATCTTGTTGTGGTCGCTGTTCTTTGCTTCTTCGAGTTTTAAAATGTATTCGTCAAGTTGACTCTTTTTCTCAAAAGCAGTTGCGTAAATTCTAGTTAGCATCTTGTTCTTTTCGCTACCACGCCAGTAAGCCCCTGCTAAGTTAAGAAGTTTGAACGCCTTGATTTTTCCAGTTGAAGGAAGGTGTGGTCCACGACAAAGTTCTACGAACGCACCTTGCTTGTATAAAGTGATTTTCGCATCTTTTGGAAGGTCTTCAATAAGCATAACTTTGTAAGTTTCGCTAAAACTTTTCATAATTTTCAAGGCTTCTGATCTTGAAACTTCCATCTTCGTGATAGGTAAATCGCTTTTTATAATTTTCTTCATTTCTTCTTCGATTTTAGAAAAATCTGCCTGCGATATAGGCGTAGTAAAATCGAAGTCGTAATAAAAGCCGTTTTCAATAGTCGGTCCGATTGCAAGTTTGCAAGTTGGATAAATAGTTTTTACCGCTTGCGCTAAAACGTGCGCGCAAGTGTGACGGTAAACGTCTAAACCTTCTTCGTCTTTTAAAGTGTAGAAAGTTACTTCTGCATCTTTATCAATAACCGTTGTCATGTCGGTAAGTTCGCCGTCAACTTTAGCAACGACTGCTTCGCGCGCTAAACCTTCTGAAATTGATTTTGCAATTTCAGTTAAAGTTAACGCATTTTCAAATTCTTTAGTTCCGTTTTTTAGTGTGATAATCATAATATACCCCTATTATGTTGCTTGCGCAACGTGATATGCATAACAAAGTTTTGCGTGATATGTTGCTAACGCAACGTGATATGCGAAATTAATTTCGCGTGATATGCAATTTTTCAAATTGCGTTATGGTCGCGCAGATTTTTTCTGCGAAAAAATTGCCAACCCGACATATAGTTTTTTTCTAAGGATTTTAGTTATTATATAACTTTACACCTCATCCGTCACTTCGTGACACCTTCCCCTCAAGGTGAAGGCTATATGTTATTGCACCTTACGATGCTCGATATGTTGCTTGCGCAACGTGATATGCGAAATTAATTTCGCGTGATATGCAATTTTTTAAATTGCGATATGGTCGTGAACGCTTGCGCGTTCCGTAATATTATATAATTTCAGTCCGTAATTAAAAAAATTTGCATTTACATTATATAATTAAAAGACTTAGAAACGAGTTAGGCTAGGCTCGCTTAGGTTGAACGGATTGGATAGACCTTGTCGGTCATCCAAGTCGTGAAACCTAAGCAGAAACGACGCATAACGAAGTTTATAAGGCTTTTAAAAAAAGTCGCCCTTAGCACTCGCTAAGGGCGACTTTGTCGCGGTTCCACCTTAATTCGCAAAGTAAAAAAAATACTTTGCCTTAATTTGCGCAATTTGCATGCGCTTGCATTTTGCTCTAAAAGCGGTTTCACAAATTGACCTTGCACAAGTCGCTTCCAGCCAAACGGCGACTCTCTCTGGGTGTAGTATTCAACGCTACTTGTCTTTTTTCCACGCAAAAATTAAGTTTGTAAACCTATTATATAACAAGGAAAAAATTTGTCAAGTGAAATTTGCAATATTTTAAAAAATGATTTGAAGGCAAGCCTTCATGATTTGAGAGACTTGGCGTCTCTCGTGATTTGAAAGTAAACTTTCATGATTTGCAAATCGTTCGATTTGCATTATTGTCGAGCAGTTTTAAAAAACTGCCGTTTATATTATTAATACGGAACGCGTAGCGTTCGCGACCGAAATGAAAAAACTTGTTTTTTCAAATCATGCAATCATAGATTGCAAATCATGCTAACTTTAGTTAGCAAATCATGCGACCTAAGGTCGCAAATCATCAATTTTTATTCTTCAAAATAGCTTTTTCGAAAAAATATTTTGTCGCCGAAAAATTCTTTAAGATAAAATTCTTCTTTTTTCGTTTGTTTCGATAATAGTTCTACTTCGCCAGAGTTTGATAAAATAACTTCTCTTAAAACGCACGCTTTTTTATAATCGGTAAGTTTTACACGACTTAGCCTAGAGAAACGGCGGTCGTAAACCTTGTCACCGTCGACGAAAACGCGTCTACCCGTCTTTTCTTTGACTAAATAATTGACGAACTCTTTCAGTTCTTCGTACGAAAAATAACTTGGTATAAAACTTACGACTTCGCGCCACTTTTCCTTTAAGGGCTTTAGCGTAAAATTGTAAATTCCGTCGATAGAATAAGTAGTGCTTTTTCTGATTTTTGCGCGGATATATCGCTTATCTTCGTCAAGGTCGGCAGATATTAGCGCACAAAGTAACAATTCGTATTCAAGCTCGTCAAGCCCTTTCGTTCGCAAAAAGGTTTTGAAAAAGTTATATTTATAATTGACTGCAATAACGTCGGCGACCTTATCTTCAAGCGGTGGGATTATAAATTTTAACGACGCGTCGTCTAAAGTTAAGGTCAGTTCCGCCCGTTTTCTTGATAAATCTTTTTTAAGTTTTCCGCCTAGTTTATTGACGGTGTCTAATATGCAGTTTTTAATGTAATCTATATTTGTTTCATTGCTCTCTAAGTCGGCAAAAAGTAAGGTCTGTTCCATATTTTAATTAACTGTTTTGTTTTGAGAATTTTTTACTAAGTTTTCGATAGCAGAGTTTATACGCTTCGGAAAACGCAACTATTAACGAGCCTAAAAGCGTTATTTTGCACCACAACACTAAATTTAGCGGTACGGTATCGAAAAAGCCCGTAAAACGCTCAGTGATTATTATTTGCAAAATAAAAGTTAAAACGCTACACACCACAAGTAATTTATTGGTAAAAAGCCCCTTTAATGACGATTTTGCGTGTATTTCCCTGCAGTTTATTGCATTAAACAGTTGAAAAATGACGAAAGTCGCAAAAGTTACCGTATGTTTTTGCGTTAAACTGCAACCTAAGAAGTTGAAAATTTCTTGCGCCGTTACGATAAATGCAATCACCCCGCCCCTTATTGCAATTTGCAAAAAAGTTTTTGCGCTTAAAATACTATCGTTTCTACTGACTGGCTTTTGAGATAAAACGTCGTCAGTTGCACTCTCTAAACCGAGCGAAAGCGCAAGCGGTCCGTCCATTATGACGTTTAGCCAAAGTAGGCACGTGCTTGAAAACGGACTTTCCATACCGAGTATTAAAAACGCGATAATTATGCACATACTCGACAAGTTTACCGTCAGTTGAAAGGTTATAAAACGCTGAAAATTCCTGTAAATATTGCGACCGAATTTGATTGCTTGAAGTATCGTTGAAAAGCCGTTATCGAGCAAAATCAAGTCGGCAGATTCCTTCGTTACGTCCGCTCCGTCACCCATTGAAATTCCCACGTCTGCACTCTTTATAGCAGGCGCGTCGTTTACTCCGTCGCCAGTGACGGCAACGACTTCACCTTTTTTTTGCAACGCTTTTACGATTTTTAGTTTTACGCTTGGCGTACTTCTTGCAACGACTGAGATATCGTCAATAATTTTAAGAAGTTCATTATCCGTCATATTTTCAATTTCGTCGCCAGAAACCGTTTTTCCATAACCGTCGCCAATATGCAATTTATTCGCAATACTTTTTGCGGTATTTAAGTTATCACCAGTTAAAATTTTGACTTTAACCCCTGCTAAAACACACGCTTTTACGGACTTTTCAACGTCAGATCTTAAATTATCTTCAAGCACGCAATAACCGTCGAAAACGGTAACACCGTTTAAGGTGTGAGAAAAGGCAAGAACGCGCTTAGACTCGCGCTGGTGCATTTCAATTTCACGCTCGATAAGTCGTCTTTTTTCTTCGCTAAGTTTAGCGTTTTTCAGTACGTATTCAGGCGCACCTTTAGTCAAAATTAAATTGCCTAGTGGATGGCTTATTTCCGTCTGCATAAACTTCTTTTCTGACGAGAACGGAATTTTTGACAATACTTTGTATTGTTTTCTTAATTTCGAGTAACTTATTTTAGAATTTTTAAGCGCGAGAAGTAGTGCAGTTTCAGTCTTTGAACCCTGCTCTTTACCCTTTAATATTTCCGCGGTAGAATTTATCGCGCAGTTAAGATTTATAAATTCGTTAGAAAATTGATTTTGCGACAATTTTGCACCACTTATAAAAAGCGCGCTAACCGTCATTTTATTCTCTGTCAAAGTGCCTGTTTTATCCGTACAAATAACGCTTACCGCGCCTATCGTTTCAGTTGCGACGAGTTTTTTAATCAGTGCGTTTGATTTTGCAAGTTTTATAACGTTTAAAGACAGCGAAATTGCAACGGTTGACGGCAAGCCTTCAGGAACTGCTGCAACGATTAAAACTATCGACTCGATAAAAATATCTTGCACAGAAAAGAAACTTACTTTATCTAAAACTAGCAGTCTTATAAACGATAAAACAAACACAAAACCAGCACTTATTGCGCCGATTATAGAGATTACTTTTCCAAGTTTTGCAAGTTTTTGTTCAAGTGGCGCAGAGATATTTTCTTGAGTTGTTAAGTGGCTTGCAATTTTGCCAATTTCCGCATTATCGCCAACGGCAGTTACCACGCAAAGTCCGTCGCCACTAGCGACGTAAGTTCCAGAATAAACGCAGTTTTCACGCTCTGCCAAAGTTACGCTAGTGTTAAGAATTTTCTTTTCATTTTTATTAACGGTGTTACTTTCGCCCGTTAAAGTCGATTCGTCAATTTTTAGGTAATTAGTTGAAATAAGCCTAGCGTCAGCCGAGATTTTGTCGCCCGCTTCAATCTGCATAATATCGCCAACGACAAGTTCCGACTTGTCAACAACGGTGAATTCGCCGTCGCGCAATACTTTTACGAGTGACGTATCCGACATTTTACTTAGCATTTCAAACGCGCGTTTTGAACGCCCTTCCATTATCACCGTTAAACTTACGGATATGAAAATTGCGATAAATATACCTAAACACTCGAAAAAATTACCGTCTACGCCAGAAATTGCTTTACCTAAGTTTACCCCTAAAGTTATCATTGCGGCAATAAGCAAAATTATCATCATAGGCTCTAAAAGCGCGTCAATTATACGCTTTATAAGCGATTTTTGTTTTCGTGGTGTGACTTCGTTTTTGCCGTACTTTTTTCTGCTTATTACGACTTGTTCACTCGTTAAGCCGATATTTTTGTTAACACCTAACTTTTTTAGCGTATTTTCCGTGCTGATATTATGAAACATTTGCCACCATAAACCAAAAGATTATTTTCATATACATTTTATTTTTAAAATTATAGATTTATGCTGTTTCAGCACATAAAAAACTGCTTGCGGACAATCCGCAAGCAGTTTTTATTTATCAGATGATTTGAAGGCTAAGCCTTCATGATTTGAGCGACTTAAGTCGCTCGTGATTTGAAAGTAAACTTTCATGATTTGCAAATCGTTCGATTTGCATTATTGTCGCGCAGTTTTTAAAAAACTGCCAAATTATAATATAATTTCGGAACGCAAAGCGGTCTCGACCGAAATGAAAAAACTTGTTTTTTCAAATCATGCAATCAAAGATTGCAAATAATGCTAACTTAGTTAGCAAATCATGTAAGCAACGCTTACAAATCATCAAAGTTTCGCATATCGAGTAACCGAAGGTTACATTAGAATATCATACTCGCCCAATCTGAAATTTTATCTGCGTATTTATCTTTTAAAGATAAACTGCATCTAAATTGGCAAGTCCAGAAAGCGTCAGTGCTTTTTAAAATTACGAAATAGTTATAGTAAGTGTCGTCGTCAAACGTGAAGTGGGCAGCACCGTTAACCGTAATAGGCACTGTTTTATAACCGTTATTCTTAATAATAACGTCAGCGTATTCACTTGAACCTGCTAAATAGTCAACTTCTTCAGGTAAAGTAGAATACTCTTCTTTAAGCGCGACGAATTGAACGTCTTCACTAACGATATTAACAGTCATTTCGCCTTCGACTTCTTTAAAAGTATCGTCTAAGCAGACTGTCAAGCCGTTAACTTCAAAAATCTTTTCGTTAGAACAAGCAGAAACTGCAAACATACTAACTACTACAAGTATTAATGCAACAAGTATTTTTGTAAATTTTTTCATTTTTTACCCCCGTATATTTTAAAAATTTTAATTTTCTAAATTAAGTCTATTTTGCTCGTCAATAAGGTTTAAACTAGAAGTCGTCATCTCGCCTTCTTCAAGTTTAATCTCAAGTTCGTTTTGTGTATATTTATACTTATACGAATTAGAACCGCGATTTGGGCGAGCGCCCGTTTCAATTAGCGTTAAATTCAACTTTTTATCCGTCGAAGAAACAAGCACCATTTCGTTAAAATTCATATTTTGAGTTACGTAAACTTCGATATACGAATATTCAATTTCCGTTTCGCCGTCCAAAACCTTTACCCAGCCGTCGTTTTCTTTAACTTGCTCTTTCGTAACTTCCCCCGACGTCTCAAACGGGCTAGAGAGCGAACTAGAGTTTGAGAACGCAAACTCAAAAGTAACGCTGTCGTCAGTTAAACCGCTTGCATTTATCCATAAGTCTTTAAGTTTGCGGTTACTGTCAGTCGTCGTTATTCTGAAAACTGCATAGTGCTGAAGTTGGTCGCCGACGCCGTTAATTCTTTCTTCAATGATTTCCCAGCCCTTATACGAATTTTCGTCAGTTTTGTTACACGCTGAGAACGCAAAAAGAAAAACGATTGATAAAATTAATGTAAATATTCTAGTAAATTTTTTCATTTTTTCACCTATTTAACTATTTTTTGCCTTTTTCGTAAGCATTTCAAGTTCCTTCATAAAACTTGAAACGTCTTTAAACGAACGGTAAACCGACGCAAAGCGAACGTAGGCAACTTCGTCAAGATCCATAAGCGCGGTCATTACCATTTCGCCAATTTTTTTAGACGAAACTTCTTGCTCCATAGAGTTGTAAATTTGCTTTTTAATGTCGTCTACAATTTTGTCAATTTTATACATAGGAACAGGTCTTTTTTCGCACGCTTTAACGATACCAGACTTAATCTTACTCTCATCAAAAGCCTGTCTAGTTCCGTTTGATTTAACGACTAAAATCGGTGTAAGTTCAATCGTTTCGTAAGTAGTGAAACGCTTTCCACACTGCATACATTCACGTCTTCTTCTGATGGTTTCGCCGTCTTCAGTTGCACGCGAGTCTATAACCTTACTTTCTTTAAAACCGCAATAACTACATTTCATAAGTTTTTCGTTTTTCCTTAAATTATTTATTTTATTTTACACATACTTTTGGTATGTTAGCATTTGTAAGAATTGTATTAACTGTATATTTAATAGCAATAAACGTATATTCCTTCATACTTTTGCGCTCGCAAAAGATAAGTTTTGACGAAGGGAACGAGTGTGCTGTAAAAGACGGTAAACTCTTTATCGCAGGACTACTTGGCGGTGCGCTGTCTATTTACGTTTCAATGTTTATTTTTAAGTTCAGACTTTCAAGTTTATTTTTAATGGTCGTTATGCCCGTTTTGATAGTAATAAACGCATATATAGTAATAACTTGCTTTTCGCAAAATTTCGGATTTATTATAGAAACTTCGCTTTCGGACTTTTCTTGCGGTTTACTTTTTCAATGAATTAGCATACGCGTAAATTGCAACTAAAGTTTTAGCGTCGCAAATCTCGCCTGATTTTGCCATTTCTAAAAGTTCTGATAAGGTAAAATACTTAACGTTTAAAAATTCGCCACTATCAAGTTTTTGACCTATATACTTACAATTATCCGCAAAATAGATATAAATTATTTCGTTAGTGTAGCCGGGTGACGGATAGAGTTTTGAAATTAAAGTCAAATCGTCGCTTTTTAGCCCTACTTCTTCAATAAGTTCGCGACGGGCGCAAGTTTTAGGATCTTCACCTTTTTCAAGTTTGCCAGCAGGGATTTCCCAAACTTCTTTTTTGTAAGCGTAACGAAATTGCGATACGAGCGGAATTTTGCCGTCGCGGGTGCAAAAAACGCACGCCCCGCCTAAGTGTTCGACTTCTTCTCGAAAAGATTTCGAGCCGTCGAAAAGTTCGACTTCGTCAAGTTTAACCTTTATTATTTTACCGTCGTACACCGTCTTTGACGACAAAGTTTTCTCAGTTAAATTCATCTAAAATACCGTAACTTATTAAAAGTTTTTCTATCTCGCCAACGGAAACGTCAAGTTTTCTGTGGTAAAGCGTCGAATACTTATAACCTAAGAAAGAAATTTTAAGTCTTTCGCTACTAGTTCCGTAAAGAGCGTTAGTAAAATCGTCGTAAAGCGTTAAAAGTTCGGCTTTTAACTTACTTTCCATTTTATACTGCAAAATGATTGCTTTGCTTTCGTTTAGCAGTTTTTTAATTTGTTCGGACTGCTGATCAGTCAAAACGGGTTTTTCTGCTTTTTTAACTTCTACCACTTGCATATCGTACTTTGTTGAGCCGATAATTTTTGAAACGGTTAAAAGCACTTCCGTCTTAAACGGAACGAGCACTTCTTTAGCAAAGCGATGGAAACTTTCGTTATAGCCACCTTCGTAAAAGCACTTTTCTAAAAGGTCTAGAAGTTGCATTTCTTGAGAGTCAATCTCGTACAAAAGCAAAAATACGAACGCAATTATCGAGCGACTGTCTTTAGGCATAATAAATCTACCGCCACCGTACGACGCGCCCTTTAAAATCGCACGGCGTTTTACGTCCTGATAGTTAAAGCCAGTCGTACAATGCTCGAAAAGTTCGAACAGCATTTTTGACGACGAAATACCTTTTAAAAGTATGGATATTTTTTTGGTAGCCAGTATATAGTTCGAACTAATAAGTTCGTCAATATTTTTAGAAAAGTTTGCAACCGATTGTTCTCTCGACAACATTTTTATCTCAAAACCCCAAAAAAGTTTTTTATCCACCACGACCTATTGTGGTGCGTATACTCATTATAACACAATTTATTCTGTTTTTCAATTTAATTTAACAAAACTATTGACTTTTTATAAAAAATTTGTTTATAATTTATGTACTTTATTAAATTTTTTAATAAAATTACTAAAATACGGGGTTTTACTATGCCGATAAAGGGCGACGCCTTACTTAACAAGTTAATACTTTTGTTCGTATTCGACAAAATGGAAGTGCCTATATCGGAAAGTACGATTTTTGAGATGTGTTGCTCGGCAAACGACTGGATAAGTCCTATGGACTGCAACCCGACTATTTCCCAACTTTTAGAAACTTCGTTCATTTGCAAAATTACCGACACGAATAACCCACTTTACTCGATTACGGCTGACGGCAGAGTTTGTCTTGCAGACTTTTTCGTAAATATTCCGTCTTCTACCCGAGAAAAAATTTCTCAGTTCGTAAAACAAAACCGAACGAGATATCGAAAAAAACAAGAATTCGTTGCAGATTATTTTATGAATAAAGACCGAACTTATACGGTACTTCTTAGAATATTAGAACAGACCGGCGTTCAACTAGAACTAAAATTCGTCGTCCCAAACAAACAAATAGCAAATAATATTTACAAAAAGTGGCCTGATAAAGCGGAAACCGCCTACACCACTATATACGAAACATTAGTAGATTAAGGAGATTACTTTTATGCAAACTTACATTAACAAAGGAACTTGCTCAAGACAAATTTTATTTGACGTAACTGAAGACTCTCGCGTTACAAACGTTAAGTTTATCGGTGGTTGCAGTGGAAATTTACAAGGCGTTTCAAGACTCGTTGAAGGCAAAAATATCGACGAAGTTATTTCTCTTTTACAAGGTATTAAGTGTAAAGGAAATACGTCTTGTCCCGACCAACTTGCTTGCGCTTTAATTGCGTACAAGAAAAAACAAGAAAACAAAAACTAATACGTATGAAAATACAAAAAATTCTCCGAAAAATTCGGAGAATTTTTTTATGCGTTTTCAAATCTGTCGCTTAGTTTTGGATTGTAAGAATTGTCAGAAAGATAGTTTTTTAATTCGCAATCTGTCTGTTTTAAAGCGTCGCACCAAACGCGAGCGTAGACTTTTGCACCAAAACTGTTAAGGTGTGTATTGTCAATATCTTCTTGATTTTTTGAAGTGGTTGCAAAAAGTTCAACAGTCTTTTTAGCACCTGCGTTTTTGCATAAAGTTAAAGTTAGCGCAGTCATATCAATAAGCGTAATATCAAACTCGTTAGCGAGTTCTCTTATTGCGTTTGGATAGTCGCTTTCGCCGTATTCTTTACCACTTGATACGACTTTACCTAAAACGTGCACTCTGTCGCCTTGATATTCGTTTTTGTCGCATCTTCTGACAATCGGCGTGCAAAGTATTGGCGTTGCACCCCTATCAAGCGCTAGTTTTATATAATAGTTATATAAATGATATTTAAACGAGCAATCGTCGTTTATATCCCCGTTTCCGTAGGTAAAACGCGCTTCGTCTAAATACTTTTCGTCGTTATGACCGAAAGCAATCATTAAATAATCGCCAGAAGTTAAATTCTCGCAAAGATATTTATAGTTATCTTCTTTTAAAAAACTTTTCGAACTTCTTCCGCCAAGCGCAAGGTTTTTGATATAAACCGAGCCTTTAAAGTAAGTATTAAGCCACATACCGTAGCCATTTCTCGGATATAAAAAGTTTCTATCTTCTATTGATAAATCGTAATTACAGACGGTAGAGTCGCCGACTAAGTATAATACGGGCATCGTTATTCTCCTAATTGCTATCGCAGATGATTTGAAGGCAAAGCCTTCATGATTTGAGCGACTTAAGTCGCTCGTGATTTGAAAGCAACGCTTTCATGATTTGCAAATCGTTCGATTTGCATTATTGTCGAGCAGTTTTTAGAAAAACTGCCAAATTGTTATACAATTAGTTCGAAACGCTTTGCGTTCGTCACCGCAATGAAAAAACTTGTTTTTTCAAATCATGCAATCACAGATTGCAAATCATGCTAACGAAGTTAGCAAATCATGCAAGTTGCGCTTGCAAATCATCAATTAAATGTCAACTTCTTCGCTTAGGAGTTTTTCTTCTTCGCCACGAAGTTCTTTTGGAATTACTATATTGTCATAGTCAATATAATATTTTCTTCCAGTTAAAGTAAATTCGATTACGTTTTGCAAGCATAATAAAAGTAAATAAGTCATTGGTACGGTAACCATTATTCCTGCGCCGAGCGTTACTAAAAACATAGAAACGTTTACGTAGAAAATAAGCACGATTACCAAAATATTAGTTGCAAAAATCGGGAAAAAATTGTTTTTATTAATATTCGAATTCTTAATTGCCGAGCCGATTTTTGCGCCTTCTATAACTTTAATTCGCCAAGTTGCGGTAAAAGATAAAAATAACGCGATTAAACAAATTAATAACCATAGTCCGATAAGTATCGACACAAAACTTAAAGCCCTGTAAGCAAAGATTGCAAAGCAACCTGCAATCGCAAACGAGATTATAATCGCTAAAGACTTTACAAGCGAATATATTAGTTCAAAAACAAGCGCCTTTTTAATGTTTGCAACGAAAGTTTGAATAAAATACGTCTTTGTAAGCGACGTCATGTAAGTATTGACCATTGCACCAAGTGTAAAGTTGCAAAGTCCTAAAAGATAGTCCATAATAAATAATACGACGATAACCGCACTTAGCGAACCGATTATTCTTACAAGATTTGCCTTTACTAGCGTTAAAAGCGCGGTAAAACTTGCTTGCAAGTCAACGACGATATCTTCGTGCCCTAAAAACATAAGCCACAAACTTTTTAAGTCTTGAATAACTTTACTTATTTCCGCGCTTTTTGAAATTACGGAAATTCCAAAATACGCTATATAATATGCAGAAATCAAGCCTACAATCATTACTATAAGTCTGTAAAGCATTGCTTTAAAACCTAGATTTATATTGTTCATAAACAGGCGTAAAGTGTTTTTAATATACATAGATTACCACCGCAAATATTTTTTTAAATATTATACTATATTTAAAAGTTTTTTGCAAGCAAAAAACGCGCCTACAAAAATAAGCGATGGACGATTTTCGTCCATCGCTATAATTTTACCAAATGGTTATTTTGTAAGTTTTTTCACTCCAGTCGCTATCTTCATAGTTTGTAAATGAAACTTTTACCTTAATAGTATCCCCTACGTTTAAAGTAATTTCACCACTTGATTTGTTCGTTGTCTGTTCTTCGCCGTCGTTAATAACGTAAGTGTAAATTACTCTTCCACCTACCTTATAAGTCGAAAATTCAACTTCGCCCATTTCTAAAATAGTAATTTCAGGCGCGTCAAGTTTTACAGTCGTATCTATCGGTTGAGACTCACTTGGTGCGTAATTTTCATAATCGCTCGGAATTGCTTTAACAATATAGACGTTTCCGATTTGGATACTGCAAGAAGTTCCCATAACTTGGCTATAACGAATTTCACCCGTTTCAGCGTTATAAACGTTGTAATATGCAACGTTATCTATTGCTTGCCACTCTAACAAGCGATATTCGCTGTCGAAAGTAACTATAGGGGTTTCAAGTATCGTTCTATCGTCTACGACAGTCAAAACTTCTGAATATTCAGACGCAAGGAACTCGCTACCGCTTAAAGGAAGCGCTTTAACTTTAAACGTATCGCCGTTCTTTAGTCCTGAAACGCCCGTTTCGTAAGTCTCTTGTTCTTCACCGTCATTTATTACGTAAACGTACTTTTCAGCACCGGCAACCGACCACCACTCAACCGTTACACCGTATTCGTTATAATACGTAGACAAGTTCGACGGAATATCGCAAGTAGCCGGAGTACAAACGAACCACTCACTCCAATCACTGTCTAAATAAACTTCAACGTGAGATACGGCTTTTAACATAACTCTTATAGAATAGTTCGCTAATAGCCTTCTACTATGATAATCGCTTTGTGTATAAGTTCCCACAAGTTGCTCGTCAGCGTCTCTGATTTCGTAAACGTACTCGTTCCAATATCCTATCGACTCTGGATATTCTATTTCGAAATAGCCGTAATCATCAGTTGGGGTAGTGACTATATTCACAGAAGGCGTTGGAAGTTTTCCTACGAGCGTATAACTAACCGTGCTTCCCGACCAATCGAACGGATGGTCCTGAGTATATTCTTTACCGTACATCTTGTAAGTAAAGCGTATATCATAGTAGCCAACCAAATCTGTTTCAATATCGTCTAAATCGAAGGTTATCGGTTCTAAATCACCAAGTGGGAATACCACCGAATCAACGTCGTCGCCGTTTAACAACGCTTGCTTAATGCTTGCAAGCCAAGCGCTTTCGTCGATATCGTTGTTTGGTTCGTTCTGAGTCCACAATACTTGCTTAATTTCGTAACCTTCTGCTATAACTATTTGATTTACGTATCCCAAGTTTCTATAACTTTCGTTGCCTTCGTTATTTCTCGACATTACTTCAAGATACAAGACGTTATTTTCGTCTATCGTAAACAATTCGTTATAATCTTCGTCAGACGCGACGAACAAATAATCGTTTTCAGAAATCGCAGGTTTTATATTGAAGTAACCTTCAACGATAGTCCTATCTTCTTCTATATCTTGACCGTCGTTCATATCAAAGTCAGCAGTAACGATATATTGCCACGAAGAATCGTCTACGCGTTTAGATTGATAATCACCTAAAACAACGTAATATTTATCGTCAGCGCCCTTAAAGAACTCTTCGTCTTGACCGTACACTAACTCGTAAGTATAAGCACCCTTTGCAAATTCATCTTGCCAATCCTGTAACGTCATTGAACCGTAGTATTCTTCCACATACTGTTGAACTCGTTCTAATCTATTTATTTTTAAACCGAGTTCAAAATATCCCTCTTGGGCTCTGTCCATACCGTTTAACTGAGTACGCAAATCTTCAATAGCGTTAGGATTTTCAATTAAATAAATTGCGTCTTCCGCAATGTATTGCGTGCTGTTCTCGTAAAAGATTTTAATCGTTAAATTATCAAAATTACTCTTATTTTCGCCAAAGTCAAAACCTAAAATAGCGTCGTCGACCAAACCGTAAGCAAGATCGTATTCATAAATCCACGGATAATCTAATCTTTCAACGTAAACGTAATCTTCATGAGACTGTTCGACGTTCGACGCGTTTTCGTAATATATTTTTACACGGTATTGACGGTCGTTTAATATGTTTTCGGTTATATTGATTGAACCGTTGAATGCTGAAGTGTATATCGTTTCGTCATCGTACGCATCTATTACTTCTATCCTAGTAAACGCGAACGAATTATCCGATAAAGTAGCGTTTACCTTAATATTTGGATAATATTTGTCGGTGCTGGTATTTCTTAAAATTTCAGATTGCACGCTACAATCTATTATGCTTTCAGTTTTTCCGGCACCACTTGCTACGGCGTGAACGTAAATTCCGTTACCGTCGTGAATATCGCCTAACACGAACGCCACCATGCCGTAGTAAGTATCTGCGCTTAAATTATCAAAAGTTACCGAGTTGTTTCCTACGCTTAACTTCTGTTGCGCTAATATTTCGTTATTTTGAGTGTAGATAAGAATTCTCAACCAACCGCCGATTGTGCTAACGAGATTGTTTTGGTCGCTGACGTTAATATCGAAAGATATAGACGTTGCGGTAATGTTTTGGTTAGAAACCGTCGCCGTAGGTAAAGAATTTTCATAAGAAACGCCTATCTTTACCGTGTCGTTGTCTTCGTCTATTAATACCGCTTTACCGTTTTGGTTAACGTTAGAGCCTTCAACGTATTCAATTTCCGTAACTTCGTACGAAATTTCGCCGTAAGCAGTATTCGGAACGGTTATCGCCACGTATACGCAGTTTAAATAAGAATTTCCGCTTTGAACGAAGAAAGACTGTAAATCACCGCCCGCTTGATATTTTACTCCGTTAAGTTTTAACGATAATATAGTGTTTTGGTTAGGGTTATTTAACCAAATTTGAATATAAACCGTACCGCCAGCGGTAGTATATGCTTCGTACGAACTTTCAGTCGGGGCTGTATCACCTAGCGAATTATTCGCGTCACCCAAGTAATCTCTCAGCGATTGCTCAAAAGAAACTCTCGTAGAATACGAACTGACAGACGATAGCGAAAGCACGCTAGGAGCGTCGCCATCGGTCGGTATTTCGGTTGACGCAGTTATTCCTAGATATGTAGGCGCTGAAGTTTCAGTAGAAGAACTTGCGGTGTAAGTTACTGACGCGCTATAATCGCCGTCGGTGTAATTCGTTCCGTCACCCACCGCTTTTACAACGATACTTTGACCGTTAGTTAGTTGAACGCTCGTCGCCGTCGTAGGCGTTTCCGCTCCACCGTTAATCTTGTACGCGTATCCACTTGCATTTGCAACCGCAGACCAACTTGCTAGACCAGTGCTTGAAATAGTTACCACTGGCGCTCCAAGTTTCGTCGGTTCAGACGGTGAAACTTGCGCCGTGTAAGTCACGCTATTACTCCAATCGCTCGTCGTAAATGAATTTCCGTCGCCGATTGCGCGAATTTTAAAAGACTGTCCGTTAGTTAAAGTCTTGCTCGTAACCGTATTTTCAACGTAAGATAAATTTCCGTCAATACTAATTTCAAATTTATCCGCGTTTGCATTTGCTTCCCAACTAGCAACGCTACCGCTTAAAGTTACCGTCGGAGCGGATAGTTTTTGCGGAACGGAACTCGTTGGTTCAGAACTCGTTGGCGCGGAACTATTCGTCACAGAACTCGTTGGCGTAGAACTATCTTCGGTCTTGCCACAAGCGGTTATGCCGATAGTTCCAAAAACTGCCACGCAGATAACCAACAAAAGAGAAAGTAATTTTCTTTTCATAGAAATATCCCCTAATTGAAATTTAGACCAGTAATTAAAACGATAATATATCGTTTAATTATTCTATGCTTTTATTCTATCATTTGACAACTAAAAAGTCAATACCCAAATAAAAATTTAATCATAGATTTTTTGCAAGCAAAAAACGCGCCTATATACAATAAGCGCGTTCTGCCAAAAAATGTAAAAAAGAAATTTATCTTACCTTAAGCGCGTTGTACACGTAAGAGTAATGTTCACCTAAAAGTTTTCTCATATCTTCGTCTTTTTCAAACTCTTTAAGCGCGTCTTTCGGATCTTCAAACGCAAAATAATATTCCAATACGGCGTTTAATTTTTGCTTAGCGGTAGAAAATTCGATATCTTGAATTTCTTGTTTAGTAGTTTTTGCTAGGCTTTTTTCATAATTTTTTTCTTTTTCAACCACGTCGTTATTAAACTTTAAAACTTCCAAATTCTTTTTGTCACGCTCGTCTTTCAAACTTTCAATGCGCTCGCTAAGTTCGTAAGCCTTTTGCATATCTAAATTTTTTAACGACGAGTTAAGTTCTTCTGTAAGTTTGTCTATCTGAAACGATAAATCTTTAACGCTATCTGAAAGTTCTTTTTCATTTTCGCTTTTTCTTGCATTCTTAGCGTTTTCTAAATCCGTTAGTTCGTTCAAAACTATACTAGATCGACCAATACCCCTTTTAATCGCTTGATTTTCAATCTCGTTTTGAGAAGTTTTGTAAGTTTCGTCAAGACGCTTTTCGGCTTCTTGATAATTTTTTTGTGCTTTTTCAATCTGCTGAGATAAACTCGACTTCTTATCTTCGACTTTCTTTTTTTGGTCGTCTTGTAAAGTAGTGTATTTTTGGTCAATATAAGATTTTGCGAGATTATAAATTTCGTCGTCAGTCGGTGCGTCGTATTCGATTTTTTCAAGTTTTAACTGATTGTCGTAAACCGCCTGAATTTTCGCATCGCTTTCGGTTTGAATATCGCCAAGTTCTTTTTTGAGTTCTTCTAAAGTTTTCTTTTTAGTTGTATCGTTCATATTATCTCCTTAATTAATTGTTAATTCCGCCCTATTGCGACTAAGCACGTCACCGTTAAACAGAACGATTTGCTCGTCACAAAGCGCAACCACTTGTTTTTCTGTAAGCATTTTATCGGTAAAATTTTGCGTATACACTTTATTTGCAGAACTAAACCGAATTTCAAGCGCATCGGTATTTCCACTAATATGGTAGAATTCGCCCTTTTCTAGTTTATATTTTGCCATCATCTCTCCTTCAAGGTCATTTTATATTTTATTTTTTAGGGGAATTTTTTAAATGACAAGCCTTTTATTGCCACTAAAATCAGTCAAGATAACTGCATTTTCAACGTTTGGTGACGATTCTACCTTTTTCACCGTTGTGTTTAATCTAGACTTTGCAAAATTTAGATTTTCGTCAACGTCGTATAAAAACGCTCGACTTCCTTTTATACCGTAAAATCTAAACCCGCCTTGAGTTTTTGCACCCGTTACCGACGCTACGTCGCTATCTAGAAAAATTTCGCTTAAAACTTCAAAATTTCGGTTAAAAATTTTCAGTCTTAAACTTTTTTCTTCGTCAATATAAGCGATTGCAAAATCGTTGTTAAACCCTGAAATACCGACGCTTTTCGCATTAAACTCTAGCCGTTTTTCAAGGCTTGAACCGTCGTAGGTATAAACGCTTACCAAGTCGTCGCACCTAAAAACTATTACGCTTCCATCGCTAAAATTCAGATTGTCAAGTTGCGTTTCATATTTTTTATACGAAACCGCACCCACGAATCTTAGGTTGAGTTCTGTAAGCGTAAAGTCTAGATAGTACAAAAGGTTAATTTCCAAAAGATGCTCGCCAATATCTACTGCGCTTTGAGTGACGAAGGAGAACTCGCCGTTTTGAGTGTATACACTTCTAAGTTTTATGCCGTCAAGATACACTAATATTTGCGCCCTTTGGCTAGTTGATGAAATCTTACCGGATATATTAAAATTCAAAACCTGCTCGGCGTTTGATACAAACTCGAAACTTTTCGTAAAGGAGCGCGCACTATCACTTCCTGAAAAAGAAAAAATCAATTCGCTTGCGGTATTGTTTTTTCGCTCGAATTCTAGTCTTTCTACCCTTTTTACAAGTTCTTGAAGTTCCCTTATGTATTGTTTTCCAAAATCACTCATTGTTTGCCCCCTTAAAAATAGTTGAAATATAACGTAATTTTACTTACTTCGTCGCCGATATTTTGCGATTTTATCGAAAATGAAAAACTGCACCCAACAACGCCAAGTCTAACCGATTGCTTATTTTTCGAGCCTTGAATTTTAACCGTCTTTTTTGAAGTTTCACTCTCAACCGAAAGTTCGATATCGTGCTTAGTGTACAAACTAATTTTTGCAAGCGATTTTCTTTTGTCAATCCCAAAATCGGAATAATGGCTTTTCCAAGCCTTTTTAAGCGTTCTGTTAAAAACCGCAGATTTTTCGCTTATCTCGCCAATTTTTGAACTTTTGTCAACAAGCAAAATAAGTTTTGAATAGTCGTTTGCGTAAAGCACTTCTATATCCGTAACCTTCATACCTTTGGTTACGTAGGCGCTACCTTTTGACGGCGTATAAACGAGCATAACCTTTTCAATTCTGTCGTCGATTTTCATCTTCAGCGACATATAAAGCGAGCCGTTGTAAAATTTGCCCACCGCGTCAGAATTGTCAATACTTTCCAAAAATTTATCGTAGTCGGTAAGAATTCTTTGCGACGAATAGCCGTCAAATGAGTAAAAACCGTCTTCAGATAAGTAAATTACTCTGTTTCCGCAGTCGACTATTGCGCCAGGGTAAATTCTTCCGCTTGATAAAAATAAATTCGTTGCCGAAAATTCCGTCTGGTCGCCGTACGCGCTAATTCTTGAAATTCCGTAGTTTCTAAAAACGTATAAATAATTATTAAAACTTAACACCTTCAAAAGCCTACCGCGTCCGTCTTGAAAATCTATAAAACCTGCTTGATCTAAAGACACGTACCAATCGGTAGGATTGAAGTCGTCAGAAAACCAAAGTTCAGTCTGCTCGCCACCAGTCGTTACGAAAAGTCTTTCGTTATGAATACACATACTAGTGATATCGGGAACCCCTTCCACTTCGGTAACGACACTTCCGTCGTAAATTTTAAAACTTGAATTTATCGAAAGAATAATGACGTCGTCACCGTTTAATTTATAGCAAACGGCTGACGGCGCGCTTTCAAAATTAAGCCCTTTAATTAAAGTAAAATTACCACTACTTTCTCCCAGTTTACACTCGTAGAAATTTTTATCGCTTGCGTAAATTAAAAGTCTGTCGTCACTTTTTTGCACGTCTTCGTCAAAGCGCTTGTAAAAGTAGCATTTTAAAGGCAAAATCTCTGGTAAAAACTCTGGTCGAATTTTTTGCCCGCCTATAAAAAACTCAAAATTTTTTACACCGACACCGTCTTTTAGCGCGCCACTTGCGAGCGAATAATTAAAACTTACTTCTGCAACCGTTGGGCGAGCAATTTTTCCGTCTATCTCGCCACTTACGCCTTTTGAAAAATCAAACAGCGACACTCTCCCCGTTTTGTACGACGGTATTTTTAAGCCTTTCATATCAATACCAGCCCCTTACTTTTATCTTTTTAAGATTTTTAGGAAAGAGTACGATTGATAACGCTTTTTGATAACGCTCGTCAAAAACGACGGCTTCGTCGAACAGACCAGAAATTAAAAGATATTCTCTACAAACCCCCATCGCAATTATTCTTTCGCTGATTTTCGTTCCGGTGTACGGACAGTCGTCGTCAAGCGAAATAATTTCCGGATAGTATTCGTAAACTACCGTAACTAACCCGCTTTCAGTCTTTAAATGTAACGGTGTAACGGTAAAATCAACTTCCTTTCCCCCCACGAAGCACGACTTGATTTCAAGCGGTACTTTAGAAAATTTACCGTAATTTATCACCCCGTCAGTCGTCGAAAAAGTTTCCGCCTTTTTTACCGCGAGATATTCTTCGCAAAGTTCAGAGATTATAAGTTTGTAACAAGAAAGTAGTTTATCAACTTCTTTTTCCGTTTCTTCATCAACCGTTTTTCCGTTAAGATAGGCTAAAATTTCTTCGTTTTGTAAATTCAGCGCCGAAATTTTTAAAATATCTCTAACCTTCAATTTTTTCACCTTCCTTTTTATTTAGCGCGTTGCAAAACGAGTTTTGCAACGCGCTTAGCCGTATTTCGACTGAAAAAAAGTTAATTACGCTTCAGTAATACCCGAAAGCATTGCTTGTCCGCAAGGCTTAGCGCAGATAATGTCTGCATATTTAACTAATGTTGCATTGTAAGTTGCGGTTCCGGCATTTTGTTTTAACACCCTACCGTCTTCGCCTTCAAGCCAGCGCCAGTCGCATAATTGATGTAAAGTAAAGTCGTCGGTATTGAGTAAGTACATAGTGCCTTCTGGGCAGAATCTATCTGATACGATAGGAATACCGTTATAAGATAAAGCCTTATATCCACCTTGAAGATCCATTACGTCCACGTTTCTCTTGTAAGTTGCAAGGTGGTTCATAAACGCGCGCTTGACACCTGACGAGCATACGATAAAGTTAACCTTGCTACCAGCGTTTTCTTCAAGTTCGTCAATAGCAGTTTGAATAACCGATTCACTGATTTCACCAACGTTCTTCTTCATATATGGAATAAGCCACTTATGATTTGTTCTTGATAAGCCGTAAAGCGTGCCAGTTTCTTTAAAAATTGCACCTAAGCCCGTAATTTCTCTGCCAAATGAGTTTTGCATCGTAATCAAAGAACCGATTGATAAATTCGAAGCATTAAACGCCGTTCCAGATATGTAAACGGCTTTCGTCGCTCTATCGATGGACGTAATTCGTCTTGCAACGCCCTTTTCGATAACTGAGCCAACGTCGTCATAGAAGTCAACAATCATACCTTCGGCAAGATTTTTTACGTTATCAACCGTGATATAGCCGTTATTAATAGCAGTTACTTTTGCTAAAATGCCAGTTCCGTCACCGTATAGCATTCTGCCAAAGTTAAAACTTGCAGCCTTAATAAGACCTTCCATTTCAGCGTTTAACAAGTTTACGAACGCTCCTGCGTTGTTTTCAGACGCGCGAATTGCTTTGTCTGAGATAGAAATAGTACCGTAAAGGTTCTTAAGTGATAGAGTAAATTGTTGGTAGTAGTTTTCACCACTTACAGGAAGTGCGCCTTCTTCTGCGCCCGCACCAACACCGCCGTTTAATCCGTATTGGGCTAGTCTTTTTATTTCTTTACCCCAAACGTCGCTAGTTGATTGCTTAATTTTAGCAAGTAACGGATTGACGTTACTGTTCATTTGTTCGGTGATAACACCAAGGTATAACGTTTTTAATGCTTTATCAGCACTTGCAATAGTTTGCATACAATTCTCCTTTTCTTTTTTATTCTTTATTCTTTCGTTTAATCAAATCTCTCTCGACTAAACAACCCTTTTGAAAGCATACCTGCCTCTTCAAAAGATTTCGGTTTTCTAGGCGGTACGAGTATCGTCTCGCCTTCTTTAGTGATAAGTTTTGCCACCTTATTGGAGTTTTTTATATCCGTAAGATATTCCCTTATAATTCTGTCTTTGATCGAGGTACCTTCGATTTGACTTACAAGAAAATTCTCGTCGCTAAGCCTACTATTTAATTCGCTTAAAGCGTTTTCTAGCAGTCTGATATAAGCTTCGCTAAGGTCAGACTTTGACAACGCAATTTCCGTCGTCAAGTCTTTAAGCATAGTTTTTGCGTTAGGAAATTTTTCGTAAAATTCCTTATCGCCGTCTTCCCTAAGACCGTTTTCTTCAACGCCCGAATTGCTATTACCTTGTTCAAGCCGTGATAAAAGTTCCAGTCTTTCCCCCTCTAATTCCTTAAGTCTCTGACTGCGCTTGGTAAACTCAGATTCTAAGGAACTATACGCTTTCTGGAGCGATTCAACGTCTTTAAACTTTTTAAATGAAAACTCCTGTTTTCCTTCGCCCGTATCCAAATTTTCTGCCCCTGCAGCATGCGCTGTCGTTTCAGTTTTTTCAATTTCAAGTTTATCCATATTTTCCACCCGCTTATTTTTATTTTTTAATTAATTTTTTGTTTCGATTTACTCAACAACCCCTTGTATAGGTTGATTTTCAATACTTTTTGCCAATTTGTGCTTGCGAATATGTTCGATAAGTCTAGTTTTAATTTTTTCATCTTCTGCTGACTTTTCGCCAGAGAGTAGATAACGCGTGTGCTCTACTATATGAACGTCGTGGTCGTCAAACTCTTCTACTTTAATATCGCCTTTTTGCGCGTCTAAATTTTCTTTAAGCGCACGCGAGATTTGAAGCGACGTAAGATCGTTTGCATTATCTAAACTGCCAAACCCCATAATCTCTAAAATTTTAGTTTTGGTTCGCTCGTCAATCTTGCCGTCTTTATCGCTTAACAGTCCAGTTGCAAAAATTTCTAAAACCGCCGATTTTTTCTGCGCAGGAGTTACCGATATTTCATTTTCCGTATCAAAAACAACGTCGTCGCTCGTTAAGTCGCTAGCACTGAAATAAAAGACTTCTGCTTTTTGGCTATTCCCCGCAATTTTCATCATGCGTGTCTTTGACGAGAACTGTTTGAACAGTCTTATGATATGTTTAGCAATTTGCTTAATCGCGCGCTTAATTTCTTCCGCAGTAGAGTTAAGTCTAGTCTCGTCTTGTTCAAGTAATACTTGAAGCGCAACACCACTAGTTGCGTTTTCTGGAATTGCCGAACTTCTTGAAACTTCACTGACACCACTTACCGAAATAAATTCCTCGGTAAGTCTTTGCTCTTCGTAAGTAAGATCAACTGGAACGTTTCCCGCGCTCATAATTTGCGGTGGGCGCGAGCCTTGTCGATAAACTATAACTTTACCAGGTGAAAGCCCTTCTTCAACAAGTTCGTCCGTATCAATCGATCCGTCTTCTACGGTAACGACTCCCATCGAAAGTCGGTTAATAAATTCGTGTTTTCTGTTTTTAATCGCGTTATACGCCCTTTGAAGCGGTAAAAGTCTATCAATAATGCTCACCCCAAAAAAGCACGTCGGTAGCGTTATACTATCTTGTTTAACAAACGGAAAATCACGCTTAAAATCTCTTCCGTTTAGGTACGGTAACTCACTTACCGCAACGAGTTTATCCCCCGCAACCGTAACCACTCTACCGTTAGGGAAAGCCTTCGAAGGACGCTCGTAACGCTCGATTACGATAGCGTTATCGTGAACTACACCACCAGAAATTCTTGCCTTTCCGAAAAATACGCTTTGTGCTTTATCCATTTTGAAAACGTCAACGTCGCCACCTTCTACGCGCACGCCGTAAATTTCTTCAATATCGTCGACGTGCATCGCACGGGCGTGAATTACGCTCTTTACTTCGTCTAAAGAAGTACGGAATAAGGAGTCAGGGTAAATTTCAAACGGTGAAACGGCTAAAACTTCAATATCGCCTTCATAAACGCTCTCTCCGTACGGCGCGCCAATGTTCTTACCTTTTTGGTCGTTCCATACTATTTTATAAAAACTCGTTCCAAAAACTTCGCTAAAAAGCGTCGCTTTTGCGATAACGCCGTCAAGTGAAAGTCTGTGATAAGTCGAATTAAGCACGTTCGTAGCAATTTTTGCTGTTTTTATATCGCAATCTTCCGCACCTTGCGCTCTAACACTCATAATAGGTCTTATCCTAGAAAGTTTAGCAACTCTCGTTTCAACGATAGGTGCAATATGGTTGTAAACGTTTCTATTTTGCCAATAGTAATACTTTTCTTCTTCGTCAACTTCACCGCTTGGCGTTATTTCGCAGTACTGATTACCCATTAGATAATTAATATTTAGTCTCCACTGCTGTTCTAGTTCGCGCCTTTCCTTTTGTCGAAGCAAAAAGTCGTCTTTAATCTCTTTAACAAGTTCTTCTTCGTACCTTGGATTTCGTTTCTTTTCAAGCCCCATCTTCACACCCCTTTTAGCGCGTTTTTAAGCCTTTTAGCACACTCAGCGCACATATGAACTTTTTCATTATTATTTGAAAAAGTTAGGCTATAAGTCGCTAAACAACTACATCCAGGCACGTCACAGCCTATTGGATAACTAATTTTCGTTATTTTCATCTTCAATCTCCTTTAATAATTTTAGCAATCTGATTTTTTCTTTTTCAAGGTCGCCGTCGCTTAAAGTTTTAATATCTTCAGACTCGTCAAGTTCCATTAAAATCTTGACCGCTTGAGTGTCGGGTGGAACGTGTTTTTTAGTGACTTTTTTCTTCGTTAGCACCATACCGCCTTCTTCACCTTGATATTCTTCAACCGTTTCGCTAGTTGCGTACCCTTTCGCTTTTTTTAATATAACTTTTTTCAATTCTTCACTTATGCCTTTCAATTACCTCCCTCCGTTTTTCCTAAGCCTTCTCGCCAATCTTTCTTTATCTTTCTGAATCATTGATAACTCTTGTTTGATAGGTTCTGACTTTGGTCTAGACATAATAAAATATCTCAACTCGTCGAGCGCGTGATCGTCGCGTTTTATCGGTGTATCTTCTTTTCCCCACCAATACCCCTTTAGTTCGCGTATTAAATTTACGCAGTTTTTAAATATAAATATTTTATTGTTCTTAAAATACTCTTTCACACGCGCAATTCCGCTAAAAAGGTCTTTATTTACGCTAGTGTTAACCAAAATTTTATGGTCGTAAAATAGTTCTGATACAGATTTTAGCGATGCAAGCGTTCTTTGGTTTGCCGCTGAATCTATAAGCGCATTAATCCGCCCCTTTGAATCGCTATGCCAGCCCCACTTTTTACACTTATCTTTTATTGCTTTTGCGTGATATTCGATATCTTTACCCGCTTGATAATGCTCGTCAATTACGTAGATATTATCGTCGTAATCAACAGCGTACCAGTGACAAGATAACGGATTGTTAAGCCCTGGGTCTATCGACAAATTCGCAAACCACTCTTTGGGAACGGTAAACGGTTCAATTACGTGCACACTTTCATCAAATTCTGTATAAACAAGACCAGTTTCAGCCCTAAACTTACCGTAACGCCGTGCGTCTAACGAGTCACTCGACATACTTTCAGTCAGCCTTTTTACTTCACGCGGATCAAGGTACGGATTATCTCCCCACTCCATAAACTCGTACCAAACTTCTTTAGAATTATACTTGTTTAAAAATATCTCATCATAAACGTAAGTAAGCCCTTTAAGCGGTGTCATCGTTCCGAAAATATCGCCGTTTCTATCAAGTACGCGCATTTTACACTCGTCGTAAATATCTTTAGGCGGTTCTTCGTCAAACCACACGAAATCAAGCGAACTTCCCTGAAACTTTTCGCGTCCTTGGTCGCAACTTTTAAAACCTATCGTAGAAAGTCCACCAAGCGCGTTTTTTATAATAAGTTGGTCTATAACACCGTTATCTGGACTATCTTTGCGCCCAGACGACATAATTATATCTTCAATCCAGTCAGGATTTAAATAGTGTAATATCTTTTTTTGAGCAACGTCTCTCTGAACTTCGCGCGACACGGAAACAACCCACCCGAACACGTTTTTTCTGTTTTCTCTGTACGGATGTATTCCGCGCGCCATATAAATTGCTTCGACTGCCCCGCACTCTGTTTTTCCGCTTCTATTGCCCCCGAACACCCAGCGGTTTTTCTTCTTACATTTGTGAAAAGCAATTTGTTTTTTATGTACTTTATCTTTGTTATAAGCAGAAAGTTTGTCGCGTTCCTTGCGCAGTGACTGCTCGCGCTCAATTTCTAAAATTTTTAAAATTAGTTGGTTTGACAAACTATTCCTTTTTTCGTCAATATCCATAAAAATACGACCGCCCCCTTTTGCTATAATTTTTTTATTATGAAAAAACTAATTATTATAATTTTGTCGTTATGTTTAACACTTATTACTCTACCGAAAAAAAGACTCGCTTTTGCAAGCGAAAACTATGCTATGGTTATTGCTGAAAACGTAAGTTTTTACTCTGACGCTAGTCACAAATTCGAAAAATTTCATCTTCCTTACAGTTATTTCGTTAAAGTAATCGAAATTGGCGCAGAATATTCTAAAGTTTTGTATATGGACGACAGTAAAAACTATCCGCAAAGCGAAGGTTACGTAAAAACTAGCGACTTAAACTTTAGCGTTAGTCCAAATTCTAATCCATACCCTAAAATTACGTTAAATTGCGAAATTAGTGACGTTCTATTTTCAAATGCAGAAAACTTAACACCGCTAACCGTTATAAATCAAAACACTCAAGCAATTTTTTACGGCGAATTAGAAATAAACGGCGAAAATTACCTTTACGTTTATGCAAACGGCTACGCTGGCTACGTAAGAAAATCTTCGTTTTCAGATTTTACCGTACCTACGCATGAAAGTTTAAAAAGTTTAATATCTACCAACCCTGAAGGTAGTAGCGATGTTTCAACTTCCGTCCCGACGGATATAGATACTGAAGTTATCAGCGACAACCAAATGATTAAAACGATAATATTTGCGATAATTCTAGTTTTAGTTTTATGTTTTATTTACATAATTCTAAGACCCGACAAAGCGCTTTCAAAAGAACACTCGTTCTTTAAAGATTTTGACGATTAAACTATTTTCGTTCGAATTTATATATTTGGAATTCAAAATTAACCAATTCTATTTTTAAACTTAAAAATTAGAAAATTACTAATAGTTTTTATCCAAAAATTTCTTTTGCATAAACGCTTGAAATTTTCTTCTTTTTCGGCGAAAGATTTTCAATTATAACTTTTACACAAGGAAGATCTTTATAATTTTTATTAAACTCGTCTTCTGTAAGACCTATGTAACCGAACAATTCTCTAAGACGCTTAAACGCCTTATTTTGTTTTCTATAATAACTTCTCGAACCATAGCAAAACCCTTCTATAGAGCGATAATTGAAATATCTGTAATTAAAAATAGCCTTTTCTTCGTCGTCAAGTCTTTTAATAACGTTATTTATAATATAATAAAGATCATCGATTTTCTTTTTAGTTTCAACTACTTTTAAAATTTTCTCAGCACAATCATCTGCATTTTTAAATGATGAAAAACTTTTAATAGCAAGTCTAGTAATCTTTTTTTCAAGTTGTTCCGAAACACTTAAAAGCCTTGGATATAGTTGCATCAAAACTTCTTCATATCTAATATTTTCCACAAAAGTCACCTCCCTTCGCTCCTAAAATATACAATGCTTTTTTGATTTGTCAATAGATTACTGACACTTTTCGTTCAAAATTATTTTATTTTCTTTCAAAATTCACCTCTTTTTATATTTTCTAATCCGAACAGTAACTATTTATTGACTACGCTTTACTGTTCGAACATTTGTTCGATATAAATTTAACATATCAATTTGTCAAAAATAGACAAATAGAATTTTTACTGCCAAAAATCTGAAAATAAAATTAAAAAATTTATTGCTAAAGCGCGTTTAGTATGTTATACTTAAGTAGTATATTATATTTATAAACACAAAAGCGGTTTTTACTATGAAAAGATTTTTGATATTACTTTTTACAATATTTTCTGTTTCGTTGATATTCGCGACCCCAATTTTTGCGCGCGCAGATAATTCGTCGTTGCCGTCTGAAATGTTACTCCCTAATTCTTATCTAGAGTATTACAGACTTAATGCTCCGCAAGATATATGGACTGACGGAAACGAATTTGTAATATGCGAAACAGGGAAAATAATTTACTACGACGGTGAACTTTTCCACGAATATAATCTTATAGAATATTCTATTTCGAAAGTTTACAAACTCGACGACTTCATTTTGTTTTTGTCAAGTTCAAAAATCTACTCTATAAATATCAAAACTTCAGAAATCTTAGAAGAAACTGCAATTTACGCTGGCACGAGTTTTTATATTCAAGGCTCAACACTTATAACAAACCCGTCAAGCGAAATACGGTATTACAATTTCTCGACCGAAAACGGCACTTTTTCAATTGAAGAATTAACGATAAAAAGAAAATCGCTCACCTTTACCCCAAGCGTTATCGCGTTAGATAGCGACCAAACGCTTTACTACGTGCACGAAGGCAGTCTTTACAAGGTTAGCGACGCAAATTCTGAAGTTTTAACAGATAATATTTCAAACGCGAGAAGTTTAAGTATTTCTGACTATATTTTCGTTTCATTTGAAGACGGAATTAAAAAACTTGATATGCAAGGCAAAACTTTAAGTTTTCTTCCTATAAGTGGCGAAAGAAATCTTTCTAACGTAAGCCACCCACGCGGAATTTATTACTGCAACCAAAAACTATATATTGCAGACGACAACTTAAACGCAATACTTTGTTACGATTTACAAACGGATAAACTAAGCGATTTTTATATTACCACAAACCACAACGCAACTGGCAGAATTTCTCAAGACGCAAACAAAATTTTCGCAACCGAAAAAACAGTTTACGTTCTTGACACAAATTATATTAAAGCAATCGACGTTGAAACTGAAAAAGTTAGTGAAATTAGTCTTTCGGGTTTTAGCGGTTTAAAAATGCTCGCTTCAACAAACAACACTTTCTTATTATCTTCTGGCACGAACCTGATTTTAGCAAAAGTTCAAGGAAACACCTTAGATAGCATTGAAATTTCAGGAAATATTTCACGGCTTGAAAACGTATCTGCGCTTGCGACTTTTGAAAACGATTATTACGTTTTAAACAATGAAACGGTAAACAATCAACAACGCGCGGTAATTTACAAACTTTCATCAACGAACCCAACGCTTGAACAACACTCTACGGTTGCCGGTCGTGGTGATGCGCTAACTACCGACGTTTTTGGCGACGTTTACGTTGAAGTTTACAACGAGTCTGACGCAAAATTTTACGTTTACGCGACAGACGTATCGGCTTCAAAACACAAACAAATTTCAGTATCTCAAGACAAAATGATTGCAATGTTTGCTGACTATGAAGGAAATCTTTTCGGGCTACTTGAAAACAACACAATCACAAAAACAACCGCAAATAGCACGATTAACAGCACTATTGGCGTATCAAGCAATCTCCCTTCATCGTCGTTTGCGTTAGATTTTTCAGTATATCAAGGATCAAGTTACGCGTACTTTTTATACAAAGGTTTCGTTTTAAAAATCTCAACAAAAGATCTTTCAATTTCAACTCCGCAACAAATTCCAGTTCCTGACGATTTTAAAATAAATCTTATCGAAAACCCAACTTACGTAACGCTTAAAAACGGTGCAAAGTTGTTTGAGGTAAGTTTAGACAGCGCACCAGATTTTGGCGAATATTTCGATTATAAAACCATGCGTGCCAACAAAGACGAGACGATAAAATACGTAGAAATTGCAAAAACAGGAAGATATTCCCTTATTTTAAACGACAAAACTTGCGCTATTGCTAGAACTGAAGACACCGTTTCATCATCAGTTGAGAATTCGCCATCTAACGAATATGCATACGCGGTTAACGATTGCAATTTTTACGCATATCCCGTAATTAAAGAATTCACAAGTATTTTATCAATATCTAAAAACGATATCGTAACGATAAAAGAAACTTTTACTTTTAACGACTTTGAATTTGTACTTGTAGAAAAAGACCAAAATCTCGGTTTTGTCGCAAAATCTATGTTAAAGCAAGGAATTGCTGAAAATCTTACTAGCATTGATAAAAACGCAAAGTTAGTCACTAAAAACAGCACCGTATTTTATGACGAAGGTTTAACGAGCGAACTTGCAAAAATTGAAAAAGGTACGCTTATAGCACTGTTATCTGAAAAAGACGGCATTGCAACTATCCTTTATAACGGTAAAATCTGCTATATCGAAAGTGGTGCACTTATTGAAAAAAACACGCAAGTTCTTAAAAACGTTTGCGTTGTTGCGCTACTGTTTATCGCACTTTTAACTTCTGGTATTTACCTTGTAAAAACGTTACTCAACAAAAAAGGTCTTAAACGATAAAACAAAAAATTAGCCGTTTGCTTTTTAGCAAACGGCTAATTTTATTTTTCTTTTTTTGAAAACGTTCTATTTAATTTTCTACAAAGTTTATTAAAGAAAACAAAGACTACTTTTATAGGGAAAAAACAATAAATTCTAGATTTAAACTTGAATAAACGCGAACTGCATTTTATATACTTATCTCGCTTATAATACCCTTCTAACACGCCTATAACGTTATTTTCGGGAACGAACTTATCGACTTTTACGTTATTATCGCCCACAATATCGTAAGAATTTTCACGCACTTTTTTAACGCGGTGCAAAACGTAATCACCTTTATAAGATATATAGAGCGCGACGTCGTATTTTTTAAGCCTTTCAGTCTTTTTTACGATAAAAACCGTATCGCGACTTTGCCAAATAAATGGATTCATACTAAAGCCGACGATTTTCGTGCAGTAACACCCGCTTTTATCTAAAATTTCTTTGGCGTTATAAATTTTCGTACTATCTATTTTATTCATCAATAACGTTTACCTTAATTAGAGTGTCAACGAACTCGTCGACGTCGCTTTTAGCCTTTTCTTCGGTTAAATCTATAAATTCTGCCATTAACCCTTTGTATAATTCTTCTCTCGTAGCGCCTTTAACCAGCATTTCAAACACGACTTTTGCAGTTTCGTTTAAAGATATCATACCGTTAAACTCGCTTGCGCGTTTTCCAATAGCAACAACCACGTAGCCAGAACCAACTTCTCTTAAAATAAATCCGTCTTTTATTTTCATATATCACCTAAAACCACTTTACGTGCACAAATTGGCGCATCGTCATCCATATTAACTCTTAATTTATAAATTTTACTAAACCTTACAATTTCACTGAAAATTTGCAAGAGTTTATCAACTTCGTTTTCTTCTTTAACCCTTACCGACTGGTTTAAAAGCCCGTAAATTGCTTGAAATTCGTCAATTTCGACGATAGAATTTTCTTTTGCACGCTCGATAAAGCAAATGGCTTTAATTTTTGCCGAAACGTTGCCACCAAGATTGTGTTTACCCCGCCACGGCGAGCCGTAAACCAAGTAATTATCGCCTTTTTTTCTTATAAACGGCTTATCGTCGTTTATATATTCAACGTCAGAAAAGTTTTTAACCCAAAGTTTGGAATGCGTTGATTTTCCCGTGCCACTCGGCGCACAAAATAAAATCGCTTGACCATTTACGGATATTGCTGAAGAGTGAAACAAAATAGCCGATTTTTTAGAAAAAGCAAAATTTGAAAAGTCGCGAAGTATCATAGTAATTTCAGCAATATCGTTACTTACCCCTTCAGATTTTGCATAATCAGAAATTTCATCGCTAGAAAATTCTATCATAAGTTCCGGTATTAAGTTTTCGCAATAAATATAGTCTTTAAAAAATTTTTCGACTTTCTCTGACGCCGTTTTTATTTCAATAACTATATCACAAATTTGATATTTCATAAATTTCTCGCAACAATTTAAAGCGCGCTAAGGACTACCTTGCGCGCTTATGATATCATTTTTTATTATATTTGTCAACACTTAGCCGATATATATCAATCATTAAACGATATCTTCGAGTTTGTTTAATTCTGAAAGATTTCCAAACTCTTTATCAAGATCAAAATTTTCAATACTGTCGTAAACTGCTAGTTTTGATACGGAAACTTCAAAAGCCGTCATAATTTTAACTTCGTCGTCAGAAATTCGCTTTTGGTATTCGCGACTTTGAATTCTACCGCATAGCGCAATGCGCTCGCCCACTTCTAAGTTTTTCACAAAGCGCGCGTTTCTACCCCAAGCAATGCAAGGGATATAATCGCTTTTATTATACGCACGGTTAACCGCAACTAAAACGTCGCTAATTTCACGGTTAAACGGCGTAGTGCGGTAAATAGGTTCTTTACAGACGTAACCGGATAACACGATATTGTTCGGATTTTTAGAAAAAGTTTCAGGAACAAACTCTCTTACAAACACCGTAAGCATTAATTTCGACTTTCCTTCAACCAGTTTATTGTAACTTCTAAACTGCCCTATAACCGAAATTGTCGAGCCGACAGACAGCGACTTCATCGCAATAAGCCGTTCTGAAATAGTTACGGGAATTAAGTCGAATTGTCCCGATAGTCTCATTACCTTTACGTCCATTTCGTAAAAGCGTTCTCCATATACTTCATGCGAAAATCTTTTTTCAGTTACGACTTCGCCTCTTAAGTAAACTCTGTTGTTTTGTTTTTCAATACAGTTCATAAAAATCTCCTTAAGTTTATCAAGTCTCGGCGTGTTGCCGACCATTATTGTCTATATAATACGGTTCTTTAATAATAAGTTCGGATATAGGCACGAACTTATACCCTTTTTGCTGTAAGGTCGTAAAAATCAGCGGTAAACTTTCCGCCGTATGTAAGCCGTTGTTGTGGCATAGTATTATCGAACCGTTTTTAACCTTTGATATTACGCGATAGGCTATATCCTGCGCAGATAAATCTTTCCAGTCAAGACTGTCTACGTCCCACTGAATAACTTCATAACCGTTCTCGCGCGCGGTGTTTATAAGTCTGTCGTTATAATCGCCGTACGGCGGACGAAATAGCGTGACCTTTTTACCGGTTATCTTTTCTATTGCTTCGCTCGACTCTTTAAGTTCTTTTATAATCTCTGGCGAATCAAGTTTCGACATATACGAGTGAGTTGAACTGTGCGTTCCAAACTCGTGCCCAGCGTCCGTTATTTTTTTGACGTAGTCGGGATATTTTTCCGTCCAAAACTTTACTGAAAAGAAGGTGCATTTAACGTCGTAGCGCGCCATCTCTTCTAAAAGTTTATCCGTGTAATCTACGCCCCACGCACAGTCAAACGAAATGGATACAAGTTTTTCGTCAGTCTCTACCGAGTATATCGGAAGTTTTTTCGTCGCATAATACGAAGTTGCTCGCGAATAGTCTAATGACGATAGTATAACGCAAAAAATTGAAATTAGCACCACTAAACAAACGGTCGCCCAAGATTTTTCAGATAATTTTTTCAAGATTGTTCTCCTATAATACCACGCAAATATTAGCGAAAAAAAGAAGTTTTTGTGAAATTAAAATGAATTTTGTCGAAACCTTTACATCCATTTTTAAAACTATTTAATTATATGTTACAACCTTAAAATATATATCAAAAACAAAAAATATTGGAAATTAATTTACACCTCATCCGTCGCATTGCGACACCTTCCCCTCAAGGCGATGATTTGAAAACTTGTAGTTTTCATGAATTGACAATCTGTCGATTGTCATGAATTGCAACCCGACTTTTTGCGTACGGATTGCATGAATTGCAAAACACAGTTTTGCATTATCGTCGCGCAGATTTTTTCTCCGAAAAAATTGCCAACCCGACATATAGTTTTTTCTAATGATTTTATTTAATTATATAATTTCAGTCCGCAATTAAATTATATTTTACACCTCATCCGTCACTAAAGTGCCACCTTCCCCTCAAGGGGAAGGCATTTTGCTTGATTTTTTTGTTTAAATTCTGTATAATATGTTTATGGATAAAAATGAATTTGGGCTTTTAAATTTAATAAAAAACTCGCTAAACGGTAAAAAGGTTGACGGTTTTGATTTCGATTTTGAAAAAGTCGTTTCTTTATCTGATAAGCACGGCGTTTTTTCAATCGTTTACAAAAATCTTTCAGACCTTACAGATAGCGACGTCGTGCGCGAAAAACTAAAGCAAAAATACGGTGCACTCGTAAGTCAGGCGATAAATCAAGAATATTATTCTGACCTAATTTTTGACGCGCTTGATAAAAATGCAATTTGCTATCTTCCGCTTAAGGGTGCGCGAATTAAAAACCTATACCCTGCGAAAATTATCCGTTTTTCAAGCGATATTGATATTTTTGTAAAAGACAGCGACAAAGAAAAAGTTGATAAAGCAATAAAAGAATTAGGCTTTAAGTTCGACCACGTATACGACGACGAAATAAGTTATATTCTTCCGCCGTATTTAAACGTAGAATTCCACACGAAACTCGACTATAACACAGACGAAAATTACTATAAAAACGTTTGGGAAACGCTTGAAAAAACGTCGGAATTTGGCTATAAATTCTCTGACGACGACTTTTATATTAACTTTATTTTGCACCTTTACAAGCATTTTTCCGTTGGTGGAACGGGCGTTCGCTCGGCAGTTGACGTGTTTATTTTAAATAGAGAACTTAATCTTGACAGAGAATATATAAACGCTGAACTTGAAAAGTTTAACCTGCTCGAGTTTGAAAAACAGTTTGTAAATCTTGCTAAAGTATGGTTTGACGACGAACCTAGCACCCCACTTTTAGAAGAATTAGGCGACTACGTACTAAACAGCGGAATTTACGGAAATATCGAAAACAGAACCAGTAGCGATATGTCGAACGAACACTCTAAATTAGGATATTTTTTCTTAAGAGTTTTTCCGCCGTACCGCGATATGATAAAATCGTATCCGTCGCTTAAAAAATGCCCGATACTTTTACCGTTTTATTGGATAGCGCGAATATTCCGTTCGATATTTTTCCGCCGTGACAAAATAAAATCGTCGGTTAAAGCCATAAAAAACTCTAACGACGAAAAAATATCTAAGCAACAACAACTTTTCAAGCAACTAAAAATAAAATGAAATCATTATGCAAAAACTTGTTTTTGCAATTTATGAAAGTTTAAACTTTCAATTTATGCGCGATAGCGCAATTTATGAAAACGAAGTTTTCAATTCATTTAAAAATTCTTCAATCGCTTTAATAATCAAAAGAAAAACTCGACTTATGAAAAGTCGAGTTTTTAAAATTATTTTTTCTCTTTAAGCGTTTTACACGAAGAAATTAACATTTTTCGTATTGCACCACAATCATTATTAAGTTTTTTATATCGTTTTACGACTAAACAACCTGTTTCAAATAATAATACTAACCAATATTCACTTTCAAAACACTCTTTTAAGGCTATTTCAAGTTTTGAAATAAAATCAGCCGTTCCTTGCGCATATTGTGCTTCGTGGATATTTGCCCCTACACTTGTTCCAGAACGAAGAAGTTGATTAGTTAAAACACTTTCTTTTTTATTTGTTTTAATTTCTCTTGTAATGAAAACAATGTTTTTAGCAAATTCTTTTGCTTTTTCTCTTAAAATACTTTCACTCATAAATTTATTATACCTTAGTGATATTGTTTGCGTTGCAAACAGTTATATTTTTAGAACAAGTCTAAAAGTTATATTTTGACTTTTAGTCAAAGTTATATTAAATAAATCCTTAACTTGCCGTTAGGCAAATATAACTGCCGAAAGGCAATATAACTCGTCGATAGACGAATATAACAAATCCGTAAGGATTTATTTAGTTGTCGCAATTCCCTACGGGAATAGCGACTACGTCTCGTTTTTTCTTATATAATCTGGTTTTCTTGGCTTTGATGGTCGCCACTCGCCAGTTGGATAGCCTACTATGCAGTTACCAATACCAACGTAGTTTTCAGGGATACCCCACTTTTTCATAAGTTCTTTCCCTTCTTCAGTTTTAAACATTTCACGCGCGCGGTGAATCCAGCAAGCGCCAACGCCTAAAGCGTGAGCGGCGTTTAGCATATTTCCTAATACCAAACTTCCGTCTTCAAGGTGCGTAAAATAATTACTGTCAGAAAATACTACGATAACCGTTGGCGCACCGTAGAACGGATCGATATCCGCCCCTAAAATGCTTGCGTTAAGTTTTGATAACTTTTCGACCGTCTTATCGTCGTTGACTAAAACTATTAACGGCGACTGCATACCTTTCCCCGTTGGCGCGTACGTTCCGCAAAGCATAATTTCGTCTAAGATTTCGTCAGGTACTCTTTTTCCCTTTATATAACTTTTGCAACTTCTTCTTGAGATTAAATTTTTTACAGTTTCGTTCATATTTTACCCCCAATTAATCTATATTAAGCGCAGCCGCGCCCATAAAACCTGCGTCGTTTCTAAGCGTAGCAAGTAAAATTTCAACCTTAGGTCCTAAGTCGCCAGCAAATATTCTTTTAGAGAGTTTGCCATTTAACGGCTTTAAAAGTTTATCCCCTTCGTACGACACACCGCCACCCAAAATTATGGCTTGTGGACGGAAAATATTCGCGACGTTGACTATTCCAACCGATAAATAGTCGATATATTCGTCAACGACTTTTTTAGCAGATGCGTCTTTATCAGAATATAAAAATGCCGTTTTACCGCTTATATTTTCGATATCGCCAATTTCCCACATAAGCGAATCGTCGTTTTGAAGCATCGCAAGGCGAGTTTGCTCTTTTAAACTCGTAGCCGACGCGTACGCTTCAAAACAGCCCCAGCCACCGCAAGTACAAGGTCTGCCGTTTGCTTCTATGACCATATGACCAAGTTCTGCGCCTGCGCCTAAATTTCCGTCGTAAATCTTACCGTCGATTATAATTCCCGAGCCAACGCCCGTTCCTAAAGTTATAAACACGCTAGTAGAAAACGCCTTACCAACACCAAACTTTGCTTCGCCAAGCGCGGCAACGTTAGCGTCGTTTGCTATTTTTATAGGGTATAAAAACGCGTTTTTTAGTGGAGTTAAAACGTCTTCGTTAGTCCAATTAAGATTGCCCGAGCAAACCACTAGCCCGTTTTTCGTGTCAATAAGCCCCGGTATTCCTAGCCCAATACCGCCAACGAGTTCACTAGGAATATCGCTTATAATTTCTTTGATATTATCTATAATTTTTGCGATTACAGCCGAAAAAGTCGTGTCGTCTTCTATAGAAAACGAGTTCTTTTTTATAATATTCCCTTCGCCGTCAATAACGCCGAGTTTAATATTCGTTCCGCCAATATCTACGCCTACGTAAAATCTATCCATAAAAACCACCTTTTTATTATATGATTATTGTAGCATAGTCTAACGCTTTTTTCAATACTAAAAGAAAAATATTCTTTCAAAAATTGACATAATTTGCAAATTTTCGCCATACTTTAAACTATCGGAGTTACAACTTTTGAAAGAAAAAAGAATTATAGACGAAGCCTTTTATATAATAGAAACGAACTCAACCGTGCGCCAAACCGCGCTTAGGTTTGGCGTTTCAAAATCGACCGTACATAAAGACGTTTCTAAACTTTTAAAATCTATTGATTTTGAACTTTATAAAAAAGTAAGCGACGTTTTACAAAAAAACTTTCAAGAAAAGCACCTTCGTGGCGGACTTGCAACCAAGAAAAAATTTGAAAAATTATATAGATAACTCGGCGCGAAAGATTTTCTTTCGCGCCGAGTTTATTATTTATTGTAGTTAAGTTTTATTCTACGTAAGAAAAAGTTACGGTTGCATTTGAATTAAAATCCCAATCGCTTGCTAAAGTATAGCCCGACTTTGATTTTGTAAAGTTTATAGACTGATTTTCGTTAAAGCCATAAAAAGCCCAAAGTTCTACCCTTGAAACGGTATCAGTGACGACGATTTCGTCAACGCACGATAGGTTTGCAAAAGCGTATTGCTTAATAGAAGTAACGGTGTTAGGAACTACGATTTTATTCACCTTTTCACCTTCTACGAAAACTTCGGTTGCGTTTGCAAAAGGGTTAGAGTATAAACTTTCAAAATAAATACCAAAAAATTCACCAAGGTTTAAAATATTTACTTTCTTTAAATTTACACAACTTAAGAACGCGTTTTTACCCACTTCGTTTACGCTACGCGTAAAAGTAAACTCGGTCAACCCCTTACAGTCGTAGAAAGCACAGTCGCCAATAATAGATAAATTGCTTGAAGGGTTAAAGTTTACACTTTGTAAACTTGTTGCGCCGTAGAAGGCGTTGTCACCGATTAACTCAACGCTGTCGGGAATAGTTACGGTTTTTAAACTTTGACAGCGGTAAAAGGCGTTTTTACCTATCTTTTTAACCCCGTCAGGGATAGTTACGCTCTCTAACTTTTGACAAAGCGAGAAACAATCTGCAACGATTCCAACGCAGTTTTCGTCAATCGTTGCTGTAGTTAATTGCTTGTCTGCGTCCATTGCAAGAAGGTAATCGTTACCAAGACCACCCATATAGAAAATACCGTCTTTTTCGTTTAGAATAAGTGATTTGCAACCTATAAACGCTTCGTCGGAAATATCGATAACGTTATCGGATAGAACTATCGTTTTAAGACTGTCCACACCATAGAAAGCACCTTTTATCACTCTTTGTTGATTTGTAAGAGTTACCTTTTCCAATCCTTCAGGCATGTATTGATAGTTTTTTTCATATTCTTCTGCACCGAATATATAACCTATATGACTCGTTACGAAATTCCCGTAACTTGGTCCTAAAAACGGCAAAGTTAAGTCTTTAAGCGCGGATAAGCCGTTTAGGCAACTGTCGCCAAGTCTTGTGACGGTTTTAGGAATAACCAAAGTCTCTAAACTTTGCATATACCAAAGACCGTGTTTTTCGATTTCAGATATTCCTTCGTTTAAAGTTATTTTCTTGATATTGTATAAATTAGCAAGGTCGCCTTCGGAAATAACTCTTTCTTTCGTTATAACTAATTCTTCCAAACTCTCAGGAATATAATCTGCGTTATTATTCCAAATTTCAGCAGAGAAAATATAGCCAAAATGCGTATTTTCGTCACCGTTATACTCATTTCCGACAAACGGCAAAGTCATCTTTTTAAGACTTGAACAGCCGTTGAACGCACCAAACCCAATTTTTTCTACGCTGTCAGGAATAACTATTTCGGTAAGGTCTAATAAATGCCCAAAAGCACTTTCGCCAATTTCCGTTACCGTATCAGGAATTTTAATCCCCTTAAGACGAACGGCGTCTTCTTTATAGCCGTCCCAAGTCGGATCTTTGGCGTAATAGAACGCCTTATAAGATATACCAACGACAGGCAGTTCGCCTTTTGAACCGTTGTAAACAGACGGAATTTCAATAAACTCGCTCGTACCTTTATACGCTCTTACGACGTAACCGTCCCCCGCTTGGTTTGCGCCAAAAGTAAAATTTTCGGGGTTCGAGTCGTAAACTATTGACGGATCGTTAATATCAATCGAATTACCGCCCGACGAAGAAGTCTCCCCCGTATTTTCACACGCGCAAAAAAGCACCGCGAGCGCGAGTATTAAACATATTAATAGTCCTATAGACCATTTTTTCATATTTGCACCCTTTTTCATATCAATAAAACTTATTTTGAAAGTAAACTATCAACAAACTGACGGGCAAGCCTGCAAGAACGCCCACCGCGTTCGAGCGCGTACCTTTCGCCTAAAAGTTCTAATTCACTTTCGGAAATTTTCACGCCCTTAACTTTTGCAAGGTGGAAAATTATTCCAAGATACGTAGATTTTGAAGGCTTTTGGAAGGATACCCAAATACCAAAACGCTCAGATAAAGAAATGATTTCTTGCATAGTGTCGTTTACGTGGATATCGTCACCTTCGCGGTCGGAAAATTTTTCCTTTACCATATGACGGCGATTGCTCGTAGCATATATTACGACGTTTTCGCTCTTAGACGAAACCGAGCCTTCAAGCACCGCTTTAAGCGCGTTGAAGTTGTCGTCATCTTTAGAAAAAGATAAGTCGTCGATAAAAAGTATAAACTTAAGCGGATTTTCGCTTAAATCGTCTAAAAGTTTAGGAATTTTCTTAAGTTGGTCTTTCCTTATTTCTATAATTCTTAAACCTTTATCAAAAAATTCGTTTACGATTGCTTTGACCGTTGACGACTTGCCAGTACCTGCATCCCCCGTCAAAAGAACGTTTAACGACGGCTTTTTATCAAGGAGAGATAAAGTGTTGTCAATGACGATTTTTCTCTCTCTTTCGTAGTCAATCAAATCGCTAAGCTTAGTTTTGTCAGGATTTTTAACGGGAATTATTTCCCCACTGTCGGCAAGATAAAACATTTTGTTTTGAGAAAACTTACCGTAGCCGTATTTTTCAATATTTAAAGCACGGTGAAAATATTCTTCTTCAAGATTGACTTTTTTGCTTAAAAACACGCCGTAACTGACGCTTTTATCGAAGTTTTCAGTCAAATTCTTAGAAGTAAGCGAAGATATTTCAGAAAGCGTTTTAAGTTCGTACTTAACCTGCTCGGTTAAAAATTTAGGCACTTCTTTTTTTGCACCGATAGTTTTAACGTAAACGTTTTCGCTTGCAAAAACTACGCTTTTTACGTGCTCGGTAAGGTTTCCGCCTGATGAGTACAATTTTTCCAAAAAGTCAGAGTAGAATAGAACTTGACTGTCTTTTCCGCGATTGATTGCATCAAGCAAATTGTAAAGCGAAAGAACGGTTTCGTCGCAAAAAACGTTTTTAAATACGCTTAGCGCTTGCATTTTCAGTTGTAACTGCTTTAAATCTTTTTTCATAATTTTAAATACGGTTTATTTATTTTAAAATTGCGCCTTGACTACCACTTGTAACGCTACGAGCGTAACGTTTTAAATAACCTTTAAGTTCTTTAGTCTTAGGCACGAAATTTTTAAGTCTTTCTTCGATTTCTTTATCAGAAACTAAAAGTTCGATTTTATTATTAGGAATATCAATAGAAATCATATCACCTTCGTTGACGATACCGATAACGCCACCGCTTGCCGCTTCAGGAGATACGTGACCGATACACGCACCGCGCGTTGCACCGCTGAATCGACCGTCGGTTATAAGCGCGACGGAACTTCCTAGCCCCATACCCATAATGGCAGAAGTAGGACTTAGCATTTCGCGCATACCAGGTCCGCCTTTAGGTCCTTCGTATCTGATAACTACTACGTCGCCAGCCTTAATTTTTCCTGCGTTTATCGCGCTTTGTGCGTCTTCTTCGCAGTCAAACACGCGCGCCGGTCCTTTATGAACGAGCATTTTTTCGTCTACTGCCGAGCGTTTTACGACGCAACCTTCCGTCGCTAAATTGCCTTTAAGTACGGCAATACCGCCCGTTTTACTGTACGGATTTTCAACCGAACGAATAATGTCAATATTAAGGTTTACCGAGTTTTTAACCGCTTCGCCTAAAGTCTTTCCGCTTACCGTTAAACAATCGGTGTTTATAAGTGAAAGTTTAGTAAGTTCGTTTATTACCGCGTATACGCCACCTGCTTCGTTCAAATCTTCCATATAAGTTCTACCAGCAGGCGCAAGATGGCATAAATTTGGCGTTTTTGCGCTTATTTCGTTTGCGATATCAAGGTTAATATCAACTTCGCACTCGTTCGCGATAGCAGGAAGGTGCAACATACTATTGGTTGAGCATCCTAACGCCATATCAACGGTTAAAGCGTTAATAATTGCGTCTTTAGTCATAATATCGCGCGGACGGATATCTTTTTTCAAAAGTTCCATAACCGCCATACCTGCGTGCTTTGCAAGTTCAATTCTTTGCGAGTATACTGCAGGAATAGTTCCGTTTCCTGGTAGAGCCATGCCTAGCGCTTCGGTTAGACAGTTCATAGAGTTAGCCGTATACATACCCGAGCAAGAACCGCAAGTTGGGCAAGTCTTACACTCGTATTCTTTAAGTTTTTCGTCAGTTAAGTTACCGCTAGTGTACTTTCCAACCGCTTCAAAAATAGACGATAAACTCGTCTTTGCGCCGTCGACGCGACCTGCTAGCATTGGTCCACCGCTTACGAACACCGTAGGAACGTTAATGCGCGCTGCCGCCATCAAAAGTCCAGGTACGTTTTTGTCGCAGTTAGGAACCATAACGAGCGCGTCAAACCCGTGAGCAAGCGCCATCGCTTCAGTAGAATCAGCAATCAAATCGCGGGTAACGAGCGAGTAGTTCATACCGCCGTGTCCCATAGCAATACCGTCGCAAACGGCGATTGCAGGGAAAACTATTGGCGTTCCACCACCCATTGCAACGCCCATTTTAACGGCGTCGACAATCTTGTCGATATTCATATGCCCAGGAACGATTTCGTTATACGAACTTACGATTCCAACGAGCGGACGAGAAAGTTCTTCTTCAGTTAAACCGAGCGCGTGAAAAAGCGCACGATGCGGGGCGCGTTGCGCCCCTAGTTTTACGTTATCACTTTTCATAAAATACCTTTATGTAGCCTTTGGCTACTCGATATGCAACCTAAGGGTTGCTCGATATGCTTCTATCAAAGATGATTTGAAGGCTGAGCCTTCATGATTTGAAAGTAAACTTTCATGATTTGCAAATCTGAGATTTGCATTATGGTCGGGTGTTTTTTAGAAAAACACCGTCAAAATTTTTATTTAAAAGACTTAGAAAGTCGAGCAACTCGACTGTTATGTATTGCATTTTGCATATACAAGCGTCAGCCTACACGATTGGCAGGTCGCCTGCCTAAAAGACTTAGAAACAAGCAGTTCAAGGCTCTTTACTTGTTTATCTTTCCTATTTGCCTATTTCACAGTATTAAAAGACTTAGAAACGAGTTAGGCTAGGCTCGGTCGATCAACTCGACTGTTATGTTTTTGTCTATATTTTCTCTTAGCCTATTTTCACGATATTAAAAGCATTAGAAACAAGCAAGACAAGGCTCGCTTTGAGTAGACGGACGAGATTAACCTTGTTGGTTATCTCGGTCGTATGCTCAAAGCAGAAACGCTGTATTGCGCCGTTTATAAGGCTTTTAATTAGTTGTTTATAAGTTTATCTTCATCAGACCAACTGTACAACTTTCTAATATCTTCACCAACGATTTCAGAAGGATGTTCGCTGGCAAGTTTACGCATAGCGTTAAAGTGAACTTGAGAGCCAGCATCACTCATATCAAGTAAGAAGTCTTTAGCAAAAGTACCGTCTTGGATATCTTTTAAAATCTTCTTCATACTCTTCTTAGTTTCTTCGGTGATAATCTTTGGACCGGTGATATAGTCGCCGTATTCAGCGGTATTAGAGATAGAATATCTCATACCCTTGAAACCGCTTTGATAGATTAAGTCAACGATAAGTTTAACTTCGTGGATACATTCAAAGTAAGCGTTTCTTGGGTCGTAGCCAGCTTCAACTAAAGTTTCAAAACCTGCTTGCATTAAAGCGCAAACGCCACCGCATAGAACTGCTTGTTCACCGAAAAGGTCAGTTTCAGTTTCCGTTCTGAAGTTAGTTTCTAAAACGCCTGCACGAGCGCCACCGATACCTAAAGCGTACGCAAGACCGATATCCCACGCATCACCAGTTGCGTCTTGCTCAACAGCAATTAAGCAAGGAACGCCTTTACCTGCTTGGTATTCACTTCTAACGGTGTGACCAGGACCTTTAGGTGCAATCATAATAACGTTTACGTTCTTTGGTGGTTTAATGCAACCAAAGTGGATATTAAAGCCGTGTGCAAACGCCAAAGTCTTACCTTCGGTTAAGTTTGGTTCAATGCTTTCTTTGTATAGTTTTGCTTGCTTTTCGTCATTGATTAAAATCATGATAAGGTCTGCTTTTTTCGCGGCTTCTGACGCAGTGTAAACCTTTAAGCCTTGCGCTTCTGCTTTAGCCCAACTTTTAGAACCTTCGTATAGACCGATAATAACGTCTACACCGCTATCTTTAAGGTTTAAAGCGTGAGCGTGACCTTGAGAGCCGTAACCGATAATTGCAACGGTTTTTCCACTTAACTTTTGTAAGTTACAATCTTGTTGATAAAAAATTCTTGCCATTTTATATATTCTCCAAATTATTATTTTTTAAATTACATTATTCCGCCGGTTTTAGAAATGGTAGATGCACCCTTTTCTAATGAAACTATACCCGTACGGCAGATTTCCAAAATTTCATAATCGCGCATAAGATTAATAAAGTCGTCAATGCGCGTGCTGTCGCCCGTAAGTTCAAAAACCATACTCGCTTTCGAGTAATCGACCGTTTTAGCGTCAAACGCTTTTGCCGCAGTTAAGACGTCGTCGCGAGTTGTTGGCTCGTTAGCCATTTTGATAAGTAAAAGTTCGCTACTTACCGAATTCGTGCTGTCAAGTTCTTTAATCGAGCAAACGTCTGGAAGTTTATAGAGTTGATTAATAAGTTGTTGTTTCTTGTTTTCTTCGCCAAAAAACATCACCGTAATACGCGAGTAGTCGTTTGATTCCGTTTCGCTAACGGTCAAAGCGTTAATGTTGAACTGTCTGCGACGGAACATACTCGTAACTCTGTTTAAAACACCGAATTGGTTTTTAACCAAAACTGCAACCGTGTATTTATTCATAACTATTTACCTACCTTTACGATAATATCGTCCATCGAGCCACCTGGCGGTAACATCGGTAAAACGAATTCGTCTTTATCAATTTTGCAATCTATAAGATACGGCGCTTTAGCTTTGAACGCGTTTTTAAGCGCCTTGTCTAAATCTTCTAAGTTATCTACCCTTTCTGCCTTTAATCCAAACGCGTTTGAAAGAGCAACGAAATCCGTCTTTCTTTGAAGCACGGTGTTTGAGTAGTGCTTATTGAAAAATAGCGTCTGCCATTGACGAACCATACCTAAAACGCCGTTATTAAAGAGTAAAATAACGAGTGGGACGTTATAAGTTACCGCAGTTGCAAGTTCGTTTAAACACATCCCGAAACTTCCGTCACCGGTAACGAGCACCGTCTTTTCGCCCGTTGCGTACGACGCACCTATCGCCGCGCCCATACCAAACCCCATAGTTCCAAGCCCACCGCTTGAGATAAACCGTCTTGGCGTTTTAAAGCAAGCGTTTTGCGCAGTCCACATTTGATGTTGACCAACGTCTGTCGCAACTGGTGTATTTTCGCCCAAATATTTATTCAACATAGATATTGCGTTTTTAGGAGTTAGACCTTCGCGCAAATCTTCGTTTTCTTTTTCTTCTTTTTTAAACTTTTCAACGGCTTTTTGCCACTCGTCCTTCTTTCCGTCACGAACGAGCGGTAAAAGTTTTTGCAAAGTCATTTTTATATCTGCCCTAAGCCCGATACTAGCCCCCACCGTTTTCGATAGTTCCGAGCCGTCAATGTCAATATGAACAATTTTAGCAGTTTTTGCAAATTTTTCGCGTTTTCCAGTAACTCTGTCGTTAAAGCGTACGCCGAGAGAAATAATCAAATCTGCGTTGTGCATTGCCACGCTTGAAGCGTAGTGACCGTGCATACCTTGCATACCCAAAAATCTTGGATGATCGGTTGGGATTCCCGATAAACCCATCATTGAGCAACCGATTGGTGCGTCAATTTTTTCAGCCAAAGAGAGCATTTCTTCTTGCGCACCGCTTGCGATAAGTCCGCCACCGAAGTAGATAAACGGTTTTTTCGACGCGTTTATAAGTTGTACTGCTTCATTAATTCTAACGTCTTTTGCAGGCTTTCTCTCGTCAATTTCAACCTTAGCTTGTTCAGTGTATTCGCACTTAGCAATCTGAACGTCTTTAGGAACGTCGATTAAAACTGGCCCAGGTCTACCTGATAGTGCGAGTTTAAAAGCAAGACGAATAGTTTCAGCAAGTTCGCTAACTGAACTTACGAAGAAATTGTGCTTAGTTATCGGTAAAGTAATACCCGTTATGTCAATTTCTTGGAAACTGTCCGTTCCGATTTGACTAGTCATAACGTTACCGCAGATTGCAACCATAGGGATACTGTCAAGATACGCAGTTGCAATACCAGTTACTAAGTTAGTAGCCCCAGGTCCGCTCGTTGCCATAACGACGCCAACTTTTCCGCTAGCGCGCGCAAAACCGTCAGCCGCGTGTACAGCACCCTGTTCGTGCGCCGTCAAAACGTGGTTAATTTCCTTTTTGTATTTGTATAAAGAATCGTAAACGTTAATAATTTGACCGCCCGGGTAACCAAATACGGTTTCTACGCCCTGCTCTATCAAAGTTTTTACGATAATATCTGCGCCTGAAAGTATCATAACTTATACCTATCCATACTAAATTAAAACAATTATATCACACTTTTTTAATAATTACAATTATTAAAGAGTATGTTTTTAAAAACTGTCGCTAAAATGACGAAGTATTTAATAAAATATCACTTTTTAGCCTAATTTTGCTATAATTTCAATCTCAACCAAAACGTCTTTAGGAAGACGAGCAACTTCCACGCAAGACCTTGCAGGCTTAGACGTAAAATATTTGCCGTAAACTTCATTAAACTTTGCAAAATCGTTTATATCTTTTAAAAAGCAAGTAGTTTTGATAACGCTGTCAAAATCTAAATTTTGCGAGTTTAAGATTGCCTTTAAATTTTCACATACGACGGTCGTTTGCTCTATGATAGTTTCCGTTTCAACCGCACCACTACTCGGGTTTATTGCAATCTGCCCAGAAGTAAAAAGATATCCGTCGCAAACGACTGCTTGTGAATAAGGTCCTATCGCGCTTGGCGCATTTTCCGTAAATACTTTTTTAATCATAATTTTATACCACCTTTATTTATTCTACAATTTTAAATCCTTCGTTTTTTAAAGCGTTCGTAATTTCGTTTACGTGCTCCCAGTTGCGCGTTTCCATCCTTATTCTTAGATAACAACCGTTAACACTTGCGGTCGAGCCTGCGCGTTCGTGATGAACGCTCGTTACGTTACCGCCACAATCTGCAATAATTCGCGAAACGTCCTTAAGTTGTCCGGGTTTATCAATAAGTTCTATAAGTAAACTAGTCGAGCGACCGCTTTTTATCAATCCGCGCTCAATTACTCTTGAAAGGGATGTTACGTCGATATTTCCACCCGAAACGATTGCCACGACCTTCTTTCCTTTAAGCGGGAATTTATTAAACATAGCGCCTGCAACGGCAACTGCTCCAGCACCTTCAGCGATCATTTTTTGGTTTTCTATAAGGGCTAAAATAGCAGAAGATACTTCGTCTTCGGTAACGAGCGCTATATCGTCAACGTATTTTTGAACGAGTTCAAAAGTAAGTTCACCAGGCTTTTTAACCGCTATACCGTCAGCGATTGTAAACACCTTGTCAAGTTCTTCAATCTGACCGTCTTTAACCGAATTAAACATGCTTGGCGCACCGCTTACCTGAACTCCGTAAACCTTTATAGAAGGTTTAATCGACTTTAACGTGTAACTGACGCCAGCAATCAAACCGCCACCCCCGATAGGAACGATAACGGCGTCGATATCGTCTAAATTTTGCAATATCTCAAGCGCAATAGTGCCTTGACCCGCGATTACGTTTTCGTCGTCGAAAGGATGAACGAAAGTGTAGCCGTTTTTCTCTTTTAATTCAAGCGCTTTATTATAGGCGTCGTCGTAACAACCGGGAACTAACACTACTTCCGCCCCTAAAGCCTTGGTTGCTTCAACCTTGGAAATAGGCGCGCTATCAGGCAAACAAATTATACTTTCAACCCCTATTTTCTGAGCAGCAAGCGCAACGCCTTGCGCGTGATTTCCAGCCGAGCAAGCAATAACTTTTTTACTTTTTTCTTCGTTAGTCATAACCGCCATTTTATATCCCGCGCCACGCACTTTGAACGAGCCTGTAAGTTGTAAATTTTCGCATTTTAAGTACAATTCACAGTCGTTACAAATCTTGTTAGTTTTAATTAGCGACGTCTCTCGAACGATATTTTTTAAAACTGATTGCGCATGAAATACTTTGTCAATAGTCAACATAAAAACTCTCCTTATCAAAGAAAAATAATATTTTATTCTAATGGTTTTTGATATAAAAAAACGCACTCGTCTCAAATACTTGAGTCGAGTGCGAAAACACCCGCGGTACCACTCAATTTGCCAAAAAATAAAATTTGCCACTTTAGGGTCTATCAACCCCTATACCTTAACGCAGTAATCACGAAAAGCCCTACTTAGTTCGGACTTTTGGCTCGGAAGTGATGGGTTACGAGATAGGCTATCACCGATTCACACCAACCATCGGCTCTCTGAAAATAGTTACTATCAAACCGTCTTCGTCACAGCTTTTAATTAATTTTTTTCCTATTTTAGCACCATAATTTTTAGTTGTCAACTATTTTTTCACACTTTTTCAAAAACAAAAAAGCGTTCTTTAGTGGCGTAGCGATAGGGATTATTGCTACGCCACAACTATATTTGCCTAACGGCAAGTTATATTGCTAAAAGCAGTGATATTTTGCTACTCAAAGTTTTATTTTCCCTTTCGGGAAAGTTGTGGCAAATATAATATAACTTTAACCATAGGTTAAAATCTCACGCAAGAAACTTGCATATCACTTTTAGCCACAAGGCTAAAAATATAACTAAATTATTTAACTATTCTGTGGATAAGAAAAGCCCACCATATTTCGCTTTTTGCGAAGTATAGTGGGCTACACTTTAGATAATTTCTTTAACTTTAGCAGCCTTACCTGTTCTACCACGTAAGTAATAAAGTTTAGCACGTCTTACTTTACCACGACGAACGACTTTAACGTCCGTAATCTTTGGTGAGTGAAGTGGGAAAGTTCTTTCAACGCCGATACCGAAAGACAAACGTCTTACAGTAAAGGTTTCGCTGATACCGCCGTGTCTTTTAGCGATAACGATACCTTCGAAAACTTGAATTCTTTCTCTAGTTCCTTCAACGACTTTAACAGATACCTTAACAGTATCACCAACGTTAAACTTTGGAACTTCTGGCTTAAGATTTTCTTTATTAATCTGTTCAATAATGTTTTCCATTGACCTTACCTCCATAGATATTATTACCAAGCGTTCATTGGCCATTTAGCAAGAGGACCGCCCGAGTCACTTGTGTATTGTATCACACTAAAAAAACAAAAGCAAGCAAAATAACACTAATTTTTTACTTTTTTATAAAAAATCGTATTATTAATGATTAGCAAAATAAATTTTGCATGATTTGCTAACTTGTCAGTTAGCATGATTTGCAACGTTCGTTGCATGATTTGAAAAAACAAGTTTTTTCATTTAGGTCGAGAACGCTTTGCGTTCCGTAATTAAATAATAAGACGGCGTTTTGAAAAAACGCTTGACAATAATGCAAATCTTGATTTGCAAATCATGAAAGTTTTACTTTCAAATCACGAAAGAAAAAGTCTTTCAAATCATGAAGGCTTTGCCTTCAAATCATCTGCGTTAGCAATCGAGCAAAACGCAGTTTTGCATATCGAGTTGCTGAAAGCAACATAAATCGGCTTGCGAGTTTTCTCGCAAGCCGAAGTTAAATTATCTTGGGAATTTAATTTGTGCTTGTGCAGCAGCAAGTTTAGCGATTGGAACTCTGAACGGAGAACAAGAAACGTAAGTTAAACCAGTCTTGTGGCAGAATTCAACGGTTGAAGGATCGCCACCGTGTTCACCGCAGATACCAAGTTTGATGTCAGGGCGAGTAGCCTTACCTAAATCAACAGCCATCTTAACGAGTTTACCAACGCCGATTTGGTCTAAACGAGCAAATGGATCGCTTTCGTAAATCTTGTTATCGTAGTAAGAATCTAAGAACTTACCAGCGTCGTCACGGCTGAAGCCGAAAGTCATTTGAGTTAAGTCGTTAGTACCGAACGAGAAGAATTCAGCTTCTGTTGCGATAGCGTCAGCAGTTAATGCAGCACGTGGAATTTCGATCATAGTACCAACTTTGTATTCAAGTTTAACACCTGCTTTTTCGATACAAGCGTTAGCAGTTTCGCAAACTACTTTCTTAACGAAAGCAAGTTCTTTAACTTCGCCAACGAGCGGAATCATAATTTCAGGAACGATATTCCAATCTGGGTGCTTAGCGTTGATAGCGATTGCTGCTTGGATAACGGCTTGAGTTTGCATCTTAGCAATTTCTGGGTAAGTAACTGCAAGACGGCAACCACGGTGACCCATCATTGGGTTAAATTCGTGAAGTGAAGTGATAACGTTCTTAATTTCAGCAACTTCCATATTCATTTCTTTTGCTAAAGCCTTGATATCTGCTTCATCAGTAGGAACGAATTCGTGAAGTGGTGGGTCTAAGAAACGAATAGTTACTGGGTAACCTTCGAGTGCTTCGTATAATGCTTCGAAGTCGCCTTGTTGCATTGGAAGAAGCTTAGAAAGAGCCTTTTCTCTTTGTTCACTAGTCTTAGAAACGATCATTTCGCGCATTGCAGCAATTCTGTCTGTTTCGAAGAACATGTGTTCAGTTCTGCATAGACCAATACCTTCTGCGCCGAACGCTCTTGCTTGCTTAGCGTCTGCTGGAGTGTCTGCATTAGTTCTAACCTTTAATGAACGGAACTTGTCAGCCCAGCCCATAATTCTTGCAAAGTCACCAGTAAGTGAAGCGGCAACAGTCTTGATTGCTTCGCCGTAGATGTTACCCGTTGAACCGTCAAGAGAAATGTAGTCGCCTTCTTTATAAGTCTTACCACCAAGGGTAAATTCTTTCTTTTCTTCGTTGATTGAGATAGCACCGCAACCAGATACACAGCAAGTACCCATACCACGAGCAACAACGGCTGCGTGAGAAGTCATACCGCCACGAACGGTTAAGATACCTTGTGAATAGTGCATACCTTCGATATCTTCTGGAGAAGTTTCTAAACGAACTAAGATTACAGGTTCTTTCTTTTCAGTAGCCCAAATAGTTGCGTCTTCAGCAGTGAATACTACCTTACCGCAAGCAGCACCAGGAGATGCAGGAAGTGCGCTACCGATAGGTTTAGCCTTCTTTAATTCCTTAGCGTCGAATTGTGGGTGTAAAAGAGCGTCGAGTTGTTTAGGATCGATTTGTAAAACTGCTTCTTCTTCAGAAATCATACCTTCGTCAACAAGGTCGCATGCAATCTTGATAGCAGCAGTTGCAGTTCTCTTACCGTTTCTAGTTTGTAACATATAGAGTTTACCTTCTTCGATAGTAAATTCCATATCTTGCATATCGCGGTAGTGGTTTTCTAAAGTGTTAACGATATTAACGAATTGATCGTAAACTTCTGGTTGTTCGTCCTTTAATTGTTGGATAGATTGTGGAGTTCTAACACCAGCAACAACGTCTTCACCTTGAGCGTTCATAAGATATTCGCCGTAAAGACCTTTTTCACCAGTAGATGGGTTGCGTGAGAACGCTACGCCAGTACCAGAAGTTTCGCCCATGTTACCAAATACCATCATTTGAACGTTAACTGCAGTACCCCAAGAAGATGGGATATCGTTCATTCTTCTGTAGTAGATAGCACGTGGGTTGTTCCAGCTTCTAAATACAGCCTTGATTGCGCCCATAAGTTGTTCTCTTGGATCAGATGGGAAGTCCTTACCAATCTTAGACTTGTATTCAGCCTTGAATTGTTCTGCTAATTTCTTAAGGTCGTCAGCGTCGAGTTCAGTATCGAGCGTAACACCCTTTTCTTCTTTCATTTTGTCGATGAGTTCTTCAAAGTACTTCTTACCAACTTCCATAACAACGTCAGAGTACATTTGAATAAATCTTCTGTAAGAGTCGTAAGCAAATCTGCGGTTTCCAGTCTTTTCAGCAAAACGCTCAACAACTTCGTCGTTTAAACCAAGGTTTAAGATAGTATCCATCATACCAGGCATTGACGCTCTAGCACCAGAACGAACTGATACGAGAAGTGGATTTTCTAAACTACCAAATTCTTTGCCTGCAATTTTTTCCATCTTTTCGATATGTTCAAAAATTTGCGCTTGAATATCGTCGTTGATTTTTTCACCGTCTTCATAGTATTTAGTACATGCTTCGGTTGTGATTGTAAAACCTTGTGGAACAGGCATACCAAGACTAGTCATTTCAGCGAGGTTTGCACCTTTACCGCCGAGTAACTCTCTCATTTTGCCGTTGCCTTCACTAAAGAGATAAACGTATTTCATTTTTCCTCCAAAAATATATAAAATTTTTATTTTTCTTATTTTTCTAACCGTCACAAAAATATTTTGGACAAGCTAAACCTTAATTATTATACACGAGCGCGAGCGTTAAGTCAATCTCATTTTGATAATTTTTTCCAAAAAACGCAAAAAACGCCAAAATTCGATTAAACAGAACCGAATTTTGACGATTTCATCACTTGTGATAGAGTTTTTTAGTTTCGTATTTTGGTTCGAAACTGACGTTAATTCCAAGACGGCGCAAATTTCTTTCGTCTTCTTCGCTTAAAATTACTGAAAAATGCGCAACGCTACCCTTTAATTTATCTAGTTGTTGAACCGCAAGACTTGCCGTTTTTTCGCTGAGTGCCGAAATAGTAAGTGCTATAAGCACTTCGTCGGTATGTAGTCTTGGGTTTTTATGTTTTAAATACTTAGTTTTAAGACCGCAGATAGGCGTTAAGACAGACTCTGCAATAAGGTCGAGTTTATCGTCTATTCCACCAAGCACTTTTAGTGCGTTAAGTAGCATTGCAGACGCCGCCCCGAGTGTTGACGAAGTTCTTCCCGTAACTATTCTACCGTCAGGAAGTACCATAGCCCCCGCCGGCGCGCCGGTATCTTCTGCTTTTTTCAAACTTGCGCCGATTGCAGGATTTACGTCTTGACTTATATTTTCGTTATTGATTAGAAGTTCAAGTTTTCTAATTTCGCTGTCCGTCGTAGTAAGTCCGCGATAGCGATTGACTTTCGCGCTGTAATAACGGCGCAAAATTTCCATATACGACGCTTTTTTACAAACTTCGTCGTCGGTTATGCAATACCCTGCCATGTTTACGCCCATATCGGTTGGCGATTTATAAGGCGACTCACCCAAAATACGCTCGAACATAGCGTTTAAAACAGGGAAAATTTCGATATCGCGATTATAGTTTACAGCAGTTTTTCCGTACGCTTCAAGATGGTACGGGTCAATCATGTTAATATCGCTTAAATCTGCAGTTGCCGCTTCGTACGCTAGGTTTACTGGGTGCTTAAGCGGTAAATTCCAAATTGGGAAGGTTTCAAATTTAGCATACCCAGCCTTAATTCCGCGCTTATGTTCGTGGTAAAGTTGGCTTAAACAAGTTGCCATTTTACCGCTACCAGGTCCCGGCGCAGTAACTACTACGAGCGAACGGCTCGTTTCTATATATTCGTTAATACCAAACCCGTCGTCGCTTACGATTTTCTTAACGTCAGACGGATAGCCTTGTATCGGATAATGGTGATAACACTTAATGCCGAGCGACTGTAATCTGTTCGAGAACGCGTTTGCTTGCGGTTGGTTAGAATAGCACGTCAAAACCACGCTACCTACCATAAGACCAAGATCGCGGAAAGTGTCGATAAGGCGCAAAACTTCGTCGCCGTAAGTTATGCCAAGATCACCGCGCATTTTGTTGGTTTCTATATCGCTTGAATTTACTGCAATTATAATTTCCGCTTCTTCTTTAAGTTTGATAAGCATCTTAATTTTGCTGTCAGGCTCAAAACCTGGCAAAACGCGTGATGCGTGATAGTCGTCAAAAAGTTTTCCGCCAAACTCTAGATACAGTTTTCCGCCGAACTGAGAAATGCGATTGCGAATTTGTTCCGATTGTGTTTCAAGATATTTTCGATTGTCAAAGCCGAGTTTATTCATTAGTTTCACCAAAAATTTTGAATTACTTATTAAGTATAGCATACTTTTAAAAAAAGTAAATAGCAAATTGAAAAATTTTTATAAATTTTTTAAAATATGAAAAAAATGATTTGAAGATTGCATCTTCATGATTTGAGCGACCGAAGTCGCTCGTGATTTGAAAGTAAAACTTTCATGATTTGCAAATCAAAAGATTTGCATTATTGTCGCGCAGTTTTTGCAAAACTGCCGTATTTTTATACAATACTTCGGAACGCAACAGCGTTCACGACCACAATGAAAAACTTGTTTTTCAAATCATGCAATCACAGATTGCAAATCACGCTAACTTCAGTTAGCAAATCATGCAAGCAACGCTTGCAAATCATCATTTACTTTTAATTTCAGCAAGGTGTGAAAAATAAGTACACTCAATACTTCCGTTATACAGTTTTCTTTTCTTGTCTGCCTTTTTGCCAAACAATCTTTCAAAGTCAGTAACTGGCGTAATCGTGTAGAAACACCAGTCGTCTAAACCTTTTGCAAGTTTTCCAAAGTCGCGGTAAAGCGTTTCTATCTCGCGACGGTCTTCAAGTCTTTCTCCGTACGGCGGATTAGATATAATTACACCGCGCTTATCTTTAGACGAAAAGTCGCGCATATCGGCGCGCTGGAAATGTATCATATCTGAAACGCCTGCGCGTTTTGCGTGTTCTCTTGCTAATTTTATATGCTTTTCGTCAATATCGAAACCACATATTTTTACACCAGAAACGTCGTTTAACGAACTCATAGCCCTACTTTTTAGATCTTCAAAGCCGTTATTTTCAAAAATATCCCAGTGCAAAAAATCAAAGTCGCGACCTATTCCGCTAGGCACGCCTTTAGCAATTAAAGCGGCTTCTATCGGTAGCGTTCCCGAACCACAAAACAAATCAACAAATGGTCTTGACGGCTTCCAAACGGATAATTGTATAAGCGCAGACGCTATATTTTCTTTAAGCGGTGCGTCGCCAACTAACGTTCTATATCCCCTTCTATGAAGCCCTTCGCCAGACGTATCAAGCGATACCGTGCAATAGTCTTTTAAAATAGATACTTCAATCTTATAACGCGCGCCAGTTTCTGGTAAATTTGAACGATTAAACTGTTTAAGCAATTTTTGACAAACTGCCTTTTTAACAATGCTTTGCGTTGCACTTATTGCGTAAATTTTTGAACGAACGCATTTTGCTTCAACTACGATTTTTGCATCGTAAGACAGGTAATTTTTCCAGTCAATATCGTAAATTCCGTCAAAAAGTTCGTCGAAGTTTTCCGCTTTAAATTCTTTTAAAACAACCAAAACGCGACTTGCTGAACGCAAATACAAATTACACTTTTCAATATCAGATAAATCGCCGTCAAAAATCAGCCTGCCGTTTACGGCAGGCGCATTTTCAATACCTAAATTAAATAATTCTCTTTTTACGACCGCTTCTATTCCCGATGCGGCAGATACTGCAATTTTCATAAGTTACCTAAATAAAAGCGTCAATTATATGGTTGATTTCGTCGCCTAAAATTTCAATCACGTCAAAGCGAACTTCAACGTTATCAAAACGGCGCTCGTAGAAAAAGTATTCGCAAATTCTTCTATAACGGTTTTGCTTTTTACTGTCAACCGCTTCGCAAGGAAGTCCGTATTCCGTCGAAGTTCTCGTTTTGACTTCAATAAATACGATAACGCCGTCTTTTGAAGCAATTAAATCTGCTTCGCCATAGTGCGTTTTATAATTTCTTTCGAGTATTGCATAGCCTTGTTTTTTAAGATATTTTTCGGCTATTTTTTCTCCTTTTGACCCCAAAAGTTTTTTATAAAAGTTTTTCGGTGTATCGGACATGGACCAATCTCCTTAATAGTATCAATATGCGCTTTAGTGCCGTAGCCCTTGTGCTTTTTAAAGCCGTATTCAGGGTAAGTTTCGTCAAGTTTTTCCATAAGTTCGTCACGGTAAACTTTTGCAATTATCGACGCCGCGCCTATCGAATAACTAAGCGCGTCACCCTTTATAATCGACTCTTGCGGATAAGAAATATCAAGCTTTAGCGCGTCTACAAAAACGACTTCAGGTTCTATTTTTAGCCCGTTAACCGCGCTAGACATGCACTTTTTAGTTGCTTCTAAGATATTTATCTCGTCGATAACTTCGGGTGAGATTTCATAAATACAGTACGAGAGAGCAACTTCCTTAATCTTTTCCGACAAAACTTTTCTCTTCTTTTCAGAAATCTTTTTGCTGTCGGTTATACCTTCGATAATTTTATCGTCGTCAAGTGGCATAATAACTGACGCGCAAACGACTGGCCCAGCGAGCGGACCGCGCCCCACTTCGTCAACCCCTGCAATATATGTAACGCCAAGTTCTCGGTGCTTTTTTTCGTATTCTAAATTACTTATTGTCATAAATCTTTATCTCTTTAGTTTCTAAACAAATTTTTCCGAGTTTGCCTTTTCTGAAATCGTCTAAAACGGCTTTTGCACCGCGAGTGTAATCAGGCTCGCCTTTTCTTAAAATATATCCGCGTTTTAAACAAACGCTGTCGAATATTTCAAGTGGAGTTTCACCACTTGCGCCGTACTTATCTTTAATTAAATTAGGACTTACCGTTTCCATTTCTTCAATAAAATCTAAGCAAAGCGTTTCAATATCTAAAATATCGTCGTTCACGCTACCGATATAAGCAAGGTGATGCGCGTACGCTTGATTTTCAAAACTTGGTGGCATAGTTCCAGGGGTATCCAAAAGTTCAAGTCCTTCAAGTTTTATCCACTGTTTACCCTTCGTTACGCCAGCCTTATCGCCTGTTTGCGCCGTCTTTCTTCCCGACAGCGTATTAATTACGGTTGACTTTCCTGTATTAGGTATGCCACAGACCATAAAGCGTAGCGATTTATTAACGCCTTTTGCTTTTCTCGCTTCAATTTTATCCATTAAAAGGCTGTAAATCGCGTTATAGACGGCTTTTCCGTCTTTCGGGCTTGTGCCAACCGTCGCTAAGCAAGGCTTATTATTTTGCTTAAACCAGTCTAAAACTTTGTTTAAATCGCCTTGAGAAATAAGGTCGGATTTGTTCAACAAATACAAAACTGGCTTATTGTTAAAAATCTTTAAAAGGTTTAAATTAATGCACGCAAAACTTGCGCGAGCGTCAAGCACGTAAATTGCTCCGTCGCACAGTTTCAAGTTTTCTTCCATCATTCTCATTGCCTTGGTCATATGACCAGGAAACCATTGGATATGTTGCATAACTCACCTTTATTTTTTTAATAAATCCGGGCGCTTTTTCTTAGTTATTTCAAGCGACTGTTCTTTTCTCCATTTATCGACTTCTTGGTGGTTGCCAGAAAGTAGAACTTTAGGAACTTCCACCCCACGAAAAACACTTGGGCGGGTGTATTGCGGATATTCTAAAAGGTCGCTAGTAAAACTTTCTTGTGAAAGAGATTCGCTTGCAATAACTCCGTCAACGTATCGACAAAGCGCGTCGGTTATAACCATCGCAGGAAGTTCGCCACCAGTTAAAACGAAATCGCCAATAGAAATTTCGTCGTCAAAATACATATCTAAAACGCGTTGATCTACGCCTTCGTAGTGTCCGCATAAAAAGAGTAAATTTTCTTTTTCTATCAGCGGTTTTACCATACTTTGGTTAAAAGTTTTGCCTTTTGGCGACATAAACACCCGATAACTTTTGTGATCAGGATCAATCTCGTCAATGCAAGACGCGATAGGCTGAGCCATCATAACCATACCTGCCCCACCGCCGAACGGATAATCGTCGCAACGCTTGTGCTTATTTTCCGTCCAATCTCTTATATCGTGGATGTTTATTTCAACTTTTCCACTTTCAACTGCTCTTCCGATAATGCTTTCTTTTAGCGGTGAAAACATTTCTGGAAAAAGCGTTAATATATCAATCTTCATACATTACGACCTCAGTAAAACGTTTACAGTCAACCGTAACGCGCTTATTTTCAATATCAAAAATCGGGTTAAGTTCTTTAAGCATAGGAAAAACCGCTTTCCCTTCTGGCGTAGAAATTGTATAAATATCCACTTTTGCAGAAGATATATCCAAAATCTCACCAAGTTCTTTTCCGCTTGAAAGACAAAGTTTACAGCCTAAAACGTCGACGATAAAGAACTCGTCGTCGGCTTTGTTGATTTCACTTCTTTTAGCGTAAACACTTTTACCGCGGAAAGTTTCGGCAGTATTTCTGTCGTAAATTCCCGATAAACTTAAAAACAAACTGTTAGAAAAAGCGCGAATATTTAAAACTTTATATTCGACATTATCAATTTCGACAGTTTTAATATCACAAACGGCGTCAAACCCGTCTGATAAATCTTTAACTTTAAGTTCCCCTAAAATACCTTGCGGTTTTAAAATTGTTCCGATTAAAATTTTATCATCCATGATTGTTAATGAATTGAAAACCTTTGGTTTTCATGAATTGACAATCTGTCGATTGTCATGATTTGCAATCCTACTTAATGCGCACGGATTGCATGAAATGCAAAAACTTGTTTTTGCATTGTGGTCGGGCAGATTTTTTCTCCGAAAAAATTGCCAACCAGACATATAGTTTTTTCTAAGGATTTTATTAATTATATAATTTATCTCTACCTATTTCAACGATTTAAAAGACATAGAAACAAGGTCGGGCAACCCGACTGTTATGTATATTTTCGCAATATTTAAGCGTCAGCCTACACGACTGGCAGGTCGCCTGCCTAAAAGACATAGAAACAAGCAAGACAAGGCTCGCAAAGTTTAACTGGATTGGATAGACCTTAGCGGTCATCCAAGTCAGGTAAACTTTGCAGAAACGCTGTATTGCGCCGTTTATATGGCTTTTAAAAAAAAGGGGGGAAACATTAAATTTCTCCCTTCTCCTTAATCTCAATATTATATTTCTTGCCAGATTTTTGTGACGCACTCTTAACGATAGTTCTGAGCGCTTTGGCAATTTTGCCTTGGCGACCGATAACTTTACCCATATCGTCTTCGTCTAAAACGATAGTAACGTTAATCAAATCACCGTTTTCAGTAACGATATAATCAATTTCATCCTTCTTTTCAGCGAATTGATTAACGATATATTTGATTAAATCTAACATAATAACACCTATTAATTAAAAATTAGCCTTTCTTTTTCTTAGGGTTAGTTTTTGCAGGTGAAAGCTTAGTAGGTTTTTCGATAACGCCTGCGTTAATTAAAAGTGATCTTACGGTTTCAGTAGGTTGAACGCCTTTTGCTAACCAATCTTTAGCCTTATCTGCATCAATTACAACTTCTGCAGGTTGCTTAATAGGATTGTAGTGACCGATTTTATCGATATACTTACCATCACGTGCAACTCTTGCATCAACTACTACGATACGATAGAAAGGAGACTTCTTGTCGCCCATTCTTGTCAATCTCATTTTAACTGCCATTTTTCTTTCCTCCAAATGTTTGTTATATATTTTTTTTATTTTTATCTTTTATTAAAATTTGAACGGTAATTTTCTGCCGTTTTTCATTTGTTTCATAAGCTGTTTGGTTTGATCAAACTGCTTTAAAAGTCTGTTAATTTCTTGTAACGTTGTTCCGCTACCTTTAGCGATACGATTTTTTCTTGAATAGTTCAAAATCGACGGATCTTTTCTTTCTTTTTTAGTCATCGACTGAATAATCGCTTTCGTGCGGTAAATCGCATTTTCGTCAATGTCTTCTTCTTTAATTTTCATTTTGCCCATACCCGGAAGCATTGCAACTAAACTTTGCGCGCCACCCATATTTTTGAGCATATCAATCTGATCGAGATAATCTTCTAAATCGAACGAGTTATCTCGCATTTTCTTTTCAAGTTTCTTCGCTTGATCTTCCGTTACCGCGTTTTGCGCCTTTTCGATAAGGGATAGAACGTCGCCCATACCCAAAATTCTCGACGCCATACGGTCGGGATAGAAAAGTTCTAAATCGGTAAGTTTTTCGCCGACTGATGAAAACTTTATAGGTTTTCCCGTAACCGCTTTAATAGAAAGGCACGCACCACCGCGAGTATCACCGTCAAGTTTAGTTAAAACTACGCCCGTTACGTCAAGTCTACGGTTAAACTCTTCTGCAACGCCTACTGCAACTTGACCAGTCATAGAGTCAACCGTAAGAAGTATTTCGTTTGGACTTACGGCAGATTTAACTTCTTCAAGTTCTTGCATCAAGTCTTCGTCAATCTGAAGTCGACCTGCAGTATCAATGATAACCGTGTCATAGCCGAACTTAGTTGCGTGCTCGATTGCGTTTTTTGCAATCTTAACGGCACTGATTTGCCCCATTTCAAACACTTCTACGCCAGCTTGCGAGCCAACTACTTGTAACTGCTTTATAGCAGCAGGACGGTAGATGTCGCACGCACAAAGAAGCGGTTTTTTGTTTTGTTTTTTAAGATATAGCGCAAGTTTTCCGCATAAAGTCGTTTTACCTGCACCCTGCAAACCGCACATCATTATAACTGTCGGCGGTTTAGACGCCACTTCGAGTTTAGAGTTCGTGCTACCCATAAGTTCAACGAGTTCGTCACGAACGATTGAAACGACTTGTTGGGCTGGGCTTAAACTCTTTAATATCTCTTGACCGACCGCTTTTTCACTTACGCGAGCGATAAAATCTTTCGCAACCTGTAAATTTACGTCCGCTTCAAGTAGCGCAATACGGATTTCACGCATTGCTTGCTTAATCTCAAGTTCGGTAAGTTTACCTTTTTTCGTAAGTTTAGAAAAAACGTGATTAAGTTTTTCGCCTAATGATGAAAATAATGCCATTAATCTTCAATAATCTCCGTAATTCTTGATAAAGCGTCGTCGCCTAAAGATTTGCCAAGTTCTAATAAATTAGACTTTATTTCATAAAAAGATAACTTTTCTTCGTATTCTAGAAGTTCGCTTTTTGCAGATTTTAACGCATCAAGCACGCTTTGACGGCTGATGTTTTTAATTTCAGCAACTTCAGAAAGCGACAAATCGCACATATAATAAAGCTCGAAAATCTCGCGTTTTTTGTCCGTTAAAAGCTTTCCATAGACTTCAAACAGTCCGCAAAGCAAAACTTTTTCATCCATACTCTTTTCCAATTTTTATAAAAAATTAACTTTTTACAAAAAATAAGGTGTAAGGCTTTTTTACCTTACACCAAGATTATATACAGATTTTTTCTTATTGTCAAGCGTTTTTTAGCAATTTTTTACACGTAAATAAGTTTATGGCAGTTAGGACACTCGATAATTTTCTCTTTTTTAAGTTTTTCCTTTTCCGCGATAACAAGTTCTGTGTTACAAGACGTGCAATAGCCGTTTTCGACTTTGCAGACAATCTTAAACTTGCCGTCCTTTCTTTTATCTTTATAAACCTTCATAATTTCATCAGGAATATCTTTTTCTAAAACTTTCAACTCGTCAGATATACTCTTTCTTTCCGCTTCTTTTTCAGCGAGAAGTTTTTCGTATTTTTCCTTGTTTTCTTTTCTTTGTTCCATATAAACTTTAGTCTTTTTAACAAAGGTAGAATACTGAGTTAAAACTTCTTTAATTTCAGCTTCAAGCTTTTGAATTTGAGATTCTAAACTTTGCAACTTCTTTTGAAGTTCGCTTGCGCGCTTAGAAAGAAAAGAAATTTCTTTTTCATCGGCGTCGTCAGCAAGCGATTCGCTTAAATCGTTCATTTCGTCAATAAGTTTAGCAAGTTCGCTTTGTTTTTCGTTAAAGTTGGAAATAAGCGCAGAAGATCTGTCTTCGTATAAAATTCTGCTGTCGTCAACAGTCTTTAAAAATTTAGTTGCTTGGGCATACTTTTTAAACTCTTCACTACCCTTTAGAGCATCTTCAATAGCCTTTAACTTTTCGTCTACTTCCTGATACTTTAATAATTGTTGTACTATCATAACAAAGTCTCCTTTTGTCTATTTTTAAACGAATCTTTCGTCGTCAAAATAGTATGTTTTTAAATTTTTAAGTGGCGAATTTTCTAATAAGTCGCCGTATATGCACTTAAACGCACTATTTTCGCACGCGTAGTGCGTAACTTGAATAACGCATTTACCACTGTCTAACGCGTTTAATATCAAGTGATGTTTAATATCTGCAGAAATCAAAAGGTCACAATCCGTTGTTACGTTTCCATCGTCTAGTCCGCTTCCGCAAAAAGATGCAACCGTTTCAATTTTTCTGTCTACGTCACCGTAACAGAAAATTTTATCGCTACCAAATTGCTTTTTGCAAACGTCAGCCATCTCACCTAAAGTTTTGTCTACTTTAAATCTTCTACCGTAGCCACCGGACGATAATTTTAACAAAATTTCTTCGTTTTTTGCACCAAGCAATTTTGCCATATAATAGTCGACGCCACGCCCTGCCACATCAAAATTTAAGTGCATAGAAATTACGCCTATATTAGAAGTTACCGCGCTATGCAGTGCGCCTTTTATATTTTTTACAGGTGCAAAAATCGCAGGGTGATGCGTTACTATTAACTCTGCCCCGACTTTTTTTGCAAACTCGACCGATTTTTCAGATAAATCGAGCGCAAACACGACCGTATTAATATCGCCGTCACGACCGCAAATTATACCGCTATTATCGTATCCGTTTTCAATTTTACACAATTCGTCAGACAATTTTATAGGCGCAAAACCGTCTAAAATTTTATAAATTTCTGCTAATTTCATCTTTTATTTTTGTCAAATTTTCAATTTTTTCTTTTTGTTTTTGACTTTTTCCGTCAAAGTATTTTTCTAAATTTGCAATTTTTTGTTCAAGGTACGAAACTAAAACCTTGCTTTTTAAACTTTCTTTTCCAAACTCTAATTCTATATCAGTATAAACGCTTTTACCGCCGTAATTTGCAGTAATTAAAAAGTAGAACTTCTCTCCGTCTATAAAAATCGTATCGTGCACTATCTCATAGCCGAGTTCGATTAAAAGTTTTCTAACTTTTTCTCCGTTTTTCATTGGGGATAGAACTAGTTTTTTAGGTAAAAAGTGAGAAGATGATAAAATTTTGACAATCTCTTCACCACCCATACCTGCAATAAGAACTTGGTCAACAGAACTTGGCACAAGGTCTAATCCGTCCGAAACGACGGAAAAAACCTTGTCGTCACCATAGTCAGACAGCAAGTTAATCGCCTTATTTAGCGACTTTTGAGAAATATCCGATATACAAACCTTTTTTGCTATACCGCTATCGAGCGCGAGTTTTGCAATATACCCGTGGTCGCACCCAACGTCGGCAAGATAGTCGCAGGCGGTAAGGTATGAAAAAATTTTCTCAAGCCGTTTAGATATTTTTTTCATCTTATTCTAGAAAATCTCTAAGTCTTTTCGAGCGTGACGGATGACGCAATTTTCTAAGCGCTTTTGCTTCAATTTGTCTTATACGTTCACGCGTTACGTTAAACTCTTTACCAACTTCTTCGAGCGTTCTAGGTCTTCCGTCGTCAATACCGTAACGAAGGCGCAAAACTTTTTGTTCGCGTGGTGTTAAAGTATCTAGCACACCGATAAGTTGTTCTTTAAGCATAGAGTACGCAACTAAATCGCTTGGTGCTTGCGCTTGTTCGTCTTCTATAAAATCGCCAAGATGGCTGTCTTCTTCTTCACCGATAGGAGTTTCTAAAGAAACGGGATCTTGTGCAATTTTTTGAATTTCAATAACGCGCGCTTCAGTCGTTCCCATTTCCTTTGCAATTTCTGCAGGAGTCGGTTCTCTACCTAGCGTTTGTAAAAGTAATCTTGATACTCTTACTTGCTTATTGATAGTTTCAACCATATGAACTGGAATACGAATAGTTCTTGCTTGATCTGCAATCGCACGAGTTATTGCTTGTCTAATCCACCAAGTTGCGTAAGTTGAGAACTTAAAGCCTTTTTTATAGTCAAATTTTTCAACTGCTTTCATAAGACCTAAGTTACCTTCTTGAATTAAATCCAAAAAGTGCATACCGCGACCTGCGTAGCGTTTTGCGATTGAAACGACAAGTCTAAGGTTAGCCTCTGACAAAAGTTTCTTAGCGGCTTCGTCACCGTCTACCATGCGCTTAGCAAGTTCGATTTCATCGTTTGGCGAAAGAAGTGGAACTCTACCGATGTCTTTAAGATACATTTTGACAGGGTCGTCCATACTGATTTCTTTGACGAGTTGTTCATAAAACTCGTCGTCAGACTCGATTTGTTCGATAATTTGAACGCCAGCGTCTTCTACGGCGTCGTAAATTTCTTGAATTTGTTCAGCAGATAAATCATACTTGTAAATTCTGTCGTCTAAAACGTCTTTTATAACCGTCTTTTTCTTTTTGTAGTCGGTTACAACTTCTTCTATAATTTTTTGAAGGGTTTCGTCTTGAATACTCATTTTATCCTCCGCGTTTTTATATTTTGTAATTTTATCGTTTTTGATTGTATAATTTGAACGATACTTCTGCGCTTATTAGTGTCCATTTCGTTATCGTGCATAGACCTTAGTGCGTTAATATCGTTATTTAAACTGTCGGTGACAAGTTTTATAACGCAGTCGTTGTAATATCGACTTTCTGCGTCCGTATTGAATATTAAGTCACCCGAAGTTAAAATCTCGTTAAGTTCTTTCGCCCCGTCAGAGCCTATTATATCAAACAGCATCGACGGAACTAAATCTTCTCCGTTATCCGTTTTATCAAATATGTAATTTGCCGTTTCTTCTCTTACTGAAGATGAAAATTCAATACTTTCAATATCTGAAATCTGAGCGTACGGCTTTTTAAACAAAAGCGCACAAAGTACGAATCTTTCTGCTAAAACCGAGCCGTCGTTTACAGTCTTTTCACTCTCTTTGACTTGCGTTTTTTGCGTGTTAACCGTGTTATTTGGCAACTTTTCAAGATCTCTACGCAAATATTCGTACGCAATCCCACTCATTTGGCTAAGTTGTTTTAAAAGTTCTTCTTGCTCGAAACTTTTATCAACTTCGCGAATAACTTTTATCGCGCTATCGACAAACTCTCTGCGCCCTGAAGTAGTCGACGTATCAAACCGACTTTTTAAAACGTCTAGCTTATAGTCTATTAAAAGTTTAGCTTCGCTTATAAGTTTTTCGTACGCGCTTTTACCGTGTTTTTTAATAACGTCGTCTGGATCTAAGCCGTCGGGAAGTTTAATAACTCTGACGTTAAGCCCAGCGTCGCGAAGTATTTCAAGCCCACGAATAGTCGCGTTTTGCCCTGCCGCGTCGCCGTCGTAAGAGATAACTACGTTATCAGTATATCTCTTTAAAATTTTTGCTTGCATTTGAGTAAGTGACGTTCCCATACTTGCAACTACGTTATCAAAACCTGCTGAGTGTAGCGAAATTACGTCCATATACCCTTCGACCATAATCGCAAAGTCGAGTTTTCCGCCAACTCTTTTCGCTTTTTTAAGGTTGTTAATATTAAACAAACATTGATTTTTAATAAAAAGTGACGTCTCTGACGTATTTTTATATTTTGCAAAATCGGTTTTGCCTAAAACTCTACCACCGAACGCGATAACGTTTTTGAACGAGTCTATAATAGGAATAATAAGTCTTTTGCCTAAAAAGTCAGAATACTCTCCCCTTTCCTTATTATAAGAAACGACACCCGCTGAAAGCATATCTTCGTACGAATAACCCTTTTCGAGAAGGTACTTTGGTAACGAAGTATAGTCAAGCGACGCACCTATTCCGAATGCGCGCTGAGTTTTTCTGTCAATCTGTCTTTTATTAAGATAATCGATATATTCAGGGGCTTTTTCTTCTGTTAGGTTGTTTACGTAAAAATGCGCCGTATCTTTTAGTATTGAAAGATATCTTTCTTTTTTTTGCTTGTTTTCTTTTGATTTCTGCTCGTCCACGCTACTAAAAGTCGGCATCTCTAAGCCTACTCTGTCGCACAAAAGTTTAACCGCTTCTAAAAACTCAAGACTTTCAACTTCTTGGATAAACTTAATTACGTCACCACCGCGACCACAACCAAAACACTTAAAAAACTGTCCAACTTGATTGACGCAAAAAGACGGAGTTTTTTCCATGTGCCCAGGGAGCGGACAGCACGCCCAATAAGCGCCACCTTTTTGCTCTAGATTACAATACGCAGAAACTACTTCAACGATATCGTTTTTTCTTTTCAGTTGTTCAATAAACTTATCGTCGAAATTCATAGTTTACTATCCTTTAACGTAAAAACTTTTTGGCACGAATAATTCTTCAAACGCCCAGACTGCATAGCGATCCGTCATTGAAGAGAGATAATCGCAAACAACCGTCTCAACGCCCCACTTTTCGATAAGCGAGCGATAAAACTCAGGAAGTTTGTTCGGGTTTTTCATATAGTAATTAAAAAGCGTTTCAATCATACGCATAGCGTTTTCTTCTTCGCCTTGCGCGTGCTTTGTTAGGTAAACGTTTTCAAACATAAAGTCGCGCATAACGGTAAGCGCGTTGGAAACTTCTTCTTCCATTACCACTTTATTTTTTCCGTTTGACGCTTTATAAATCGAGCCTATCATCGAGTTTATTCTTTCGCGAGTGCTTTTACCCAAAATTTGAACGGCTTTATTTGGCAAATCTTTCTCGGTAATAATACCAGCCCTAACGGCGTCGTCAATGTCGTGCGAAACGTAAGAAATTCTGTCGGCAAGAGAAACGGCTTGTCCTTCTAAAGTTTGGGGATTTCCGCTTAACTTGTGATTTTTAATTCCGTCAAGCACTTCAAAAGTTAAGTTTAGACCTTTTCCCGATTTTTCTAAATATTCGCAAACTCTGATAGACTGCTCGTTATGCTCAAACCCTTTTGACGAAAGTTTTCTTAGACATCTTTCGCCCGAGTGTCCGAACGGCGTGTGTCCAAGGTCGTGACCGAGCGCAATCGCTTCTGCCAAATCTTCGTTTAATTGCAGAACGCGCGCAATAGACCTTGCGACTTGCGAAACGTCTAATGTGTGCGAAAGTCTAGTTCTGTAATGGTCGCCTTCAGGCGAGAAAAATACTTGCGTTTTATTTTTTAGTCGCATAAACGCTTTTGAATAAATAATTCTATCGCGGTCGCGCTGAAAATCGGTGCGCATTGGACAAGGTTCTTCTTTAACCTTTCTTCCGCGACTGTTTTCCGATTTCGTCGCAAACTGAGACAAAAACGCATTTTCTTTTTTAATGGTAATTTCTTTCATAAATCGCTAAAAAATTCCTTTTCACTATTGTTATACAATAAATTTATTAATTTCCCTTGTTTTTGAACGAAATTTTTTAAAAATTTTTAAAAATTAAAAATCAAGCGCAAAATATGGGTGATGTTCTTAGCGGAGATTTTAAAAACACATCTAAGTGCGAGCATCGCATTTGACTGGTCAAATATGCTATAGGCTAAGCCCAAGTTCTTATAACAAGCAGAAAGAGAGAATAAATCGGTTTATAGCCGAAATGCCCTCTCTTTTTCTGTTAGTATATAGTGATATTCTTTGCTGACGCAAAGAGTGATATTTCCCTTGCGGGAAGTGATATTTCAAGGACACCTTGCAGTGATATTCTATTCACCCGAAAACTTGCGAAGCAAATACCACTCGGCGCAAGCCGAATATAACTGCGTAGCAATATAACTCGCCATAGGCGAATAGAGTTGCGTGATACTCCGTTAAGAGTATCACGCATATTCCACGCTTACTTTTATTCTTTTAAATTTAGCGCCATCTTGAAAGAAGTTGTTTGATTTGGTCGGTAAGTTTTATCAAATCGCGGTTCTGAGTGCCTTTAAGACTTTTAGCAAGCGTTAAGAGATTGTTTGCTTGTTTTAACAGTTCTCCGTGTAATTGCTCGTGGCGAGAAGCACCAACGGAAACGGGTTTTTCGTAAAGTTTCGGCTCGTTCGACTTTAAATCTTTTGTAACAAGGTCAAATTCCGATCCGCTATACGGACAAACCGCATTGTAACCTAACGAGTTTAAAGTTTCGGAAAAATCTTTACAAGACTGCTCAGCCCCGTGGTTTACGAAAATTCTTTCCGGCTTATCCGTCATTTGGTTAATCCAATCGATTAAGCCGTTCATATCGGCGTGACCGCTCGTTCCGTGCATGGTGCAAATTTCAGCCCTAACGGCAACTTCTTCACCGAAAAGTTTAACCCTTTCTTTACCGTCTAAAATAAGTCTTCCAAGCGAGCCTTCTGCTTGATAACCGACAAATAGCACGATATTTGCGCTATTCCAAAGGTTGTGCTTTAAGTGGTGACGGATACGACCTGCGTCGCACATACCGCTTGACGAGATGATAACTTTAGGCGTGTCGATAAAGTTTATCATTTTAGAATCTTCGCTAGTTATTGAAAATTTTAAATCGTCGTTAAGTAGCGGATTTATGCCACGCGCAATGAGTGCAAGCATCTTTTCGTCAAAATACGAGTGGTCGCAACTGTTAAAAACGTTAGTCGCTTCAACCGCTAGCGGACTATCTAAGTAAACTGGGAAATGGTCGTGCCCTTTTACGAGCCCCTTTTCTTTTATTCCCTTAATAATATATAGAATTTCTTGAGTTCTTCCAACCGCAAACGACGGGATAACTACGCTACCGCCCCTATCGAACGCGCGCTGAAAATAACCAGCAAGTTCTTCAAGTGGATTTTTAGTAACAGTTTCTTTATGAAGTCTATTTCCGTAAGTCGACTCGATAACCAAATAGTCGCAACCGTCGCAAGGCTTAGGATCGCAAATAATTGGATGGTCGGTGTTCCCAACGTCACCGCTGAACACTATCTTCTTAGTAACGCCGTTTTCCGTAAGCCAAAGTTCTATAAAACTTGAGCCAAGCAAATGCCCAATATCACCAAAACGGAAGGAAATCTCGCTCGATAGTTCGATTTTCTCACCATAACGATATCCGACGAACTGCTTCATTACAGCGATTGCATCGTCCATTGTATACTCTGGCTCAACCAAAAGATGCGCAGATCGCGTGTTTTTTCTGTTTTTCCACTCTGCTTCAGTTTCTTGAATATGTGCCGAATCTTTAAGCAAAATATTACATAAATTTTCGGTTGCGTCAGTTGCATAAATCGGTCCACGAAAACCTTCTTTATAAAGTTTTGGAAGCATCCCCGAGTGATCAATATGCGCGTGCGTTAAAAACACCCCGTCAAGTTGTGCTGGTTTTACCGGAAGACTGACGTAATCGTAAGTAATTTTACCTTGTCGCATACCGTAATCGACAAGAAAGTGCTTATTTGCTATTTCAATGTAAGTGCAACTTCCAGTAACTTCGCAAGTTGCCCCAATAAACGTAATTTTCATACTCTTTACCTAATATATTCTACGTTTTAGCCCATATTTTTGCAAACTACGCTTCATCCCCGCCGTCTGGCTTTGACGATTTAAGACTTTCAGCGATTGCTATCTCGAGTGCTTTTTCTCTTTCTTCAAGGCGTTTTTCGCGTTCTAAAAGATTTTTCTCTTTATCGTCAATCATCTTTTCAAGACGGTCGAATTTTTCGTGAATTAGAGTTTGTAGGTCGGTGTTTTTTATATCGTTTTCGATATCCTTTTCGATACCTTTAATTTCGTCGTCGATAGTAAGCGCCATTTTCTTAGGCACTACGTCGGGATTTTTCGCGTGATGAAAATATCTTCTCAAATGCTCGATAAGCGAGTGGAAAGATAATAAAATCATAAGTAGCGCAATCACGGTTAAAGTGATTAATACAATCGCGGTAACCATACTTCCTTCTTCTAAGGCGTGCGATAAAAAGCCTTCAAGTGCAAGCCCTACGACGAACAAACCGTGCAACCTTTCGTGCATATTATCCGCAATAATTACTGAAAATATCCCAAATAACGCAATAAATACTTCACATACAAGCAATACCGTATCCATAGTCTCTCCTATATAAATTAGTATATTAATATATTAACATAAAATCTTGATTTTGACAATACTAAACGAAAAATTTCACAAAAATATTACACGCGCGTCACAAATGAAAAACGCAGTCAAAAGTTTGACTGCGTTTTAAACTATTTTTGAAACACTGCTAAAACAGAAGCAAGTGCGCCAGTTGCAATTAATATACCTAAAATAATTCCAACTATAATTATAAAACAAAAATATGAACGCGCAAAATTGCGTCTGTTAATGTTCGCACTGCTGATTGAATAAATGATTAAGAATATAAATCCAATTACAGGTATAGAAAACAATATTTGTAACCAGAAATACGACCAAGGTGAAAGTGGCGCAAGTTTACTGTTTGAATTTGACATAACTTTTCTCCTTAAATTCTCTATGTATAATATCTTCTACCACTTATAAACGGTTGACATTAAATGACTGTAAGTCGTTAAATTATCTAAGTTTTTGTCTAATATCCAAGAAAGACCATTGTACGTATACTGACTAAACTGACCGTCGTCTAAAAGTGAAAGCAAAACTATTCCGTATACGAAATTTTGATAATAACCCGAATCTATACACTCGCGCATTTGTCTTAAAAGCGCAGATAAACCTTTAAAATCTCTATCGTCTAATTTCCTGCGATGATCCCCTAATTCTTGAATAGTAAAATAGTTATGACCACACCTTTCACACCATTTTTTGTAGACTTCGTATTCGTTTTCAAACAGTCTATTGTCTTCGTAAATGAAAATGGTAATAAAATTATGGCAAAGCGTAAACGCTGGATATTTGCTAACGTGACTATACTTACCTAAAACAGAATCGCCAAACAAATCCATATTGCAAAAACCTTGATATAAAAGGTCTACAACTAGGTCGACGTACTGATTATAACTAAAATTCTTTTTGCAATAATAAGCATTACTTACTAAAGACGATAGATCTATACTGCTAATACCCATTTTAATCTCCTTTTTATAAGAGTATAACTTTTTAGATTTCGATTCAAAATCACGGCAAAGCCGTATCATCAATTTTTGCAAAAAATTGTATATCATCAAAGCACCGCTTTGTATGTCATCATTGCGAAAGGAATACAGCCTTCGGCTGATTAGATACACCTTCGGTGATTAGATACACGCTAACGCGTGATGATATGCCATTGCTTTCGCAATGGATAAAAAAAACAACTTGTTGTTTTTTTGGTAGCCCCAAGGGGAATCGCAGATGTTTCGGAAAACACTGCGTGTTTTGCTGCGCTACCGAAAATCAAAAATTATATAACTTACTCGCTTGCGCGAGTTGGGGTTCGATTCCCCAAAAAAAACGGCAACGAGTGTATTATTGGTAGCCCCAAGGGGAATCGAACCCCTGATTCCGCCGTGAGAGGGCGGCGTCTTAACCGCTTGACCATGAGGCCGTCAACGCTTAACGTAAATATGATATCATATATTTTTATTAAGCGCAACTGTTATTTTGTTTAATTTAAAATTATTTAATATCTTTTTTGTTGAAAAGAATTATTGATAATGCCGTAAGGATTGCCGTTCCGAATATTATCGGAAGTAGAATATATAATAGATTTTCAAGTGTATAAGTCGTTCCCGAGCCTATTAAATTTGAAGTAAATATGTTAATATTTGATAAAATTTCTAAAAATTTGTTAACCTCTTTCCCAGCTATATCCGTCACAAATAAAACACCCGTAATAATGCCACCGATAATTGAAAATAGCATAGAAACGCCTACGTAGCCAACGATTATTAGCCCCAAATTTTTTGCCCAAACACACAAAAAGCAAATTAGTGCAGAAATTAAGATATAAACTAAAATTTCAAATAGCACGGATAGCATTAAATAGCCAAAGTCAGCCCCTGTAAACGGCGTTTGTTGGTACTTAAAGAAAATTAATGAAAGCAATAACGCTAAGATTGCTTGAATTAAAATGATTGCACAAATGGTAATAGAAGTTGCGATAAACGACGAAAAGTAAATTGAACTTCTTTTCTTTCCGATTATGATTTTATTTCTTATCGTACCATAAGAATAATCTTTAAATAAGATTATGCCGATAAGTATTGGAACTATTAGACCTGCGTCACTACTTGGCGAAAAGCATTGAAAGAAAACGCTTTTTCCCGTCATATCAATACCAAACGCGCTAAACATTTCTTCCATGCCTTCTACTGGCATTATTTTGTAAAGTAGCGGAGTCGTACAAGATAAAACTACCGCGATAATAAGGGTTATTATAAACAATTTATCTTTTAAAATGCGCTTAAGGTCTGTTTTTAATAAACTAATCATTTTTTACGCCCCCTATTATTGATAAATAATAATCTTCAATGCTGAACGAACTCGAGTTTACCGAAGTAATTTTAACGCCCGCGTCAATTATTAATTTTAGCACGCTGCTAAGGTCGATTTCGCCAAAAATCTTGATGCCGTTTGGAACGAGCGTAATTTCATAGCCGTCAAGTTTGCCTTCAACGGCTTTAGTAAGCTCGCGCAAATTTTCAGCTTTAATTTCAGTACTTTGTCTACACTCGTTTCTAAGTTCTTCAGCCGTAATTTCTTTGATAATTCTACCTTTAGAGATAATGCCGTACTTAGTCGCAACGAGCGCAAGCTCGGTTAGAATATGCGAAGAAATTAAAAACGTAATGCCTTTTTCGTTATTAAGCTTTAAAATAAGTTCGCGAATTTCGACGATACCTTGTGGGTCTAAGCCGTTCATAGGCTCGTCTAAAATGATAAACTCCGGCTCGCCGATAAGTGCCATTGCGATACCAAGTCTTTGGCGCATACCGAGCGAAAAGTCGCCCGCTTTTTTAGGACTGTCGTAAAGTTCACTAAGCCCAACGTATTCTAAAACTTCTTTAATTTTTTCTTCGGAATTTACTCCAATTAACATGCTTTGCATTTTTAAATTGTCTTTAGCAGACATGTTCGCGTAAATTGAAGGAGACTCTACAATCGCGCCTAATTTTTCTCTAACTTTATGTATCTCAGAAGAGTTAAAATTGACGCCAAAAAGTTCAAAACTTCCTTCGTTTTGAGAGATAAGTCCGCAAATAAGACGGATAATCGTAGTTTTTCCCGAACCGTTCTCGCCAACGAAACCGTAGATATCGCCTTTTTCTACGTTCATATTTACTTTGTTTAAAGCATAGTGATTTTTATATTTTTTCACTACGTCAAAAGTTCTTAAAACGTATTCCATAATTCCCCCTACTTAATTATTTTTAATTTTATATTAGAAAAATCAAACTTTCTTAAATCGCTTTCGTCAATCAAAAAATACGCCGAGCCGTCAAAGGGTAAAAGCGGTTCGTCCAAAAAATGATAAACTTTTAAAAGACAAACAAGTCCTTCACACTTTTCGTCGGAAAACAGCATTTCCCCAGCCGTGTAATCTGACTTATCAGAAAAAGATAACGTTAGTTCTTCTGAATAATCAATATCAAAATCTAAGTCATCGTTAAAAGACGTGTAAGCTTCACACTCTTCGTTGATATACCGAACGATAGGTTTTTTCTTTTTTAAGTCGATAAAAAACAAAAGCCTACCAACTGACGGAAGTAAAAAATCTTTAAAATAAAGTCTAGTTTCTGACAAATTTATCTGACAGACGAACATCTCGTCGGGCGAAAACTCGCCACTAGACAAAAATCTTTCAGGAAGCGAAATTTCACCAAAAAATTTGCTTTGCTCTAAGTCAGTTTCAAGTTCTTCATTAAGTTCTAAATCAAAATAAAACATTACTCACCTTTTAAAAGTTTATAATTTTTATCGAAAGAGAAATCTCTTTCTTTATCATAGAAACCGCCAAGCGCTTCGATAGCAAGCTTAAGTTCTTTAAAATCTATATACGAAATTTCTTCGCTTTCAATAGTTTTATATAAAATATCAAGCGCACTCTCGTCGCCAAGTTTTACTATATACGAAACGTATTCTGGAATTTTATCAAGATTTTTTTCAAACTCTTTTTGTAAAATTTCACTTGCTACGCTTTTTTCATTTTCGCAATAAGATAAAACTTCGCAAATACTGCTTGGGTAAAAATCTGCGGACTTTTCGGTTAGGTATTTTGCAATAAAATCTGGCTCGTCTTTTAGAATTTCAACGAGCGCATTTTCCGTTTCACTTTCTAAATTTTTTACAAAAAGTAAGTCTATATAGCGATTAAACGCCTTTTTACTACCTTTTATCGACAAAACTGTGATAATCGCAAGAAGGTATTCACTGCTGAAATTTTCGTTAAGATTTTCTATTAACATATCTTCTGATAAATGCCTAGAAAGTGCAGATAACAAAAAGTCGTTTATACTAATTTCGCGACGGATATGTTCTTTTAAAATATCTAAAAGTTTATCTTTTTGACTGTCGTAATACTCGCTCGGAGTAAGGTTTCCGATGTTTTTAATTTTTAAACTTGAAAACTTTTCGTAAAGTTTTGGTTGAAGGTCTTCAAGTTCGCTTTCGGTGAACTTGCCCTTTTTCGCGCTTATAAATTCTTTAACGAAAACGTCGTAAAGCGCGTCAAAATTTATTATCTTCATTTTTGTTCCTTTGCAAGGTCAATGATACTTTTTATATCGCCTTGCTGAGTGTAAAAATAGTTTGCAATAAGCGAACGCTTTTTAGATAATTTTTGTCCAGAGTATATCGCAATAGCGCCAGCGAGCGCGTTAAGGTCGGAAATTTTTCTCAAGTTTCCGTTTTCTTTAAGTTCGTAATAAAGTTTATACGCGCCGTCTCTTATTTTATACCCAAATTCAGGCTCGATAGGTGCAATTTTGCCGAACGCCAGCGCGTAAGCACGGGTAAATAGTTCGTTTTTCTCTTTGTCAAATTCTGCCTTTAGAAGTTGCAATTTCGTAAAAAACGCCCCGAAAGTTAGTCCGACTTTTTTGTCGTAGCCCTTTTCGACAAGTTTTGATATTATTATACTTTTTAAATCGTCGCTAACGAACGGATCTAAAAGTTTGTCTATAAAATATTTTCTATAAACTACACCACCCATTTCTAAAATTGAAGAAGCAAGCGGTTCGATTAGGTCACTCTCTACCGCAAACGCCCAATCGAGCAGGTCAAAAACGTCGTTTTTATCGGTTGATTTTAAAGCCTTTTTGCCGTTTTTGATAATAGATTTTATTAAATCGTTATTCTTTTTCTCTTCGTCTTTTTGAACGTTGAAAACGTAGTAAATCGGTTTAAACTCGCTACCATTTTCCACTTTATCCAAAAGTTTTAAATAGTATTTTGCAATTACGCTTTTAGTCAAGCGGTAGCATATCGAAAATTTCTTTCTGCTATTATCAAAATCTCTAAGATTATAATAGACCATAGCAAGCAAAAAGTTTGCGTTAACGTCGTAATAATCGTCTGAAACAGCCTTTTCTAGATAAAATTTTGCTCGCTCGTCCTTTTTAGCGTCGCAGTAAACGGTTGCAAGTTTATAGCATTCTTCTGCACTATTAAACTCAAGTTTTTCTGCCATTTCAAGGTATTTGTCAATATCGTCGCGCTTACCGATAGTCGCCAAAAGCCCCAGCATATTGATAATTGCTTTTTTATTAGTTTCGTCTTTTTTAATAAGTTCTTTAACCGTTGACACAGCCAAATCAAACTTTCCTTGATAAAGATAGCACGCTGAAATTCTTAACTGAGCGTCGGAAAAACTTGCGTCAGACTCAGGAACTTGAGAAAATTTGTCGATAGCGTCAGAAAACCTTCTTTCGTCAAAAAGTCTTTCCGCCTCGTCTAAAATTATGTCCGTTTTAACCATTTTTGGTGGATAGCAGATATAAAAATCGGGCTTAGTCATTTCGCAAACGCTGTCGTAGTAATCCATCATAATATGATCGAACTCGTATTCGCGGTCGGTATCAATGGATAGTTGCTTTTCAAAATAATAGCCACTCATACCGTAATTTCCAAGATAATAAAAGCACGCACCGAGCGCGTTATAAACCCTTCCAAGTTTAGCCTTTGGCGCATAAGCCATATATTTAAACCAATATTTTACAGCGTGAGTGTTTAAGCCAAGCTCCATAAAACATAGCGCAATCTCGGCGTATAAGTCGATTAAACGCACTCCACGCTCTTGAAGATAAAATAAAGTAGAGAGTGCGCCGTCCAAATCTCCCGATTTTCTGCGAGCTTCGGCAAGGTCTAAAAGTCCTTCGTCAGAATTATTAAATTGAAGAATTTTTGGTTCATTCATTTTCACTTAGTAGTATATCTATATCCTTCTTTTGGTAATCGTACGCTTTCGAACAGAAATGGCACGTAACCTGCACTTTCCCTTCTTCGGCGCAAATTTTATAAAGTTCGTCTTTTCCTAAAGTTAAAACTACGCGGTCAATTCTTTCTTTTGAACACTTGCAGTCGTAACTTGTTTCGTATTTGTCAAATTTTATATCTTTAAAGTATTTTTCGATAATTCCGTCAAAACCTATCGTTTCAATAAGAGTGCTTATAGCGCTAAAGTGCGACAAAAGTTCTTCGCATTTAACGATACTTTCTTCAGTTGCAAACGGAAGCGGTTGAATAATAAGCCCACCGCTTGCGATACACTTTAGGTCGCGACCAATCTTAACCCCTACCGAGATTGCAGTAGGCTGTTGTTCTGAGTATGTGTAATATGCAGAAAAATCTTCACCAATTTCTCCACTTACTATTGGACAACTTCCGCGCCACGGCTCTTTTAAGCCCATATTTTTAATGACAGCGATACTTCCTTTGCCAACGCACGCCCCTACGTCGAGTTTTCCGTTTGGTTTTAACGGAATATCAACTTGCGGATTGTCGACGTAACCACGAACGGTGTTGTCAGAATCTGCACACGCAACGATATGACCGCAAGGTCCGTCACCGCTGATAGTTACCGTCAACGAGTCGTTTTTATTCTTTAGTGACGTTGACATAAACGAGCAGATTGTAAGCGTTCTACCGAGCGCCGCAGAACATACTGGCGAGAGATTATGATATTCGATTGCTTGATTTACGATATCCGTAGTTTCTAATAAAGAAACGGAAATTTCGTCGTTGAACATTAAAGTTTTATAAATTCTGCCCATAAATTACCCCTTTCTAGCGGTAAAAACTATTCTTTCGCTGTCAGATTTCAATTCTTTTCCTAAATGCGCCGTACAAGTTATATCTTTAAAGCCTGCTTTTTTAAGGTTTTCTACGATAAAACTTTGGCTATGCGCAAATTGGCGGTGACTTTCTTCTTTTTTGACGTATTTATCCCCGTCTTTTAAAAAGAGTACGATATCCATATCGACAAAACCGTCGCCTTGCGTGTTAAACCACATATACGAGCAATCTTCGGTGTCTTCACCAAAAAGATTATCGCCTAAAATATTTTTAATTTTATACTCGCTTGAGATATCGAAAACGAGCACGCCTTGAGAGTTTAAATTTGAGTAAAAGCTTTTAAAAGTTTTTAAAATATCTTTAGGCTTGATATAATTTATCGCGTCGTTTATAACGGTAAGAAAATCGACTTTTTTAAAGCTTTTTAGGTTTACGATATTCATTTGCAAAAACTGAATATTTTGCCCTTCTTTTTGGGAAAGATTTTTAGCTTCAGTTAGCATTTCTGGGGACAAATCTACACCTAAAACGTCATATCCCGCCTTTTTTAAAGCGCGCGTGAAAAAGCCACTACCACAAGCGCAGTCAATACCGCTATTGCCCCTTTTAACGCCGAGAGCGTTTAAGTGAGTGACGATATATTCTGCCCATAAATTGTAATCGCTATCTAAAATGAGATATTCGTAAACTTTAGATAAAGCGCCGTAAGCCTTTGCCATAAAATCCCCAATATATAGCCGAACCTATACTCTAGTATCATACAAATACTATCGTATAGGTCGATTATCGCTATTTTTTATTTTTTCTTAGAATATTTTTTATTGTTTGTTTCTACTTTTTCTTCGGGTTCAGTTTTTTCAAGTTCTGAGTTTTCTTTCTTTAAATTTTCAGCGTAACCGTCGCTGTCAGCCTGCATTGCTTTCTTGCTATTTTCAACCGCTTCAATATCGTCGATTGTAAAGATTGAAGGCAACGATCTAACGTCTGGATCGTCTTCTTGTAAAGGTTTAACTGCAAGTTGAATTTTCGACGAAACTTTTTCTTGTGCTTTAAGTTGCTCTTTATTTAACTTGTCTTGTTCTTTTTCTTCTTGAGTTTTAGGTGCTTTTTTAGGTTCGTTAATTTCTGCACCCGATAAGAATTTTTCGTAAATCCAGTGAGAATAATCCGTCCAAACTAATAAGAAAAACGAAAGACCAAACGCGACCATAAACACAAGCCCTATCGTCATAAAAATTTGGCCCAAGAAGCAAATGAGAACAGGTATTAACGCGATAAATAACATAAACGCGTGGATTGGAATTAAGATAACGGATACTAAGAAAGAGTTCTTGATAAGACCAAGGAATTTAACTTTGTAAGTCGTCATCATAACCGAGCCGTTTAAAAACATAAGTGTAAACAACACGATTGCAATAATACAAACGACTTTTGCAAAAATGTGTATCCACGAGCCACCGTTTATTGAAATAAAAAAGTTAGAATATGAAATACCGCCGATACATACGCCCAAAATAACGGTATATAAAACAGTCAAAATGATAACTTGCCAATTTTTCTTAATACCTAAAAAGAAGTCTTTAACCGCTTTTACTTCTTCAAGGTATAAAAGATTACGCATTACGTACATACCACCGCTAAAGCCAAAGCCTAGTAAAATTCCTGCAATCGGAAGCCAATAGCAGAACGAAAGCGTTCTTGCCAAAATTGCCGAACTTTCAACACCTGCTAAGTTCGTGTAAGGCATATACCCAAAACCTAAGTTCGCTGAAAACGGCGCAGACATAAGATCTAACTGAATTCCGCCGTAAAGCCCGATGAGTAAATAAATTAAGTAGCCCGCGGATATTAACATTAAAAAGTTAAGGATAATAATCTTACCGATGTGAGCCCTGAACACTTGATAACCAAACGACCAACGCGATGCGTTTAAGGTTGTAAACCTTCTGTCGTCAAGCGCCCTTTTTTGAACGAGTTCTGAAAATAAACTTTTTTTCTTAGCCATAATATCTCTCTTTTCCCACAAAAAGTTGGTTTTACTTTTTTTACAATCGTTAATTAATTTCGACAAATTTGCCAAAATCGAAAGTTTGACAAATGCGCCCAACATATATAATAAACTAATTTTAAAATATTTACAATTAATTTTAAGCCATTGTGTTAAAAAACTTTGCATTTTAATTTTTATTGTGATATAATTTTTGAAAAACTTAATTAAAAAGGAAAAAAATTATGAATATTGCAGTAGTTGGCTGTACCGGTATGGTCGGCAGAAAATTTATTGAAGTTTTAGAAGAAAAGAAACTCAACGTTGAAAATTACTATATGTACGCTTCAAGCAAAAGCGCAGGTTCAACCGTAACCTTACTTGGTAAAGATTATACGGTTATCGAACTTAAAGAAGAAAACATCGTCGGAAAGAAGATTGACATTGCGCTTTTCTCTGCCGGTGGTTCTGTAAGTTTAGAATACGCACCAATCTTTAAGCGCGAAGGCGCAATCGTAGTTGATAACTCTAGCGCGTGGCGTATGCACGACGAAGTTCCACTCGTCGTTCCTGAAGTAAACGAAGAAGATATCTTAAAGCACAACGGTATTATTGCAAACCCTAACTGCTCTACGATTCAAGCAATGCTTGTTTTAAAGCCACTTGACGAAGCGTTTAAGATTAAGCGCGTAGTTTACTCTACTTACCAAGCAGTTTCTGGCGCAGGCGTTGCAGGATATTCTGACTTAGAAAACGGAATTAAGGGCGAAACTCCTAAAAAATTCCCTGTTCAAATTTTCTCTAACTGTATTCCACAAATCGACGTGTTCTTAGACGACGGTTATACTAAAGAAGAAGAAAAGATGATTAAGGAAACGAGAAAAATCTTACACCGCCCCGACTTAAAGATTACTGCAACCACCGTTCGCGTTCCTGTATTTAACGGACACAGCGAATCTATCAATATCGAATTTGAAAAGCCTGTAACTCGCGAAAGCGTTACCGAAGTTTTGAAAAAGGCAGAAAACGTAATCGTTAAAGACGACACGAAAAACGGCTTATTCCCTACCGTTTTAGACGCTAACGGAAACGACAGTGTTTGGGTAGGCAGAATTCGTCAAGACTTCTCGGTAGAAAGTGGCATAAACCTTTGGTGTGTTGCTGATAACATCAGAAAAGGCGCAGCGTCTAACGCCGTTCAAATTGCAGAAAGAATAATAAAACTCGGTCTTTGCAAATAATATATTAGAAAAGACTTTTAAGAGGTAACGAATATGATAAACGTATTAATTTGCGGTATTAGCGGTGAAACGGGTAAAAGAATTTATTTGACTTCACAAAAAAACGAACTTTTAAACGTTGTTTGCGGTGTTGATACTCAATTTAAGTCAAATATTGAGTTCGACTGTCCAGTGTACGCGTCTTTTGAAGAAGTTAAAGAAATGGTTGACGTTATTATCAACTTCTCTACACCTGAAGTTTTGTCTGAAGTTTTACAGTTTGCACTTGAAAACAACTGCGCTATCGTTGACGGAACGACGGGATATACTATAAAGCAAAAAGAAGAAATTCAAAACGCTTCAGCTAAAATTCCCGTATTTATGCCAACCAACGTCTCTACTGGCGTAAACGCACTTAGAAAGTTATGCCTACTTGCAAGCGACGCTTTAGGCGACTTTGATATCGAGATTATCGAAGAGCACCAAGCGTGCAAGGCAAACGCACCTAGTATGACTGCAAATATGCTTGCCGAAGCAATTAACGGAACTTTTCTAAAGAATAAGAAAATTATTTCTGGCAGAAAAGGTAACGGCGAAAGAAGTCGCGACGAAATTTGCATCCACTCAGTTCGCGGTGGTAACCTTAACGGCAAAACTACTATTATGTTTATCGGCGAAGGTGAAACTATTTCCATTACCCACGAAGTTCACCACAGAACCTTGTTTGCGCAAGGCGCGTGCGACGTTGCTTGCTTTATAACAAAACAAAAGCCAGGCATTTACAACCTAGAAAACTTTTATAAAGATTAATTAAAAAACCGCTACTTTTCGTAGCGGTATTTTGTTAAATCCCCTTATATATATCAATTAACTATATGTTTTTAAAAAATTATGGCATCTATTTTAATTATTGAAGACAACGAAAATATGCGCCTTTTAATGGAAGCGCGCTTAAAAAACTTATATACCGTTTATTTATGCGAAAACGGCAAAACCGCACTCGAATTTTTAGAGAAAAAAGAAGTTGATATGCTTCTTATCGACGTGATGATGCCCGTTATGGACGGCTTTGAATTTTTAAAGCAGTTAAGAAGTTTAGGAAACCAAACACCTGCTATAATGGTAACGGCAAAATCGAAGATTGACGATAAAAAAATTGCTTTCGACTTAGGCATTGACGACTACTTGACAAAGCCTATTGATTTTGACGAACTTAAATTTAGAATAAAAGCAGTTTTAAGAAGGTCTAAAATTTCAAGCGAAAAGCAAATTAAAATCGGCTCGCTTACTGTTGATTACGACAGTTTTTCGCTTATAAAAGATAATGAAGTCGTTACTTTAACTCAAAAAGAATTTTTGCTTTTATATAAATTATTGTCGTATCCTAACGTAATTTTTACTAAAGAACAACTTTTAAACTCGATTTGGGGCTTAGATTCTGAAAGCGACGAAGCAACTATAAGAACTCACACCAACCGCCTTCGCGAAAAAACGGCGAATTTTTCCGAATTTGAACTCGTTACAATTCGCGGAATTGGATACAAAGCGGTTATCAAGGAGAAATAATGAAAAATTCTCAAAAACTTAAACCTGCTAAAAAGACGAAAAACTATTTTAACACCTTCGTTTTTTTATTTTCAATAAGTATTTCCGCAATAACGGTTATCTTAGTCGAAGCTATACTCGTTTACTTTAGAATTTCAAATTTAAAAGAAGACACAGTTTATCTTGTTTACGTTGTTCCACTGCTACTTATAATACTTATCACTGCAATCCCGATTGCTTTTGGTAACTTTTTTAAAAACTTTGCTAAAATCGAGCAATCGTTAAGTAAAGTTGCCGACGGCGACTTTAAAACTCGAATTCCTACCGAAAAGAGCGGTGCTTTTGAAGAAAGTTTTAAAAACTTTAACAAAATGGCTGAAGAACTTGAAAAAAATAAGCTTCTTAACGACAATTTCGTTCACTCTTTTTCGCACGAATTTAAAACTCCGATTGCATCAATAAAAGGTTTTGCCGACCTTCTTTTAGAAGAAGACTTGCCCGACGAAGAAAAACAGAAATATCTCAAAATTATTTCTACCGAAGCCGAGCGCCTTACCCACCTATCTGAGAACGCGCTCTTTATTTCTAGACTTTCTAACGAGTCTATCGTAAAAAACAAATCGGTGTACGACCTTGGCGCACAAGTTAAACACGCCGTAGCAATACTTGATAGAGATATCGCTAAAAAAGGTATTGAAATCGTCGCTTCCGTCGATAACGTTAAGGTTTACGCATCTTACGAGCTTATGCAAGAAGTTTGGCTTAACCTTATAGGTAACGCTATTAAATTTTCTAAAGAGTACGGTAAAATCTATATTTCAGTAAAAACTCAAGACGACTTTGCCGTTGTTTCTGTCAAAGACTATGGTACAGGAATAAAAGATAGCGACAAAGAAAAGATTTTCGCTCCTTACTATCAGGCTGACACTTCGCACAAATCAAGCGGTTTTGGTTTAGGTCTATCCATAGTTAAAAAGATTATAGATTTATCCGACGGTGAAATTTTAGTTGATAGTGAAATTAATAATTACACCGAATTTACCGTTAAAATCCCACTTATGTTTTTAGCGTAAATTTATAAAAAACAATCAAATAATCGACTTATACGCTGATATATGAAAAGTGCCCGAGTTAACTCGGGCACTTTTTATACGTTTTTGGTTATCTTGCTTTCGAATTTAGATTTGCCTTGAAGGTCAGGCTTTTTTGTTGGATATTCTGCTGTAAAGCAAGAGATACAGTAGTTATGACAAGCGTAGTTAGAAGGAATTTTCTTAACGCTATCAATACTTAAAAATCCTAGCGAATCAACGCCGATAATTTCTGCAATTTCTTCGGTCGTGTGCTTGTTTGCTATAAGTTTATCTGGCGAGTCGATATCCGTTCCGTAATAGCAAGCGCCGATAAATTTAGGGCTTGTTACGCGCATATGAACTTCTTTTGCACCTGCTTCTCTTAAGAGTTTTACAACGTAAACGCTTGTCGTTCCGCGAACGATTGAGTCGTCAATTAAAACAACTCTCTTTCCAGCGACGGTTTCTTTAATGACGTTAAGTTTCATCCTTACTGCTTTTTCGCGCATACCTTGTTCAGGTTGAATAAACGTTCTACCAATATATTTATTTTTCAAAAATCCTAAGCCGTAAGGAATACCAGATTGTTCTGCATAACCTATCGCGCCGTCGATACCGCTATCCGGACAACCTATTACGACGTCAGCTTCAACCTTATGTTCCATTGCTAAAAATCTACCTGCTCTCTTTCTCGCTTCGTGAACGCTTGAGCCGTCAACCACCGAGTCAGGTCTAGCAAAGTATACGTATTCGAATATACAAGGACATTCTTGAACCTTACCACAGTTATCTTTAATATTTTGAACGCCAGCTTTATTAAATAAAACGATTTCACCAGGGGTAACGTCTGCGATAAACTTAGCACCAAGAACGTCAAGCGCGCAAGTTTCAGATGCTACGATATAAGTTCCGTCGTCAGTTACGCCATAGCAAAGCGGTCTAAACCCGAACTTATCACGAACGCCTAAAACCTTAGTAGAAGTTGCAACAACTAACGAAAAAGCCCCTTCAAGTAAGCCCATAGCGCGATTAACGGCTTCTTCGATAGATTTTGATTTAATTCTTTCACGAGTTATTACGTACGCGATAATTTCAGCGTCGCTAGTCGTGTGGAACATTGCACCTTCAAGTTCAAGTTCACTTCTGAGTTCTGCATAGTTAACAAGCGTACCGTTTAGTGCAACGCACAAATTGCCTTTAACGTGGTTTACAACGATAGGCTGACAGTTTACAGCGCCTTTGCTACCTGCCGTTCCGTATCTTGCGTGACCGACCGCAATATTACCTTCACCTAAACTTTCAAGCGTTCTTACGTCAAAAACTTCGGTAACAAGACCAGTGTTTTTGTGTAATTTATAAACACCGTCGTCGTTTACCGCAATACCGCAACCTTCTTGACCGCGGTGTTGAAGTGCGTGAAGTCCATAGTAAGTCATTTGTGCTACGTTTTGCTTTTTTTGACCGAAAATACCGATAATTCCGCATTCTTCGTTAATCTTACGCATTTTTTTAACTCCCGTAAAAAAATAATTTCTTAGGTTTTTAATTATAAACCTTTTGAAAATCTCTGTCAAATAAATAAATATAAAATATTTCAACTCTAGGCAAAAATTTCGCTGTAAAATTTTGTCGAATTTTAAAATTATTATCAAAAGTTTACAAAGAGTTTATATTCCTATTATATAATTAATACAGTAAACTGGAAAATTTTGTAATATGAAAGAAAAAATTATATACTATACCGACGAACTTAACGACGAGTTTAGCGGTGACAATATAAAACCGAAAAAAATCGACGGTAATTATAAATACCACTCAAACTCCCTATTTTATAAGATTTGCCATTTCTTTTTCTATCGCGTAATTGCAACTCCGCTTGCGTATATTTACTTAAAACTAAAATTCCACCACAAGATAGAAAACAAAAAATGCGTAAAAGCTTATAAAAAGAGCGGTTATTTTTTGTACGGCAACCACACTCAAAACATAGGTGACGCGGTTATACCGTCGTTTATTACAATTCCTAAAGACGTTTATTTAATCGTTCACCCAAACAACGTATCAATGCCAGTTTTAGGAAAAATTACTCCGTTTTTGGGCGCGTTACCACTTCCAGACGACTTTAAGGCTGGCAAAAATTTCGTTTCAGCCCTTGAAAAACGCCTAACCGAGAAAAACGCTGTCATAGTTTATCCCGAAGCGCATATCTGGCCGTACTACACTAAAATTAGACCGTTTACCGACGTTTCTTTTCGCTATCCGGTAAACTTAAAACTTCCGGTTTTTACTTTCGTAAACACTTACAGAAAAAGAAAGCACGGTAAAGGCGTAAATATCGTAACAGTCGTTGACGGACCGTTCTTTGCAGACGAGAGTTTACCGCCTAAAGAACAACGAAAAAAACTTCGCGACGAAGTTTATTTTGCTATGGTAAAAGCATCTGAGAAATCAGATATTGAAGTTATAAAATACATTAAAAAAGATGTTGAAAAGGATAAAGTAAATCAAGATGATTAACGTTTTATTTTCAGGGAACAGCGGTGTTTTTGACGGTGCGCTAACCTGCATGCTTTCAATCTTAAAACGAAGCGAGCCTGACGATTATAATTTTTACGTTTTAACCATGGATTTGACGAGAAAAAGCCCAAATTACACAGCTATTTCAGACAGTCAAATCGAGTTTTTGAACGAGATTTTAAAAACTTACAGTCCTAACGGCAAAGTTATAAAAATTGACGTAACGGATATTTATGAAAAAGAGTTTGGGTATTCCCCTAACGAAGGATGCTATTGCTCGCCGTACACCCTTTTAAGACTTTTTGCCGACAAAGTCGACCTTCCCGACAAAATTTTATATCTTGACATTGATATAATGTTTAACCGCGATATCCACCTTTTATACGATATTGACGTTGAAGGCTACGAGTACGCCGCCGCCCGCGACCACTATGGTAAATATCTTATTCAGCCAAACTACATAAACGCAGGCGTTCTTCTTTTTAATATGCCAATGATGAAAAAGACGGGTATCTTTGACAAGGCGCGCGAGCTTATTCGCACGAAAAAACTCGTTTTCGCAGACCAGAGTGCACTAATTAGATCAACGACTAAAAAGAAAATGCTTCCGCAAAAATTCAACGACCAAAAATTTTTACATAAACACACCGTCGTTAGACATTTTTCTAAAAGACTTTTTTGGCTACCTTACCCCCACACCGATAACATTAAGCAGTGGCACGTAAGTAAAGTTCATAAAGTTTTCAAATACTATCAATTTGACGATATCTTATACGAATATATTTATTTATCACGAAAGTTTAAAGAAAGAGAAATAAAGGGATAATTATGGATAACGGAAAAATCAATATTTTCTACGCGGTTGACGATGCTTTTTCAAAGTACACAATCGTGTCGATTAAATCACTTATAGAAAACTCGTCAGACGACGAAAATTACTTAATAACCGTGCTAAACACGGGTATTTCAGAAAATATTAAAGAAATTGCATCAAGACTTCAAACGAAAAACGTCGAGATAGTTTTTGCTGACGTTACCGATTATCTAAAGTCAATCAGCGAAAAATTACCTATCCGCGACTACTACTCTAAAACGACTTATTATCGCTTATTTATCGCAGAAATGTATCCCGACCTTGACAAGGCTTTATACATAGATAGCGACACAATCGTTCTTGCTGACGTTGCTAAACTTTACAAAACGGATCTTGGTGACAATTTCGTCGGCGCTTGTAACGAGCAAGCAATGGTTCAAGTCAACGGCTATGGCGAATACGTAGAATACTGCTTAGGTATTTCTCGCTATAACTATTTCAACGCAGGCGTTATTTTAATCAACTGTCAAAAGTTTAGAGAATACGCCGTTTTAGAAAGATTTTGCGACCTTTTGGGATTTTACTCTTTCGTCGTTACTCAAGACGAAGATTATCTCAACGTCATCTGCGAAGATAAGGTTCTATTTCTGGATCAAGGCTGGAACACAGAAGTTTTCGGCGAAATTCCAGTAAAGGAAGAAGACTATAAAATTCTTCACTACATTATGGTTTCAAAGCCTTGGCACTATCACGATTGTAGACTAAAAGATTATTTCTGGAAATACGCTGAAAAAACCGAAGTTTACGAGTCTATTTTGGACGATTTAAACTCTTACACAGACGAGCAAAGAAAGAACGACGCAGAGTCTTGCGACCGACTTTTGCAAACTGCAATAAACGAAACTAATCGCGAAGATAACTATTTCAATATGCTTTGCATCAACCAAAAAAAGTCGGTTGACCGCATGAGAATTTTACAAAAAATTGAAAAGTTAGAACGCGAAGGTAAATTCGACCAAGACGTCGAAGCAGATCCCCCTTCAAAAGTTTTAATGCCTGACGGCGTCGACTATTACAGACGCAGTTTTGCTAAAAAATTCAAAGCGAAATTCGCTTTTCATATCGCAAGAAGATTCGTTAAAAAACTTTTGAAAAATAATCAGATGATTATTAAAGAAATCAAGGGAATCGAGCATTTTAGAAACTTAAAAACTGGTGCAATTATCACTTGCAACCACTTTAACCCGTTCGACAGTTTCGCTATTCAAATGGTCTACGATATTGCCGAGCAGAAAAAGAAGTTCTACCGCGTTATAAAAGAAGGAAACTTTACGTCATTCCCCGGTTTTTACGGCTTTTTAATGAGAAATTGCAACACCCTTCCACTATCGAGCAATTTCGAAACTATGAAGGAATTTATGAAGGCTACCGACTTTTTATTAAAAGACGGAAACTTCGTTTTAGTCTACCCAGAACAAAGCCTTTGGTGGAATTACAGAAAACCTAAACCACTTAAAAAGGGTGCGTTCAATATGGCAGCAAAAAATTCAGTGCCCGTTCTTCCTTGCTTTATAACGATGAAAGACAGCGACACGCTCGATCCTGACGGATTCCCCGTTCAAGAATACACCGTTCACGTGCTTCCTGCGATTTACCCAGATAAAGACAAGTCTGTTCGGGAAAATACGGAAATTATGCTTAATAAAAACTATGAAATGTGGAAAGACCTTTACGAAAACGTTTACGGTGAAGAGCTTATCTACCTAACAAGTAACGGTCAAAGACCAACTTCAGTATAAAAATGGAATACGATTTAAAGATATTTTCAGAAACGGTCGGCGAAAAAACGCTTAACCAAATTTACAACTTAATGGCACAGCCACCTTTTAAAGACACTAAAGTCCGCATTATGCCCGACGTTCACGTAGGTATCGGCGCAGTCGTTGGCTTTACTGCTAAAATGACGGATAAAATTATTCCTAACGTGGTCGGCGTGGATATCGGTTGCGGTATGCTTACAACCTGCTTAAAAAACGTTGAAATCGACCTACCTAGCCTTGATAAATTTATCAAAAATAATATACCTGCAGGAACTAACTATAACAAAAAGCAAATCAAAGGCGTAGAACTCGTTGAAAGTCTATACTGCTTTAAAGAACTTGCAAATCTTAACCGTCTATACGGCTCGCTCGGCACTTTAGGCGGTGGAAATCACTTTATCGAAGTGGATGTTGACGACGAACAAAATAAATATCTTATCGTTCACTCAGGCTCTAGAAATCTAGGTCAGCAAGTTGCGTCAATCTATCAAAAACGCGCGATTGCAATCTGCAAGGAAACCCCTGAAAAATCGAAAATTTTAAAGGAATTTTGCTATCTTGACGGCGCGGATATGCAAGCGTATATCCACGATATGAAAATCTGTCAAGAGTTTGCTAAACAAAACAGAAAAGATATCCAAGATAAAATTTTGTCGCATCTTAAAATTTCAACTTTTTCAAGTTTTGAGACGGTTCACAACTACATTGACGACAAAAATTATATCCGTAAAGGCGCAGTATCTGCTTACAGCGGTGAAAGACTTCTAATCCCTATCAATATGCGCGACGGCTGTATTATCGCTATCGGCAAAGGCAACGAAGACTGGAACTACTCTGCCCCACACGGCGCAGGTAGACTTTATTCAAGATCTGACGCTAAAAAACTCATCACTCTTGACGAGTTTAAAGATAGTATGCAAGGCATTTATTCAACGACGGTTACTCTAAATACTATCGACGAATCACCGCAAGCGTATAAGCCTATCGACGAGATTGTCAATATGATTAAACCTACTTGTGACATTGAAAAAATTATCAAACCTATCTACAATTTTAAAAGTGGAAACTAAAAATCGTTGCGGAAATTCCGCAACGATTTTTTCTTAGTAGTTTTTAGCGTTAATTTCAAAATAACTTTGTGGGTGTACGCAAGTTGGGCAAACGGCTGGAGCGTTAGTTCCAACAACGATATGACCGCAGTTTCTGCATTCCCAAACCTTAACTTCACTCTTTGCAAATACTTGCTTAGTTTGAACGTTTTTAAGTAGTGCGCGATAACGTTCTTCGTGTTCTTTTTCAATCGCAGCAACCAAACGGAACTTTTTAGCAAGTTCTGGGAAGCCTTCTTCGTCGGCAGTTTTTGCAAAGCCGTCGTACATATCAGTCCACTCGTAATTTTCGCCTTCTGCAGCGTGAAGTAGGTTCTCTTCAGTGTTTCCGATACCTTGTAATTCTTTAAACCACATTTTAGCGTGTTCTTTTTCGTTGTCAGCAGTCTTTAAAAACAAAGCAGAAATTTGTTCATAGCCTTCTTTCTTAGCAACTGATGCAAAATAAGTATATTTGTTTCTTGCTTGAGATTCACCGCTAAACGCTTCGTGTAAATTCTTTTCGGTTTGAGTACCTGCATATTTGTTCATAATTTTTACCCCTTTATATATGTTTTTTTAATCATTATATATCAAATTTTTAACAATTTCAATAGTTTTTAAAATAATTTTATAAAGATTTTACAACCAAACAATCTTTAATACCGTAATACTCGTAAATTTTAATCGCATCAAGCGAAATTTCTTCGCCTGGAGCAACGATTAAAACGCACGGCGGACAAGAAAACGCCCCACCTGCTAAAATGCGCCCTAAAGCGTCTTTTACCAAAATTTTTTCCTTTTGACTAAAAATTGCTTCTTTTAGAGAAATCACTTTTTTCGGAAGTTCAAAAATTATAGGCTCGCTATCTATCGGTTGCCTTTTAGCTATTCCCGAATACACTTCGAAAATTTTCTCAAACTCCGCCGTTTCCGTCTTTGTCGAAAACATCATAACGACGTAATCTTCGTCATAATATTCGCAATAAATATTATTATCGTTTAAAATTTTATTAAGTTCTTTTCCCGTGTATCCGTAAGGCTTAGAAGATACAGTCAATTTAAACGGCTCGTCAGAAAAAACAGTAAAATCTTGGGCTATAAGACGGTTTTTAAGCGTTTTTACTAAATCTTTAGTCTTTTCAAACTCGTCTCTACTATCAAAAATCTCTTTATTAAGTCTATCAAGCGATTGTAAAATCAAGTAACTTGGGCTTGTCGAGCCAAATAGCGACATAGCATTTTCCGCTTCGTCACAAATTTTTTTAGGGCACGTTTTTGAAAGGTGAAAATACGCTGCCCCCGTTAGTGCGTTCAAAGTTTTATGCGCTGAGTCCGAGCACATATCCGCGCCAAGATCTATCGGGTGCAACGACGGATTTAAAAACTTAAGATAACTTCCGTGCGCGTTGTCTACAAGTAGCAAAACACCGTACTTTTTACAAACTTTACTTATGCCTTCTATATCGCAAATATTCCCTAAGTAATCGGGACTAGTTAAATATACCGCCATAGGTAAATCGTTTTTGTCTAACGCATTCTCGATAAATTCTGCACTAACTTTACAGTCGATTATTCCACCGTCAGTTTTAAGCCAGTCAATTTCAACGTCGCAAAAAGCACAAGCGTTTACGAAAGTTTTATGCGCGTTTCGAGTTGCTAAAATCTTACTTTTCCCACTGTAAACTTTTGCAAGATAAACCATTGCGCGCAAAACTTGAGACGAGCCTTCAGTCGAATAAATCGTCTTTTGCGTGCCGAAAAGCGCGCTTGCATTTTCTTGACTTTCTTTTATTATACCTTCTGGAGAGTACAAAAAATCTGCGCCGTCAATTTCGGTAATATCCGTCAAATAACCATTTTTTCCCTTGTGCCCTGGCATATGTAGCCTTATAGCACGGTTATTTGCGTATTTTTGACAAAAATCACAAATCGGTGTTTTCAAATTATTCTCCTAAAGATTTTATAGCGTTTAAAGCTATTGCGCACTCCATACGCTTTTTAAACAGTCTGCAACCGTCTTCATACACGCCCTTAACACTTCCAGTTTGGTGGTAGGCGTTTGCCGCGCAACCGCCCGAGCAGTAAAGCCTTGCCCAGCAGTCAGCGCACTCGCTTCTAGCGTATACGTTGCAATCAAAAAATTCTTGTTGAACTTTTTTGTTATCTACGCCCTTATAAATATCACCTAGTTTAAACTTTTCGTCACCTACGAATTGATGACAAGGGTATAAATCTCCCCAAGGCGTAACCGCCATATACTCAGTACCAGATCCGCAACCTGAAATGCGCTTGTAGATACAAGGACCGCCTTTAAGGTCTATCATATAATGGTAGAAAGTAAAAGGCTTTCCTTCTCTTTCTCTCTCAAGCATAAGTTTTGCGAGTTCTTCGTACTGTTTTTCAACGATTTCCATATCGCTATCAGTTAGTCGCGATTTATCGTTTTTACCGCAAACGACTGGCTCCATACTAATTTCGTTAAAGCCAAGATCGAGCATAACTTTAATATCTTCTAAAAAGTCAGGGTTAAAATGCGTGAAAGTTCCGCGCATATAATATTCTTTTCCCTGTCTTTTTTCAACGAATTTTTGGAATTTAGGAACGATTTTTTCCCAGCTTCCTTCACCTTTATAGTCAACTCTAAACCTATCGTGAACTTCGCGCCTGCCGTCTAGGCTTAGAACTACGTTACTCATTTCCTTGTTACAAAAATCAATAACGTCGTCGTCGATTAAAACGCCGTTAGTAGTTAAGGTGAAACGGAAATTTTTGTTGAACTTCTTTTCAACTTCGCGAGCGTATTTAACTAAGTCTTTTACCACTTGAAAATTCATAAGTGGCTCGCCACCGAAAAAGTCAACTTCTAAATTGTGTCTAGTCCCAGAGTTTTCAATCAAAAAGTCAAGTGCGCGCTTTCCTACTTCGTAGCTCATAACCGCGCGGTCGCCTTGGTACTTTCCTTGACTTGCGAAACAGTATTCGCAGTTAAGGTTGCAAGTGTGCGCCACGTGCAGACAAAGCGCTTTTACAACCCCACTCGTTTTTTGCTTAAGCGTGCTAGCAAAAGGCGAAAAAGTATCTTCTTTAAATAATACGCCTTGCGATTTCAACTGTTCAATTTCAGAAAAGCACTCTTCTATTTCGTCTCTAGCATTATCAATTTTGCCGTCAAATTTATTAAGAAGTTCGTCTATAAGCGCGTCTTTTGGCATTTTTTCAAAATTAGATATAATTTCAAAACAAACGTCGTCAACTATATGAACACCGCCTGACGCGGTATCAATTACGAAATTATTACCTAAAAGTTTATAACAATGTACCATAAATTATCCTTTTTTGTTACAAAAAATGTCGCCGTGTAGGCGACAATTCTTTTTTGTTTTTAAAAATTACTTGTTTTTATTTTCGCACTTTTGGTTAGCAATACCACAGCTTGTTTTGCAAGCAGATTGGCAAGAAGTTTGGCATTCGCCACAACCACCTTTTTTTGCGCTTTCGCAAAGATTGCGAGTTTCAACAGTCTTAATATGTTTCATTGAAGTTTCCCTCCACAAATTTTCTACGTTTATTATATCATACGATAAATTATTAGTCAACAGTTTTTCGCATAAAATAGTCGCAATTTATAAGCCCTTTCCCGACTTCGGTTTCAGTTTCTTTTTCAATTATAAATCCGTTTTTAAGATAGCATTTTACTGCCCTTTCGTTTTTTCGATTGACGACCAAAATCAAATCTTTCTTGGCTCTTTCTAAAAAGTCAAAGCACTCTTTAGCATAGCCCTTTCCGCGTTCAGTTTTTGGGAAATATAATTTATCAATAAAAATCTCATCTGCTTGTTCAACAAAAACAAGCACCCCAACTTCGCTTACTTTAAAATATCTATACCCGATTGATTTATACTTTTTAATGTTTTCATTAGAAAAATATTTATCGAGTAAAATCTCGATCTGCTCTTTTGGCAAAAAATCGTAAGTTTCATACCAAATAGGCTTCATAAAAGAATATAAATTTTCAAAATCTTGCTTATTAAACTCTCTAATCGACATAAATTCTAACCATCAATTTTTTTAGTAAATTTGCAGTTTGGGAAATTTACGCATCCGTAAAATTCGCCGTTTTCGCCTTTTCTCAAAACAAGTTTGCCACCACAACGCGGACAAATACCGTTTTTTATATCTTTTTGCATTTTATTAACGTTTTCAATATGCTCTTCAATCGTAACACCACTATTTTCTTTTAGTTTTTTCAATTTATTATAACACTTTTTCATCTGTTCAGGTGTTATCAACTTTCCAGTATCCGACCATACAGTTTTTCTAAGCGACTGAATATTAATTACGTTATCTGCAGTAACGTTAGAAATATCAGCTTCAATAAAAACGACTAAAGAATAGAACGGCAATTTAGTTTTAAACTTCTTTTTTAAAATATATATATGCGTACTATTTTGTTTAATAGGATTATACAATTTATTTTTCGTTTTTCCGTAAGCCAAAACTTGAGTCCACTCTCTCTGACTTTCGTTGCCATAAATAAAACCTGCGTAGTTTTTCGTTTCAATAACCCAAATTCCGTACTTGTTGACAAACACGTGGTCAATTTGCGAAGTTTTGCCGTTTTCATCAACCACGATTATATCATTAACAAGGTATTGCTTATCTTCAATAGTTCCGCCTAAAACCCTACTTACGCTATACTCTCCACGCATGCCTTTTTTCTCAGCTTCAGAACGAAAAACAATTTTACCCTTCTTTTTAAGGCACACTAAAACTATTATACCTACTATAAGCAAACAAATAAATAATAAAAACATAAGCGCCACCTGTTTTTTTATATGTTTTATTTTATCACAACGAAAGTGATAATTCAAGTATGTTTAGTAAAAAATGATTTAATCTGGTAGATAAACTTGACAAATACACGCAGTTTAGTGTAAACTGATTTTGTTATGAAAACGTTTGGTGAAAATTTAAAAAATTTAAGAACGACTAGTAAACTAAGTCAAAAAGAATTTGCTGAAAAATTAAACACTACCCAACAGCGCGTCAGTGAGTGGGAGTGCAATAAAATTGAACCGTCTTTATACAACATAATTAAAATTTTAAAGATTTTTGATATTACTTTTGAAGAATTAATCGACGGCGTTGATTTTTAAAAAGCATAGCTATTTATTGATGTGAAGACGGTGTCTTCATGAAGTAAGCGATTGTCATCGCTCATGAAGCGAAAGTTTGCTTTTTGCGCGAAACTTTCATGATGTGCAAAAATTCCATTTTTGCATTATCGTCGAGCAGATTTTTTCTCTGAAAAAATTGCCAGCATAACTTATAGCTTTAATTGCGGACTAAATTATTTTATAATTTTTTTTGTCATTGCGAGCAAAATTTATTTTGCGTGGCAATCTCTAAAGAACTCACTAAGTTATTTAAACTTTGTTAGTAAAACAACTAACAAGGTACTTTAGAGATTCTTCGCTTCGTTCAGAATGACAAAATTAAGCCTTCCCCTTGAGGGGAAGGTGGCACGAAGTGACGGATGAGGTGTAAAGTTATATAATTTCAGTCCTTAGAAAAAAATTATATGTTAAGTTGGCAATTTTGCAATATGCAAAATTGCGCGACATTAACTCAACTTTTTAAAAAAAATTGAATTTCACTTTACCTTGCGCGGAAAGCAAGGTAAAATTTCACTGCGACCGACAGGTCGCAATTTCACCCGATTTTAATCGGATTTCACTAATAACAACGGCGGTGAAAACTCACCGCCGTAATCTATCATTATTCAGTTTTAAGAAGAGCCGCGTTTACTTTTTTTTGCACCTTTTCTTAAAATACTTTCACAATTTAATTTTTTGTGCTTAAGTGCCTTTTCAACGCGTTTAATTTTTAATTAAACTTTGCATTGGAGTATCTCCTTAATTTATTTTTTTGTGTGAGAAAGTTCTCTCAAAAGATATTTTTTCATAGGTCTACCTCCTACTTCTAAGCGTCCGTGATCTTACATCGGACTGCCCTCCTTTATATCTTTTTTTTGTGATGTGCTATTACTTAGTACATCGGACCGTCCTCCTGTTTCTTTCTTGTCTTTATTGTAAACGATAAAACGCAAAATGTCAATAGTTATCGGAAAAATTTTATCAAACTTTATTTTTAAAAAACCTATTGACTATGGCTAAATTTTATGATATAATAATAGTGTTGTCGGGCATTTTTTAATAAGTAGGATCTAAAATCGGTTGAAAACTATCAACCGATTTTATTATAGCCTTTGTTGCTAATGATGTGAAGGCTTTGCCTTCATGAAGTAATTGACTGTCGTCACTAATGATGCGAAAGTTTGCTTTTTGCGCGAAACTTTCATGATGTGCAAAAATATTTTTTGCATTATTGTCGTGCAGTTCACCCGATTTTAATCGGATTTCACTCTTTTTTACACCTCATCCGTCACTTCGTGCCACCTTCCCCTCAAGGGGAAGGCTGAATTTTGCACATCATTAAAAAATGTCCCTTTTTTAAAATTTTCTCGGTCTAATAAGTGAAAAGTAAAACAAATTAAATTTTTTCGTGGGGGTAAAATTATGAAAAAATTAGTTGTGATTTTATTTATTCTGTGTACCGTCTTTTTCCTATTCGGTTGCCAGCAAGACTTAAGCGCACTAGTAAACGGTTACGTTTCGGGCGACTTGAGCGCACCGACAAGCCAAGCGACAAGTTCTACTACACCAACGCAAAGTGAATATAAAAGCGTAAAGCCGTCGCGTGTTGACTCTTGTTTGCCACAAGAATCAACCGATATCATCTCTCCTGATATTGGATATACCGCACGTTTACAACTTAAAATTTTTGCAAGTTTATTCTCAACTTCATACGATATTAAACCAAAACTTCCTATAAATAATACGATAAATTCCGAACTTGAACTTGAAAATTTATTAAGCGAAGTAGGCGAAAATTCAAGTTTATATCGAGATTTATTGGGACTTAGTGAAATGTATCCGTTGTCAGATTATACTTATATCAGACTACACTCTAACGAAAACCAAGGCGGTGTAACCGTTACCGTAGATAGTGTTACGGTTGACGAAAACGGCAACGTTACCGTCAGTTATATTAAAAATTATCCCGAAATTGGTCTTATGGTAATGTGTTCGTGGGATATGTTTGTAATCGTTGAAAAAATCGAAAATATCAATTCAGTCGACTTTAACTTAACTTTAGATAAATGTAGATTAGAAGAACTTAATTAAATTTAAAATCGCGTTCTCAAACTTGAGAACGCGACTTCTTTTTTAATTAAAGTCTGGCGAATCGAAAGTTATTTCGACTTTAAAAACGCCCATATCCAAACTGTTTAACGCATCTTCGCAAAGCGAAATTATTTCGTTAGTGCGCTTTTTATATTCGCTTGGAAGTGGCAAATCGAAAAAGACTTTGGTAAAGCCGTCGCAAGTTATACTTCTGAAATCGTGAATAGAAAGCCGTTCGTCTTTTTTTATAAGCACGCTATCTATCGCCTGCTTTTGAATATTAAGTTCGGGACTGTCGGTAACTACAGGATCGTAGTGAACGGTCATAGTAACGCCCATATCCAAAAACTCGCGCTCGAACCTATCAATATGCTCGTGAATAGCGAGCGGATCTTCGTTTTTATCAATCTCAAAGTGGATAGTGCAAAAAGTTATACCTGGTCCATAGTCGTGCATCATTAAGTCGTGATAACCTAAAACGAACGGATATTCTTTTAATTTTTCAACGATTTGACTTTTTAACTTTTCGTCGTGTTTTTCGCCAAGTATAGGAGATACCGTCTCTTTTACAAGTTTTATTCCGCTATAAAGAATAAATAGTGCAATCAAAACGCCCATATATCCGTCAATTTTAACGCTAAAATAATATTCGACAAGCGTCGCGATAAGTACGCAAGTGGTCATAATCGAGTCGTTGCGCGAGTCTATTGCCGTCGCTTTTAGCGCGGTTGAATTTATCTTTTTTGAAAGTGCGCTATTGTATAAATAAAGCATAAATTTAACGACTACTGAAACGGCTAAAATTATAACTACGATAAACGAAAAATTAATAGCCGTCGGCTCGATAATTTTTTCAACCGAACTTTTTATAAGTTCGAAACCCACGAAAAGCACTAAAATTGCGACGATTAAACTTGCAATATATTCAAACCGAGCGTGCCCGTATGGGTGGTCTGAATCTGCTGGCTTTTGCGCCACTTTAAAGCCTATCATTGTTACGACCGAACTTATACAGTCTGAAAAATTATTTAAAGCATCTGCAATTATCGAAACCGAACTTGATATTATACCAACGACAAGCTTTCCTATCGCAAGTAAGATATTTGCAAAAATACCAACTATCCCAGCGCGCTTTCCCACGTCTATTCTACTCACCGTTTTTTCCTTACTCATAAAACACCAAAAACAACTTAATTAATAGTCGGAAGTTCTAAAACAGTTAAAATAACGGACGTATCGTAACCGAAAACTACTTCTAAATAATAAGTTTTACCTACTTCTAAATTAGACAAATTTATAATCCCATACTTTTTATCGAGCAAAATTTCAATAGCGTTTCCGTCAGAGTCGTAAACTTCTACCGATTTTAATAAATTTTCATAATCGCTACTTGGGTAAATATCGCACCTTACCCCACTAAAACTTTCTACCGTAAACGAATAATAGCACTTTTTGTCAGCAAAAACTTCGTGCGAGCCAACGCCTTTTAATCCACCTTCGCCCTTTGCCACAAAGCACGTATCTTCTTGACAAGCAGTGCAAATTCCCTTGTAATTTAAACTGTGAGTATGGCGTGGAAAACACGCAGAAAAACAAATAATACTAATTATAAAAAAGCACGAAACAAGCACTTTTAAAACTGATTTTTTCATGTTTCACCTAAACCGTTTGCACGATTGCACCTATATTGATATTATTATATATTATCAAAAAACCTTTTGTCAACGTTAAATGCAAAAAATCACAAAATACGCCTACCGTTCATTGACAAAATTTGGGTTTGTTGATAAGATTATATCAACTATAAAAAGGATAGAAAATTCGATGCAAAAATTATTTAAAAACCACAAAATTATACTTAGAAAAACGCTTGCTTTATTGCTTTTGGTTTCTATCTTCGCCCTTATCTTTACCGCTTGTGGCGAGAATAATAATGAAACTATACAAAATTCTTCTAAAAGTAGCAATACCGTAATTACACGACCTAGTAAAACTGAAACGGTAAATTCAAGCAAGAAAAGCACTACGCCTACCACTAAAAAATCGAGTTCTATACAAAATTCTAAGCCCGTTATCCCTAACACTACCGAGTATTCAGACTTGTTATTTCATATTCTAATAAACGACGAAGTCAACGCTTTAATCGAAGGCGCATTAGAAAACCCTGAAAAGTTTACTGGTGCAGAATTTGACTCGCACCCCTATTCGTTATTAGCGCGACTAGGTCACGACGTTGAAGGTATAAAGTCGGGAAAATTAAAATGCAGAACTAACACGATAATAGAAGACGACGACACCAATTCTCTGTATATGGCATTATTAGTTGAAAATTCTGCCGAAGTGCCTTATTATACAGAATACATGCTTAAAATTCCTTTAAATTATAACGAATTTGTCGATTATAAAATGGTGCATGAAGAAAATTATTATCAACAATTTTTTATAAACGACCAAATCTGCAAAGAAAAAACAGTCGAAATTATAAGCAAAATCAACGTAACGGTTGAATCCCACCACATGTTTGAAGCAAGTTTAAATAAGCAAAGATTCTCAAATGGCGATAGTATTGGTACAGACCTAAAAATTGGAAAGAACATTAATATAATATTTGATTATATTGGAGATGAATGTGCTATACATATTTTTAATAATACCTCAACATCAAGCGCTAATGTTTTAAATTTTCAAAACAAATCTTATTTTAAATTTAAGCCAAAATACACTTTCACCAACAATATTTATGATATTAATGAAAGTTACCGGACAACAGGTGGTAATGAAGAAGACTGTAGAGACGGAATTAAAAAGTGTACGGTTTTTGATAATAACAATTTTGAAATTGTAGCCAATGCGGATTTAAATTTAAAAAACAAAATAAATTTAGAAAATAATTAATAACACTAGTTGACGTTTTAAATTTCTATATGGAACTTATAAATTTTTTAAAAAATAATAACGATTGGGAAACGATTTTATCGGGCGCGCCTTATTTTATAAAAATTAAGCGCGACGGCGAATACGTTATGTTTTCTTACAATCAACTTTCAAGCGACTTTACCCTGCCTATCGTAAGAGAATGTCGGGGTATTATTTTACATGAAAAAACTTTAACGCCCGTCTGCGTGCCATTTTTTAAGTTTGGTAATTACGGAGAAAATTACGTTCCTGCCATTGATTGGAAGTCAGCAAGAACGCAAGAAAAAGTTGACGGCTCGATTATAAAAGTTTGGTATCATAACGAAAAATGGCGCCTATCTACCAACGGCACTATCAACGCTTATAACAGCACGATAAAAGGCTTATTTGATTTAGATATCGACTGTCCTTATAATAATTTTGGCGAACTTTTTGATAAAGCGAAAGAAAATTGCGGTCTAAACTTTGACGTCCTAGACAAAAATTGCACTTATATGTTTGAACTTGTAAGTCCCTACAATAAAGTCGTAATTTTTTATAAGGATATCGAGATATACCATATCGGAACGCGCAACAATATCACGCTACAAGAGTTAATTACCGATATAGGCGTTAAAAAACCTAAAACCTACCCTTTATCTACCCTTTCCGACTGCATAACCGCCGCCGAGAAACTTGATTTAAACGGAGAAGGGTTCGTCGTGTGCGATAAGTTTTTTAACAGAATAAAAGTCAAAAATCCTAAATACGTAGCGTGTCACCACTTAAAAAATAACGGCGACGTCAATATCGCAAGCATTTTAGAGTTAATACGCAAAAATGAAATCGCCGAATTTTTAAATTATTTTCCAGAGTACGCTAAATACGTCGAAAAAGTGCAAGATACTATTCAAAAAATAGCAGATATTATGAATATGCACTTAGCGGATATAAAATCAAAAACGTTTGAATCGCAAAAAGAATTTGCTCTTTACGTAAAAAACAAACCGTATAACGGCTATTATTTTCGCTGGCAAAAAGATAACGGTTTAACTCCGTTAGACTGGCTATGGCAACTAAACGAAAGTAAACTTAAAGAATACGTTATCTCTTTCAACCAAAAAAACACTTAACGCAAAAAAAACTCGCCCACGCGAGTTTTTTTGATTGCTTATTTTACGTGAATATCGTCAAATTCTACTGGGTTTGGATCGTTCTTTGTTGAATTGTTTACGAAATGATATTGTAAAATTTCATCTTCCCCATTATGCACACGGTGCAAATAATAACACCGATTATCAGTAAGTATACCACCGTAATGTACTGAATCAACGTAAAACTCGTATTCACCAACTATAAACCGTTCTTTTGGAAGAGTTGGTATAGGTTCTTGTTTATTCTTTATAAACTTTTTCTTTTCTACGTCGTAAAAACCGCTAGAATATCTCGTTTCAGCTTTACTGAATATAGTTTCTTCTTTGTAATAAAATAAAGTTAAGTTGATAAATTTTTCATTGCAAGAATCAAACCGAACTTCATATTTTTCATCAAAGGTATACAAATATTCTATTTCAAAACCTTTTACTGACCATAATTTACAGCCTGTTTCATCGGCAACTGTAAATTCGTCGGAGAGATTAGAATACGTTAAGAAATAGTATACGGCTTGACTATTTTCAAAGTCAACGTTATCACGGTTGTAAGAAAGATATTTATCCCCGTCGGTAAAATGATGAACCTTGTATCCCCCAGTATTTATATCTATTAAATAAACGTCTTGCGACAAGAATAAATAAGCATAATTTTGCGTAACGAAAACGTTTGAATATTTTATTTCAGTTTGCGTCTTTACCGAATAAAACTGACCGTTTTTCCACCATAAAAACTCGTTATTTGCGTAATTATATAGAAGATTTTTAAAAAGAACGTAATCTCCATAAAGTTCTTGTTCAACAATGTTTAAGTTACCGTCAAAAAGAATCCCAGATAAGTTACTTTCTTTAGCAAAAATATAAGTGTCTGATACGCTTAGATAAAAGTCATTATTAAACTCGTACAATAAACCGCTATCTTTCGTATCGTAATTATAATGCCATAAAAAATACCTTGTTTCTTCGTTTTCTTTATCCGTTTTTATCGAGTAAAAAATTTCTTTTTTTTCCGTCAAATATTGAACGGAATAAATTTTAAACTCATCTTCTAGATACGTAGCGTCATCTACCGTAATTTCATTAAGTAGCGTTTCTTTTTCAGTTCCGTCGGTTAAAGAGCGGTAATTATTATAATAAACGTACAAGCCTTCGGCTTTTCCCATTTTTTCTGGAATACAATCGGCTTCTTGTTTAATTTTAATTTTGCAAGCAGTAAAACTTATGCACGTACAAACCACAAGTGCAAGCAAAAACGTTATTTTAAATATTTTACTAATCATTTTCATACTCTTTGCTCCTTACGACATATTATATCACACAATTAAATTTTTGCAATACCCTACAATAATTTTTCTAGACAAAAAACTCGCCCACGCGAGTTTTTTTATTTATTCTAATTGTTTAATATTACGTTTACAATTTCCGGGCGATTGTTTACTCTAAACGGAAAAATGCTGTTTCCTAAACCGCTACTTACTATCATTGTAGTATTTTGCGAAACGAACTTGCCTTTGTCGTATTTTGGAAACAAGCCTTGGTGTGGCGCAGCAACTCCACCGATTAACGGTAAGTAAAATTGCCCGCCGTGCGCATGCCCTGAAAAAACTAAATCAAAACCGTATTCACAGTATAACGAAAACGCTTCAGGTCTATGCGACAGCAATATATTATAACCGTCGGATAAGGTAAACTTATTCAGTTTTTGGCGCAAAATTTCAGTCGGATCGCCAGATTGATTTACAAAATCAGGATCTTCAATACCGTATAGCGCAATTTTAGAGTCGTTTACGGTTATCTCACAATAATCGTCTTTTAAAACCTTTACGCCTAAATTTATAAGTTCTGCGCGCAATCTTTGATATTCGATAGTTCTTGCTTCGTGATTACCTGCTACGAAATAGCAAGGCGCAATCTTAACAAGATTTTCTACAAATTGAACTGCAGTTTCAACGTTTGTTTTTCTGCTATCAATTAAATCGCCAGTAAGAACGATAATTTCAGGCTCTAAGCCTTTAACTAAATTTACTAAATCACAGTTATTATTTGAAAATTTAGCGTTATGGAAATCGGAAATCTGCACGATATTAAAGCTGTCAAGCTCGGTGGATACTTTCTCACTCGTTAAGTCGTAACTGACGGTTTTAACGCTCATATTCCCCCACGCTATCCAAGCTATTAAAGCAATTAATAACGCTAAACAAATTATAGAGATTATAATTTTCTTTTTATTTAGTTTTTTTAAAAATTCAACTGCCATAATTTACCTTATATAAATTATAGCACAGTAAATAAATTTATTCAACCCGTTTTTCATCTTTCATATTTATTCTTTCTCTTTATTCCCTATTCTCGTATCCAACGCACGTTTTTATAATTTGAACAAGTTCGTCTATATCGGTAACGCAATCTAACGCTATCCATTTATGAATAATTCCGACTACGCCTTGAGTAAAAAATTCGAGAGTATAAACTTTTTGATTTTCTTCTTTAATAAATTGAGATATAGCAGGATATAAAATCAAATCGTACATCTTTTTGTAGGCTACTTTGTTTTGGAACAAGTGTGGCTTTTGATAAACCAATTTTAAAACGCGCTTATTTTCTTTGCAAAAATTTAAATATGGTATCAAAAAATCGGCAGTTATCAAAAAGGCGTCGTCTTTTGAATTTATCGAAATAGGAGTTTGTATATTAAAAGAACTTATAAACTCTTTATTTAAATTGTCGATAGTTTCTTCTAACAGTTCGTAAATATTATCGTAGTGCAAATAGAACGTCGAACGGTTTACGCCTGCTTTTTTTGTAATTTCAGTTACCGTTATAAATTCTATATCCTTTTTTTCAAGTAGCGCCAAAAGTGCTTGGTTCATTAACTTTGCGGTATAAAAATATTTACTCTCATTTTTGTTCATTTTTTAAATTCCTTAAATCAAAATTTGCCTTGATTATCATTAAAACGGCACACACAATAATAAAAATTGCCACAGCGCCACATAAAATTGGCAGAATAATACTGCGTAGCAAAAGGTTTTCTTTACCCCAAGTTGCAAGCATAGTATTCGTGAGCGTAACAAGAGAAACACTTGCAGAAATCAAACTTATAACCTTTATACAAGAATAAACGTGGTCGTTATTTTTTATATGCTTAACGCTACCTATAATAGCAAAAGTCAACGTCGAAAAGGTATAAGTCGCAAGCGCAATAACGGTAATTTCGTGGTGCTCGACGTATTGATTGGTATAAATTAACACGAACATCAATACCGAAACTACTAAATTTAACAAAAATAGAAAATAGCCACATATGCGCATTAATAGTATTTTTTTACGCAATTTATTTTGTTTTGTTTGAAAAAAAATAATCAGGCGGGCTATTGATAAAAGTCCATAATATACGGACATTATAAAAAACCATTTAGAAAAATAAACTTTACTAACTATAAATAAAAACAGCGCGTAGACGAAATTAAAAACGAGAGATATAAGTAAAAAGCATTTTATACGATAATCTTTATCATCTTTAATTCTTTTCAAAAAAGCAGAAAACATTTTACTCTTCGTTTGCAATTTCGTTTGCAAGGCTTATAATATCCGACGCGTATTTGTTTTTAGATTTTATAAGTATTTTTTTGTATATAGGATAGTTTACGCTAACGCCTAGTATACCTACGCACCCGATTGCTATCCCTAGCCCCATCATAAGCGCAGTTCCGCCACCGATAACCCCCATCGCTAGGCACATACCAACGCCTAAAATAAGAGATGAAATAATCCCGAAAGTGTACGTAAAAATGCGCGCTGGATTCTTTGCTTTTGCGTCTAATTTTTTTAGCGCCTTAACTTTAGAAGTTTGTTTTGGCGCGTATTCGTTTGCAATCTGTTCTGCATAAATTTTATCTGTATTCATTATGATTCCCCTTAGATTAAATTTTTAATTTTGTACTCGAGTAGTTTAATTATAGCAAGAATTTAATAATAACGCCACAACAAACCCACCCAAAAACGTTTATTTGCAAAAACAAATTTCTTCTTTATTCCCTATTCACCTTTCCCTATTGCATTTTCCCTTAAAGCGTGGTACAATATCATAAAATAAAACTTTAAGGAGCATACACCTATGGAAAAATCGGCACTACTTGAAAAATTAGTTTTTGAAGAATACGAAGGTGGAATCAACCTTCTTGACTTTAAGCCTGAATTTAAAAACGAAATTGAAGAACTTATTATTCCCGACGAGTGGAACGTGGTCGCTATCAAAAAGAAAGGCTTTTATGGCGAAGCACCGTTTGAAGGCTGTCAAAAATTAAAAAAAGTAACGCTTCCTTCTACTTTGAAGGAACTTGAAGAAGCCTTTTGCTCTTGTGAAAGCCTTGAAGAAGTTATATTCCCTGAAAACCTTGAAATGCTTGGCAACTGGAATTTCCGCGACTGCAAAAGTTTTTCGTCGGTTACGCTTCCACAGTCTTTAAAAAGAGTTGGCTTTGGCAATTTCGCAGATAGCCCCGTTTATCTTTCTGAATATACCGACGAAGATAACGGCTGTGTTTATCTTGGGAAAAATTTGCTTAAATGCGTTATTAACGACTTTGACACGCTTGAAATTAAAGACGGCACGGTGCTTATTGCTGATTGTGCTTGCTCGGACAAAAGATTTTCTAAGGTAATATTCCCAAACACCTTGCGCTATATCGGCTCTCAAGCGTTTTATTGCTGTAATAATCTTGAAAAACCAGATTTGCCAGCGTCTATTCTTTCTATCGGCGAAAAAGCGTTTTACACCGAAAACGGCGACCTTATTAAAAGCATCCACGTTACCGACGGCTATTTCGATAAAGACGGCAAACTCGTTTTAAATAAAGAACTCGGCTTTATTTCCGAGGCGCAACTTGAAAAAGCAAAAAAACAATTCGACGGCTACCTACTAAAAATCTATTGCGACTCGGAATGTTCTTACGATAACAGCGACGACGAAAGAGTTGAAGATTCTCACTCGTCTTACAGTTCCATTTACTATCGCGAACTCGACTTATTAAATAATACGAAAGCACTACTTCGCATTGACGGTGAAATTAAGGGAGTCGTTTTCCGCGCATATAGAACCCCACGTTCCGAGCCTGACGTCTACCCTTTCATATTCGACGACACAAGTCGCAGTATGACGCTTGGTTACAGCGCGTCGCACAGTTCTAATTATATTACCGTAAATAAAATTTCACTCGCCAAAAAAGGCGTCGACGGCACCCCAGATCAAGGTGGCTATATCAATTTTGAACCAAGTACCATAAGCACTTCGATATAAAATTAATTCGCTTTAGCGAAAATGATTGTGTTATAATAAAATTGGAGGTTTATATGATTTTAACATGTTCCAACTTGGATTATGATTCGTTAAGAAAAATAGTATTGATTATTTTGAAAGATGGAGAAATTTCTCAATATGCCGATATTAAATCTAGAGTTACGCACCATCTATTAGAGAACAAAATTATTGAAGAAACATCTGTGCATTCTTTAGGATATTCTAATCAATTAAGTGGACAAGACTCAGAAATGATTTTACAAATAGTTTGGGATTTGATCGTAGAAAGGGTCTTAACTATAGGATATAACCATTTACAGGAAAATTGGCCATTTTTAAGATTAACTAATTATGGAAAAGAAATTATTAAACAATCAGATAATGTAATTATTCATGATATAGATGGAATGCAAAAATTGCTAACAACAAAAATCCCTAATGTCGATAAAGTAATAATAAACTATTTTTCAGAATGTTTAAATACCTATAGAATTAATTGCAATTTTGCTTCTAGTGTTATGTTGGGATGTTGTGCGGAAAGAGCAATTTGTTTATTATTTGATAAATATTTAGAATGGCTAAATAGAAATTTTTCCGAGAAAGAATACAATAATTTATTAAAATTTCAAAAAAGTGTAATCTCTCGCAAGTTTGATGAATTGACTAAATCTATAAGTGGACACAAAGAAAATATTTCTGAGTTGTTATTTGAAGATTATGATTTATTAATAAACTCAATATTTACTATAATAAGAAAAAATAGAAATGAAGCAGGACATCCAATTAATAAGTATATAGATAGAGATGAATTAAGGTCTATGATATATGTATTTATTAATCATTGTAAAAAAATATATCAATTTATAGATTTCTTTAGCAATAATACTATAAAAAAGGAAGAAGTTTAGATTTTCTCTTTTGCTACAAGATAAAAAGACACTTTTATTAAGTGTCTTTTTTAAGTCTATAGCAAACAGGGCAACCAGTTCCTTTATTTCTATTATTAATTGTAGCTTGCCATTCATGTCCTTTACTGCAAACCCACCATATTTTTCTGTTACTACCCACCGCAAAATCTTCTGGTTTTAATTCGCCGTTTTTTTCATAATCCCATTCACTTGCAAGTTTTGGGTTGATAGTCACCAAATCGTTATATCCTTTTACAACTTTTTGCCCGACACAATAAGGGCAACCACTGCCTTTATTTCTACTATTAATTGTTGCTTGCCACTCATGTCCTTTAGAACATTTCCACCATACTTTTTT
>JAZSKA010000002.1:0-35794 GCA_045534605.1 Christensenellaceae bacterium | reverse complement strand
GATTAAAAAATAACCGAAACGAAGTTTCGACATCATCCACCGAAAGGTGGACTTCATCATGAAGTGATTTCATCGCGCAAAGCGCGATTTAATTAAAAGAAATAAGTCGTGGCAGAGCCACGATGAAGTCCAAAGCAAGGGCTTTGGATGAAGTCGCTGTCGCGATGAAGTCCTGCTTTGCAGGATTATTATAATAATTTTTATAAAAAATTCTTTCAATACATATTGAAAAAGTATTTTAAGTATGCTAATATATAAGTAAGTGGTTTTAATGAATGCTTTTTGAAGGACATTCTTTAAACGATTTTATTAATTTAAACAAATTTTATAAGGAGACGTGCAAAATGAAAAAAGGCAAAAAAGTTCTAGGACTTGTTCTTATGCTTGCATTAGTTTTTGCGCTAGTGGCGTGTAAACCTAGTGGAGATTCAAGTTCAAACTCATCTTCACCAAATTCATCCGTTGAAACGTCAAACGGCGGAACGTCAAACGGTGGAACGTCAAACGGCGGAACATCAAACGGTGGAACTTCAGGTGGAGACGAAATAATAATTCCATCAAATCCTGGAAACATTACAATGAACGGCACTGCTTACGACACACTTACTGCCGCTCTAGCAGCAATTCCAACAACTTCTACAGAAACCTTCGTAATTACTCTAGGAAAGGGTACTTATGAAGAAAGTGGACTTGGATACAACGGTTCTGCAACCATTAAAATCAGTGGTGACACTACGGCAAAACATGGTGCAGACGTCGTTATCGTTGGTCACGGTTCTGATATGACGACTGAAAAGACGCGCAGTTTAATTGCTATACAAGGTACCGGAGATATTATTCTTGAGAATTTAACTCTTAAAAGTGACTGGTCGCGTGCAAGAGCTGAACAAGAAAATTTAAGTTCAAATACACAAGCAGAAGTTTTAGGAACTGACACAAAGGGTAATACGGTTGCGTACAACTGCTCGTTCAAGTCAAATCAAGATACTTTAAGAACTGCTGGTAAAGCATGGTTCTACGATTGTTACATCGAAGGTGACGTCGACTTTATTTGGATGGAACAAGCAGGGCAAGTAGCGCTTTATGAAAAATGTGAAATCGTATCTGTATACGACGCATACGCATCTACACACAGATCTTACGTTACCGCTCCAAGAATGGCTATTTCTACAAAAGTTGGTAAAGGCTTAGTAATTTACAATTCAACGGTAAAAGAATCTGCAGACGCTAAAGCAAACGGACAAGAAACTTATCTTGGACGTTCTCCATGGACTTCAGGTTATTTCAGCCAAGTTGCATACATTAATACGACTTGTCAAGACGTTGAAGCTGGCGTTTGGTACCAAAACCCAATCCCATCAGATTATCCTAGAACAGTAATCGGTTGGAAGATGGACCAAGCAACTGCTACGTCATTAAATTATACTGGTGACGATATTTTAGACGCTGATACAGTGGCTAAAGAATTTAGTGGTCGTAAAACTATTTTAAATAGAATTTACAACACTGGAAAACAAAAATACGAAAAAGACAATTTAAACAACTGGGATATTGACGCGTTAATTACTGCAAACGTCTGGACGGTTGACGCTGATACGTCTTCTGATACACTCCAAGGCGAAGAAGTTGGCGAAATTACCGCTTATCCATTTGACGGTTCAGTAGATCAATCTGCACTTTGCAATGGATTCGCTGTTCAAAGCGGTAAACCGCATTACGTTGGTCAAAACGGCGCAACTATCACTATTCCTGTTACTGGCAAGTGCTACGTTGAAGTTTACGGATATTATTCTGGAACTTTAGAAGCAAAGGCTGATACTCAAGGCGAAGCAGTAATGTTCTTCAACAACGGCTCTACTAGTGCTGAAGTATTAAATACTTACATCGTATACGACGAAAATGCAACTTCAGTAGTTCTTACTGCTAAAGCAACAACGTATATTACTAATATTGTCGTAACGACTGATTCAACTATTCAAAATACTCCTGTTTCGTCAATTGAAGTTTCTTCAAGTTCTACTCTTGAATGTGTTGGTGTTGCTCTTACTCTTTCTGCAAAGGCTAATCCAACGGCTACGAATAAGTCGGTTAAATGGTCATCTTCTGATACGACGATTGCTGATATCGACGCATATACCGGTAGAGTAACTTTCAAAGACGAAGGCGAAGTAACCTTTACTGCAACTGCATGTGACGGTAGCGGAACTACAGCAACGTTTACTTGTAACCCTGTAAACCCAAAATGGACAGCTATTGAATGGTATACGACAGATAGCAACATTAAAACAGAAACTGGCGCTGACGGTATCGAAAACTTCAGTTACGGCGCAAGCACGGCTTATAAGTCAATAAGTGGTGACCCGAATACGTATACCTTTACTAATATTGCAGGTCAATCTATCTCAACTTCTAATGGATTAAAGTTGAACAGCTCTGGCGAACTTATCGTTGCTACTACTAAGTCTCAAGCAAAATTAACGATTATGGTTGGGCAGTCAGCAACGTTAAAAATGGCAATTCCAGTCGTATCTAATGGTACAACTACGTTAGAACCTGTAAGCATTGAAGAAATTTCTGCAAAACAAAAAGTTTACGTATACGAGCTTGCAACAGCAGGTATGTGGAGTATTACCCGTGGTGATAACAGCGTAGAATGTAGCCCAATCATTTACGCTAAGTGCGAATATGCAACCAATATTTCTAAAAGCACTTTTGTAAATTATAAGGGTGGTAGTTACTCTGCACCTGCAGGCTACGTAACATTTAACCACAACAATGAAACTGACGGCTCGATAATAGCAACCGCTGACGAAATTACGATCGATAATATCACTTATAACGGTCCATCGTCTAACGGAGCTAACAACTGGTTAAAATTCAATACTGGTTCTACTATTACGTTCGAAGTAGCTGGTGCATGTACGTTAAAAATCTATTTCTACAACGGTAAAAACAACGCATCTGTAACCCTTGACGGTACAGCCGTTACATGCGCTACTGAAACGCAAGTTCCTGAGTCAGAGCCTTACGTATACGAAATTTCTGCTGGTGGTGAAGTAGTAATCACTTCAACCGCTGACGACGGATATTTAGGAGCGTTTGTAGTAGCATTTCCTGCCGCAGCATAAAGGCTTTATAATTCATTATAAAAATTAAATGAATTTACGAAAAAAACCGCCGTCGCAATTTTGCGACGGCGGAGTTTTTTTAATGAAGTCTTAACTTCGTTAAGATGAAGTCCAAAGCAGTGGGGCTTTGGATGAAGTCGCTAGCGCGATGAAGTCCTGCTTTGCAGGATTAATATAGCGCGGTATTCGAGTCGAATACCGCGCTATATGGCGATTATTAGAGTTTTATGACGGTTTTTCCGCCCATAAATGGACGAAGGGCTTCAGGGATTGTTACCGAGCCGTCAGCGTTTTGGAACTGTTCAACGAGTGCAGGGAAGATACGGCTTGTTGCAAGACCACTACCGTTAAGGGTGTGAACGAAACCGAGTTTTTTGTCTTCGCCTTTAAAGCGAGTGTTGTTTCTTCTTGCTTGATAGTCGTTAGCGTTAGAAACGGAACTTACTTCTTTATAAATTCCCATACTTGGAATCCAAACTTCGATATCGTAAGTTCTTGCCATTGATGCCGAGCAGTCGCCAGCAGCAAGTTTAGATAAGCGATAGTGAAGTCCTAGTTTTTCCATTAGCGAACAAGCCTTTCCAACGAGTTCTTCAAACGCTTCTTTAGAGTGGTCTGGGTGGGTGTATTGAACCATTTCAACCTTGTTGAATTGGTGACCGCGAATCATACCGCGTTCTTCTGCGCGATAACTTCCTGCTTCTTTTCTGTAACAAGGTGTGTAAGCAAAAACCTTAAGCGGTAATTTCTTAGCGTCAATAACTTCGCCAGCGTAAAGGTTGACGAGTGCAGTTTCAGCAGTAGGTAGCATAAAGCGTTGTTTCTTTCTGTCGCCACTTTCGTCTTCAACCCAATAAACTTCGTCAGAAAATTTAGGGAATTGACCTGCGCCGAAACCGCAGTTATAGCCGAGCATATGTGGTGGAAGAATAAATTCGTAGCCGTCTTTTAAATGTTCAGAGATAAAGAAGTTTAAAAGTGCCCACTCTAATTGCGCGCCTTCGCCACGGTATAGCCAATAGCCACCACCAGAAAGTTTCGTTCCGCGTTCGTAATCAATAAGATTTAGCGCGGTGCAGATGTCGACGTGGTTCTTTGGTTCAAAGTCAAACTCTGGCTTTTTACCAAACACTTTAACGACTTCGTTATTTTCCTTTTCACCCGGTAACAAATCGTCGTCAGGCATATTAGGAAGACCTGCGATAAAGTCTGTAATTTCTTGATTTAAAAGGTCTAATTCGCTATCGAGTGATTCGATTTTTTCGCCAAGAGTTCTCATTTCGGCAAAAATTTCTTCAACCGGAAGACCTTGCTTTTTAAGTTGTGGAATTTGTGCAGAAACTTTGTTTCTTTGCGCTTTAAGTGATTCTACTTCGCCGATAATTGCTTTTCTTTTAGCGTTTTTTTCTAAAACGGGCTTAAAATCAACGATGCAACCTTTCTTTTTTAAACTTTCCGAAACTTTTTCAGGATTTTCGGTGATAAGTTTGATGTCTAACATTTTTCGTCTCCAAAAACTTTAATTTTGATTATTATATAACAATTATTTCTAAAAATCAATGCAAAAACCCATAATTTTCAAAAAGCGCGATAAATTTTTCGTAATTTTCGTTTAGCGGTTAAAATAATTGCAAAAATAGAGATATTGTGCTAAAATGTAAGATATTATTATAAATAATGGTGTAGAATATGAAAATATATAATACTCTTAGTGGTAAGAAGGAAGAATTTTTACCGATAGACGGCAAAAACGTTAAAATGTACGCCTGCGGTATCACCGTTTCGGGCGAAGCGCATATTGGACACGCGTTCCAAGCGCTCATTTACGATATTATCAGAAAATATCTTTCTAAGCGTGGCTACGCTGTAAGTTACGCAAGAAATTACACTGACGTCGACGATAAAATTATCGCTAAAGCTAACGAACTTGGCGTTAACGCTGAAGATTATGCAAAGCAAATGATTGAAAAAATCGACCAAATTATGGCGCGTTTTGACGTTGACGATCCTAATATCTGGCTTAAGGCAACTGAAAATATTCAAAACATTATCGACTTTATTTCGACTTTGATTGAAAAAGGGCACGCCTACAAAACGGCTGACGGAAGCGTTTATTTCTCCGTTCAAAGTTTCCCGTCTTACGGAAGACTTTCTCATAGAAATATCGACGATATGCTCGACGGCGTAAGAATTGAAAACGACGCGGAAAAACTTTCTGCGCTCGATTTTGCGCTTTGGAAGTCGGCAAAGCCTGGCGAAATCTTTTGGGAGTCGCCTTGGGGAAAGGGTAGACCTGGCTGGCATATAGAGTGTTCTGCTATGAACATGCAAGCGTTCGGCGACGAGATTGATATTCATGGTGGCGGTAGAGATTTAATCTTCCCACACCACGAAAATGAAATTGCTCAAACCGAAGCGCTCACGGGCAAGCGTTTTTCAAAATATTGGATGCACAACGGACTTATTAAAGTCAACGGCCAAAAAATGAGTAAGTCGCTCGGAAACTTTATTCTTTTAAGCGAACTTCTCGATAATTTCTCGCCGGATGCGGTTAAGTTTGCGCTACTTTCTACAAGTTACAGAAACGACGTAAATATTACCGACAATCTTTTTACTGACAGCGAAAAGCACGTTTACGACTTCTATAAGGTTATCGCTGAAGTTGAAGCGCGTTTTGGCGTAGGTGGAAGTTACCAGAAGATTGACGAAGAATTTAACTCGGCTATGGACGACGACTTTAATACCGCGCTTGCAATTTCAAACTTATTCGGCTATTTTAAAGCAATTAAAAAAGCACTGTCTAGCGGTGACGAAAGCGCGAAAGATATGGTCGCTCAAATTAAGAAAACCTATTCTCTTTTAGGGCTTTTCAAGGTCGACGCGAAAAAGTTTATAGAAAGTTACGAAAGTAAAAATAAGTCGGACATCCCTAGTGAGATTTTAGCACTTTTAGAAGAAATGCAAAATGCAAGAAAAGAGAAAAACTGGGCGGTGTCTGACAAAATCAGAGACGAAATTTTGCAAAAAGGTTATTTGGTAAAAATTACTAAAGACGGTTGCGAAGTTACTAAAAAGTAAGTTTAATCGACTTATACACCACGATTTTTAATTAATAAAGGATAAATATATGAAGAAAATTACTGCAAACGAACTAAGAAAAATGTATTTAAAATTTTTCGAGTCGAAAGGTCATAAAATCATACCTTCTGCAAGTTTAATACCTGAAAACGATCCGTCGGTTTTATTTACGACGGCTGGTATGCACCCACTCGTTCCATATCTTTTAGGTGAAAAGCACCCAGCGGGAACTCGCCTTACTGACGCGCAAAAATGCGTTAGAACGGGGGACATTGACGAAGTTGGCGATTTGTCCCACTTAACGTTTTTTGAAATGCTTGGAAACTGGTCGCTTGGAGATTATTTTAAAGAAGACGCTATAAAGTTCAGTTTTGAATTTTTAACTAGCCCTGAATATCTCGCTATCCCTATCGAAAAACTTGCCGTAACCGTTTTTGCAGGCGACGAAGACGCTCCGCGCGACGAAGAAAGTGCTAAAATTTGGGCAGACTGCGGTATTCCTAAGGACAAAATTTTCTATCTTCCTAAGTCTAACAACTGGTGGATTGCAGGAAAAACTGGACCTTGCGGACCTGATACGGAAATGTTTATCGATCGCGGAACTGAAAAGTGCTCGGAAGACTGTTCTCCAGCGTGTGACTGCGGTAAATACCTTGAAATCTGGAACGACGTTTTCATGCAATTTTATAAAAATGAAGACGGCACGTATTCAATGCTTAAGCAAAAGAACGTTGACACGGGTATGGGCCTTGAGAGAACGCTTTGCATTTTAAACGGTGTTAAGAGCGTATACGATACGGAACTTTTTGCGTCTAGCAAAGCAAAGATTGAAGAACTTACAGGCAAAAAATACGACGAAAGCGAAGATACGACTAAGGCTTTCAGAATTATTCTCGACCACGTAAGAACTGCTACTTTCTTAATCGGGGATACGCGCGGTATCGTTCCGTCTAACGTCGATCAAGGCTACGTTTTAAGAAGACTTATCCGCCGTGCGGTTAGATTTGGAAGAAATATCGACCTTCCAAGCGGTTCTCTTAAGTTTATTGCAGAGTGCTATATCGAACTTTATCAAGAAGCGTACCCTGAACTTTTAGAAAACAAGGCTAAGATTTTAGACGAACTTCAAAAGGAAGAAGAACGCTTTACCAAGACTTTAAGCGACGGCTTGAAAGAGTTTAATAAAGTTATTACTCATATTCAAGGAACGGTTTTCCCTGGAAAAACTGCGTTCCGCTTGTACGATACGTACGGTTTCCCACTTGAAATCACTAAAGAACTCGCGCTCGAAAAGGGCTTTACGGTTGACGAAGAAGGGTATAACAAGGCTTTTGAAGAACACCAAAAGAAATCAAGCGTAGGTAGCGAGCAAAAGTTTAAGGGAGGTCTTGCCGACACTAGCGAACAAACTGCTAGACTTCATACTGCAACTCACCTTATGCAAGCGGCTTTAAAGAAGGTTTTATCTGAAACCGTTTCGCAAAAAGGCTCGAATATCACCGTTGAAAGACTTCGCTTTGACTTCAACTTCGATAGACCTATGACTAAAGAAGAAATCGCAGAAGTTGAAAGACTCGTAAATGAAGCGATAAAGGCTGACGTTGAAATCGTTATGGAAGAAATGACGGTTGAACAAGCAAAAAATAGCGGGGCTGTCGGCGTGTTTGACGCTAAATACGGCGACTTGGTTAAGGTTTACACTATGGGCGAATATTCAAAAGAAATTTGCGGTGGTCCTCACGCTAAAAGAACGGGCGAACTTGGAACTTTCAAAATTAAGAAGGAACAGTCTTCAAGCGCTGGCGTTCGCCGTATAAAAGCAGTTTTAGAATAAAAATCAATTTAATGGAGATTTGATATGAACGATAAAATTTATTTAACCGAAGAAGGTAGACAGAAACTTCTTGAAAGACTTGACTATTTAACTAAGATTGAAATGCCTCAAGTCGTTGAAAGAATTAAAATTGCGCGCGAACAAGGCGACTTGTCAGAAAACGCAGAATACACTGCTGCTCGCGAAGAACAAGCAAGAGTTGACGGTGAAATTAAGGAAATCGAAGCGCAATTAAAGGTTGCCGTTATCTACTCTCAAGACGGCAAGCGCGACACCGTTTCTATCGGTTCTAAAGTAAAAATTTACGATAGCTTAATGGAAGAAGAGGCCGTTTACCAAATCGTAGGAACGGCTGAAGCCAACATTATCGAAAATAAAATTTCTAACGAATCTGAAGTAGGAAAAAGCCTTCTTGGTAAAAAAGTTGGCGACGAAGTAACTGTCAACGCACAAATCGGAGCGTATAGAATTAAAATTTTAGAAATTTTAGCATAAGTTAGGATATAAGTCGATTATTTAGCAAAAATTAAACGATAAAGGAAGAAAAATGGGCGCATTTATCACGTTTGAAGGCTGTGAAGGCTCGGGAAAAAGTACGCAACTTCAACTGCTTAAAGATTATTTAATTAAAAGTGGGGTTGACTTCATTTTCGCGCGCGAGCCGGGCGGTACCGTAATATCCGAAAAAATCAGAAATATAATATTAGATAAATCGCACGCCGAAATGAGTGACGAGTGCGAGGCGCTTTTGTACGCTTCAGCACGCGCCCAACTTCTTAACGAAGTCATTATTCCAGCACTTAAGGCTGGTAAAACCGTTATACTTGATAGATACGTCGATTCGTCGCTAGCCTATCAAGCGTACGCGCGCGGACTTGGTTTTGATTTCGTCGCGAAAATTAACGACTTTGCGCTTAACGGTTGTCCGCCAGATTTAACGCTCTTTCTAGACATTAGTCCAGAAGACGCGTTTAAAAGAAAGGGCGGGGTTGATGAAAGCGACAGACTTGAACTTCAAGGTCTAAACTTTCACACTAAAGTTTACGAAGGGTATCTAAGCCTAGCGGAAAAATTCCCTTCTCGATTTGTAAAAGTCGACTGTCACGGCGAAAAATTACAAACACACGAAAAAATTATTAATATCTTAAAAGAAAAAGGCTATTTGCGCTGATGATTAAACTACTATCGACAACAAACGCCTATAAGGTTATACGCGGGGATAAGGCTCAGAATTCTTTAAGCCACGCATACTTGGTCGACACTGAAGATAAAGACAGTTTGCGCGATTTTTTAAAGTGCCTTGCAAAACTTATTTTGTGCGATAGCGAAGACTTTTGCGATAGTTGTAGGGTGTGTAGACTTATCGACAGAGAAACTCATCCTGACGTTACTATTTACCCTAACGCTGGGGAAAAACTCAAAGCGCAACACGCCGACGAAATTACGGCTAACTGTCTTATAAAGCCACTTGAACTTCAAAAAAGGGTGTTTATTATAAGCGGTTTCGAAGGTTTAGAAAAAAGCCAGAATAAACTTTTGAAAACCTTAGAAGAACCGCCTAAAAACGTAATTTTGCTTTTAGGAACTTCAAATTTGAGCGGAATACTTCCGACCGTTAAGTCGCGTACTAAAAAAATAGATATTCCGTCTTTTTCTAACGAAAAACTGTTAGAGTATTTTAAAGATAAACTTTTAGACGAAGAAAAACTTAATTCGTCAGTTTTAACCGCAAACGGAATTTTATCACTCGTTGTGAAAAACTACGAAAGCGGAGATTTTCAAGATATAAAAGAAAAAGTCGTAAAAGCGCTTACTTGTCTTAATACAAGTAGAGATGCAATTTCTGCTTTTGACATAATAAACGGCTTAGACGCAAAGAAAACGATAAGTACCCTAAAGCTTGTGTTCGGCGAACTTTTAAAGTATAAAAGTGGGCAAATAAGTCGATTAATTGATAAAAACACGATAGAAACTCTCGATGAAAGATTTAAGACGGGCGCAGTAATCGAGATTATTGAAGGACTTAGCGAGATAGAGCGCTCGCTACATTTTAACGCAAATCAGACTATGGTGTTTGATAAAGCGTTGTTCTTAATTTTGGAGGCTAAACACAGATGGCTAAAATTGTAGGAATAAAATTTCGCCATACCGCAAAGGTTTACTATTTCGATCCTAAAGACTTTGATTTCAAAAAGGGCGAAGGCGTTATCGTTGAAACTGCGCGTGGCGTTGAATTTGGTACGGTTACTATCGAGCCGAAGATGGTTGACGACAGTGAAATCGTTCAACCGCTTAAGCCTGTTATAAGAAAGGCGACGGATGCCGACTGGAAAAAGGTCGAAAGAAACGAAGCACGTGTTCCTGAAGCGAAAAGACTTACTGAAGAGTGTATCGAAAAGAGAAAGTTAAAAATGAAACTTATCGATGCAGAGTTTACTTTTGACGAAAGTAAAGTCGTTTTCTACTTCACCGCAGCAGGAAGAATAGATTTTAGAGAACTTCTAAAAGACCTTGCGTCAATTTTCCATATCAGAATAGAATTAAGACAAGTCGGTATCAGAGACGAAACTAAAATACTAGGCGGTATCGCGCCTTGCGGAAGAGCATGCTGTTGTTCGACCTGTTTACCTGAATTTAAGAAAGTTACGATAAAAATGGCTAAAGTTCAAGGCTTGTCGCTAAACCCAACCAAAATTAGCGGACTTTGCGGTAGACTTATGTGCTGTCTAGAGTACGAAAACGAATATTACAGCGAAGCGTTTAAGAAAATGCCAAAAATCGGTAGTATCGTTATCACCGAAGAAGGAAAAGGCACGGTTATTAGTAATAATATGCTAAAATACCTTGTCAAGGTAAAAATCGAAAAGGGCGACGGAAGTTTGGTTTATAAAGAATTTCCGCTCGATAGCATTAAAATTACTAAGGCTAACCGCGAAGAAGATATTGAAAAAATGTCTAAAGAAGAAGCAAAGTCGCTTAAAGATATCGAAGACGAAAATTAAGCAAAACTATCGTTTTGCTCGATATGTAGCCTACGGCTACTCGATATGCGAAACCGTTGTTTCGCTCGATATGTTGCTTGCGCAACTCGATAGCAATTTGAAAAATTGCATTGTGGACTGAATTTATTATATAATTAGTTGCTTGCGTAACTTGAGAGCAAAAATTTATTTTTGCGTTAGGTTAAGTGAAAAAATTTTAAAAAAGTTTTAAAAAAGTATATACAAACTGAAAAGTTTGTGGTATAATAACAAAAAAACGGAGGTAGGTTAGTTATGGCATACATTATTTCGGATGCATGCATTGCTTGTGGTGCTTGCGCAGAAAACTGCCCTGTATCTGCAATTTCAGAAGGCGATATCTATAAAGTAGATCCTGAAACTTGCATTTCTTGCGGTGCTTGTGCTGACAGTTGCCCTGTAGGCGCTCCATCAGAAGAGTAATTTTTAAAAAAGTAATGCACCGCAATTTTGCGGTGCATTGTTTTTTAGTTTAAAGTTTTAAATGGAAACTTACCGTTATGGATTTAATCAACGAAGAAATTGAAAGTTTAAATATAAAAGATTATAAAATAATTCAATCGTCCGACCTTTACCGTTTTACGAGTGATGCAATACTACTTTCGCGCTTTGCAAAAGCAAACGATAACGAAGTCGTTGCAGATATTTGTTCTGGCAGTGGAATTGTGGGGCTTCATTTTTTTGCGTTAAACGAAGAAAAGGTTAAAAGCGTTACGCTTTTTGAAATGCAAAAAAGCCTGAGCGATATGTCAAAAAGGTCGGTAAAACTGAACGCGCTAGAAGATAAATTTACCGTCGAAAATTGTAAAATTCAAGATATCGACGAAAGTTTTTTCGGGAAATTTTCGCTCGTTTTATGCAATCCACCTTACAAAAAACAAAACACCGGATACGTTTCTCTTAGAGAAGATATCGCGGTTTGCAAACACGAGATAACGGTTAATATTGAAGATATCGCAAAGTCGGCTTCAAAACTTTTAAAGCGCGGTGGGCGAATTTGTTTATGCAATAAATGCGAACGGCTTTTAGACGTTTTGTCTGCTTTTGAAAAGTTTGGGCTTTGTACTACACGGCTAGCATTTTTATCTGGCGAAAAGGACAAACCGCCCTATCTATTTTTCATTGAAGCAGTAAATAAAATCAAGCGCCCGTTTAAGATTGAAAAACCGATTATCAACGACGTCGTAAAAATTTAATAGCCGTTAATCGACTTATTTAAGGGCTTTTAGGGGAAATATGTTATATTTTGTAGCAACGCCGATAGGAAATTTAAAAGACGTTTCTTATCGCGCAATAGAAATTTTAAAAGCGGTCGACTATATTTTTTGTGAAGACACGCGACACTCTCAAGTCTTTTTAAACCACTATGAAATTAAAAAACCGCTTAGAAGTTATCACAAATTTAACGAAAGAGAGAGTGCAGAAAAAATTTGCGAACTTTTAGAAAGTGGTAGTTCGGTTGCCGTAATCAGCGACGCGGGTATGCCGGTTATAAGCGATCCGGGGAATATTTTAGCGCAAGTTTTGATTGAAAAAGGGCTTGAGTTTACAGTCGTTCCAGGTGCGTGCGCGTTTTTGCCTGCGCTTATTTTGTCGGGACTTCCTTCTGACCGCTTTACCTTTATTGGTTTTTTGCCGGATAAGAAAAAAGATGCGGTAAAACTTTTAGAAACTTATCAAAATATTCCAAGCCCACTCATTTTTTATATGCCACCGCACGATATTGACGAAGTGGTCAAAACTTTAGAGTCGGTTTTAGGAAACAGAAAAGCCGTAGCTGTTCGCGAAATTACTAAAATTTACGAAGAGCGAATAGAGTTTAATTTAAGTGACGGATACACTGGCGAAAAGCGTGGCGAATTCGTTCTAATAGTTGACGGCGCTAAAGAAAAAAACGAAACCGTAGATTTGGTTGCAGAAGTTAATACCTTAATTAGTTTAGGGCTTTCAAAAATGGATGCGATAAAGCAAGTTGCAAAAGAACAAAATATCAAAAAGAACGAATTATACAAAATAATTATCGACAGCGAAAACGGCGATTCATAAATTAAGGAAATCAATATATGAAAAAATATTTATTTTTGTTTGTGGCTATTTTGTTAATGCTTTGTGTGGCGTGTGGAAAAAACTCCAATAGTGGCACAAACAGCGACGAAAGCAATAGTAACAGCACGAGTCATACCGAACAAAATAGCCAAAACTCTGTTAAAAGTGACAGTTTAGTCGAGAGCGACAGTCCTAGCAGTTCAAGCCAAAGCGGAAATCATTTTGTTGAGAGCGAAATTGATGAAAGTTTAGCTTTGTACGCTTCGCCAAACGGTGTGGGGGACGGTTCAAAAGATAACCCGACTAGCCTTTTAACCGCACTAAATACTTTTCAATCGAAAAAGAAAACTACCATAGTGCTAGAAAGTGGCGAATACAAAATTACAACCGAACTGAAAGTTACGCATAAAGGAACGGAGCAAAACAAAATTAAACTTGCTTGTATTGACGGTTTTGCTACTTTTAACTTTGAAAAAATCGGCACTGGTATGGTGCTTGGTGGCGATTTTTGGCACTTATACGGTATTATTTTTAAAAATTCGTTAGATAACGGTATCAGAATTAGTGGAAATAATAATATCGTTGAAAGATGTATTGCTTGTTTTAACGGCGATTCGGGCGTGCAAATTAGCGGAAGTTCTAAATATACCATTGAAAATTGGCCGAACAATAATCAAATTATAAACTGTACGTCTTTTGGAAATATTGACGTCGAAGGTGACGATGCCGACGGTTTTGCCTGCAAAATAACTTCGGGATACGGTAACGTTTTTGACGGTTGCATAGCATATTGCAATAGCGACGACGGCTGGGATTTGTTTACAAAAAGACAATCGGGTGTTATTGGCTCGGTAAGTTTAAAAAACTGTATTTCTTTTAAAAACGGGCTGTCAATTGACGCTAGCGGAGTAATAAGTCCAAATCAAATCGGTGATGGCAACGGATTTAAACTTGGCGGAAGGGCGCTCGAAGTTGACCATAGCGTTGATAACTGCGTCGCATTTTTAAATATGGCAAACGGTTTTGACGATAACTCTAATCCAGGAACGATAACTTTAACAAACTGCACGGCGTACAACAACGGAAAAAGAAATATTGCAATGGGTAGATTTACACAAGATAATTCGACTTATTCGTCGGTTTGGGTGGAAAACGGGGTGACTTTCGGTCCGATTCCAGGAATAAATAAATCTCATAACGTGTTTAAAAATAACGTCTCGTATTCCGACCAAAATACGACCAGTCACGACTCTTTTGTCGGAATTGGAGAAAATTGCTATTTTCTATCAAGTATAAACGGCGTAACTTATTTTATAGAAAATAAAACTAACGTTAATTCAAGCGTGTCTAGCGAACGGGGCGTAGTGTTAAATATTGAAAATCCGTTTATATCAACTGCGTTCGACTTTGACTATTTAAAAATAGACGAACTTTTAAGAAATGATGACGGAACTGTTAATTTACACGACTTTTTAAAAGTCAATTCAACATATGAAAAAGTTGGCGCAAAATTTTAAAAACAATCGAAAAACTTAAAAAACCGTGCTAGCCGTAATCCCTGTAGGGATTACGGCAACTAAATAAATCCTTACGGATTTGTGATATTTGTCTTACAACAAGTTATATTGCCTTTCGGCAGTTATATTTGCCTACGGCAAGTTTTGGATTTATTTAATATAACTTCTTCGAGAGAAATATAAGAACCTGCTAAAGCAGAACCTTGAATTTTTCTCTCGAAAAATATAACGCAAGACTTGTCTTTCATATAACTTTTAGCCACAAGGCTAAAAATAAAACTTTTATTTCTATAAAAAACCGTGCTATAGCACGGTTTTTCTATTATTTGCTTTTGTATAAAAGTGAATTTGGTATCTTTTTAAATACGTTTTCAATCGTTGTTTGCGTAACGAATATATGAATATTAAAATTATTAATTTGAGAATTTGCGCAAGCAAAATTGTAAAATTTTGAACAAATATCCTCTATTTTTTGCATATTGACTTTTTTAAATGATAGGTAAAAAACAAGTTGTTGTTCGCTTTCTAAAGTCCGTTTTGCACCGTATATTTTGTCGATTAAATTTTCTCCGTTTGAAAGAGAAAATTTTTCTAAATCGTCAATAAATTCGTTTGGGAAATTAAATTCGGAAAGAGTATCTTTTTCGACACGGTTAACTGCTTGGTAATAGCGGAACATCTGGTTAACTTTGTTATCTCTCATTTCGCGCGAAGCGATAAGTTCTTGTTCAAGCCCCATTTTACAACAAAAATTGCCAATTATGTGTATGCAGTTATTGAATTGTTCAGGTTCAAGTTCAATGCATTTATATAGAAACTCTAAGCCAGTTTTGTCGTAACGGTATAGAAGATAAAGCCCTTTATGGAAGTTTGCACACGATAAAATTAATTTAGACGATGAGTTTTCTAACGCAATATCGCAAAGTGCTTCTGCTTCGTCGTATAATAAAAAGTTGTCTAGTTTTGTAATTAACTCAATAAAATTATCTTCGTTAAATTTTCTGCCGTCGTTTCGCCAATCATTAATAATCTTTAAGGTCGCAAGATAATCTTCGCGTGCTTCTTCATAGTAACATAATGCTTCGCTGTGTTCGTCAATTTCGTTTAAGGCTTTTAGCGATTCTAAATAAAAAGCATCTTCTTTCGTTGGAAAATCAATAGGTTGAATATCTTCGCCGATTGCTTCTAATCTTTTTTTAGTTATAGGGTGAGAACTCATTAGCGGTTGAATTTCTTTTTTGATAAGTTCGTTCCAAAACTCAGAGCGCTCAGCGCATGCTTTTTTAAAACTTTCAACGTAATCAAACCAGTAATTCTCGCAAGGCTCTTCGTAAAGCCAAATTGGTTTTACATATTTTTGTGTTTCGTAAGAAAAATTTAAAATATAAGCAGATTTTGTTAATGCTTTAGCAGTATGTTTCGTATCGCCTTTAGAATTTATAATACCGTCTGCAATTTCTTCGTTTAATAAAGAAGTGACAAGTTTTCCCAGTGAAAACTTCATGCAAAAAAGTGTAGCCAAATAAGTAAAAGGGAAGTTTGCGTTTTCAAAATTAGTATTTCGCGAATAAATATTAGGTGAAAAAGTTTCGTTTTCGCCAATATGTTCAAATTCGTGAAGCAGAACTTGATACAATTCTTCTTTGTGTAGTACAGAAACGTATCCTACACCTAATTCAAGAACGCAATAGCGTTCAAAGGTAGAAACAGTAACGTTCGAGTCTTCAGTAAAAGTAAAATATGCTTTACCTTTGTACGTCGAGTTTATTCTTGCTTTTTCTACTAATTCATAATATAGTGGATAATCGGTTTTAGTTTTGCAAAGTGATAATTCGTACTCTGGTTTTTTATAAAATATCGTTGATAAACATACGCAGTTTAACCATAGAATAAGAACGCAAACAAAAGTAAAATGAGCGACAAATGCAAAAGCGACTATTTGCGCTAAAATTAAGAGAATTATTGCATAAATAATAACTTGATTAATAATTTTTTTCAAATCTTTTTGGGTTTTTAAAAGATAGTCTTTAGCATTTTTTCTGTTTTCAACAATTTCATTTGCGGTTTTTTGAATATCTAGGTTTTCTAATTTTTTCTTTAATTTTAAGTTTAATATTGCTTGGGCAAGCATCGAAGCAAAAATGCCGATTGTCGCTATTATGCCCAAAACTATAATGGCAACGTTTACGGCATTATTTGTTTCGTATGGCGTAAATATTTTCAAAATACCTACTCCACCAGCCAATGCAAATGAAAATATAAATATAACTATAATTCTAAAAATATTTTTCATAAATCCACCTATAGCACGGTTTTTTATAGAAATAAAAGTTTTATTTTTAGCCTTATGGCTAAAAGTTATATGCAAGACAAGTCTTGCGTTATATTTTGACTTTTAGTCAAAGTTATATTAAATAAATCCTAAACTTGCCGTAGGCAAATATAACTGCCGAAAGGCAATATAACTTGTTGTAAGACAAATATAACAAATCCGTAAGGATTTATTTAGTTGCCGTAATCCCTACAGGGATTACGGCTAGCACGGTTTTTGATTGTTTTTAAGTTATTTTCTTATAAAACCTGTCTTTATTGCGGTTTCTTTTACGGCGGTAGATACGGCTTTTACAACGCGCTCGTCAGAGAATTTTGGAACGATATTATCAGGCGATAATTCGTCGTCGGATAAAACGTGTGCTAGGGCGTAAGATGCGGAAATTTTCATATCTTCGGTAATCTTAGTTGCTTTTGCGTCAAGCGCGCCACGGAAAATTCCAGGAAACGCAAGGCAGTTGTTAATTTGGTTAGGGTAGTCGCTTCGTCCCGTTCCCACGATATACGCACCGCCTTTTATTGCCTCGTCAGGCGTAATTTCAGGGTTAGGGTTTGCCATAGCAAAAACAATAGGGTTATTATTCATAGAAGCAACCATTTCGCTAGTTACAAGGTTTGGGGCGGAAACGCCGATAAATACGTCTGCGCCTTTTAAAATATCGGCTAAAGTTTTCTCGCCTAAAGCAGGGCTTTGATAAATGCCCCCGTCAAGCAGTTCTTTAATTAAAAAATCGTAACTTGCGTATTTTTCGCGAGAAACTACACCGTCAATATTATAAGCGTAAATAGTTTTTGCGCCTAAGCGTGTCAAATGCCTTGCAATAGACGAGCCGGCTGCTCCCGTTCCACTTATGACGATTTTCATATCTTCGAGTTTTCTTTTGGTAAGTCTGCAAACGTTAATAAGCGCAGAGCCGACTATGATTGCAGTTCCGTGCTGGTCGTCGTGGAAAACTGGGATATCAAGTTCGTCTATAAGACGGCGTTCAATTTCAACGCATCTTGGCGCTGATATATCTTCAAGGTTGATCGCGCCAAAAGAAGGGGCGATATATTTACAAGTTTTTATAATTTCTTCGGTGTCTTGCGTGTCAATACAAAGTGGGAAAGAGTCGATTCCCGCAAGTTCCTTCATTAAAATTGCTTTACCTTCCATAACGGGAAGCCCTGCAAGCGGACCGATATTTCCCAGCCCTAAAATTGCCGAGCCGTCGCTTAGGACGCATACCGTGTTTCCTTTCGTGGTGTATTCATAGCAAAGTTCTGGTTTTTCTTTTATTTCTAAGCAAGGTGCGGCAACGCCTGGGGTGTAGGCTATCGCTAAGTCTTCTTTCGTTTTAACCGGAACTTTAGATACGACTTCTAATTTGCCTTTATTCTCTTTATGTAATTTTAACGCTTTTTCATAAGCCGTGTTTTTATCCATTAAAAATATCTCCTTGTTCGTTATCGTAGCAAACGGTTACTGGAAAGTTCTCGACGGTTAGTTTTTTAACCGATTCGCAACCTAAGTGACTAAACGCGACCACTTCGCAAGAAGTTACGCACTTACTAAGCAGTGCGCCACAACCGCCAGTTGCGATAAAATAGGTTATACCGTCGCGAAGGTAAATTCTTTTACACTCGTCTGATCTTTCGCCCTTTCCGATAACAGCTAAAACGCCGAGTTTTTTCATATATTCTGCGTATGAATCCATACGCTGAGAAGTCGTTGGCCCTATCGAGCCGACGATTTTTTCTGGCGGTGTATCGGTTGGCCCTGCGTAGTAAATTATCGAGTTTACGAAGTTATAGGGCAGTTTTTTGCCGTTATCTATTAAATTTTTAAGTTCTTTATGCACGGCGTCGCGCGCAGTTAAAAGCGTTCCCGATAAATAAACTCGGTCGCCTGCTTTTAGAGTTTTAATTTTATTCAAAAATTCGTTCTTATCGTCAATATTTATATTCATATTAATTGCCTTGATTGATGATTTGAAGATTTCATCTTCATGATTTGAGCGACAAAAGTCGCTCGTGATTTGAAAGCAGTGCTTTCATGATTTGCAAATCGAATAGATTTGCATTATTGTCGAGCAATTTTTACAAAATTGCCGTATTTTATTATATAATTTTTCGGAGCGCACGGCGCTCTCGACCGAAATGAAAAAACTCGGGTTTTTCAAATCATGCAATCGAAGATTGCAAATCATGCTAACATAAGTTAGCAAATCATGCAAACTTGTTTGCAAATCATTTTTTTAAAGTTCGCAAGTTGCGTGTCTGTTTGCGTGGCACATTAAACTTACCGCGACAGGGAGCGACGCGATATGGCAAGGGAAGGTTTCCACCTTTACGGCTAGGCACGTAGTTTTTCCTTTCAGTCCCATTGCACCGATATTGAGTGCGTTTATTTTTTCGTACAGAATATTTTCTAAGCGTTTTGCATGGGTGTCTTTTGAACAGTCGTCAATATCTCTCAAAAGCGCGCGTTTTGATAGTAGGGCGCACTCTTCTAAATCGCCACCAATACCAACGCCAACGATAAGCGGTGGGCACGCTTTTCCGCCTGCTAAGCGCACGGTTTCAACTACGAAATCAATAATTCCGTCTTCACCGCTTGCGGGGGTGAGCATTTTAACTCTACCCATATTTTCACTGCCAGCGCCTTTTGGACAGAGAGTGATTTTCAGTTTATCGCCGTCTGTAATAGTTGTATGAATAATGCAAGGCGTGTTGTCGTTCGTGTTTACTCTGTCAAGTGGAGATTTTACAACGCTTTTTCGCAAGTATTCCGTGCTATAGGCGCGTTTTATGCCGTTATTGACTGCTTTTTCAAACGAGCCGTCTATAACAATTTGTCCGCCAATTTCGCAAAAAGCGATAACGATTCCCGTGTCTTGGCAAAGGGGAATATGCTCGCATTTTGCAATTTTTGCGTTTACGATAATGTCGCTAAGGGCGTCTTTCGACGCGCGGTTATCTTCTTTTTCGTAAGCGTCACTAATTTTTTTAAGTGTTTTTTCGTCCACTTCAAAACACATTTTTTTCGCAATTTCGTAAACTGCGTTTTCAATTTGTAATTCCGTTAAAATTTTCATACCGACAGTATAGCACATAAATCGCGGTTTATCAACTTTTTAGTAGAGAAGTGGTAAAGAATAATAAAAAATGATTTGCAAACTGAGTTTGCATGATTTGCTTACTTGCGTAAGCGTGATTTGCAATCTTTGATTGCATGATTTGAAAAACAAGTTTTTCATTTCGGTCGCGAACGCTTTCGCGTTCCGTGATTAAGAATAATTAAGACGGCGTTTTAAAAAACGCACGACCACAATGCAAATTGGTAAATTTGCAAATCATGAAAGTTTACTTTCAAATCACGAATAACTTCAGTTATTCAAATCATGAAGGCTTGCCTTCAAATCATTAATCAAAAAGAGCATCTGCGTTTTTTCAACTTTTTGGCAAAGAAATAATTTCTAATTGACGGCGTTATTAAAAATTAGGGAAAAATGATAAAATAATTTCAAGTAAATTTAACAAATTGTTAGTAAAATGTTACGAAGGTGAAGATATTTCAGTTTTACTTGCTTTTACGTAAAATAATTGCTGAAAAACTTTTTGATGATAAATTAAATAACGCGCGATAACCGAGTTATCGCGCGTTGTTTATTAGTCTTTGTAGGTTGTGTTCTTTAAGATAACGTCGTGTGCGCTACCTTCAACTATGCTTACAGAAGATACGAGTGTAAGTTTTGCTTCTTTATGGAACTGTGGTATGCTTGTTACACCGCAGTTACACATTGTTGACTTAACTTTATATAAAGTTTTAGCAACGTTGTCGTTAAGACTTCCAGCGTAAGGAACGTAAGAGTCAACGCCTTCTTCAAAACTTAGTTTTGACTTACCGCCAAGGTCGTAACGTTGCCAGTTCTTAGCGCGGTTGCTACCTTCGCCCCAGTATTCTTTTACGTAGTTGCCGTTGATGATAACTTTATTCGTTGGGCTTTCGTCAAAGCGAGCGAAATATCTACCGAGCATCAAAAAGTCTGCGCCCATCGCTAGAGCGAGTGTCATATGGTAGTCGTGAACGATACCGCCGTCAGAACAGATTGGAACGTAAATACCAGTCTTTTCAAAGTATTCGTCTCTTGCTTTAGCAACTTCGATAAGTGCAGTTGCTTGTCCGCGACCGATACCCTTAGTTTCTCTCGTGATACAGATTGAACCGCCACCGATACCGACTTTAACGAAGTCTGCACCTGCTTCTACGAGATAGTCAAAACCTTCTTTAGAAACTACGTTACCAGCACCGATTTTAACTTTGTCGCCGTAATTTTTTCTAACGAACGCGATAGTTTCTTTTTGCCAGCAACTGTAACCGTCAGAAGAGTCGATACACAAAACGTCCGCGCCCGCGTCGATTAACGCAGGAATACGTTCTTCGTAGTCTTTAGTATTAACGCCAGCGCCAACTAAATAGCGTTTCTTATCGTCGAGAAGTTCGTCAGGGTTTTGCTTGTGTTCAGAATAGTCTTTTCTGAATACGAAATATAAAAGATTTCCGTTTTTGTCAACGATAGGGAGAGAGTTGAGTTTGTGTTCCCAAATAATGTCGTTAGCTTGACTTAAAGTAGTGTTTTCGTCTGCCGTGATAAGTTTTGAAAGTGGAGTCATAAACTTTTTAACTTTCAAATTATTTTCCATACGGCTTACGCGGTAATCTCTGCTTGTAACGATACCCATAAGTTTACCGTTAGGCTCGCCGTTATCGGTGATAGCGATAGTGCTGTGGCCGTTCTTTTCAACAAGGTTTAAAACGTCTTCAAGCGTATCGTCTGGGGTAAGGTTAGAGTCAGAAATAACGAAACCAGCCTTATACTTTTTAACGAGAGCAACCATTTTCGCTTGGCTTTCGATAGGTTGGCTACCAAAAATGAACGAAATACCGCCTTGACGAGCAAGAGCGATTGCCATTTTGTTATCTGAAACAGATTGCATAATCGCACTTACCATTGGGATATTTAACTTGATAGGGCACTCTTCACCCTTTTTGAATTTAACTAGCGGTGTTGAAAGGTTGACGTTTGTCGGAATACATTCTGGCGTAGTAAGACCAGGAACTAAAAGGTATTCAGAAAACGTTCTTGATTGTTCTTCATAATAGTAAGCCATACAAAAACTCTCCTTGTAAGTTTGTAATAAATTTTGGTTATTTTAACACATAAACGATTAAAACGCAACCTTTTTTGCGAAAATACTTAAATATTTTATAAAATAAATTTAAAATTATGTTTTTTGGCGTTTTTTGGCGATTATCTTTGACTTTTGTATTGACAAGACGCCGTTTTTTTTATATACTATCTATTGATGTTTATTTTACTAAAATAAAAGGACGAAAAATTATGAAAAAAATCGGAATCGTAATGGGTAGCGACAGCGACCTTCCCGTTGTAGAGAAAGCAATTAACACCTTAAAAGAATTTGGCGTGCCGTACGAAGTTCACGTATACTCTGCACACCGCACACCAAAAGAAGCTAGCGATTTTGCAATCAATGCAAGAGAAAACGGCTTTGGCGCAATTATCGCAGCAGCAGGTATGGCAGCGCACCTTGCAGGGGCAATCGCTGCAAACACGACACTTCCTGTTATCGGTATTCCTTGTAAAAGCTCTAACCTAGACGGACTTGACGCACTACTTTCTACCGTTATGATGCCAAGCGGAATCCCCGTTGCAACCGTCGCTATTGACGGCGCGAAAAACGCCGCACTTTTAGCAATTCAAATTCTTGCGGTAACTGACGAAGTTCTCGCTCAAAAACTTGACGAGCAAAGAAGTGAAGGTGCTAAGCAGGCTCTAGCTAAGAATAAAGCGGTGGAGAGTAAGTTTAATTCGTAGAGTTTTAATAAAATGATTTGAAGATTGCATCTTCATGATTTGAGCGACTTTGTCGCTCGTGATTTGAAAGTAAACTTTCATGATTTGCAAATCGTTCGATTTGCATTATCGTCGAGCAGTTTAAAAAACTGCCAAATCATTATAAAATAAATTCGGAACGCGTAGGCGTTCGCGACCACAATGAAAAAATGCAATTTTTTCAAATCATGCAACCAAAAGTTGCAAATCATGCTAACGGAAGTTAGCAAATCATGCAAGCAACGCTTGCAAATCATCTCACACTCAAAGAGCCTTGAACTGCTTGCTTATAATGCTTTTAAATCGTTAAATAAGCAAGGACATTAATCAATCAAAATCATTATGAAATAAATTCGGAACGCATTGCGTTCGCGACCACAATGAAAAAATGCAATTTTTTCAAATCATGCAACCAAAAGTTGCAAATCATGCTAACGACAGTTAGCAAATCATGCAAGCAACGCTTGCAAATCATCAATCAATATGAATAATTAACCAGTCGATTTTCGACTTATAGGAGATAGTATGAAAGAAATTTCTAAATCTGATGCTTACGCAAAAAGTGGTGTTGATATTACCGCGGGATATCGCTCGGTAGAACTTATCAAATCACACATCAAAAGAACGGAAACTAAAGGTGTCGTTTCTGACATCGGTGGCTTTGGCGGTCTTTTTGAACTTGACCTTGAAGGCATTTCTAAGCCTATCTTGGTTAGTGGAACTGACGGCGTAGGAACGAAACTTAAAATTGCATTTTTAATGGACAAGCACGACACGGTCGGTATTGACTGCGTTGCAATGTGCGTTAACGACGTTATTTGCTGTGGCGCAAAACCGCAAATCTTCCTTGACTATATTGCTTGCGGTAAAAACTTCCCTGAAAAGATTGCTGAAATCGTTTCGGGCGTTGCCGAAGGTTGCGTTCAGTCAGGTTGCGCGCTTATCGGTGGTGAAACTGCTGAAATGCCAGGCTTTTATCCAGAAAACGAATACGATCTTGCAGGTTGCGCAACCGGCGTAGTTGACAAGGCTAAAATTTTAGATAACTCTAAAATGTGCGCTGGCGACGTTATTATCGCACTTCCGTCTAGCGGTGTTCACTCTAACGGCTTCTCGCTCGTAAGAAAAGTTTTCGATATTGAAAACGCAGACCTAAAAGCACCTGTTAGCGAACTTGGCGGAAAGAGTCTTGGCGAAACGCTTTTAACACCAACTAAGATTTACGTTAAGCCTATCCTTGCGCTTATCGACAAAGTTACCGTAAAAGGTATTTCTCATATCACGGGTGGCGGTTTCTACGAAAATATTCCAAGAACTATCCCTGAAGGCTTAGGCGCAAAAATCGCTAAAGACGACGTTAAAGTTTTACCTATTTTTAAACTTATCCAAAAAGCAGGCGACGTTTCAGAACGCGATATGTTCAATACTTACAATATGGGTGTTGGTATGGTTGCTATCGTTTCGAAAGAAGACGCGTCTATGGCGCTTGAAACTTTAAAATCTAACGGCGAGCCTGACGCTTACGTTATCGGCGAAATCGTTGAAAGCGACGACAAAATCATCTTATATTAATAATGAGTAATATGGAAAAAATTAAAGTTGCCGTTTTGGTTTCGGGTGGCGGAACTAATCTCGGCGCAATTTTAAAAGCGGTTGACGATAAAATAATTGAGTCTGCTGAAATTGATATCGTAATTTCAAATAAGCCTGGCGTTTACGCGCTCGAAAGGGCAAAGGCGCACGGCGTGGACAGCCTTGTTATCGACAAAAAGGCGCTCGGCGCTAAAGAGTTTGAAAAGAAACTCGTTGACGTTTTAGAAAGTAGGGGTATTGGTCTTATAGTCCTTGCGGGATTTATGTGTATTTTAAGCGAAGACTTTACAAAACGCTATCCCGAAAAGATTATAAACGTTCACCCTGCGCTTATTCCGTCGTTTTGCGGAAAAGGCTATTACGGCTTAAAAGTGCACGAAGAAGCACTTAATTACGGCGTTAAAGTTACGGGCGCAACCGTTCACTTTGTCAACGAAATTCCTGACGGTGGAAAAATTATCGCTCAAAAAGCAGTTGAAATTTTAGACGGTGATACGCCTGAAATTTTACAAAAAAGAGTTATGGAAAACGCAGAGTGGATAATTTTACCGCGCGCCGTTGAAAGCGTTGCAAAAGTTATGCTTAAGGAGAAAAATTAATGAAAACTTTACAGATAGAAGAAATCTTAAAAAACAATTCATACCCAGGTCGCGGAATTATCGTCGGTCTTGATAAAAGTGGAGAAAACGCATTTATAGCCTACTTTATTATGGGTAGAAGCGAAAACAGCCGTAACAGAATTTTCTCAAAAACTGACGACGGCATCATCATTTATCCTTTCGACGAATCTAAAGTTGAAGATCCGTCTTTAATCATCTATTCGCCAGTTCGTGAAATCAATAATAAACTTATCGTAACTAACGGCGACCAAACTGACACCGTTTACGATTTTATTAAAGACGGAAAGTCTTTCGAAGACGCGCTTCTAACCCGCGAGTTTGAGCCTGATAGACCAAACTGGACACCAAGAATTAGCGCAATTTTACATTTAGACGGCGAATTTAACTATCAAATGAGCATCTTAAAATCAAGCGACGAGATCGGTAGCGGTTGCAACCGTTTTACCTATAACTACGCGCCAGTTAAAGGCTTAGGTCACTTTATTCACACCTACGCTGGCGACGGAAATCCTATTCCGTCTTTTTACGGCGAGCCTGAGAAAATCTTTTTAGGTGACGACTTCGAAGCCTTCTACACTGGTATTTGGAATAGCCTTAACCAAAATAACAAGGTTTCTATGTACGCGGTTAAACTTAACCTTAAAGATAAAACGCAAATCACGAAAATCTACAATAAAAACAAAGGTGAATAATATGAAAGAGTTCGAATTGAAATACGGTTGTAATCCTAACCAAAAACCTGCCAAAATCTATATGAAAGACGGTGGCGAACTTCCTATCGAAATTTTAAACGGAAAACCTGGATACATAAACTTTTTAGACGCTTTCAACAGTTGGCAACTCGTTAAAGAATTAAAAGAAGCAACGGGTATGTGCTGTGCAACTTCGTTCAAGCACGTAAGCCCAACTTCTGCCGCAGTCGGTAAAGTCTTAGACGAAAAGTTAAAGAAAAGTTGCTTTGTCGACGATATCGAAAATTTAGATAATTCGTTAATCGCGTGTGCGTACGCTCGCGCGCGCGGAACGGACAGAATGAGTTCGTTCGGCGACTGGATCGCCCTTTCTGACGAGTGTGACGAAACTTGCGCTAAAATTATCGCTCGCGAAGTTTCTGACGGTATTATCGCTCCTGGCTACTCAGAAAAAGCGTTGGAAATTTTAAAAGCAAAAAGAAAGGGTTCTTACAATATCATTAAGATTGATCCTAATTACGTTCCAGAAGTTCAAGAAACTAAGCAAGTTTTCGGCGTTACTTTCGAGCAGGGTAGAAACAACTTTAAAATCAATCGCGAACTTTTACAAAACGTAGTTACTAAAAACAAAAACTTGCTAGATAGCGCGATTATCGACATGATTGTGTCTTTAATCACTTTAAAATATACTCAATCAAATTCCGTTTGCTTTGCAAAAGACGGTCAAGCAATCGGCGTTGGCGCTGGTCAACAATCAAGAATTCACTGCACCCGCCTTGCTGGTCAAAAGGCAGACCTATGGCACCTTCGTCAATCTGACAAAGTTCTCGGCTTAAAGTTTTTAGATAGCGTTGGTAGACCTGACAGAAACAACGTTATCGACATTTACCTATCCGACGACGAATCTCAAGACGTTTTAGCCGACGGCAACTGGCAAAAATATTTTAGCGAAAAACCTGAAGAATTTACTCGCGAAGAAAAGAAAGAATACCTTAAAACTATCACGGGCGTTACCGTTGGTAGCGACGCTTTCTTCCCGTTCAGTGACAACGTAGAACGCGCTAAAAAGAGTGGCGTTTCTTACATCTGTGAACCAGGTGGCTCTCTCCGCGACGACCTTGTTATCGAAACTTGCGACAAGTATAACATGGTAATGTGCTTTACAGGGATGCGTCTATTCCACCATTAAAAGCCTTATAAACGGCGCAATACAGCGTTTCTGCTAAGTCCGTCAGACTTCAATGACCAACAAGGTCTATTGAACCCTGCCGAACTTAGCGAGCCTTGTCTTGCTTGTTTCTAAGTCTTTTAATTCATAGCCTTTACCTTGGGGGGAAGGGGGACCGCTTGGGCTGGATGAGGTGTATAACGCAAAAACATAGTTTTTGCATATCGCTTTGCGCCACGCAAAAAGGTGTGCAAAATATCGCGCGAAATATATTTCGCATATCGCGTTGCTATGGCAACATATCGCGCACCGTAAGGTGCAGTTATATAATAACTAAAATCCTTAGAAAAAAACTATATGTCGGGTTGGCAATTTTTTCAGAGAAAAAATCTGCCCAGGCCACAATGCAAGTTGCTTGCAACTTGCGCATCATGCAATCCGTACGCAAAAAGTAGGATTGCACTTCATGCTAACTGACAAGTTAGCGCATCATGCAAGCAACGCTTGCACATCATTATAATTATTGGGTGATAAAATGAAACTAATGGTAGTTGGCGGTGGTGGTAGAGAACACACCATCATTAAAATGCTAAAGAAAAACGAAAGCGTTGAAAAAATCTACGCGCTTCCTGGTAACGGGGGTATGGCAAACGATTGCGAGCTCGTTGACATTAAGGCTACAGACCTAGACAAAATCGTAGAGTTTGCGGTTAATTCTAAAATTGACTATGCAGTAGTTGCGCCTGACGATCCGTTAGTTTTAGGTTTAGTAAACAGACTAAACGACGTGGGTATTCCTTGCTTTGGACCGACTAAAGAAGCGGCAATTATTGAAGGAAGCAAGGCTTTTTCAAAAGAACTTATGAAAAAGTACGATATCCCGACTGCTAGGTACGAAGTATTTACCGACGTAGAGAGTGCATCAAAATATATAGATAAAATAGGCGCGCCTATCGTCGTTAAGGCTGACGGCTTGGCACTTGGTAAAGGCGTTATAATTGCTCAAACGGTAGAAGAAGCAAAGGTTGCCGTTAAAGATATGATAGAAGGCGGTAAGTTCGGAAAAAGCGGTGCTAGCGTCGTTATTGAAGAATTTTTAGAAGGTCCTGAAATTTCAGTTCTTGCCTTTTGCGACGGTGAAACGGTTAAGCCTATGGTTTCGTCGATGGACCACAAGCGCGCGCTTGATAACGACCAAGGTCTAAATACTGGCGGTATGGGAACGATTGCTCCAAATCCGTTCTACACGAAAGAACGCGAAAAAGAGTGTATGGAAAAGATTTTCCTTCCGACCGTTCGCGCTATGAAAAAAGAAGGCAGAGAATTTAAAGGTTGTCTCTACTTTGGGCTTATGGCAACTAAAGACGGTGTTAAAGTTATCGAATACAACTGCCGTTTTGGCGATCCTGAAACTCAAGTCGTTCTACCGCTTTTAAAATCTGACTTATTAACTATTATGCAAGCAACCACTTTCGGAACGCTTAAAGATACCGAAGTAGAATTTTCTGACGGTGCTTGTGCGTGCGTCGTTATGGCGTCAAAGGGATATCCTGAAAGTTACCAAAAAGGCTTTGAAATTACGGTTGACGATAACTTTGACGGTGAACTTTTCGTTGCTGGCGCTAAACTTGAAAACGGAAAACTGTTGACAAACGGCGGTAGAGTTTTAGGCGTTGTTTCAACCGGGAAGTCGCTCGATAGCGCGATTAAAACCGCATATGAAAACGTTACTAAGGTGCATTTTGATAATGCATATTATAGAAAAGACATTGGAAAAAGAGCGTTAAGTGTTAAGGAGTAAAGCGATGGTTTATAGAATTTACGTTGAAAAGAAAAAACAATTTAGCCACGAAGCAAAATCACTTAAAAACGAATTAGAACTTGCAGGGATAACTGGAATTGAAGATATTCGCGTAATCAACCGTTACGACGTTGAAAACGTTTCTGAAGAACTTTTTAATTCTGTTATTAACACCGTTTTTTCAGAACCGCAAGTTGATAATGCGTTTAAAGTATTAGAAACTGAAGATTTGGTTTTTGGCGTTGAACCGCTCCCTGGTCAATTCGACCAACGCGCCGACAGTGCCGCACAATGTATTCAAATTATATCTCAACTCGAAAAGCCTATCGTAAAATCTGCAAAGATTTACGTTATAAAAGGCGATTGCGACGTTGAAAAAATCAAAAAGTTCGTAATAAACCCGGTTGAGTGTAGAGAGTGCGACCTAAGTCTTCCAAAAACTTTAAAAATTGCTTACGATATTCCGTCAGAAGTTAAGTCTATCGAAGGATTTTTGACTGCATCTGACGCAGAATTGAAAAATATTATCAAAACTTTGGGCTTAGCGATGGACTTTGACGATATCAAGGTTTGTCAAAACTATTTCAAAACTGAAAATCGCGAGCCTACTATGACGGAAATCCGTATGATTGACACTTACTGGTCTGACCACTGTCGTCATACGACTTTCTTAACGACTATCGACAGCGTAAAAACTGACGACGAAACCTTGCAAAAGGCTTTCGACGAATACGTAAACACTCGCAAAGAACTTGGCAGAACTAAGCCTATCAACCTTATGGATATTGCAACGCTCGGCGCAAGATATCTCAAGGCGAAAGGAATTTTAACCAAACTTGACGAGTCTGACGAAATTAACGCTTGTACCGTTAGAATTAAAATCACGGTCGACGGCAAAGAAGAAGATTGGCTTTTATTATTTAAGAATGAAACGCACAATCACCCGACTGAAATCGAGCCGTTCGGTGGCGCTGCAACTTGTATCGGTGGTGCGATTCGCGATCCGCTATCGGGTAGAGCCTACGTTTACTCTGCAATGCGCGTAACGGGTGCTGGAAATCCGCTTACGCCTGTAAATGAGACGATTAAAGGCAAACTTCCACAAAGAAAAATCGTTCAAACTGCTGCGGCAGGTTACAGTTCTTACGGTAACCAAATAGGTCTTGCAACGGGTATCGTTGACGAACTTTATCACGACGGTTACGTCGCAAAGCGTATGGAAATTGGTGCGGTTGTAGGCGCAACTCCAGCAGAGTTTGTTAGACGCGAATGCCCAACTGACGGCGACGTAGTAATTTTACTTGGCGGTAGAACTGGTCGTGACGGTTGTGGTGGCGCAACGGGATCTTCAAAATCGCACTCGGTAAGTTCTATCGAAACTTGCGGTGCAGAAGTTCAAAAGGGTAACGCGCCTGAAGAAAGAAAATTGCAACGTCTATTCCGCAACGGTGAAGCCGTAAAACTTATCAAGCGTTGTAACGACTTTGGTGCAGGTGGTGTATCCGTTGCTATCGGCGAACTTGCAGACGGATTAAAGATTAACCTTAACGCCGTTCCTAAAAAGTACGACGGTCTAGACGGTACGGAACTTGCGATAAGCGAATCTCAAGAAAGAATGGCTGTAGTCGTTGAAGCAAAAGACGCAGATAAATTTATCGCACTTTCTGACAAAGAAAACTTAGAAGCAACTATCGTTGCACGCGTTACGAAAGAAGCGCGCCTCGTTATGGAGTGGAACGGCAAAATCATTTGCGATATCAGCCGTGAATTTTTAAACTCTAACGGTGCAGAAAAGCATATAGATATTGAAATGGCAAATCCGCAAGCCTTTTCTAAAGATATCCCTACGGACTTTGCAAGCGGAATTAAGGCGCTTGTATCTGACCTTAACGTTTGTTCAAAGCGCGGTCTTGGCGAACGCTTCGACTCAACGATTGGCGCAGGCACGGTACTTATGCCGTTCGGTGGTAAATATCAAAAAACGCCAATTCAAGCAATGGTAAACAAAATTTCTCAAGCGGAAAAAGACACTGAAGATTGTTCACTTATGGCTTGGGGCTACAATCCGTTTATCTCTGAAAAGAGTCCTTATCACGGTGCATACCTAGCTGTTTGCGACAGCGTTTCAAAACTTATTGCAACTGGTGCAGAGTTTACAGACGTATACTTAACCTTCCAAGAATATTTTGAAAAACCACTTCGCGACTCTAAGCGTTGGGGCAAACCGCTTTCAGCACTCTTAGGTGCGTTTAAAGCGCAAAAAGAATTGGGTATTGGCGCTATTGGTGGTAAAGACTCTATGAGCGGAAGTTTCGAAGATATCAACGTTCCACCAACGCTCGTTTCATTTGCCGTAACTTGCGAAAAAATTAAGAACATTATATCAAACGACTTCAAAAAGTCTTCAAATAGCGCGATTATCGTTAAACCTGAGTACGATAGCGAAGGTTTACCAGTTGCACAGTCTTTAATTGAAAACTTCAAACTTGTTACCGATCTTATGCGTAAGAACGTTGTAAAATCTGCCTACGCGGTTGGCTTTGGCGGTATCGCAGAAGCAGTTTATAAAATGTCTATCGGTAACGGCTTCGGCTTTAAGTTTAACGACTTAACTTTAGACGAACTATTCGGCTATAACTACGGCTCGTTCGTGTTAGAAGTTGAAAATTATTCTGACGGCGTGGTTATCGGTACTATTACTGACGAAAATTATATCGAATACGCAGGCGAAAAGATTTCACTTGACGAGCTTAACGCCCTTTACGAAGGCAAGCTCGAATCTGTATATCCTTGCAACGAAATAGGCGAAAAGAAGCCTGAAAGCGTTGTGTCTTGCACTGAGCATAGCACCTTAAAACCGCGCTATAGATGCGCTAAACCTAAAGTTTTGATTCCGGTATTCCCTGGAACGAACTGCGAATACGACAGCGCAAAAGCAGTCGCAAAAGCAGGGGCAGAGCCTATCGTTTACGTTATCAATAACAAAACTAGCGAAAGTATTACAAAGTCTTGCGTTGAGTTTAGCGAACTTATTAAAACCAGCCAAGCAATCTTTATTCCTGGTGGTTTCTCTGGCGGTGACGAACCTGACGGTTCTGGTAAGTTTATTACTGCGTTCTTTAGAAATCAACTTGTAAAAGACGCCGTTTCTGACTTACTCGACAATCGCGACGGTCTTATGCTCGGTATTTGTAACGGTTTCCAAGCGCTTATCAAACTTGGCTTAGTGCCTTACGGTAAAATCGTCGACACTGACGAAAATTCTGCAACGCTTTCGTTCAACACGATCTCTCGTCACCAATCGAAGATTGTAAACACTCGCGTAGCATCCGTTAAGTCGCCATGGCTAAGTAAACTTAGCGTTGGTGACGTTATAAGCGTTCCTATCTCTCACGGCGAAGGTAGATTTATCGCAAATGACGAACTTTTAAACGAACTTGTTAAAAACGGTCAAGTTATCACTCAATACTGCGATTTAAACGGAAATCCTACGACCGATATCCAATACAATCCAAACGGCTCGTACCTTGCTATTGAAGGTATCGTATCGCCTGACGGCAGAGTCTTAGGTAAAATGGGACACTCCGAACGTGTTGGAACTGGATTATACAAGAACGTAGTCGGTAATTACGATATGGGATTGTTTGAATCTCTCGTATCCTACTTTAAATAAAGCCTTATAAACGGCGCAATACTGCGTTTCTGAAAAGGGTGTTCGACTTGGATGACCAACAAGGTCTATCCAATCCGAACACCCTTTTCGTGCCTTGTCTTGCTTGTTTCTAAGGCTTTATTTACATATAATAGGCGGAGCGATTGTAAAAAAATTACATAACAGTCGAGTTGCTCGACCATAGCCTTCCCCTTGAGGGGAAGGTGTCGCGAAGTGACGGATGAGGTGTAAGTTATATAATTTAATAAAATCCTTAGAAAAAATTATACGTTAATCACGGAACGCGCAAGCGTTCACGACCATAATGCAAAAACGAGTTTTTTTGCTTGCTATAAAATTAAGTTTTTGATAAAATATATTTCATGGAAAAGTCTGATAAGAAAACTTCATATTTTTCTAAAGGCGTTAAAGACGGGTTGCCGATAGGTTTAGGCTATCTGTCGGTAAGTTTTGCGTTCGGCGTGCAGTCGAGTATTTTAGGCGTTCCAATACTTATTTCACTTCTAATTTCAGCAACTAACTTAACAAGCGCAGGTCAACTTGCTGGCTTAGTGATAATTGCAAGAAACGGTGGTTTTTTAGAAATCATTTTAACGCAAATCGTTATAAACGCGCGCTATTTTTTAATGAGTATAACTCTGTCGCAAAAACTTGAAGACGACTATTCGTTGCCTAACAGGTTGCTATCGAGCGCGTTTATAACAGACGAGATTTTTTTAGTTTCTGTAACGAGAGAGCGTGCGGTAAACAAAAGATACTTTTACGGGTTAAGTTTACTTCCGTATATATGCTGGACGTTAGGCACTTTAGTTGGTGCGATTTTAGGTGGGATTTTGCCGTTTGAAGTGCAAAGTGCACTCGGTATTGCGATTTACGCAATGTTTATAGCAATCATAATTCCGCCTGTAAAAGAGAGTCGTTCAATTCTTTTTGCGGTGCTAATAAGTGGGGCTATAAGTTGTTTATTTTACTATATTCCACTTTTAAAGGATAGTGTAAGTCAAGGTTTTGCTATTATTATATCGGCTGTAATCTCGGCGCTTATTATTGCTAAAATATTCCCAAGAGGTGGCGCTGATGAGTGAAGTTAAAATGGTTTGCCTGGTTCTTACGATGGCGCTAGTTACCTATCTTATACGCGTTATTCCTATGGCGTTTATAAGGAGAAAAATTGAAAGCGAATATATAAAGTCGGTTTTATATTATCTTCCGTACACGGTTTTATCCGCGATGACTTTTCCGTTTGTGTTTTACTCGACGGGGAACGTTCTCTCTGCGGTGGTGGGTGTTGCGGTTGCGCTTATAGCGTCTATTTCAAAACGATCGCTAATAATCGTGGCGATACTATCGGTTTTTGCAAGTCTGATAATTTTAGTTTTGACGTAAAAGAAAATTCTTTTACGTCTTTTTCTTTAAAACTATTGCAATTAGGATAGATTAGTGATAGAATATAATAGATTTATAATATAAATAAGCGAATTTTTATTCGCCGTACATATTGGCGTAGGAGTTGTTATGGACAGATTGTTTACGGCAAAAACTAAAAGTGAAAAAACGGTAAAACTCGTGGCGTTTATTGCGTTTTCGGTATTTACTGATATTATTGCCTTTTTCGGCGCGCGTTGGGGTTTATCGGTTACGCGCATTTTAGAGAGTGCAAATAATGGAAAAATAGGTGCTGGAATAGGCGCGTTTTTCGTAGGGTTAATTTGCCTTTTCTTAATTATTGGCGCGACGTTATTCGCGCTTTTCGGCGTCGTAAGGTTATTGAAAAATAAAAGCACGGAAAGTAGTGGAGAAACAGTTTCTCACGAAGTTTTGGAGCAAGGTGAACTTGAGCATTCAAACCGCAGAGAAGAGCAAAGTGAGCCTGTCGTTTTGTCAAAAAGCATGTACGAACTTGCTAATATTTTTGCCGAGCGCAAAGACGAGTACGTAGAAAGTATAAATCTTAACGTGCTCAAAGAAGATTTTATAAATTTTTCGAAAAAATGCGGTTTAGATTTAACCGACGATTTGGTATGCGAATTAATTTCAGCAATCGCATCTTCAAGACTTATACTTTTATCTGGCGAGAATAACGTTCGCACTAAGTTAAGCGAAATTTTAGGTGCGTTTTTTGGATTTAAAACTTTCGTTAACGAAAACACGAAAAGCGTAACAGACTATGAAAATTTACTATATAATCAAGCGGAAAGAAGAGATACTGAAGTTGCTTTAGGGCTATATAGCGCGATTAATCGCAAAAATGCCCTAAACTTTATATTGCTTAACGGTACGGAACTTTCAAGCGTGGACAAGTATTTTAAAAAGTTTCAGTCATACCTAAAAGCCCCGCGCGTAGGTTACTCGATAAACATAGACGCTTTTGGCAGACTTTCTGAACTTAAAGGTGTTGAAAAGGGATTTATACCAATGCCACAAAACGTTTGGTTTATTATGAATAAAGACGAAAACGACGCTCTTTCTTATATCTACGCTAAGTACGCAACGGAAGTAGATCTTAGCGGAGCGGTTTTGACAAATTCGAGCCTAGAAGTTTTACAAGTTCAACCTTGCGTATCTTTTAAAGCCTTTACAAGCGCAGTTGAAAAGGTTAACGAAGAAGGTGGCATAACTTTAGAAAACTGGAAGAAACTCGACAAAATTGAAGCGCATTTTAACGAACTCGTTGGTTTTTCAATCGACAACCGCACGTTTTTGCAGTTCGAACGTTACACTGCTACGCTTGTCGAACTTAAAAAAGAAGAAAATCAAGTTGTTGATAAACTTGTCGCAAATAAACTTTTGCAAATCGTTGCGTGTTTTAATAAGAGTAAGATTAAAAATGCAGACAAAAAATTCGACCAAGTTCTCTTTAGCGCGCTCGGCGACGGAAACTCAGAACTCTCGCTTAAAAGCGCGACTAAGTACGGTCTATTATAAGGGGATATAATTATGATTAGTTTTTATAACCTTTTAGACGTTGCAAGCAGTTCTTCCGTATTTTGGTCTATTTTATCAAGTAAGGCAGCAATTATCATATACGTAATACTTTTACTTATCGCAGTAGTTTCTCTTATTCTAGCAGTTATGATTTCTGAAAGTAGAAAAGGGGAAAAGACAAAAGCAGTTATTGAAAATTCTGCAAGTTTACCAGCGGAAACGAAGAAAGACAAGAAAAAGCCCGATAGTGGTGAAAGATTTTTCATGCTATCAAAAACCGACCGCGAGCAAGCCGTAAAAAAGCCTATTGAGTTTGATAAAACGATAACACTATCAAGTTTTTGCGAGCGGTTTAGAAATTTTTCCGCGTCAAAACTTAGACTTTACTACGATATAGAAGATATACGAAAATTCGTAGCAAGTTTAGCAGTTACTAAAATAGTAGTAATGCAAGGTATGTCTGGTACGGGT
>JAZSKA010000005.1:0-43884 GCA_045534605.1 Christensenellaceae bacterium | reverse complement strand
CATTTCGCATATCACGTTGCGATAGCAACATATCACGCAAAACAAAGTTTTGCATATCACGTAGCCAAAGGCTACATCAAGCAAAATTTATTTTGCAATCTTGACAAAGCATTTCCCGCGTGTTAATATATTTATATTAATAAGAAAAGGGAAATCTTTATGAAAACGGTTATAAGAGACGGAGTTTTTGAAACTAACAGTTCAAGCACGCATACGCTTACTTTAAGAAAACGCAAAACGAATAAGGTAAATTGTTCGTTCCAAATTAGGTCGCGCGTTGCAAAAATGGTAATGCTTTTAGGGCTTATAAATAACGCCGAAGACGAGTTTGCCTATAACAGCGGAATACTTTACGACCTTTACGAAGATAAAGAATATAAAGAAGTTCTAGGCGAGATTTTTAGACTTTCGCCTGACTTAGAAAAAAAATACAAAGGAAAAAACCAAGACAGTGACTTTCTTTGCGACTTGCGTTTTGATTTAATTAAAAACGGTGTGGATATATCTAAGTTTTTAGAAGAAAAAGAAAGCGACTCAGAAAATTCTGAATATTTTCCGTACGTAGAATTTTTCGTGTTCAGAGTAGATGCGCGAGATAAAGTTTTGCGCTTTAAAGAGTTTGCGCTTAAAGAGTTTTGCGCCCAAGAAAATTTGTCTTTAGAAGATGCGATGGACCTTTTATATTTTGAAGGGTGCGCCTATAACACGGTTAGCATACTTTTAAGGCGCGAAAATGCAGAAGAAGAACTTCTTAATTATTTAAAAAGAAACCCAAGTTTTAAAAAGAATTTTGAAGAAAGTGGAGTCTCTAGCATAGTCGAATATGCTAAAGATTACGTTAAAAAAGAAATGGAAAAATTCAAAAAATCATCAAACAGCAAAGAAATTTTCTGTTCGAGATATTTTGGCGAAGGCTCGCTTTTCGAGTGTGATTGCGGTTTTGAAAACTACAGTTTTATGTTCGACAATTTCGACTTGTCAAAAGTAAAAACCGATAAAGACTTTGAAGAACTTGCCAAGAAATATTTATCCGACGACTACTTCTTTGAAGCGAGCGAACTTTATTGCGCGTTATATAAAGAAGGTAACGGCGAAATTTATTAAAAGCCGAAGACGTGCGCGTCGAACCTAATTTTAAGTGGCTAATATTGCCTATTTCAGCGTTAAAGCCCTTGTTAATACGGCAAGTATGAACTTCGGACTTTGCCTTGAAATATACAATATTTTCTCGCTTAAAATCTGATTCTTCTTCCACCCTTTCGGCGAAAAAGTAGAAAAAAGATGGAATTATTATCAAGTTATAAAAATGGGAATTATACCGTTAAACTATACTCTGACGGAACGAAAATAAAAGAAACCGACGGCGATAGTTTTATCGCAGAATTTCCCGACAGTATCGACCTTAAAATTACGAATTTTTGCGACTTAAACTGTCCAATGTGCCACGAAAAGTCGAATATAGACGGAAAAGAAGGCGACTTAGAGAGTTTATTTCTAGAAACTCTGCCAAGTGGGATTGAACTTGCGATAGGTGGCGGAAATCCGCTAAGCCACAGCGCGCTTTTACCCTTTTTAGAAAAAATGAAAAAAAAGGGAATAATTTGTAACCTAACCGTAAACGAAAAACACCTTATAAAAAATAAAGAATTGGTTCAAAAGTTAATAGACAAAAAACTTATCTACGGTTTGGGAATTTCCGCATTTTTTGTTTTTGACGAAACTATCGCGTTTGCGACTAAAAACCAAAACTCTGTACTACATCTTGTTACTGGGGTTTTTGAAAATTTTGAAAAAATTATAGACAAAAATTTAAAAGTTTTATTTTTGGGATACAAGAAGTTTGGCAAAGGCAAAAACTATTTTTCACTCGATATTTTAAGGAACGTTGAAAAGACGAAAAAACTAATTCCAAGGCTTATAAGTCGATTTTCGCGCATTTCTTTCGATAATTTAGCCCTATCTCAACTTGATATCAAGCGCCTTGTGACGGATACCGAGTGGGATAAAATGTATATGGGTGATGACGGCGAAGGCAGTATGTATATAGACTTAGTCGAACAAAAATTTGCAAAAAGTTCAATCTCGACCACGCGGTTTAGTCTAAAAGACGATATAAAGGAAATGTTTTTAATATTAAAAAAATGATTTGCAAACTGTGTTTGCATGATTTGCCAACTTGGCAGTTGGCGTGATTTGCAACTTAGGTTGCATGATTTGAAAAAACGAGTTTTTTCATTTCGGTCGTGAACGCTTCGCGTTCCGAGATTAAATATTAATACGGCAGTTTTTTGAAAAACTGCTCGACAATAATGCAAATCTTTGATTTGCAAATCATGAAAGTTGAAAACTTTCAAATCATGAATAACTGCAGTTATTCAAATCATGAAGGCTTGCCTTCAAATCATCAAAAAAATTTGTAAAAAATTTTCAATTTGCTATTGAAATCACTCTTAAAGTGTGATATAATATAGTCAATTAAAGAAAAACACTCCCCCCTATGATATATTAACCCCCTGAAAAAGACTTTGCGCTAAGTGCGTAAAGCCTTTTTCTTGTTTTTTATTGAAAAAATTATAATCAATATGTAAAAAGTTGCATATTTTTGCTAAAAATGTTAATATAATGTTAATTTTTATGGCGATGTCACAGAATATGGGTGATTTTAGCTGAAAAATATTTTTCAGCGAGTTGGTGAGAAAATTAAAAAAAAGACAAGGGTTTTTTGAGGGCGCATACCTGTAGTGGTATGTAACCGATAAAAACGCAAGGTATTTTGCATTAATTTTCCGCCAAAAATCAGTCAGATGACGTGACAGAGCCAAATCTGTAAAGGAGTGGAAAGTATGGCTATCGTAAAACTTGAAAACGTCAATTTTTCGTACGGCGAAAACGAGCCTGTCGTTTTAACCGACTTTTCGCTCGAAATTAATAAAGGGGAATTTTTGGCTATCGTTGGACGAAACGGAAGTGGTAAAAGTACCCTTGCAAGGTTAATTAACGGACTTATAACCCCACGAACTGGTAAAATCGAAGTTTTTGGACTTGACACGAAAGAGTCGAAGAACTTGTTTGAAATCAGAAAAGGTTGCGGAATAGTTTTCCAAAATCCCGACAATCAAATGGTTGCGTCTATCGTAGAAGACGATATCTGTTTCGGTCCTGAAAATATAGGACTTTCGCGCGAAGAGATTGCAAAAAGAATTGACTTTGCGCTAAAGGCAACAAAGACTGAAGAATTAAGAAACTCTACCGCGTCTCGCTTATCGGGTGGTCAAAAACAACGCGTAGCAATCGCTGGCGTACTTGCGTTAAAGCCAAAAATTTTGATACTTGACGAATCGACTTCTATGCTCGATCCAAAGGCTCGCGAAGAAGTTATGTCGGTCGTTAAAGAACTGATAAAGTCGGAGAATATGACGGTTATCGTTATAACTCACTATATGGACGAAGTTACCGAGTGTGATAGGGTAGTGGTTTTAGATAGCGGTAAAATGGTGGCTGAAGGCACGCCGACTGAAATATTCAACCGCCCTGATATTATTTACGGAGCAGGTCTCGACCTACCTATTCCGTTAAAAATTTGCGAAAAACTAAAGTCGCTCGGAATTGACGTGGGCGACGTCTTAGAAAAAGAAGAGTTAGGGGAGAAGTTATGCGAATTGTTGCAAAGAACTTAAGTTATTTCTACTCTAAAGGCGCGAAATTTCAGGTCGACGCGCTAAATAACGTAAACTTGACGATTGAATCGGGTGAGTTTTTCGGTATTATCGGTAGAACGGGAAGCGGTAAATCAACTTTTATTCAGCACTTAAACGCGCTTATTTTAGCCCAGAGTGGTCAGCTTTTCGTCGGTGAGTACGATTTATTAAAACAAAAAAGAAAAGACAAGGCAAAATTCAAAGAACTTCGCCGTCAAGTTGGTATGGTTTTCCAATACCCAGAATATCAACTTTTTGCCGAAACGGTGTTTGACGATATCGCGTTCGGGCTTAAAAATTTCTATCCAAAATTAACTGACGAAGAAGTTTCTGAAAAAGTCAAGCGCGCTATGAATACCGTTGGGCTTGACTATTCTATAAAAGATAAATCGCCGTTCGATTTGTCGGGCGGACAAAAACGAAGGGTAGCAATCGCTGGGGTAATCGTCTCAGAGCCGAGCGTTTTAGTTTTGGACGAACCGGTTAGTGGTCTTGATCCGAAAGGAAAAGCTGAACTTTGGGAAATGCTTCACGCCTACCACGACGGTGGGAAACGCACGATAATCGTCGTCAGCCACGATATGAACGACGTTTGCGAACATTGTCAGCGCATAGCCGTTTTTTCTAAAGGCGAAGTGGTATCTTGCGGTACGCCAAAAGAAGTTTTTTCGTCTAAAGAAATAATAGACGCAGGTCTTGACGTTCCTACGACTTGTTATTTACAAGATTATTTAAAAGAAAACGGCATAGAACTATCAAGCGATTTCACCATCGACGGTTTCTGTAATGCTATTTTTGAGAAGTTAAAACAATAAAATAATAAGACGGCGTTTTGATGATTTGCAAACTGCGTTTGCGTGATTTGCTAACTTCAGTTAGCATGATTTGCAATCCGCAAGCGCATTGCATGATTTGAAAAAACAAGTTTTTTCATTTCGGTCGCGAAGGCTCTGCCTTCCGAGTAAATTATATAAAATTGGCAGTTTTTACAAAACTGCTCGACAATAATGCAAATCTTTGATTTGCAAATCATGAAAGTTGAAAACTTTCAAATCACGAGAGACGAAAGTCTCTCAAATCATGAAGGCTTTGCCTTCAAATCATTAAATTATGAAAGACGTTGCATTTGGACAATACTATCCCGTCAGTTCTGTCGTACACAGACTTGATCCGCGGATAAAAATAGTACTGCTAATTTGTTATATCGTAGCAGTGTTTATCGTTAAATCCTTTTGGGGCTTTGCGCTATTAGGGTTATTTTTGCTGTTGTCCATATTCTTAGCGCGCGTACCGCTATTTTCGGTAATAAGAAGCGTTAAGGCGATAATTTTCATAATCGCGATAACTTTTATAATAAACGTACTATTCCACCGCGACGAAACGGAAAAAGTGCTTTGGGCTTGGTGGAAGATAAAAATCACGGATAAAGCTTTAGAGTTTGCCGTATTTATGGCGCTTAGGCTGACGTTTTTAGTTCTCGGCTCGTGCATACTAACGCTTACGACTGCGCCCGTTGAACTTACCGACGGTATCGAAAGTTTATTAAAGCCGTTGAAGTTTATAAAATTCCCAGTGCACGAACTTGCGCTCGTTATGAGTATTGCACTAAGATTTATTCCGTCGCTTATGGAAGAGACTTCTCGAATAATTTCAGCACAGAAAGCGCGCGGGGCAGAGTTTGAAAGCGGAAGTTTATTAAAACGCGCAAAAGCACTCGTTCCCGTGCTTATACCGCTACTTATTGCAAGTTTCCGCCGTGCAGAAGAACTGGGCGACGCGATGGACGCGCGCTGTTACAGCGAATCGAAAGTAAGAACGAAATATAAGAAATTAAAACTTCACCTTCGCGACTTGTTTGCAACTTTAACTATGGTTGCGTTAATAGCAGGCGTAGTTTGTCTTAATATTTACACGGTGGCTGTCGTATGAGAATTGCACTTATTATAGAATACGACGGAACGAACTATTCTGGCTGGCAAATTCAGCCAAACGGCAAAACCGTTCAAGAAGTTATTGAAAACGCTTACTTTACGACTACTGGTGAAGAGATAAAACTCGTCGCAAGTGGGCGAACTGACGCAGGCGTTCACGCGGTGGGGCAAGTTGCTCACTTTGACACGAAACTTTCCCAACCTGCAAAAAGTTTTATGCATATACTTAACAACGTTCTGCCCGAAGATATCAAGGTGAGAGATAGTTTTGAAGTTGACGAAAATTTTCACGCAAGATACTCGGCAAAACGCAAAACGTACGCCTATAGCGCGTATATCGACGGTTTTGACAGACCGCTACAAAGGCTTTACAGCGCAAGACTTAATAAAATGCCCGATATCGAAAAAATGCAGAGTGCAAAAAATCTTCTTATCGGCGAGCACGATTTTAAGTGTTTTTCAAGCAGTAATTCATCTGTAAAAACAACCGTCAGAACGATTTACGACTTGCAAATTTCTATCGAGAATAATCGCTTGACTTTCACGGTTACGGGAAACGGCTTTTTATACAATATGGTAAGAATTATAGTCGGCGCGTTAATAGAAGTCGGATACGGCAAACTTACCGAAAGCGAAATACTATCCGCACTCTCTGGTGGCGGTAGAAATCTTTTAGGGAAAACTATGCCAGCCTGCGGTCTAACCCTTTTAAGCGTAGAATATTAATGAAGTCTTGCGGTTTTGAAAATTTTAAACTACAATATATTGTGTGGTTAGGAAAATTTGTAAAAAAACGCAAAATTTTGAAAAATTTGCTTGACTAATATATAAATATTATGTAAAATGTTTAAGTCGCAAGTTTACAGCGGTTATTTTTTCGTGCTTTGCGAAATTAGCCCCTTTGCTGGTAAGAAAAGCCCGTTTAAAACTTCGCAAAATATTATTTCAAACGGAGAAAACCAAATTATGAAGACATATATGGCAAACGCTTCAACGGTTGAAAGAAAGTGGTACGTTGTTGACGCAGCAGGTATTCCGCTTGGTAGAGTTGCATCTTGCGTTGCAGCAGTGTTAAGAGGTAAAAATAAGCCTACTTTCACACCAAACGTTGACTGTGGCGATTTCGTTATCGTTATCAACTGTGACAAAGTAGTTTTAACAGGTAAAAAACTCGAAAAGAAACTTTATACCTATCATACAGGATATATCGGTGGTTTAAAGCAAACCCCTTACAAAGATATGATCGCTAAAAAGAGTGACCTTGCTGTTTACGAAGCAGTAAAAGGCATGCTCCCTAAAAATTCTTTAGGCAGAGCAATGGCTAAGAAACTTCGCACTTACAAGGGCGACACTCATAACCACCAAGCACAAAAGCCAGAAGTGCTTAAAATTGATTATTGATAAGGAGTGCTAAAGTAATATGGCTAAATCAACTAAGAAAAAAGTTCAATACTGGGGAACTGGTAGAAGAAAGAAAGCAGTTGCTAGAGTTCGTTTAATTCCAGGCGGAAACGGCACTATTATCATTAACGGCAGAACTATTGACGAATATTGTTCACTTGATACGATGAAACTCGTTATCCGTCAACCACTTGCGCTTTGCGAAAAAGAATCTTCTTACGACGTATTCGTAAACGTTTGTGGCGGTGGTTTCACTGGTCAAGCAGGTGCAATCCGTCACGGTATCGCTCGCGCTTTAATCGTAGCAGAACCAGAACTTCGTTCAGCATTAAAGAAAGCAGGTTTCTTAACAAGAGATCCAAGAATGAAGGAAAGAAAGAAGTACGGCTTGAAGAAAGCACGTCGTGCTCCGCAATTCAGCAAGAGATAATCTTAGCCTTATATGGCTATTATCAAAAATCCCGAAAACGAAAAGTTTTCGGGATTTTTTATGGCTATGTGATAAGCAAAACGAGTTTTGGGTGATATGTTGCTATTGCAACGTGATATGCGAAATCAATTTCGCGTGATATGCAATTTTTCAAATTGCGTAAAGGTCGCGAACGCTTTGCGTTCCGTGATTAATATATAATTTTTTTCGGCAAATTTTAAATTTGATCGACCGAAATGAAAAAACTTATTTTTTCAAATCATGCAACGAAAGTTGCAAATCACGCCAACTGCCAAGTTGGCAAATCATGCAAACGAAGTTTGCAAATCATCAATAAATTTACACCTCATCCGTCACTACGTGCCACCTTCCCCTCAAGGGGAAGGCAGAATTTCATGGCGCAAGCCATTTCACGAAAAGTCATAGACTTTTCATTTCATTTTTCCTTATTTTCGTTTCAAAAATCATTGAAATTATTGATAAAATTATTACCGCAACGAATATTGCAAGTAAAATTACTGCTAATAAAATCGAGCGGTCAATAAATACTTCGGCAAATAATATTATAAAAAATACCGAAAAACCAATCGTTGCAATTTTAATGATAAAAGATAAAACGATAAGCGCAATAGGTGTAAGGCTTGCTTTCTTTTTTAAAACTACACAATATACTATATTGTAAATAAAGTTTACCACCATAACCGGCAAATAAAAAATTATAAAGAAAATTAAAACTACTGCAAAATCAAGCGCGCCTTCAAGTCCGTCGTCATTAGGAAAGTCTATTTTCGGTAGGACTGCAAAAACGACTATTGATAAAATCAAAAACAAAGCGCACAACGCAATCTGAAAAGCAAAAATTTTGTTTATTCTTTTTTCAGTCATTTTGAATTCCCCCTTTTTCTTTATTATATAATATGGATATATTCTTTGTCAATATGCAATTTTGATGTAGCCTATTTTATGTAGCCTAAAGGCTACGTGATATGCAAAACAAGTTTTGCGTGATATGTTGCTATTGCAACGTGATATGCAAAATAAATTTCGCGTGATATGCAAGTTTTGCAACTTGCGTAAAGGTCGCGCGTTTTTTCAAAACGCAGTTAAATTATATAATTAAGTATTCCTTAGAAAAAATTATATGTTAATCGCGGAACGCGAAGCGTTCGCGACCGAAATGTAAGTTGTTCACAACTTACACATCATGCAATCCATACGCAAAAAGTAGGATTGCACTTCATGCCAACTGACAAGTTGGCACATCATGCAAGCAATGCTTGCGCATCATTATATAATTAAACGACAGTGCAAACTTTGCATCTGTCGTTTAATTGATATGATAAAGGGGGGAAATGATGAGCAATTTTAAAGTCTTTTTCAAGACAGCCCTAAGAATATACTATTTATTTAAATTTTTGTAAAGTAAAAAATAGTACTTTTTTTCAAATTAACAAAAATTTTTTTGACTTTATTTCGCTAAAGTGCTAAAATTTTTGCTATGGGGTAAAAATTATGGAAGAAAATAAGGAAAATTTAGAAAACGTTCAGCAAGAAAAAAGTCAAAAGCCTATACTTGAAAAAGTTAAGTCGGTGCTAAATTATATTTTCATTGACGGCTTATCGGGTATGGCGCTCGGGCTTTTTGCAACGCTAATTATCGGAACTATTATCTGTCAGATAGGCTCGTTTTTTGGGGATACGAAAATTGCGTACTACATAAAGTCAGTCGGAACGCTTGCAAAGGCGTTGATGGGTGTTGGTATTGGCGTTGGTATGGCGTACAAACTCAAAAAAGCACCGCTCGTTGCAGTTAGCGCAGGCGTTGCAGGTATGATTGGCGCGTTTGCATCAAAAATTATCGCTGGCACTGTGTTCAACGACGCTATGAGTATAACGACGCTAGTATCCGTTGGTGAACCGCTCGGCGCGTTCGTTGGTGCGTTCGTTGCGCTTGAAGTCGGCTCGCTCGTATCAGGAAAAACTAAAGTTGACATTATCGTTACGCCACTTGTTGCAATCGCTGCAGGAAGCATAGTCGGTCTTTTAGTCGGCCCGCCAATTTCTCAAGTTATGAAATGGATCGGAAACGTTATCAATACGGGTGCAGAACAACAACCAATTTTAATGGGTATTATCGTTGCAAGCATTATGGGCGTTTGTCTGACGCTTCCTATATCTTCAGCGGCTATCGGCGTAAGTTTAGGCTTAAACGGAATCGCGGCAGGCGCGGCGGTTATTGGCTGTTCATGTCATATGGTAGGCTTTGCGGTTATGAGTTTTAGAGAAAACAAATGGTCGGGACTTATTTCACAAGGCTTGGGAACGAGTATGTTACAAATGCCAAACCTTGTTAAACATCCACTTTGCTGGTTGCCACCTATTATTTCAAGCGCGATTTTAGGACCTATCGGTGCTGTTTGCGGACTTTCTTCAAGCGCGGTCGGTAGCGGTATGGGAACTAGCGGACTCGTTGGCGTTATCGAAACTTTCTCTACAATGCACCAAGCAGGAACGAATATCGGTATCGTAATTTTACTCGTTTCGCTATTTTTAATAATTTTACCTGCAATTTTAAATATTGTATTATCTGAAGTATTTAGAAAGTTCGGGCTTATAAAAGAGAACGACTTGTCGTTAAAAGACATATAAAAATTGCATCAGCCTTCCCCTTGAGGGCAAGGTTGACTATTAATGATTTGCAAACTTCGTTTGCATGATTTGCCAACTTGGCAGTTGGCGTGATTTGCAATCTTTGATTGCATGATTTGAAAAAACAAGTTTTTTCATTTCGGTCGCGAACGCTTGCGCGTTCCGGAATAATTATATAATAATTTCAGTCCGCAATTAAAACTATATGTTATGCTGGCGATTTTGCTTTATGCAAAATCTGCGCGACAATAACTCAACTTTTATAAAAAGTTGAATTTCACTTTACCTTGCGCAAAAAGCAAGGTAAAATTTCACTGCGACTGACAAGTTGCAATTTCACCCGATTTTAAATCGGATTTCACTTTTAAATTTAATATTGACAAACCGCGCAATATTATATATAATAATATGCGTAGGGGGCGATATTATGATTAATATTACACTTAGTTCATTAAGAAGTTTGGGCGAAGATAGCGGAACGCACTTTTTCGGTAGCCCAATGGTTACTAAAAAGATAGCAAAAACAAAGTTTAACAAAGAAGAACTTTTCGTTGGGCAAATAAATCTTTCAGATATAAAGCCGTTTGATAAAGAAGATTTACTTCCAGACGACGGCATGCTTTACGTTTTTTACGACGTATTTGCACATACCTATTCGTTATTCTACACTGAAGATGAGCCAACGGAATTTTTAGAAGGGTTTAACAAAAAGTTTGAAAACTTCCGTTATGATAACGCGCTTGCGCTAGGACTTAGAAACCCGAAAGACGAAGATGAAATAAACGAAGTTTGCACGAAAATGCTTGCGCCACTTCCTGAAAGCGTCGCAAAGTTGTTAAATAATCCCGACGAGTTCGTGTGTCTTTTTACCTTTATTCCGTCTATTATGGACGATTTAGGCAGACCGTTTTTAATGAGAATTAAAGAGTGTTCGTGCGTAATTATCAAGAAAAAACATCTTCTAAAGAAGAAATTCCATAAGGCAGTAACTGTAAACGTTTAAAATCAAAAAAGGTGGTAAAATGATTAAAATTTGGGCAAAAGTAATGGACAAGAATAAAATCGTTAAGCAAACGACCTTTTTTGACAACGCCGAAAAAATGGACTATTCTTTATTTTTCGAGTATCTCACTAAAATTTGTCATACGCTCGATATCCCAACGCCGATTATTTTAAAAACGCACATTTTTAATTATGCAAAGTTCAATTTCGTGCGATTTACTAAAGACGATTTCGTTGAATCAATAAACTTTGATTCGCTTTGGCTAGAAAACGGCGACAGATAGAATAAATTTAAAAGTTTTGCAGAAAATATCCTTAAAAGGCGTTTTGCCTTTGGGGGTATATATGAAAATAGCGACTATAATTTCTTTTATTTTAGTCATTATCGGCGCGCTTAATTGGTTGCTCGTCGGTACGTTATCGTTTGATCTCGTTGCCTTTTTATTCGGCTCAATGAGTGTTTTAACGAGAGTAATCTACGCGCTTGTCGGCGTAGCAAGTTTATGGGTAATCTTCTTCTGTTTTATGTACAAACCGTTTAGAAGAGTTGCCTAAAATAGCGCTATAGCGCGATTAATAAGCAGGTTTTCGGCAAACACTGCTAAAAATAAAAACCGAGGTGAAAAAATTGAAAAACTCAAAAAGCCAAAGGCTTACCCGCGCGAGCTTGTCTTGCGCAATCTACATAGTGCTAAGTGCGGTATTTGCTCCAATTTCTTTCGGGCTCTTTCAAATAAGAATTGCCGAAGCACTTACAATTTTGCCATTATTTTTCCCGGAGTGTAGCATAGGGCTAACTATTGGGTGCGTAGTGTCAAACTTTATTTTCTCTACTCCACTTGACGTTGGAATCGGCGGATTTGCAACGCTTTCATCGTCGCTTCTTACTGCGTTGGTGGGAATAAAAATAAGGTCGCATGTAAAAAGAGTGGTGCTTGGCGAGCTACCCGTAATTTTATTTAACACATTATTAATTCCTTTTGTGTTTACGTCGTTTTCTGACGGCTATATTGCATATTTGTACGCGGTGGTTAGTGTTGGGCTTGGTGAATTGGTTTCCGTTGGTGCTTTGGGAACGGTTTTATATTTTGCAATGAATAAGATTATGAAAAAAAGTGGCGAATAAGCGTGTTATTCGCCACTTTTTTGATGATTTGAAGGCAAGCCTTCATGATTTGAGCGACCTAAGTCGCTCGTGATTTGAAAGTAAACTTTCATGATTTGCAAATCGTTCGATTTGCATTATTGTCGAGCAGTTTATAAAACTGCCAAAATTTTAATTAATAATACGGAACGCATAGCGTTCTCGACCGAAATGAAAAAACTTGTTTTTTCAAATCATGCAATCACAGATTGCAAATCATGCCAACTGCCAAGTTGGCAAATCATGCAAACGCAGTTTGCAAATCATCTAAAATCCGAACACATCAATGCTTGGGGTTATTTTTTCGCCGGTTTTTGCGCTTTGAAAAATCATATAATATCCGTCGCGCGATAGGTCGAATAAACTTTTTGGCACGAAATGACAAAAGTCGGATAGGTTTTTCGGGGGATATCCGTAAACGCCACTAACTCCGTAACAGATATACTTAGGCTTATCGTTTTCTTCAATAACGCCCACGATATAAAAACTAGAGTTTGTATAATTGACTTTTACAAATCGGCTGTTGGGGATAACCCTTTTTAGACACTCGACTTCTTCGCAAACGGAAAAAAGTTCGCTCAGCCGGCTTTTTGCTTGAAGTTCGTAAAAGTCGACTTGGCTTTTGACAGCGTCAAAACTTGTTTCATTGTTGAAAGTTTTTTCGCTCTGAACTCTTTCTTTTTCCGCTGATAAATCTTTTGGCGAAGTTTCATCATTTCTATAAGTTTGTTCTTCATCATTTAAATCCTTATCTATAAGTCGGTTATCATAGTAATTTTCGGTGGCAATCTTATCGTCGTCGTAAATATTTTCTAAGCTTATTTCACTTTCAAAAATAAAATTTTCGTAATCTTTTTTCTTGTCGATAAGAGTTTTTCTGTCAATATAAGGCGAGCTAGCACCAAAGAAGATAAGCTCGTCTTTTTTGAAAATTCCCGCGATAATTTGGTCGGATAGATCGAGCGAGCAAAATTGCTCTAAAAGCATAGGTTGCAAAGAAAAATCGTTTCCGTCGGATATTGCTAGGTGGTAACCGTCGTTAAAATATTTTTCGTCGCACTTAAGGAAAAGTGAAAAGCCAGTTAGACTACTTTCAATTTTTAGTATGCAACTTTGTTCGTCAACGAACGTGCTTTTTAAAATGATAACTCTTTTTAAAAACTTACTCATAATTAATACCTTCATTTTAAATTATGCGCGCTTAGTGAAAAATATATATTTTTGTCAATTAAAGCCTTTTTTTGTTTTATTTTTCACAAAATTGTGGTAATCTAAAACTAATAGGTAATAAATAGGTGGTCACCGTTATGTTTGAAAAGTCAAAGTATGAAAAAATGAAAAAAGTCGAAAATGAAAAAGGGTATTCAGAACTTACCGTGTTCGTTCCGAAAGGCGCTGACAAAACGGCGGTGAAAAATCTTATCGCAAAAATTAAAGAGTGTTTTAAAAACTATAAATTAAAAGAAGGCGAGTTTTTAGAAATTCACACCCTTTCTGAAGAATATCCTATGGAGACGCATCTTGGCGAGATTATGGAGCTTATCGCGCTTTGTAAAACTGCAGATAGTATAAAATTTACCGTAAACTCTCAAGAATACGAAATATAATGCTAAAAAAGTATGGACATATTGACAAAATTATGCTAAAATAATAGTGGTGAAGTTTTTAGTTTCTATGCTTTATTAGTTTCTTGTCACTTTACCGATTAAAAAATTTTAAAAAAGAAAATAAAAGCATACAATATATAAAGGAGATTTTGAAATGTTAGTAACAAACAAAGCAGTACAAAAGTTCATTGACGAAAGCGCCGCTTTATGTAAGCCAGAGAAAATCGTGTTGATTACTGGGGACGAAGCACAATACGAAGCACTTCGCCAAGAAGCATGCCAAACGGGCGAAATGATTAAACTCAACGAAGAAAAGTTGCCAAACTGCTATTTACACCGCAGTGCGTTAAACGACGTAGCCCGCGTTGAAGGCAGAACTTTCATCTGCTGCAAGAATAAAGAAGATGCTGGTCCTATCAACAACTGGATGGACCCAACCGAAGCTTACGCAAAACTTAGCGAAATTTTCGACGGTTCTATGAAGGGAAAAACTATGTACGTTATCCCTTACTCTATGGGTGCTGTTGGTTCTAAGTTCTCTAAAATCGGTATCGAACTAACCGACTCTATCTACGTAGTTCTCAGCATGAACATCATGACTAGAGTAGGTAATAAAGTATTAGAAGCGCTCGGTCAAAGCGAAGATTTCGTTCGCGGTTTACACTCTAAGGCTGACCTTGACGAAGAAAAGAGATATATCGTTCACTTCCCGGAAGACAACGCTATCTGGTCTGTTAACTCTGGTTACGGCGGTAACGTTTTACTTGGTAAAAAGTGCTTTGCTCTCCGTATCGCATCTTTCCAAGGCAAGAACGAAGGCTGGATGGCTGAACACATGCTTATTTTGGGCGTTGAAAACCCACAAGGCGAAGTTAAATACATCGCTGCTGCGTTCCCTTCTGCTTGCGGTAAGACTAACCTTGCAATGCTTATCCCACCTGAACTTTACCAAAAGAAGGGTTACAAGGTATGGTGTGTAGGCGACGATATCGCTTGGATCAGACCTGGTAAAGACGGCAGACTTTGGGCTATCAACCCTGAAAATGGTTTCTTCGGCGTTGCTCCTGGTACTAACGCAAAATCTAACCCTAACGCGCTCGCTTCTACTAAGAAGAACGCAATCTTTACTAACGTTGTTCACAACCTTGACGACAATACGGTTTGGTGGGAAGGTTTGGACGAACCAGCACCAGAAAACGCTATCGATTGGAAAGGCGAAAAGTGGGATTACAGAAAGTACGACAAGAAAGACAAGTCTACTTGCGGTGCTCACCCTAACTCACGCTTTACCGCTCCTGCTATTAACTGTCCTTGTATTTCTAGCGAATTTGAAGCTCCAGACGGTGTTCCACTATCTGCAATCGTATTCGGTGGTCGTCGTGCTAAAACTGCTCCGCTTGTATACCAAGCAAGAGATTGGAATAGCGGTGTATTCGTAGGCTCTATCATGGCAAGTGAAACTACTGCTGCTGCAACTGGCGCTGTTGGCGTTGTTCGTCGCGATCCTATGGCTATGCGTCCGTTCGTTGGTTACAATATGGCAGACTACTTCGCTCACTGGATTGAAATGGGCGCTAAAGCTGAAAAATTACCAAAAATCTTCAACGTTAACTGGTTCAGAACTGACGACGAAGGTCACTTCATTTGGCCAGGATTTGGCGACAACTTACGCGTTCTAGAGTGGATTTTAGCAAGATGCGAAGATAAGGTTGACGCTGTTGAAACTCCTATCGGCTTTGTTCCAAACCCAGAAGATATCAATATTGAAGAACTCGATATCACTATTGATACTATCAAAGAACTTCTCACCGTTGATAAAGATATGTGGCTTGAAGAAGTTAAGGGCATTGAAGAATTCTACGCTCAATTTGGTGATAGACTTCCAAAAGAACTTAGCGAAAAACTAGCTGATTTAAAATCTCGCTTAAACTAAAAAAGCCTTATAAACGGCGCAATACTGCGTTTCTGAAAAGGGCGTTCGACTTGGATGACCGACAAGGTCTATCCAATCCGAACGCCCTTTTCGAGCCTTGTCTTGCTTGTTTCTAAGGCTTTTTAAACGTATAATAAACAGTCTATCCAATCCGAAGGGTTTTTTCGAGCCTTGAACTGCTTGTTTCTAAGGCTTTTTGGCAGGCGACCTGCCAGTCGTGTAGGCTGACGCTTGAAGCAAGGTAAAAGGTAAGAAGTAATAGTGAAGAAGTAAGACCTTTTCACTTTTCACTATTCACTATTCACTATTCACTTTTCACTATACTAGGGAAAGATAAAAGCGTTCGTTTTTCGAACGCTTTTAAAATTGTGTTGGAGTTAATCATAACCGATATGTAACACACTAATTAAAAAGTTTATTTTTACCTTAAACGCATAAACTTTTACGGACAAAAAAGGCGTTTTAAGGGGTGTGGGGGAGCAAGGTAAAAGGTAAGAAGTAATAGTGAAGAAGTAAACCTATTCACTTTTCACTATTCACTTTTCACTTGCCGATATAAAAAGAAAAAAGCGTTCGTTTTCACGAGCGCTTTTAGTGTTTCGATTAAGTTGTTTATAACTTATTTTTCTTTTTAACAACTTTTAAATATATATAATAGAAAAGCGTAATATACACAACGAATATACCTATTACCGTAATAGGATAAATAATAGCGTTGCCACCTACTAGATTATAAATAATACTATAAGGCGTTCCGTCGTGGTACATTAAGAACATATAATTGTAATCAAGCGTTACGTTTGCTACGTAAGCCATTACTGAGAAGCCTAGCAAAATGGCTATGGTGATGATATAATTTTCTTTTTTTAAACTCGTTAGTCCAACTATTGCTATATACAACGAAGCAAAACCTGATATCGAGTGTGTTATTCCCGAAAATACGTTATCCATAGAAAGAACGGGGTAAGCGCCGTAGTTTTGGGTTGCGCCTATCGTGCCGAACACAGCGCCCAAGATACCGAAAGTTAAGACGAAATCTAAACACGCTTCTTTAATTCTGCCTTTGCAAAACGCCGCCATAGGAATAGCGATTAACTGAATACTACACAAGAATAAAGGTAACACGTAAAGCCATTTTAACGGATCTTGCGCTCTTATACATAAAACGATTATTTTAACGATCTCAAAACTATCAATTAAAATAGCACACGCTATTAAAACTCTATTTTTTTCTATATCCGTTTTATTTTTATTCTTTCTGCCTATCAATATCGCTAGGCTTACCATAAGAATCATAAATATAGAAACTTGCAATATGTGTTGCCACGACCACGCGCCTTCTGCGCTTCTTAAATAGCCGTAACCGCCATTACCGTCGCCACTTAAACCAAAAAATTCTTTCATAATTTTCCCTTTATCCTTAGTGTAAGTTTAGCACACGAATTTTCATTTGTAAAGTAAATCAAAAATTAATTTGCAAAAAAACGTTGGCGTCCACGAACGCTTTTGAATCTTGCAATTTATTTATCGCGCACCGCGTGCGGTTACGTTATTTCTTGTTTTCTTCAACAATCCTTCTCGACATCTCGTTATGCGCCCGTAGCATTTTAATAATCGCATCCGTTTTTGGTACGGCGGGCTTGCTGCGGTCGATTTTTTCAACTTCTATTTTGTGGGTGGCGGTTTGTTCGCTGAACGTTTTTGTTTCCGATTTTTCAGCGTTATTTTGCTGTTTTAAAGAAGTAGCCACTTGGCTGAGTTTTGTTAAAAGTTCTAAAAGATTATTTTTTTGCATATCAAGACCTTAAAATTCTAATAAAAAGATATGCCTAAAATGCAAAAAAAATGAACGAAAAAGTTATACTTTATCAAGTTTTTAGTTAAAAATAATTGATTTAATTATTTTTTTATTATATACTATATAAGACATATTGTAATTTGAAGAAGTATCGCTAAAAGCCGAGCGGTGCTTTAAAAGGAGATATTTATGAAAAAATTGTTAATCGCATTATTGTCGCTAGTTATGATATTTGCGATAGTAGGCTGTAACAAAGGTTGGACTTCAACCGTTACGGACTACTCTGGCGAAGTAAGTTCAAACGGCGGATTCTTAGTAGAAAAAGGCGATTGGGTTTATTTTATTAACGGTATTGAAGACTACACTTCTGAAAACGTTTTCGGACAAGTCGTTAAAGGCGCGGTAGTTCGCGCAAAGAAAGCCGAACTTGGAAAAAAAGATAAGACTATCGACGTAGTCGTTCCTGAAATCGTGTGCTCAACTCAAAAAGGTAACGAAAACGGAATTTTCATTTTTGGTGATTATATCTATTACGCAACTCCTTGCAGTGATAAGAATGCTAGCGGTCAAGTAAAGAACACTGAAATCGAATATATGAGAACTAAACTTGACGGAAGCGAAACTAAAGTTATTGCTAACCTTTCAGCAAATTCTGATCCGTTCAGATTCGTTGAACTTAACGACGTTTGCTATCTTGCGGTTTACACGACGAACGACGACGGCGACAAGGTTATTAGAGTTTACAACGCAGATACTCAAGAATTAGTTAAAGAAAGTAAAAAAGTAACGAGTTACGCTTTCCCTGACGATTTAAACGCTAAGTACGCGTACTACACGACGAGCGTTCACAACGAAGCGCTTGACGAAGACGAAAGTTTTAACGCAGTTTACCGCATCGCTTTAGACGGTAGCGAAGACGTTGAAATCTTAAACGGTGCAGGTACTTATTCAGACGCAACTAACGGTATTGGTATTGCAGGCGTGCTTTTCGATATTACTAAAAACACTGGCGCAGACTTATACATCAAAGAAACTGCAGTTCAAACTTCTTCAGTTGCAGTTTACAAGGGCATTAAACAAAGCGATATCGTAACTACAGCTAGCGGTGAAACTCCGGCAACTAAGTTAAACTACGATAAACTTATCACTATCGACAACGGCTCAAGCCTAGCATCTTCAATCTTTACGGATACTTCTATCTTTATTGATTTAGATGCAATCGTTTATTTCGACGCAATTTACGGAATGATGAAATACGACTATAACAACGCATCAAACGAAACGTTCGGTCGTGAAATCATTTACTTTAACGAAACTATCAACAACTCGGCGTTCAAGTTTATAAAAGACGGCATCGCTTATTTCTGCGACCTAGACGGAATTTATTACAGCCTTGATATGGGTAAGATTATCGACCTTGCAACCGGCGAAGTTAAGGGCGAAGAAGTTGAACCTAAGCGCTTAAATTACGTAGACGTAACGACAGATTGGTATCAACCTGAAATCGTTGGAAATTACTTCGTTTGCGCTGTTGACCAAGATCCTTACTACGGATATATCTACGCGTTCGACCTAACTGAAACTGACGGTAAGACTGACGAAGAAATCGAAGACTATATCGACGATATCGAAACAAAAGACAGAGAACACATTTTATCAAGACTTGATAAATTAGTAGGTGTTATGTCAGATGCGGACAAAGAATTACTCGATACTTATATGGACGAAAATTATCCAGAAGAAGAAACAAGCAGTGATTCAGCGTCAAACTAAAAACCTTAAGCCCTTTGAGAAAATCTCTCAAAGGGCGTTTTAATGAATTGCAAAATAAATTTTGCATAAGTTGACGGCTTTGCCGTAATAAATTGAACGCAAAAGCGTTCATAAATTGCAATCTTAGATTGCATTGCGGTCGTGCAAATCAAAGATTTGCCGAACAGATTTATATAATCAATAAAATCCGCTAAAAAAATTATATGTCGGGTTGGCAATTTTTTCAAAGAAAAAATCTGCGCGACAATAATGCAAGGTGCTTGCAACTTGCATTTCATGCAACCCGTACGCATTAAGAAGGGTTGCAAATCATGAGTGACGGCAGTCGCTCAATTCATGAAAACCAGCGGTTTTCAATTCATAAAAAAAAGGCTTGCCTAAGCAAGCCTTTTTTTTATTCTGTGCGTAACGCAACGACAGGGTCTTTCTTCGACGCCATACTCGCAGGAAGTAAGCCTGCAATAGTCGTAAGTATAACGCTTATAACAACTAAAGCGATACCGCCAACCAAAGGAAGGGCTGCAACACCGCTAATTCCCGAAAGAGCGTTTATTATAATGTTTATAGGAATATTTAATACTAAAGTAATCAATATACCAAGCATACCAGCGGTAAAGCCGATAATCATAGTTTCTGCGTTGAATACGCGCTTTATGTCGCGCTTTGATGCGCCTATAGAGCGAAGAACGCCAATTTCTTTCGTTCTTTCAAGAACTGAAATATAGGTGATAATACCAATCATTATAGACGAAACGACGAGCGAGATTGAAACGAACGCGATTAGAATATAAGTTATAGCGTTAACGATAGTCGTAATTGACGACATCATCATACCGATAAAGTCGTTATAATTAATTTGTTTAACTTCTTCAACGCTGTCGTTGTACTCGCTTATAAATTCAACGATTTTGTCTTTATCTTCGAAAGATTTAGCGTAAATAGAGATGGATGTTGGCTCGTCTTCTTTAACGGCTGAAAGGCTAACCGCGCCAGAGTTTTTCAACGCTTCATAAGTCTCTTGATTAATAGGTTCACCCGTGTAAAGGTCTACGTAATAAGTGCTAGTAAGGTCGCCGTCGCTACCTGCGCGGGTTTGAGCGTTTTGAACTTCTTTTTCATAGTCACTAACGATAGGCAGATTAGCGTTTCTTGAGATTAATAATTTTGTAAGTTCGTCGGTGTAGCCCATATCTCCAGCGATTGCGCCGTTGGTAACGCCGTCTTTAAGGCGAACGATGCCCGAAATTTTAAGTTTAAAACTATCTGCACTATTCATATAAGCGTTAAGTTCTTCCGCCGTTCTTTCTGCGTAAAGGTTAGTGGTAACGCCTTCTAATGTTTTTGTGCCGTTATTTTTTACTTTTTCACCGCCAAGAAGTGCTACGTATTCATAGTCGGAATCGTTTAAAAGTTCGTCGAAAGTAAACGTTTGTTTAGTTCTTTGAACGCCTTGCGCTTTTAAGATACATTTAATCTTTTCGCTTACGTTGCTAGCCGTCTTTAAACTGTCAGGAAGTTGATTGTACATAGCGTCAATTTGAACTTCTGGTATATTCGTATACATCATTTCATTGAATAAATACGAAATATCTTCAGCAGTTAAAAGACCTAATAAGTAGAGCGATAAGTCGCTTATTTGATTATATTTGTCAACGACAAGAAGTATTTCGTTGGCGTTTTCAGGGTAATGTCCTGCTAAATAATCGTACTGAGCATCAACCAAAGATTTATCGCCGACAATCTCTCCCCACGCTGGGCTTGACGTTAAAAGGTCTCCAAAACGTGAATAGTAACTTTCCATCATTGTCGCCATTTGCGGAGCAATTACGTCGTCTATTTCAGGCAACTTTACAGGGAAAACTTGGTTGTAAGACGTTGTTTTTATAGGCTTTACGGTAGTTGCAACCGTTTGTTTGCGATAAATTGTAAAGTCTAGATTATACCCATATTTAATATCGCTTATTAAATCTTTATCTAAATTTTCGTCTAAGTGCTTTTTAAAAGACTTAAGGTCGTTAGTGTTTGCGCTTGCTGCAATTTCGTCAACCATATCGCTGATAGCGTTTTGGGTAGTTACTTCTTGAGTGTCAGGATACTCTTGACCTTCGCGCTCGCTCGAGCCTAGAAACGACGATATAAGATTCGTATAGTTTATGTTGACTTGGGTTATCGAAAGCGGGTAACTCGTCAACGTTTCTTGTTGAATTCGCGCTATGTACGCATTAAAACCAGCAGATAATGAAAGTATTAGCGCAATACCTATAATACCGATAGAGCCTGCGAAACTCGTTAAAATAGTTCTTGCTTTTTTGGTAGTTAGGTTGTTTAGACTAAGCGATAACGCAGTCCAAAAACTCATCGAAGGTTTTTTCTCGGTTGATTTTTCGATTTTTTCTTTTTCAGGCTCGCCTTCAAACGGCATAGAATCGTTTATAATTTCGCCGTCTTTAAGGTTTATGATACGCGTCGAATACTCGGTTGCAAGGTCTGGGTTGTGCGTAACCATAATAACCAGTTTGGTTTTTGAAAGTTCTTTCAAAATTTCCATAACCGAAATGCTGGTTTCCGTGTCGAGTGCGCCCGTTGGTTCGTCGGCTAGAATTATATCAGGATCGTTTACGATAGCGCGCGCAATGGCTACGCGTTGCATTTGACCGCCTGACATTTGGTTAGGCTTTTTGTTAAGTTGATCGCCAAGACCTACTTTTTCAAGTGCCGCTTTTGCACGCTCGCGACGCTCCTCACGCTTAATTCCTGATAAGGTTAGCGCAAGTTCAACGTTTTTAAGCACCGATTGGTGGGGGATTAGGTTGTAACTTTGGAAAACGAAACCAACCGAGTGGTTGCGATAGCTGTCCCAATCTTTGTCCTTGTAATCTTTGGTGCTTCTGCCGTTGATTACGATGTCGCCGTCGGTGTAGCGGTCAAGTCCGCCGATAATGTTTAAAAGTGTCGTTTTACCGCAGCCGCTAGGTCCTAAAACGGAAACGAACTCGCTTCTTCTAAAGTTCAAACTAACGCCTTTAAGTGCCGTAACCGTGTTATCGGCGGTAACGTAGTTTTTAGTGATGTTTTTTAGTTTTAACATTTTTAACCCCTATAATAATTGTATTAATTGCCATATAAGTCGATTAACGCATTTTTTGCGTTGAAAAACGGTCAAATTTTGACCGTCTTTTTTTAATCTTTGCGTTTAATAATCGTAACGTCAAGTTCGACGCCGATTGGATCGCCTTTTTCTTTTGTGATTTTGATTTTGCCTTTTTCGTCTTTGGTTACGCGCTTTCCTTTACCGCCAGTGATAATTCCGCAAATATCGAAACTATAATTATCTTTATCTTCGAAATATTTGATAGTTTCGCTTGCTTCACTCTCATCAATAAAGCCGATATGGTGCATACCTTTTCTGTCCCAATCGTAAACGTAAACTTTAATTTTTCCGTTATCTAAGACGATACCCATCTTTCTGAATTCTTGTTCAGCAAGTTCATAAACGATATCGTTTTCGTATTCTTCTTTAATTTCCGAAGTCTTAAGACCGTCGAATTTATCAAGATAGCCTTGCTTTAAGCCTTCTTTAATTTCAGCGTCAAGTATATCTTTAACCTTGATACCTTCTTCGTTCTTTTTGTCAGTTCCAAGCACTTTGTACGAGCCTTCGAACAAAACTTCGTTAGGTTTATATATTAATTTTCTACCGCGCTTAGTACAAATTACTTGACAAATTTCGTCGTAATTTTGTGGGAGAGTAAGTTTGAACGCTTGTTTAGACTTATCTTCTTCAGGCTCTTCGTCAGCATCTTCTTCACTTTCTTCGTCAATATCTTCGCCGTCTTGCGCTTCTTCAACGCTTTCTTCTTGTACTTCTTCCGCAGGTTCTTCGCTAGCAGTTTCTTCTAAAGTTTCAACACTTTCTTCTTGTGCTTCTTCCGCAGGTTCTTCAGCCACTTCTTCAACGATTTCTTCAGAAGGTTGTTCAGTGCTTTCTTCTTGTGCTTCTTCCGCAGGTTCTTCGCTAGCAGTTTCTTCTAAAGTTTCAGCGTTTTCTTCAACTACTTCTTCAGTTATTTCTTCACTTGCGACTTCTTCAGCTACTTCTTCTAAAACTTCAGCGTTTTGAGTTTCTTCTTCGATGGTTTCTACGTTTTCTTGATTTAAAATTTCGTCCATACTTTTCCCCTAATTAATATAAAAATTAGTAACTTATGAACAATTATAATATAACTAGAAAAAAATGTCAATATATTAATATATATTTATTATAATATGATATTTGAAATAATAACGCCAATTTGTGAAATAAAAAAATCTTATGTGTTGATATTATGAAAATAGTGTAACAAAACGAAAAAACTTGTGAATATATAAATTTTTTTATCTTTAATACTTTACACATAGAATAAAAAAGTTTCTCGTAAATTATGCCAAAATTGGGAGAAAAATTTGCAAATTAAGAATAAAGTGTAAGTCGTGCAACGTATTATATAAAAATAGAAAAACTTTAAGAAGAAAAGACGGCGAAATGGGTGATGTTCTTAGCAGAGAATTTGTAGTTTGAGTAAAGTGCAAGCATCGCATTTGTCTGGTCAAACGCGAATGGACTAAGTCCAAACCCTTATTATAAAAAGAAAGAGCAAGAATAAAAGGAGAAAAATCCTACTATTCTTGCTCTTTTTCTGTTTGTGAAGTTTTTGCTTATTACAAAAGTGAAGTTGCGCTATGCACAGTGAAGTTGCTCGCTTTTTCTCGCAGTGAAGTTAAGTTTGCCCATCACTTCGCCATTAGGCGATATTTCACTATCGAAGATAACTTCACTTGCCCAAAGGGCAAACTTAGTATTAGCGTGTTCTCCGTTAAGGATAACACGCTAATAATTTACTCGCAACCGTCAGCGCAGTCAAAACTGCCACAGCAGGTACAGTCGGTGCAGTCGCTCGTTACCTTAATTTTGTTTAAAGTGCAGTTTTTACCGCTTGAGTTATGCTTGCAACGGGTTACGTCGCATAAAATTGAAAAGTTTACGTTTTCCATAGTCACTCCTTTATTTTGCAAAATAGCAATTAATTATAGTTTATCCAAAACTAAAAAAATTAAACGAATTTTTGCAAAAAGTAGGGCTATAAGTCAATTAAATAGGGGTTAGTGCATTTACTAACCCCGAAATATTATTTTGCAAGTGGTTGAACGTCGATTGTAATTTTACAAGGAACGTCAGAAATAAGTTTAATTTCCGCTTGAAATTTACCCAAACTTTTAATAGGCTCTTTTAAAACGATTTTCTTTTTGTCAATCTCGTAACCTAAAGAAAGTAAACTTTGTGCAACTTCTTGGTTTGTAACGCTACCGAAAATTTTGCCGTTTTCACCGCATTTGACAAAGCAGACAACCGTTTTTCCGTGAATTTCTTTTGAAAGCGCAGTAAGGCGCTTAATCTCTTCGCGCTTATGAAATTCTTCAGCGTCCTTTTTATTTTTCAAACTGTTAATTTCAACAGCGGTTGCTTCTTTAGCGAGTTTTTTCTTAAATAGCATATTGCGGGCAAAACCGTCGCTAACTTCAACGATATCGCCTTTTTTACCCGTACCTTTAACGTCTTGAATTAAAATAACCTTCATAATGCTACCCCCGATGTCTTTTTTTACTATTTTACTCTAAAATGAACTATTTGTCAATATAATAAATTGAAAAGCCAAAAGACTTTTTAATGATTTGCAAGCGCTGCTTGCGTGATTTGCTAACTTAAGTTAGCATTATTTGCAATCTCTTAGATTGCATGATTTGAAAAACAAGTTTTTCATTGTGGTCGTGAACGCGCGCGTTCCGAACTAATTATATATTAATTCGGCAGTTTTTTAAACTGCTCGACAATAATGCAAATCGAAAGATTTGCAAATCATGAAAGTTCTACTTTCAAATCACGAGCGACAAAGTCGCTCAAATCATGAAGATGTAATCTTCAAATAATCTGCGAAAGCCTATGTGCTTTCGCAAAACTTTTATATTGACAAAACGTAAAATATATTATATAATATGAAAGTATTAAAACTTAGGGAGAAATTTATGGGTTCATCATCAGGTGGCGCAAGTATCAACGTATACGAATTAATTTCCTTTATTCTATACTTTGCGTTGGTAATTGGCGTCGGTATTTATTTCTTTTTCAAGTCTAAATCAAAAGGCGAAAAAGATTACTTTTTAGGTGGCAGAAACATCAACGGTTTAGTTGGCGCGTTGTCTGCCGGCGCATCGGATATGAGTGCGTGGGTATTAATGGGACTACCTGGCTCTATCTGTTTATACGGTTTAGGTCAAGTTTGGATTTCAATCGGACTTTTAATCGGAACGGTTTGTTCTTGGATATTCGTAGCCCCAAGACTTCGCAGATTTGCAATCGTTGCGGACGACTCGATTACGATTCCGCAATTTTTCTCAAACAGATTTAAGTCAAAAAGCCCGGTTTTACGCGTAGCGTGTGCTGTTATTTTCGTAATTGCATACTGCATTTACTCAGCGTCAAGCATCTCTGCGTGCGGTGAACTTTTCAACGTAGTTATGCCTGCAATCGACAAACGTCCTGCTATGATTATCGCAGCAACTATTATCGTCGTATACACGCTTTTAGGTGGCTTTAACGCAGTTTGCTGGACAGACTTTTTCCAAGGTATGCTGATGCTTTGTGCGCTTATGGTCGTTCCGATTATCGCGCTAGGCGTACTTAACGCGTCAGGTCCTGTTGGTGTCGTTATAACTCCTGAAAACTATTACAGTTTACTCTCTAGCGGAAAGTTCGATTGGAAGAGCATCGCTGATATTCTAACGGGTATCGGCTGGGGCTTAGGATATTTCGGTATGCCACATATTTTAGTAAGATATATGTCGATAAAGTCAGAAAAAGAAATGAAAAAGTCAAGAATTATCGGCTCTATCTGGACTGGTATTATACTTTTAATGGCAACGGTTGTTGGTCTTGTTGCACACGAATATTTAGGTGGTAGAATTACAAGCGCTAACTCGTCTCAAGCGTTTATTCAAATGATTCGTCAATTATTTGGTGCAGGCGCACTTGCACTTATCGGCGGTTTACTTCTTTCTGCAATCGTTGCAGCGTCAATGTCAACTGCTGACTCTCAACTTTTAGCATCATCAAGCGCGTTCGTTTCTGACGTTTATAAAACCAGTTTAAAGAAAAACGCAAGCGATAAAGAACTTTTATGGGTTGGTAGAATAGTCGTTGCGGTTATTACTATTATTGCACTACTTATCGCGCTAAATCCAAAATCACAAACCATTATGCAACTTGTATCTGCGGCGTGGTCAATCTTTGGCGCTGCGTTCGGACCTACGATGTTACTTTGCCTTTTCTGGCGCAGATTTAACTATAAAGGCGCAGTCGTTGGTATTATCGTCGGCTTTGTAGTAAGTATTTTGTGGATGGTACTATTCAACTTCGAATATTACGGCTATGATAGCGTTATCTACAACACTGCTTTATACGAAATCGTTCCAGGCTTTGTAATCGGCTTAATTTCAGCGGTAGTAACTGCGCTTTTAACCGAACAGCCAGGCGAAGAAGTTCTCGCTCTTTACGACTCTGTTCCAGATCAAGTTGAAGAAAGCGACTTTATTAAAACGGAAGAAGAAACTAACGAAACAGTAGCTGAAGAAACTGCCTCAGAAGAAGTTTCTGAGTAATCGAAAAATATAAAACCTGCGCTATAACCGTGTTATAGCGCAGGTTTTTGTTTTAAAGAATAAATAATAGGTGCTAAAATTAAAGCATAATTTTTCTAAGCGTTTCGTTGTTGATTAGTGATATTTCGCTTGGGGAAACGTCTAAAACGGTTTTGCAACCAAATTCGCCCTTTTGGTTTTTGCGATAGCACGCGCGAGCGTAGCAAACTAAAACGCTGGCAGTAAATTCTGGGTTAGAGTCAAGAGTTAGTTTATATTCGATAACGTGATTATTTTCAAGGTCTTTACCCGTTTTTCCAGTGCGGATAACGACGCCACCGTGTGGAATACCCTTGTGGTTTTTGTCAAGTTCTTCTTGAGAAATAAAAGTAACCGTCGTGTCGTAATCGGCAAAATATTTAGGCATAGTCTTAATTTCTCTTTCGATTCTTTCAAGGTCTGCACCTTCTTTTGCAACGACGAAGCATTCACGCGTGTGCTTTTCGCGAGTTGTTAAAGTTGGGTTCAAACCGCTACGAACTTTAGACATCGCGCTTTCAACTGGAACGGTGTATTGTCTAGCGTCTTGAACTCCGTCAATGCGACGAATTGCGTCAGAGTGACCTTGGCTTACACCTTTTCCCCAGAAAGTATAATCGTTTCCGTCAGGAAGTATTGCGTTTGCTAAAACGCGACTTAAAGAAAACATACCAGGGTCCCAACCGACTGAAATTATTGCGGTTTTAGAGCCAATTTTAGCCTTTTCATCAACGCGGGCAAAGTGTTTAGGAATATCCGCGTGGGTGTCGAAACTGTCGATAACGTTGAAATGCTCGGCTAAATAAGGGGTCATTTCAGGTAAGTCGGTCGCGCTACCGCCACAGATAATAAGAACGTCGATATCGTCTTTATACTTTAAAATATCGTCGCAAGAATAAACTTTTGCGCCTTTTGTGGATAGAGTTAAACTTTCAGGGTTTCGTCTTGTAAAAACGCCGAAAAGCGTCATGTCTGCATTTTGTTTAATAGCGTTTTCTACGCCTTTTCCTAAATTGCCATAGCCGTAAATTGCAACTTGCATAAAATTCTCCTAAAAATAAAAGATAAAGTCTAAAAATATGATATATTTTTAAACGCTCTTTGTCAACAATTTTTTTTATTACAAAATAAATTTATTGCTAAAATGTTTATTATATGTTATCATTATAACAGAAATAAAAAGGGGATATGTTATGGCAACTAAGGAAGTAATGACAGAGATTGACAAAATTTTAGACGAAGAGTGTACGGAAAATATCGTTTTATACGACGAAAATAATAAAGAAACGGAATTTGAGCAGGTTGCGCTTATCCCGAAAGACGAAAAAATTTACGTAATTTTAAAGCCTGTCACTAAGATTGAAGGCGTTGCTGACGACGAAGCCTTGGTCTTCGTTATCGACGAAATTGAAGACGAAGATTGTCTCGTTATCGTTGACGACGAACAAATTATTATCGAAGTTTTTGACGATTATTACAAACTTTTAGAAGAATATAACGAAGACTAATTTTTTATGAACTATTTATTTTTTGACATAGAGTGCGCTACCTGTCGCGGTGGAAAGGGCAAAATTTGCGAGTTTGGGTATCTTTTAACCGACGATAATTTTAACGAGATTAAAAGGGAAGAAATTCTGATTAACCCTAACTCGCCGTTCGACTGGTACACTTTAAAAAATTTATTACATTATACTAAAAGCGAATATAAGTCTGCACCAATTTTTTCAAACGTTTACGAAAAAATAAGCCAAGTTCTTTTAGAAAAAGACCAAATTGTTTTTGGTCACGCCACCAAAAACGATATGAAGTTTTTAAAAGACGAAAGTGACAGATACAATCTTCCGTACATAGATTTTTGGTACTCGGATATAGGAATTATTTTTAAAAACATTTTTAATCTTGACGAAATTCGTTCGCTTGATAAAATGTGCGACGACCTAGAAATTTCTCAGCCTGAAATTATGCATAGCGCAGATGCTGACGCATATACGACGATGCGAGTTTTAAAGAAGATGTGCGAAAGAGAAAAGGTAACAGCCAGCGAATTTTTAAAAAAATATCCGTCTTGCTTTGGAAAGTACGATTTTACTAAAAAGACTAAAAAAGAATTAAAGAAAATTAAAAAAACTGCCGAATAAGTCGATTATTCGGCAGTTTTTTGTTTTGTAATTAGCCTTCCCCTTGAGGGGAAGGTGTCGCAATGCGACGGATGAGGTGTAAATTTATTGATGATTTGCAAACTGCGTTTGCATGATTTGCCAACTTGGTAGTTGACGTGATTTGCAACCTTCGGTTGCATTGCGGTCGGGCAAATTATAAATTTGCCGAAAATTATTATATAATAAGGTGGAACGCGTTAGCGTTCACGACAATAATGCAAAATTTATTTTGCATTTCACGACAAACTTGTTTGTCATTTCATGACGGTTTATCGTCATTTCATGAAACCAGTGGTTTCATTTCATTTAAACTATTTAACTTTCGCAACTTTTATCGTGTTCGTGTTGCCTGAAATTTCAAGCGGAATACCAACTATAATTACGACCATATCGTTTTTCTCAACGATATCAAGATTTTTAGCACAATCTATTGCGTGAACGAACAAGTCGTCAGAGTGGCTTTTTAAAAGTGATAAAACAGGGCAGACTCCCCAAGATAGTGATAGTTGGTGAAAGGTCTTTTCTTCAGGCGTTGCGGCAACTATTGGCATACTCGGTCTAAACTTTGAAACGTTTCTTGCCGTGTCGCCACCCATAGTAAGGGCGATAATCGCTTTTGCCCTAAGGTCAGTTGCGGTGGTTCTAGCCGCGTCGCAAATTGCGTTTGTCGTATCTTCAATATCAAGGTCGTACGAGCGTCTAGAGTAGATATCCATATCGAAACAGTCGTCTTCAGCCTGCTGAGAGATGTTTGCCATAACCTGAACGGCTTCAACTGGGTAGTTACCCATAGCCGTTTCGCCAGATAGCATAACGGCGCTCGTTCCGTCAAAGACGGCGTTTGCAACGTCGGTAATTTCTGCACGGGTAGGGGTTGGGTTTTTTATCATAGACTCGAGCATTTGAGTAGCGGTAATAACCATTTTACCCGAGCGGTAGCACTTCTTTATAAAGCGCTTTTGTAAGCCAGGAAGGCGCGTATAATCGACTTCTACGCCCATATCTCCACGCGCAACCATAATTCCGTCGCTGTTTAAAAGAATTTCGTCAAAGTTGTCAATACCTTCGGTGTTTTCGATTTTGGAGATAATTTTTATTTTATGTCCGCCGTGATAGTTGACGAATTTTCTAAGTTGGATAACGTCGTTTTTAGTTCTGACAAAACTTGCCGCGATAAAGTCGATATCGTTTTCAATACCGAATAAAATATCTTTTTTGTCGGTGTCAGATAGGTACGGCATACCAAGTTTAACGCTCGGAACGTTTATACCTTTTTTCTCGCCCAAAACGCCACCGCGAACGACTTTGCACTTAATCTCGTCGTCAGTTGTTTCTAAAACGCAAAGTTCGATCGAGCCGTCGTCAATTAGAATTTTAGTGTTTTTCTGAACTTCTTTGCAAAGTGGTGGGTACGTAATAGAAACGACAGTTTCGTCGCCTAAAACGTCTTTAGAAGTAAGTGTAAAAGTCGTTCCCTTCTTAAGAGTAACTTTACCGCTCGATAAAGACTTAGTTCTCACTTCTGGGCCTTTCATATCGAGCATAATACCGAGCGGAACTTCTTTTTCCTTTCTAACTTTTTTAATAAGGTCGATAGTCTCTTTGTGGTATTCGTGCGTTCCGTGTGAAAAGTTAAGGCGCGCAACGTTCATACCTGCTTGAATCATTTTGGTTAAAACTTCTTCACTTCTTGAAGCGGGACCTATGGTTGCTATTATTTTAGTTTTTCTCATATTAACTCCTAAAAAATGCTAATAATCGCGCTATAAAGCGATTAATCGTTAGTTTCTGTGCTTTCAGTATTTTCGTCAGCGTTTTTTGTTAAATCTTTATCTAAGTCAGAACTTGACGAAACGACCGCGTCTTTAATTGCAAACGGCGTAGCCTCGCTCGTTTCAGGGCTAGGGCTTAAGGTGCAGTTTTTAAACTCAGTCTCAGGGGATACGACTTTAGGTAAACTATCGCTTGCATGCTTTTTCCAAAGCGCAAGTTTAATTTTTTCTTTAAGACTTAGTTTTACGTTTTGCATAGATTTAAGCGCGCACGTAGCAACGAACTTATCAATAATTTCCGTTTTATGAAAAGCGTAGTATTCTTTATATTTTTCTTTTAACTTTTTAGTAATTACTTTTGCTTTTCCCGTGTAAGATTCGCCGTTACTGCCGATTACGTAAACTTTAACCGTTTTAAGTTTTTTAACCGTAGTGTTTTTAAAAATATCGCGTTCAAGTTGTGGGGTGAAAAGTCTAAGTTTAATAATACCGCGCGGTGGGATAACGAGATCGCCACCGTCTTTAACTTGCGCCCTTGCTTCGTTTCTGTAATTAAAATATTGACCGTCGTGGCAAAAGCCTATTGACGAGACGTTTATAGCGTTTACAGAACTATTCGTGACGATGACGGTGTATAAAAGAGAGTCGTCTTTAGTATTTTTCTCGCATATATCCATAACTTTAAATTTATTTACGAGTAAACTTTTTGATAGTTTTGAACTTTTCAAAAAAGAAAGAATTGCGAAAATTAAAATAAGTAGACTAAAAACTAGTCCGCCGAAAATAAAATAAGGCTGGTTGTTTTCAAAAAAACTGCTTGCTAATAAATTTAGTAACATAATATTCTCCTTACAAGTTTTTCTTTTATTGTACACTAAAAAACCTATTCCCGCAAGAGTTTTTTTGTAAAAATTTTGTGAGATTTATTGTAAAAAATATATTCTAATAAACGTGGTAAAAATATTTAAATTTCAGAAAAAATTTATCGCCGTAATTGACATAAAAACTGAGTTATGATAAAATGTATTACAGTGTTATGCGCGTACGGGGGTAATTTATGAAAAGATTTATGCGCTTTGTCGTTTCGGTTATGCTAATATCCGTTATAGCGTTGACGGCGTTTGGTTGTTCAATCGAATTTGAATTAAGTTCAGCAAGTAGCGACTTGAACGGTTCTTCTGTGCCAAAGACGTCAAGAAACTACGGTGCGGACGAAGGCTATTCGTCGCTTTACGATTCTGATTCAGATTCTGAAATGGAAGACTCTTCTTATGAAGATTCTTCTTCAGAAAGCGTTGAAACTAGCAAGAATTCATCAAAATCGAGTTCTAAGTCTAGTTCTAAATCAAGTTCAAAATCTAGCGTTAAATCAAGTTCTAAGTCTAGCACTTCTAAAAATTCGAGTGTGAAATCTTCAAGTTCAAAATCTAGCGCTAAATCAAGCGCAAAATCTTCAAGTTCAAAATCTAGCGCTAAATCAAGTGCAAAATCTTCAAGTTCAAAATCTAGTTCTAGTTCTAGTTCAAATTCGACTCAAAACCCAACTACGCCTTCTACTAACTTACTATTAGACTACAAGGGACTTAGCGAAAGCGCGTACGTATTATGGGCAGATAGCAAAACTTCTTCTGCTAAAGTTTACTATAAATTGAGTTCTGCATCAAGTTACACTGAAATTGATTCAGAACTTATACGCCAAACCAGTAAAGGCGCACGTGCAGACATTTTAGGTCTTAAAGCGGGTAAGTACGACATCAAAGTTGACGTTGGCTCGTCAGACGAAGATATTGTAATTACTGGGGTTAACGTAACTTCGTACGACCGTTCGGGTTACGCCCACGCAGGCTACACTAAAGGCGTTGGCGCGTATAACGACGACGGAACGCTTAAGTCTGGCGTAAAAGTTTATTACGTAACAGAAGCGACTAAAAACTCAGTAACGCTCGTAAAGGCTATTCAAGCAGGTAACGCTTGTATCAGAATTATAGGTAGAATTTCTTGTCCGCAATATAAATCTAAAGATTCACTTGAAACTAATATCACTGATATCAAGGGAATCACAAGAAACAACCTTGGCGACGACAGTTACTGGAATATGATTGATATTAGCGAAAAATCAAATATCACCGTTGAAGGTGTAGGTGACGACGCTGAATTTTATCAATTTGGTATGACGTTTAAAAAGTGTAGTTCAATCGAAGTAAGAAACTTAACTTTCACCGATTATCCTGAAGACGCATGTTCGTTTGAAGGCGCTAAAGGTTCCGCAGGCGATTATGGTCATTATTGGGTACACAACAACAAATTCAATCGTGGCAAAAATGGTTGGGACTTAACGGACGAAAAAGACAAAGGCTACGGCGACGGCGCAACTGACGTTAAGCACTGCTCGAACGTAACTATGTCTTATAATATATACAACGAATGTCAAAAGACGATGCTTTGCGGGGGTAGCGACTCGCACGTTCAATATAACATTACACTTCACCACAACTACTATTATAAGAACAAGTCGAGACTTCCGCTTGCGAGAGTTGGTAATATTCATATCTACAACTGCTACTTTGAAAGTAACACGACTTGTATGAGTATGAGAGCAAACGCTATAATCTTATCTGAAGCAAACTACTACAAGTCAAACTCAAATCACACCGACGAAAATACCACGTGCTATGGTAAATCGCTTAACGACAAGTACGACGGAACGAGCCAAAGCAAGTATTTTAAGACGGTAAAAAGCCGTTCTGAAAGTGTTACGACAAGCAACAGTTACGACAAAAACTTCTCGACTTATACGCCAAGTTACTTAACTAACGCAGATACTGCTAAGAGCGATTGCACGTCTTATGCAGGTCCAAACAAAGCAAACCGTTCATAAAAATTAAAGTAAATAATTTTAAGGAGTTATATTATGATTCTTGATTATATGAGAAACATTGGCCTATATGAAGGCTGTAACAAAAATCTTTCTAAAATTGCAAAGTTTATCGCTGAAAACGACCTAAAGTCGCTTGAAAAAGGTAAGTACGACTTAGGTGACGAGTGCTTTGTGAATATTTTAGAATCAAACCCAAGCCCTACAAGCACTAAGTGGGAATCGCATATTAAGTATTTAGACGTTCAATATATCGTTACAGGTAGCGAAGTTATCGAATGGCAAATTATTGAAAATATGCAAAAGACTACTGAATACGACGCTGTAAAAGATAGATTTTTAGGAACGAGTGAAATCGGAAAACCTATCACGGTTGACGAAGGTATGTTTATGATTTTATTCCCAGAAGACGCGCATTGTCCAGGAATTAAAGCAAATCATGACTTTGTTAAGAAGGCTGTATTCAAAATCAAAATTTAAAACAAAAAAGTGTCGATAACACGGTTATCGACACTTTTTAAATGATTTGAAGATTGCATCTTCATGATTTGAGCGACTTTGTCGCTCGTGATTTGAAAGTGAAACTTTCATGATTTGCAAATCGTTCGATTTGCATTATTGTCGAGCAGTTTTTGTAAAAAACTGCCAAATTGTTATATAATTTGTTGGAAGGCAGAGCCTTCACGACCGAAATGAAAAAACTTGTTTTTTCAAATCATGCAAGCAAAGGCTTGCAAATCATGCTAACGACAGTTAGCAAATCATGCAATCGTAGATTGCAAATCATCATTTTAAAACAAACCCAATGACTAACGCGACGGCGGTTATAATCAAAAGACAAATAAAACCGATTACAGTCTTGTTAAAACCTTCTATTCCGCTTTTTATTACCTTTTGTTCGGTAAGTCCATTTTCAGGGGTAGGGGTGATAACTTTTTCTTTATATTCAAGTTTTTCAACGGCGAGCGAATATAAAAGATAGCCGATAAAACCAAGAAGTACCGTAATTATCGAAGGGATAATAGATTTTTGTGAAAAGTAATATAAAACACCGAAGCAAAAACTTACGATTATCGCGCCTATTGCCCCGTAAACGGTTATAGCACCGCTAGAAAAAGGCGAACACTTTTCGCTGTTAGAAATTCTTAATCCAGACTTTGCAAAGCCGTTTAGAACGCTCGCAAGTTCAATCGAGAACGCCGAGCCTAGCGTTGCGTAAAATGCAAGGCGAACGAAATTGAAATCGTGGCTTGCATTTGGGAAAAATTCAATACATAAGGTCAATGCTGCAAGGTGGCAAAAACTTAGCGCAAAAAGTGCAATCGAGTGACTTAGCGTAAGTTTATTAGAAACCAGTTCATAGCCCGTAAGATTAACTTTCTTAAGTAAAATCTTAAACCCAAATAAAATCATAAAGCACGCCAAAACTACTAAAAGACAACTACTTCCTATAATAAGTCTTGTAGTGACAAGCAAAAAGAAGATTATTATAGAACTACCAGCATCAGTTATTTTCGCAAGTATACCTATAACGATAAGCATAAGGGCGATTATTGCGCAAATTATATCCATAATGACTCCGAATAAGTTATTATTTACAGTATATTAAAAAGGGAATAAATTGTCAATTAAAAAGCGCGGTCGCACTTTTTTTAATGAAATGAAAAGGTCGTTGACTTTTCATGAAATGGCTTTTGCCATGAAATGATTTTTAAAAAATCATGAAATGCAATCAAAGATTGCATTGCGGTCGGGGAATTTTGTTTCAAAATTCCCGAAAAAAATTATAAATTTTAGTATTCCTTAGAAAAAATTATATGTTAATCACGAAACGCGCAAGCGTTACGACAATAATGCAAAACTTATTTTGCATTTCATGCAAGGCGTACGCAAAAAGTAGTCTTGCATTTCACGAGCAACGACAGTTGCTAATTTCATGAACGATTTATCGTTCATTTCACTGATAAAAAAACGCGTTCGGTTTCCCGAACGCGTTTTTTTTTATTAATCTATTACCAAGGCATAATGCTGTTGATAAGGTGAATGATACTAAAGAGTGTGTTAGCGATTGTTGACATAGCCTTAATGAAGATGTCAAGAGCAACGCCGACAACGTCTTTACGAGTGTCACCAACAGTGTCACCGGTAACTGCAGCCTTGTGAGCAGCAGAACCTTTGCCGTGGCCAGGAATTGCTTCGCTTTCGATATACTTCTTAGCGTTATCGAACGCACCACCAGAGTTACCCATGAAGATAGCACGTGGAATAGCGCAGATAGTAGCACCAAGTAAGATACCAACTACGAAGTCAACACCGAAGAGTGCACCACCGATAAGTGGAACAACAACTGCGATCATAGAAGGAATAACCATGTTCTTTAAAGCACTCTTAGTTGCAAGACCAACTAATTCGTTGTAGTCAGGATCTTTGTCACCGGCTAAGATAGCAGGATCTTGAAGTTGTCTGTCGCCAACGTCAGCAAGTTCTTTTGCAGCAGCGATAGTGTTATCAGTAAGAAGTGCAGAGAAGAATTCAATAAGTGCGCCACCGATAATCATACCAGCGATAACTGTGAAGTTGTCAAGGGTAGGAACTGTAAGTTCAGCGTAGTTAGCGTAGTTACCAACGTATGCAACGATAAGTGAAACTGTAGCAAATGCAGCAGAACCGATTGCAAAGCCCTTACCGATAGCAGCAGTAGTGTTACCTACAGAGTCAAGCTTGTCGGTAATGATACGAACGTCGTGTGGAAGATGGCAAGATTCAGCAAGACCACCAGCGTTATCTGCAATAGGTCCGAACGCGTCGATAGAAACTGTGTTACCAACGAACGAAAGCATACCGAGTGCAGAAACTGCAATACCGTAAGTTCCGCAGATAAGACCTGCAACGATTAATGAACCACCGATAATTAAGATAGGGTATAAGCAAGAACGTGAACCAACTGCGTCACCCTTTGTTACAACGAACGCTTCACCTTCGGTTGCGTATTCAGCGATAGTTTTAGTAGGCTTGTGGTCAGCACTAGTGTAGTATTCAGTAATTTTACCGATAGCAACACCGCTGATAAGACCTAATACGATACAGATAAATGGAGAAGCCCAACCAACTTTCCAGCCGAGAACTTTTAAAGTATCAGCATCGAACTTGTTGAAGATTAAGAAACATGCAACGCCAGCTAAAACTAAAGTTAAACCAGCAGAAATGTATGTAGAAAGGTCAAGTTCTTTTGCAGGATCGTTACCCATTTTCTTAAGTTGAGCAAACAAGATACCGATTACACAAGCAATCAAGCCAGCACCAGCGATGATGATAGGAAGCATTGCAAGTGAAGTGAATAATTCGCCGTTTAAGAAGAAGATTGCAGCAACAACAGGGTTGTTAATGAAACCGATAGCAACGATTAAGCTTGCACTGATTGTTGCAACGAAAGATTCTAAAAGGTCAGAACAGTTACCTGCGATATCGTTTACGTTGTCACCGATAAAGTCAGCAATAACGTTTGGAACACGGCTGTCGTCTTCTGGAAGGTCGTTTCTGATCTTACCTAAGATATCTGCAGAGATATCTGCTGCTTTAGTGTAGTTACCACCAGCAACACGGTTGAACATTGCTACGATTGAGCATCCAAGTGAGTAAGTCGTAATTCTCATTACGGTTGCGTTAGTTGCTAAACTTTCAATCTTGATAAGACCAAAACCTTGATAGTATTCAGGCTTAGCCATATCGAATAAACCGCCGATAGAGAAAGTTACAAGACCGTTAGCGCCACCAACACCGCTGATTAAAACGATTAACACTAAGCCGAGTAAGCCGAGTGCTTGAACGCTTAAACCGCTGATAGAACCACCGGTTAATGCAACCTTAACGGTTTCACCGATACTTAAAGATTCGCGAGCTTTGTTTGAAGTTCTTACGTTTGCATAAGTTGCACTTTTCATACCTAAGATACAAACTACGCTTGACATTGCAGCACCAAGGATAAACGTAATAGCACTAAACTTTTCGATAAAGAGTGAGAATAATACTGCCAAAACTGCGATTACAATTCCGATAGTAGTAAATTCTTTCTTTAAGAATACGTTAGAACCGTCACGGATGATACCAGCCATCTTCACCATTTGGTCAGTACCTTCTTCCATCTTCTTGATGCGAATGTAGTTAATTGCAACGTATAATACGGTAACCGCAACAACGCCGACAATCAACCACAAGAAGAGTTGTGGATTCATGATTTCCTCCTTAAAAAATATAATGACTTTAAAATTTTTTTATATGACGGGTGGCGGGAATTTAAAAATTGCCCAAACTCGCCTATCATAATTATGATTATATAACAATTTGCGACAAATTTCAACCGATTTACAAAATTAATTAAGTTTTTTACAAAATTATTTTTTCTAAGTATTTTTTACATCAAAAAAAGGCGTTTTAGCACGCCTTTTACGATAAAATATGTATTTTAAAATTCAAACGTTTTAAAGCTTCCGTTTTTAAGCTCTGCATGAGAATAAATTCCGCTTTCAGGAATTCCGAAAAATAGGGCGTTAAACAAAAATCCAAACCCGCCGTGAGAAACGACTAAAACCCTTTTATCGCGATAATTTTCTTTTAAAAAGTCGTAAAAACTTTTCACTCGTTTTTCAAACTCGTCTAAACTTTCTGCTTTTTCATAAGTTTTTTTATCAAAAGCGTTCCAAAACCCTTCAAAATCGAACTCAGAACGCGTTTTTCCTTCAAACTCGCCAAAATCGCGCTCGGAAAGCCTGTTATCAATTTCGCTTTCAGTAGGCAATCTTCCGGTAATGACTTCAAAAGTTTGTCTTGCGCGAAGTAGGGGGCTACAAAAGCAAGCGTCAAACTTAACGTCTTTTAACGCTTTCGCGGTTTCTTTCGCTTGGTCAATACCTTCTTGCGACAAAGAAATATCCGCTTTTCCTTGACATTTATACAATTTATTCCACTCAGTCGAGCCGTGTCTAACAAAGTATATCATATTTTTACCTAATATGGAAATTATATATCTTTAGGTTTAATTTGTCTACCAAATTCGTTTTGAAAAACCGCAAGTAGCACTTGCGGTTGACAATTTTTTTAATAACCCGACGAAAGTCGGACTTCATCACGAAAGTGACTTCATCTACGAAAGTGGATTTCATCCGCATTTATGCGGATTTAATTAAATTAAATCGTGCGTTGCACGATGAAGTCCAAGCGGTGCTTGGATTAAGTCTTTTGCTTGCGCAAAAGATGAAGTCTTCCGCCTACGGCTACAGATTAAAACCCGGACGAAAGTCGACTTCACTATAATGTAAGTGTAAACGAACTATAATTTGCACATAGCGCAATATAATTCAAATTCGTGTTTATTTTTCTTCCTTCATTTTTTCAGCTAATTTTTCTAACACTTTATCCGTCGTCAAAAAAGTCATACCAAGCGATAAAGATTCTTCTACAATTTGTTTATCTTCTTTTGTTATGCAACCAATTGATTCATCATCCAAAATGGCTGGCTCAACGTTTATATCAGAATATTCTGGCATAACGGAATCTTCGCCAAGCGACGTATAAAAGTCCATATACGATAGTTCTTCTCCGTTAGGTCCGCTGTATATCGATGCCATAAGTTTACCCCAAGAGCGCATACTTGCTCTAAAGCAGGTTCCGTCAGAAAAAACTGGAACTCCAGTTGGTTCACATTGGTGTTCTTGACCAGAAAAAACGTATTGATTGCGCGCTAGTTCTTCTTGAATCAATTCATAAACAGCAATAAAATCTTCGCCTTTTAACTTCCTGGTAGGGTACTCACAATCAAAGTGTGTCCAGCCAACAATTTTTAATTCGGTCATATTTATATCTCCTTGTTAATTATCTAAATATTACCACGGAATTTAACAAAAGTCAAGGGGCTAAAAGTTCGCTAACGCTATATATCGCCATTGCGAAATTCCACCGTAGGTGGTTATAATGTACGCGTAGCGTACTATAATGTGAGTGTAAACGAACTATAATTTGCGCAAAGCGCAATATAATTCAAATTCGCTTGCGCGAAAATGATAATTGCTTCGCAATATTATAACTCGCTAACGCTCGAATTATAATCAAATTCTTGCGAATTTGACATAAAAAAGTTGCATCAATAAAATGCAACTTTTTTGGTGCGCTCGGCGAGATTCGAACTCACAACAACGCCGTCGGAGGGCATCGTTTTATCCAATTAGACTACGGGCGCGGATTGTGCAAAAGCACTGCTTTTGCTATTGATGATTTGCAAGCGGTGCTTGCATGATTTGCTAACCTTAGTTAGCGTGATTTGCAATCTTTGATTGCATGATTTGAAAAACAAGTTTTTCATTTCGGTCGAGAACGCTATCGCGTTCCGTGATTAAATATAATTAAGACGGCGTTTTTTAAAAAACGCACGACAACAATGCAAATTGAAAATTTGCAAATCATGAAAGCCTTGCTTTCAAATCACGAGCGACTTATGTCGCTCAAATCATGAAGGCTTGCCTTCAAATCATCATTATTCGTTTTCAACGTTATCTAAAAGTCTATTATACTCAGCAAATACCGCGTCGATAATTTCGTCGTCAAGTTCAATTTCAAATCTGTCTTCGCCGTCGTCGCCACGCGTAACTTTAAACACGAGCGCTTCATCTTCTTCCATGCCGTCAATAAGTTCAACAGGTTGCAATATTGCGTAAAAATTCCCTTTATGCGCAATTCCTGCAATTTCTACAAAGTCAATGTCTTCGCCGGTTGCCGAGCGCAAAGTCACGATATCGTCGGTTGCAAATTCGTCTTCTTGTATAGGTGTTGGTTTTTCAGCCATAATTTTATCTCCCTTAAATTTATTATTTTAATTGTACCATATAATAAGTATAAAATCAATGATTGAGTTTTGTTTTTTGTTAAAAAATTTAAGACAAAAATCGCACAAAAAATCGGGCGAGTTTGCGCCCGATTAATTTTATTCTTTGCTTAAGTCAATAGTTTTGAAAGTTGCCCATGATGCTTTTCCAAGAAGGAAATAAACGGTTATACCAACAACTTCTTCACCAGCCTTGATTTTATTGAAAATGTCTTCGTAACTGTCGCAACCTTTTACAGCGTAAACGTAGCCAGTTCCGAGAGCGGTGGTTCGGTTAACTGCAGAATCGCCTAAATCTTTTAAAACTTGTTCGAGAGTGTAAGGCTCTCCGTTTTTTACTGCTTCGTTAATTTTTTCAGCGTAACTTTTGCTTATCTTGTTGCATCCAGCAAAGATAGAGCAAAGAGCGACTAAAACTAACATAATGCTAATAAGTTTTAATGTCTTTTTCATTTTAATTTCTCCTTAAAAAGTTATATAACATATTATACCACCTGAAAAAATAAAGTCAACAATTTTTTAAAAATCAACGCTAAAATTTAATTTTTTTATCCGTAATGAAAACTTAGTTTAGCGCATCGCGCTGATACCTTGACTTTTTTTAATTTATTATTTATACTGTATGCAAAACGACTTTAAAAGGGGTAGGTATGAAAAAGGTTTTAATCGGCGTAAGCGGTGGCGTAGACAGTTCAGTTTCTGCGTATCTTTTAAAACGGCAGGGTTACGACGTTTACGGCGTTCACTTTTCCTTGCGCGACGGAGTTTTTGATTCGCTTGATGCAAAATCCGTGTGCAAATCTTTAGGTATTCCGCTTTACGAAGTCGATTTTTCTGCGAAATTTGAAGAAAGCGTTTTTTCTGAATTTATAAATGATTACGCTACGGGCTTAACGCCTAATTTGTGTGTTTTGTGCAATCAAAAAATCAAGTTTGGGCTTTTATTTGAGTTTGCAAAAACGCTAGGTATAGACACCGTTGCTACGGGGCATTATTGTAGCGTCGAAAAGGTCGACGGAAGAACTTTTTTAAAGTGTGCTAAAGACCAAGATAAAGACCAGACCTACTTTCTAAACCAAGTCAAAGAATCGGTTTTTGAAAACGTACTTTTTCCGCTTGCAAATTATTCTAAAGAAGAAGTGCGAAAAATTGCCGAAGATAACGGCTTAGTTACCGCGCACAAAAAAGGCAGTTCAGATATCTGCCTTATGCAGGATAAGTCTTTCAGAGAATTTCTTAAGCCGTATATCCAGAAAAATAAAGGCGAGATTATAAGCGATAAAGGCGAAGTGGTTGGCTATCACGATGGACTATACAATTTCACGCTCGGTCAAAGAAAAGGTTTAGGGCTTGGCGGTAAACCGGGCGAGAGTGGTAGATGGTTCGTAATCGGTAAAGATTGCAAAAATAATAAATTAATCGTCTCACACGGAAGCGAAGACGCGCTTTATTCTGATAGTCTTGTTTTAGAAAATTGCAACTTTATAGGAATTACTCCAAAAGAAAGTTTTTCGTGTCTTGCTAAAACTCGCTATCGCCAAACGGCAGAGCCTTGCACCGTTTATATAAAAGAAAATTTTGTCGAAGTTAAATTCGACAATCCCCAACGCGCTATAACCAGCGGTCAATATTGCGTTTTCTATAAAGACGGATACTGTATAGGCGGTGGCAAAATTAAATAAATGATGCGCCTACGCGTATATATATTATATAATATGAAAGCAAATTTGAAAGCAAACCCAATTTTTGGTAAAATATAGTAAAAAATTAATAAAATCACTAAAAAGTCTTATTTTGTGCTGAATTTTGAGAAAAACACAATATATAGTGGTGGTAAAAAAATTTCAAAAAAAATTAAAAAAAATCGAAAAAAATTTGAAAAAAACAGTTGACAAATGTCTAAAAATGTAGTTTAATACTGCTACACCCCTTGCGACGGCAGGTCGAAAGCGGTGCAAATAACAAGTTGCGGAAGTTTAAAAATCCGCACGAAAAAGTCGTCAAAAAATATTTTAAAAATTTTTTAAAAAAGTTTGAAAAAATAGTTGACAAGCAAAAACGTATATGTTATTATATGTAGGCTGTCGACTGCGACGGCGCAAAAACTGAACGGTTTGTTCAGCACTAACGTAGATTAAAAATTGAATAGAAGGAAATGATTATTAATTGTAAAATGATTTTTGTAATTAAGATAGTTTCTGTCAATAATTTGAGTATAGATATGTACCAAATAAACAGTCAGCAAAGACACAATAAATTAGTTAGAGCAGTTGAATCGTAAGATTCGGCTTTATGAAATTAAACTTAAGAGTTTGATTCTGGCTCAGGACGAACGCTGGCGGTATGCTTAACACATGCAAGTCGAACGGACAATTTTGGGTTTACTTGAAATTGTTAGTGGCGGACGGGTGAGTAACGCGTGAGCAACCTACCTCTATCTGGGGGATAACACAGAGAAATTTGTGCTAATACCGCATATAATACTTTATCGGCATCGATTTAGTATGAAAGATTTTAACGGATAGAGATGGGCTCGCGTCCAATTAGATAGTTGGTGAGGTAACGGCCCACCAAGTCAACGATGGGTAGCCGACCTGAGAGGGTGATCGGCCACATTGGAACTGAGAAACGGTCCAGACTCCTACGGGAGGCAGCAGTGAGGAATATTGGGCAATGGAGGCAACTCTGACCCAGCAACGCCGCGTGAATGATGAAGGTCTTCGGATTGTAAAGTTCTGTGATGGGGGACGAAGAAAGTGACGGTACCCCAATAGCAAGCTACGGCTAACTACGTGCCAGCAGCCGCGGTAATACGTAGGTAGCAAGCGTTGTCCGGAATGACTGGGCGTAAAGGGTGCGTAGGTTGCTTGGCAAGTTGGTGGTGAAATTCCGGGGCTTAACTCCGGCGCTACCACCAAGACTGTTGAGCTTGAGTGCAGGAGAGGTAAGTGGAATTCCTAGTGTAGCGGTGGAATGCGTAGATATTAGGAGGAACACCAGTGGCGAAGGCGACTTACTGGCCTGCAACTGACACTGAGGCACGAAAGCGTGGGGAGCAAACAGGATTAGATACCCTGGTAGTCCACGCCGTAAACGATGAATACTAGGTATGGGAGGTATCGACTCCT
>JAZSKA010000015.1:0-65730 GCA_045534605.1 Christensenellaceae bacterium | reverse complement strand
TGTTATATATCCATTGCGGTGACGATAGCGTTGAGGTCCCACCTGTTCTCATTTCGAACACAGAAGTTAAGCTCAATTGCGCCGAAAGTACTTAGCTGGCAACGGCTTGGGAGGATAGGGAGTTGCCGCATTTCAATATTCCTCGTTAGCTCAGCGGTAGAGCATCCGGCTGTTAACCGGAGGGTCGTAGGTTCAAATCCTACACGGGGAGCCAAGAAAAACCACACGAACTATCGTGTGGTTTTTTCTTGGCTCTAAGTGTAGAGATTTGAAAAATCCTTAGCCGAGCAAGGCTTTTGCCTTGCGAACGCCGTGAACTTTAGTTCACTCACGGGGAGCTGTCACGCAGTGACTGAGGGGTAGAATAATTTTATTAACCACACTGAACACAGTGTGGTTTTTTCTTGCCTTCTACCGAAGGATTTGACAATCCTTAGCAAGAAAAACTTGTTTTCGTCGCCACGGAGCGAAGCGGAGTTCACGGGGAGCTGTCGCGTTAGCGACTGAGGGGTAAATTAGTTTTATTTCGTTTTTTCTTGCCTTCTTGCGAAAGAATTGAACCTACGATACGTAGCAGTATCGCAGGCAATTTATTGCCGAGAAACGAACGGAGGGCGCGACGCGTAAAACAAACAACACAGTGTGTTGTTTGTAGCCAAAGCGGGGAGTGATTTATAATCACGACCTGGACCGTAGGTTCAAATCCTTTTAAAATATTGTTAGTTTTTTCTTGCCTTCTATCGAAGGATTTGATAATCCTGAGCCGAGCAAGGCTTGCCTTGCGAACGCCGTGAACTTAGTTCACTCACGGGGAGCTGTCGCAAAGCGACTGAGGGGCAATATCCACACGCGAATTATCGCGTGTGTTTTTTATTTTCAAGACAAGCACACGTCTCAGTGCCAATTTAAAGGAATCTTACGTTTAGTTTCTTTATTTCTATCTAATAATTTGTTGTCATTAGGCTATTGACAATTCAAAAAAAAGATATATAATTATATCGGTTTCGAAAAACAAAAATTTTTAAAGTTTCGAAAGCGGGGTTTAATAGCAAAAATTAAGACCTATAAGAGCATTTTTACGCTTTTATAGGTCTTTTTTAATGCGAATTTTAAGAAAATTATCACGATAGATTTTGTCCCACGCACTTTAAGTCAATGTGTACTAAAACTCTCCCACACCTGGATTTGAACCTTTGAATTAGCCAAGTCTTTCCCAAATTTCTTCGGCTATTTCATTAATATCATCTATTTGTAAGTATGATTTTGCAAATTCAAGGATTTCTGTGTGTTCAGAAAGGATTTTAATTATTGCTTTAATTTGTTCATCTTTCGCTGTTGCGTTCTTTTTTAACATATCATGGCAAGTAGGACAAAGTTTAACTAGGTTCGCTATATTGTCGAGTTCTACGCCATTTTTATAAGATATAACATGGTGAATTTCAAAATGCTGTCTACCAGTTCTTTTATTTTCAAAAGTTTTTGTTGTTCCGCAAATAGCACATTTGTCTTCTGCGATTTCGCTAAAAAGCTCAACAATAGTTCTGTTTCGATTGCTTTTTTCGCTAGCGCTAGTTGTAAAGCCAAGTCTTTTTCTAAGTTCTTCAATGGCTACAGGCGTTAATTTCTTTTCATATATGTAGTTCGTGAAGAAATTTAACATTTTTATGAATTTAACGTTATCGTCACGAGTTTTAGGTAAGTCGACGTTGAAGAAAGTTATACCGTCAATTTCTTTTTTGCCACGGTTATAATAGGTGTTATCAAATATTTTAGCCTTATATTTATTTATAAAACCTATTTGATTTGCATAGAACATTAGATTAATTCTGAATTGAGCGTTTCTTTTGTTTTCTCCGCTTACATATTGTGGTTGAAGATTTCTAGCGTTAAAATTTGCGTAGGCAATAGGCAAATCCATCATATTAGTAAGGATTTGCCCCTTTTTAAGTTCTACGTTGTTATTATAAAAATAATCTTGAGCAATAAGCTTCATAGACGTATCTACGCTGCCACGAAGTTCCATGAAGCCACGAATAAATGCTCTTTTTTCGTTATTTAATCCGTCTTCATAGAGCCAGTCGCATGTTAGCATTTTCTTATACAGTAAAGTATAGAATTGTGATTGCGTTATTTTTAAGTCATTAATGACATAAAAGCGTAATTCCATCGCTGTTGCTTTGACATTGTGCTTTTCCCAATTATAAAATCCTGACCAGTGGTTCAAACTGGAAAGGAACTCGTCCGCGTAGACATAAAAATCAAAGTCGTCTCTATAAACGGCTTTTGATGATTGGAAATAAGTATATGCGTAAAAGCAAGTTCCGTCTTTCGTGGTCATAATACGATTAAGAAATGCGCCGTATAAAAAAGGCTTAATTTCTTTTTTCGATAATAATTCGCTTACAGACAAACGTTTCATTTGGTTAAATCTCCCATTGGATAAATATATTATATCAAAGATGTACATAAATTGCTAGTATTTTTGACTATGCGAAATAAAATTCGTGTTTCGATATAAAAACAGTTGCTTTTTAGTTGGTACAATGATATAATTTGAGGGACAGTTATTTTATCCCTCAATAGAACAAAGGAGAAATGACAATGGAATTTAGAGTGCTTGATTTGTTTTGTGGTGCAGGTGGCTTCAGTTGTGGTTTAGATTCTCTTCCCGAATTTAGGACTGTAATTGGCGTAGATTTTGACGTAAACGTTTTGGAAACGTTTGAAAAGAATATAAAAGGTTCATTTGTAATACACGGGGATTTAACGGATGCGGCAATAAAAGAATTAATAATAAAAAAATCAAAAGAGCTCAAAGTCAATATGATTATTGGAGGACCTCCTTGTCAGGGGTTCTCATTAAAAGGAAAAAACTTGGGATTAAATGACCCAAGAAACTTTTTGTTTAAGGAATATGTTAAGATTGTTCAAGAAATAAACCCAGAAGTATTTATTATTGAAAACGTAAAAAATCTTATTAATGCTTGTGATGGATATTTTATAAAACAGATTTTAGAAGAGTTTCACAAACTTGGATATATTGTTAATTATGATGTATTGAATGCTGCAAATTTTGGTGTTCCACAACATAGGGAAAGAGCTATTATTATTGGTTCAAAATCTAAGAGTATAACTCCGCCAGCAGCAAAAAATATCAAAACTACTGTTAGAGATGCTATTTCAGATTTAAGTTATTTAGAGTCAGGGGAAGGTAGTTTTGAATCTAAATATATAACAGAAGCGCAAACTGATTATCAAAGGCAAATGAGAAAAGGTTCTAAAATGTTGTATAATCATGCGGCAACAGCTCACGCAAAAGTAGCGCTTGATAAACTTGCAATGATTCCACCTGAAGGAGATAAGTCATATCTTCCTAAAGAATTACATGGAAAGCAAAAATTTTCGACTACTTGGGCAAGACTTGTTTGGAATACGCAAAGCCCTACGATTGATACAAGATTTGACACACCGTCAAACGGAAGAAATTCTCATCCATATTTGAATAGGGCTATAACACCAAGGGAAGCTGCTAGAATACAAAGTTTTCCTGATAATTATATATTCTATGGAAAGAAATGTAGCGTATGCAAACAAATAGGCAATGCTGTCCCACCATTATTAGCTAGAGCAATAGGGGAAGAAATAGTTTATGCCTATCAAGATAAAACGGTTACTTTTGATAATTGTGAATTAAAACTTGGTGATGCTAATGCTATTGTAAAAGAGCTTATTGCGCAAAACATTAAAGTAGATGCAGTAATTACCGACCCACCTTATAATATCTCAAAAGATAATAATTTTTCAACAATGAATAATCCTAGAAAAGGCGTAGATTTTGGTCATTGGGATAACAACTTTGACGTGTGCGCTTGGATAAGTGATTATACTAAAGTTATTAAAGATGATGGGTGCATAATTATTTTTTGCTCATATCTTTATATTAGTTTTTTAATCGAAGAATTGAAGAAAAATAATATCGACGTTAAAGACGTTTTGATATGGAAAAAGAGTAATCCTATGCCAAGAAATATTAATAGAAGATATGTTCAAGATATGGAATTTGCTATTTGGGGCGTTAAAAAGAATGCAAAATGGACGTTTAATAAGCCAGATAATAAACCGTATTTAAGGTCGGTATTTGAAACGTCTACTGTTTCGGGTAATGAAAGGACAAATCATCCAACACAAAAAAGTTTAGAGTTAATGCGACAAATTATTCGTATTCACACAAATCCTGGAGATATGATTTTAGACCCGTTTATGGGAAGTGGAACTACGGGTGTTGCTGTATTACTTGAAGATAGAAAATTTATTGGTATAGAAGTGAATCCTGATTATTTTGAATTATCTATAAAAAGAATAAAGGCGTAGAAAATTCTACGCCTTTTTTATATATTCAACTAAATCTACTTTGTATTTGTTTAAGAATGGGTCTTTATGATTTATGAAGAAACAAGCCGATTGATGAGAATCACCATGTGATAATTGCCAATACGGTTTGTTGTTTACCGCAAAAAGGCAATTTTTAGAAAGATAATTATAAAACTCTTCTGAAGTCATTTTGCTGCCATCGAAAAATGCGTGGTAATATAAGTTCTTTGAAGAGTCAAAAACAAAAAAAAGCCATAAGTGAGATTTGGAATATAAAAGTTTTCCTGGCTTTTGAATGTTTATAGAAGATAAAAAGGATTTAAGTCTTTCAGGCCTTTTTGGGGAGCCTTTCCATATACTTTCATCTCTAGGATTTTTGAAGAAAAAGGCGGAAATAAAATCTATTCCCAAATCACCATATCTACTAAATCTATTAATAAATTCTTCTTTTACTTCTATTAAAATTTCGTTGCCGTCCGGTAAAACAACTAGAATATCTGCATCATCTGCATTTTCATGTTTAAAAATACTTTTATAAGGAATTTCATACATATCAAAAATTCTTGCAACAATACTAACTTCTTTATCCGTTGTGTTATAATTCCCTGAAATATTCATAACTCTCTCCCTTTGTGAGTTTATAATATTATATCAAGAAATTTATAATTTAGCAAATAGATTTTTTAGACTTTTTATTTTCAACGCCCTTAGAAATAAATAATTTAGAAATTATTTAGTCTCGAATATGCATAAAAAACCGAGATTTTATCTCGTTTTTTTGTTGTGTTTTCTATTGTAGAATTTGACAATCCTTGCTTTTGCGAAACGATAGTATTTGATTAGAAAATAAAACATATTGATAAAGTTTTAATTTTGTGTTATAATCATTTAAAAAAAATTAGGTTAAGTAAGAAAGCTATTCTATGAGTATTAACAAAATTAATTGTTGCGACATACTTAGAATTATTTAGGGGGGATAGGCGGTAATGAACAACGTTAATAAAACTTTATATATCCCACTTTATGGTAAAGCGCTCGTTAGTAAAAAAGGAATTATATTAAGCGACAAAAAAGCCGAAGAAATTTGGGAAAGCGAACAAATTCCGTTAAAAGGAAAATCAAAATCTAAATGGCTAGCGTACTATATGAGTATGCGCGCTAGTGTATTTGATACGTGGACAAAAGAAAAATTGGCGCAATTTCCTGATGCGATTGTTTTGCATTTAGGATGTGGTTTGGATAGCAGAGTGGAAAGAGTTGGAACTAAACTAGCGCTGTGGCTTGACGTGGATTTTCCGACTGTTATCAATGAACGCAAGCGCTATTATAAAGAAAAGAAAAATTACCGTATGATTGCCGACGATATAAGGGAAGGCACTTTCTTGCAAGACTTGCCAAAAAGCGAACGCGCAATCGTGATTCTGGAAGGCGTAAGCATGTATTTAACGAACGAAGAATTAAAGCGAACGTTTTCAAAATTAAGCACTCACTTTTCGCATTTATCAGTTTTGGTTGACTGTTATACTCCGTTTGCCGTAAAAATGAGCAAAATAAAAAATCCTATAAACGACGTGGGCGTTACTAAAGTTTACGGTATAGAAAATTCAAGCGTTTTAGAAATAGATACGGGCTTAACTTTTATTAAAGAGCATACTATTACTCCACAATACTTAATAGACGAACTTAAAGGCTTTGAAAAATTTGTTTTTAAGCACGTTTACGCGGGTAAAACGTCAAAAAGATTATACAAATTATACGAATATGAAAACTAATATTAAGACTTTAAGTTAAACATGCAAGAAGCAAAAATTCGTAGCCGTAAAAAATAAAATTGCCTATTGACAAAGGTCTTTTTTGGTGGTATGATTAAATAAACAATTTAATGTTAAACAAGTGAGGTAAAAAATTATGGCTATTGTATCTTGTAGCGAATGTGGTGCGTCAGTTTCAACAGGCGCTAGATCTTGCCCAAACTGTGGATATAGTCCAAGCGAAAGATGCTGTTCTTGCTGGTCTTACGACGCTTATGACGATGAATGCAGTTATTGTGGAAAGTCTGGCGACGATGCCGCTTGCCCACACTATTCATATAACGATTACGACTAATAAATCAATTTTTAATAAAAAGTGAGGTAAAGATTATGGCTATTGTTTCTTGTAGTGAATGTGGTGCGTCAGTTTCAACTGGCGCTAGAACTTGCCCAAACTGTGGCTACAGTCCAAACACGACTTGCGCTTACTGTGTTTCGTGTGACGGTTATGATTGTGAATGCTACTATTGCGATAAGACGCCAAGCGATCCTGCTTGTCCGCATTTTGTGTATGAAGAAGATTACGACTAAGTCGTTAAATTAACAATCAATAAAAAGTACTTCTACGGTGCTTTTTATTTTTACCTTTTGAGAGAAGTTTATGAAAAGTTTAAGCGCAAATAAATGGCGTATTATATCCATAATAAACTTAATATTTGCTTGGGCGGGGCTATTTTTTACTGTAAAAATAATTTTGAGTTCAAATTATGTAATTTTTACTAATTTTTCCTTTCTTGCCTTTTTGCTTTTCGTTTTATGGGGGCTTACGCAGTTTTTTGCCCTTATCTTTAACGAGCACGCTTATATGTGGCTTAATAATAAATATTTCCTAACGTTTTTAGGGGTAAATCAAACGTTTACGCTAATTACCTTTGCGTTTGCAAATTATTTTAACGGGTTTGATTTGATTTATAGAATATTTATTTGCGTGGTAGTTCCCGTTTGGTTTATACTTTTTTATTTTCTAATTCAAAAGCCTAAAAATATTAAAATTAAATATTCGGCGATTTTTCTTTTGTTTCCACTTTTAACGTTATGGAGCGCAACCGAAAACAAGATAATTTATATCGCTTTGATAATTGGATATGCACTAATAACCGTTTTATATTGTTTAATAACAAAAATAAAGCGCAAAAAACCAAAGAAGAACGTCAGATAAGCACAAAAGATTATGCGACTGTAAGACTTTTCTTACAGTCGCAATTTTTGTTTGTTAATCGCTATATAGCGCAGTTTTTGCCTATAGGTATTTTATAGGTATAATGCGGTCTTTATCCGTTAAACTTATAAGATTATCATAAAGGCAGACGACGCCACCAAAACCTCTTTTTACGTTTGAAATTTTATCTAGCACCTTGAACGCTGCGACGTCTTTCTTCGTGGGGTCGGCGTGTTTTTTAATTTCAATAGGGTGTAGAGTTCCGCCGTCTTCTATGATAAGGTCTATTTCGTTCATATCTTTATCGCGATAGAAGTAGATAGGAGGTTCAAGAACTCCTTTGCTATAATAACTTTTGATTATTTCTGAAATGACAAAACTCTCAAAGAACGCACCAGCCATAGCACCGTTTTTCAAGACGTCTGGAGTATTCCATTTGGTTAAATAAGCGCCAAGACCTGTATCTAAAAAATAGACCTTAGGCGTTTTTATTGCTCTTTTAGTCACGTTGTTAGAGTATGGCTGCAATAGGTATACAATATTTGAAGCAACCAAAATAGAAAGCCATCTTTCTGCGGTAGGTTGACTTATTCCTACGTCGCGTGCTAGAGATGAAATATTTAATAAATTGCCCGTCATGGCAGCAACTGCAACCATAAACTTTGAAAATTTTACAGTGTCGCCAATTTCAGTCAACTCTCTAACGTCACGCTCTATATAGGTGCGGAGATATGCGGCGTAAAACATTTGCCAATCAAAATCAGGGTTTTCGCAGAGTTCTGGCATGCTGCCACGGTGTATGATATTCCATATTTCACTATAATCTACGTTTGCAATATTTGACTTTCTTGCGGTAAAGTATTCTTCGGTAGGAATAAACGGAAGATTACAATCAACGTTTTTTATTTCTCTTAAAGAATAGCCAAGTAGGGTAATAAGCCCAATTCTGCCAGAAAGAGATTCGCTTACGCCTTTCATCATTTTAAACTGCTGTGAGCCACACATAAAAAAAAGACCTTTTTTATTCTCTTTATCAATATACATTTTAATTTGCTCAAATAATATCGGTGCTTTTTGAATTTCGTCAACGAATACAGGTGGTGGGTTATCCTTAAAAAAGGTGCTGCTTTGTTCTTGCGCTTGTGTGCGGATAATAATGTCGTCAAGTGTTGTATAAGAAATATCCTTTGTAATATTTTTTAGCATTGTCGTCTTTCCAACCTGTCTTGGACCCGCGACTAAAACAGCACCAAACATTTTATATAAAGTATTAACAGTACTTTCAGCAAGTCTAATTCTGTACATAAGAAACTCCTTTTTCGGCTGATTTAATATCTGATATTATTATAGCCGAAAATTTGGTTGATGTCAAGTGGAAAATTATTTTTTGCAGTGCAGATTTTTCAAAAGTAAAACAAAAAGATAAAAAGCATTAAATATAATTAAAATGTTTTTTTACCGTTTCTGGTGTTGAAAAGAAACTTGATAGATTTGAGCATATGTGGTTAAAGTAAATTTAAGTCAATGAAACAAAATGGTATTGACAAGGTGGCGGATTTGAAATATACTAAAATCTAGGAGAAAGAGATATGGACAGATTTCAGTGTGTGAACTTTATAATAGACAATATAAAAAAGCGAAAAAGAACATTTTCTTTCGAAGGCGCGGGTATAGACCAAAGTATTATAACGGAAGCGTTTAAGTTAAATCTAAAACTTTTGTGTTTCGTGTCTTCAATATCGTATAATATAACTGGCGGTGTGTTCAGAAGGGTTTTTCAAGTAAGCGTTACCTACAATAATGAAGAGATAGATCTCAACGATATTCACGTTCTTTCAAAAAATTCTAACGTGGGGGCGTTGATGTCGCAATCGTGCGGGAATTTTAAGAAAGGTGTGTATTTTGTAATAAAGCAAACGGTAGGTATTGAAAAAGAAATTTTGGCGTTTACCGAAAAATACGGCGTTTATCATCCTGGGTGCGAAGGTTTTCAGTATTTTAAAATGACTCTGATGGGTTACGACGTGTACAAAGTGGAGTTCAAATATAGAATTAAAAAGGAGCGTCTTGAACAGATGAGGCGCGCCGTCGAAGAAAAGGTTGATAAAGTGTGTAAAACACTTTTTTGCGCGGATATGCCAGAAGAAGTTAAAGCGTATCTTGCACATAACTATTTGATTGTAAACACTGCGTATCACTTAAAACTTGACGCAAGCCCAGAAGAATTAAGTTGTATACATAGTGCGTACGGCGCATTAATCAATAAAAAGTGCGTTTGCCAAGGCTATTCGGAAGCGTTTAAAATGATAATGGATAAAGTTGGAATCGGTTGCGATATTGCGGTAGGGCAAATCGTAGGTTCGACCGAACATCACGCTTGGAATATTTTAAACTTTAAAAACGGGAAAAGTTATCACGTTGACGTAACTTGGGACGACGGAGCGTCTTCTATTTCATATGCGTACTTTTGTAAGCCGGATAAGACGTTTGACGGAAACAGAGTGTGGAATAAAGACTGCGTAAAGAAATGTCCATATAATGAAAATTTGCTTCTACCAATTCGGGCGTATATGAGGATGAATAAGCCTAAATTATTGAAATTAGGCATACCGTCTACAATTTTAGATGCTTAAAATTTTGCAAAAATAAAAATTTAAATTTGGTATTGACAATTAGGTTAAAAAGTAATATAATTAATATATAAACAAGCCTTAAGGCAAAGGAGAAAAGATTATGGCAACACAATATATGGGTGGATATAAAATTGATATTTGTTTCGTTATTGATGCAACGGGAAGTATGCATCCAATTATCGATCAAGTAAAAGAACAAGCGTCTCAATTACATGAAAAAATTGTAAACGGCTTAAAAGAAAGCAATAAAAACGTTTCTGAATTACGTTTAAAAGTTATTGATTTTGCCGATTTCGGTTTTGAACAAGACGACGCTATTCATCAAAGCAATTTCTTCACGATAGATCAAATTGATAATTTTAAAGAATGTCTTGCATCAATCAAAATAGAAGATGCTAGGGGCGGTCGTGGTGGCGACGAACCTGAAAACGGCTTAGAAGCGTTATATTTGGCAATGAATTCAGATTGGACTCCGTTGCCAAGGGGCGAAAAAGGTCGTCACATTATCGTTTTATTTACCGACGCTTCACCGCTTGCTCTTGGCGAAAGAGACGGTTCAATCGGTTATTGCAAAGACGATTATCCTGCTGATATTGAAGAATTATCAAGCGTATGGCATGAAAAAGAACCTGACCAAGGTGGAACTAAGTTAACCCCAATTTCTTGCAAGAATAAGAGATTGATTTTATACGTTCCAGAAGGTGAAGGTGAAAGATCATGGCAACCTGTTACTCAATGGGAACAAACGACGACTTCTTTCGTAAATGCTGCTGAAGGTTTACAAAACGTTTCAATCGACGCTATTTTAGCAGAAATCGTAAGATCTGTCGTTGACTAAACTAAGTTTTAATAAAACCGACCAGTTAGAGCCTTTAATTGGTCGGTTTTTAACTAAAAGGAAATACAAGATATGGAAGAAAAAAACGTTCCTACAAAAATAGAAGTTATAGCAATGCAAAATCCGCAAAAATCCAAGTTTTTGACGGGTGAAAATATTCGAAAAGACGCGGTTTCGTTGTTTGTGGAGCATAGGAATTTAGAATCTTGCTTAGGTGAAATTGGTGGTGACGGTTATCCTATCGTTTGGTCGGACGTACTTGGTGACAAAAAGTATGGGATAGCCTTTGCAGCCGACGGTGTTGGTAACGGTTGTTTTAAACACCAGTCTTTAATTAATTTTGTCCAAAAATTCAAGACTGAAGAAGATAAACTTTTCGGTTTTTTGCAAGCGTTATACGGTGACGAGTTTTTTAACGACGAAGAAGCAATCGATTATGCCGTTCGCAGTTTTTTGCCAGTTCCACCGAACTGTTTTTACAGCACTAAATCGGAAAAAGCGCCCGTTTTTGATCCGTTTTACGAAAAGGACAGTCAATACTTGTCGTCAAGAATAGTCCTGATAGGTATTTTTTATAAGTTCAGACGTTTCTTTAGCGATAAGGAAATGACTTTAGAAAATATCAAACTTTTAAGAGAGTCCGTCGAGTATTACGTTGACGGAAAATCTGACGAGCGTGGCGAACTTCTAGAAAAAGGGGAACTCCGTCAAAATATTGAGAAAATATTTGACGTAGAAAATGACGGAAGTCGTTTAGAAGACAGAACGAAATATTTCTTGCCTTGCACTTTTGCGGGCTGGTTTTTCGTGTCTTATGAAAACTCGGACGAGCCTGTTAAAGCAGTGTCTTTATACCTTGGTGATGCCCGTGCGTACAAAGTCGACCTAGACGACGGCGTTTTATTGATGTCTTCGGACGATGCGAATTTGTACGATAACAATATGAATTGTTGCGTTCGCTATGGAAAGGAAAGGCATTTTATAGAAGAAACTTTAATGCACGACTGCGCGGTTAAAGCCGTTTATGCTGAAATAAAAAAGCCGTGCGCGCTGTTTGCATGCTCTGACGGCGTATACGATACTTGTTTGCCGATTGTTGTCAGCGATAACGATAAACTCGGTATGCCGACGACTACTGACGACGTTATAAAAGCACATGAAGACGTGCATGAAACTAACGATATTGCGTTTGAAAGAAACTTTCTTTACATGTTGAGAAAGTGTTACACTTTAGACGATATTTCTCAAAAAACGGCAAGATTTATTTATACGCACGCAAGACTTAATGAAGTTGGAAAAGTCGGCTGTTTTTCTCGCGTGACTCAAATTGGCAACGACGAGTCTATAAAAAGAGATGATAGTGCTACTATGGGTATGATTTTCTTTGGCTTTGACGACAACGGATTCCCTTCGGTCATAACGGGGCTTAGAAAAGAGAAAAATACTTCGCTTGACGTTCTTATCGACGAACTAAATAAAACGAGAGACGGTTGTCGTTACTGTTATAAAGTACCGCCATTAGAGCAATCTCCGTCTAGTATTGAAAGCAAGTGTTACGTAGACTATTCTCAAAAACCGCAAATTGCAGAGTTTTTGAAAAATTGCGCATCGGAAGATTCTCAAAAAGCGGTTGACGCGGGCAAAAATACCGTTTGGGGAGAATACACCGATTCGGTTTTAACTAAATTTTCGTTAAGGCGTTTTTATAATAGTAAATGTTCGCATTTTTTAAAGCGCGCCATTGAAGAGTCAAAGCAATTAAAATTGCGTGATAATCCAGAGTATAAACCTAAAGTTTTATATAGTAAAATTCAAGAAAAATATTCTAAGTTAAAAGATTTGGCGGTAAAAATAGTTGAGATTGACGTAAAGGCTTGTAAGAATAACGAGTTGGCTGTTATGTTAAACGCTTTCGTGGCGAATATGTTTAATATTAACCAAATTTTTAAAAACTTACTGGTCGTTGATAAAAAAGATCCAGAAACTAATAAAAAATACGAAAGTTTAGCGGAATTATTCATTGAAAAAACTTCTGCTACTAAAGAATTCTTAGACGAATACGTTAAAGAAATAGATGACGACGAGCAAAAATCTCATATAGAAGAACTTGGCGAGTTTATTAAAAAATGCGGTGGGGTTATAGATATCGTCAAAAATAACGTAGACGCGTTGTTTGAAGAGTATAAAGGCAAAAAAGACGTGATTAAAGCACTTGGGCTAATTGAAAGCATTAAAGGCGCAAATACTGAAAAAGAAAAACTACTTAAAGAAATTAAAGATACCGTTAATGATTTAATCAAATTAGTAGAAGGTAAAAAATCAAGTGTCGTTAAGGCTAACGTTGAAGCCGTTATGAAACTTTTGAACGTCAAAAACGCGTTTTTGGTTGATGAAAAGACTAAAAAGATGCAGGGCGCAGATTTTAGTAAAGTAAAAATAACGAAAGAAGTCGTAGGTCAAATGCCAGAGTCTGTTATCGGCGAATTAAAAGACGTATTATTTATTCCTGACGACTGGAGTTACGAGACTCATATTTTAACTTCTCAAGAAAGATACGACGCTATAAACGTTATAGTAAGTAAAACTTTCGGTGTAAAAGGACTGTACGCTATTGAAACCGTTATAGAAAAAGAAGTGAAAGAAAAATTAAAGGAAAGTAATTACGATCTTCTTTCAGAAGAATATGAAAGATATCAAAGGGATGCTTACGTTTGTAAAAGTCAAAACCCTATTATCGAAGGTGAAGGGTACAAAGCGATATATCAAGCGTTTAATCGCGGTATAAAAGGCTAGGAAAAGGTAAAAAGCAATGAAAATTAGTGATTTTAGTATAATTCCAAGACGTTCTTTGGTGGCGGGCGGTTCTGGCGAGACGGTCGAGTGGGTTAACGGCTCGGGCGGAACGCTTATTGCGACGGGCGAATATCGCGGAAAAAGATATCAAATTAAGGTAAGGGCGAGTAAGCCTAGATGGTTTGACACTGACGGAGCAATCGAAGATAAGAATCGTCAAATCAGAGAGTGTCTTGACGACGACGAAAAGGCTCGTTTGCAATCTTCGCTTGAGACGCTTAAATCTAATAAGGCTAAAAACGACGAAGCGGATAGATTGAACGATTTGTTCCTTGAGGCAAAAAACAAATTCTTTACCAAGATTAACGGCATAAAAAGACCAGAAATTTATAGTTGTTCTAAAACTATTTGGAAAGAGCCGATTCCTATGAAAGGTAACGGAATTTACTGCGTTGAGGCTGCGCCTTGGCTAAACCTTGCGATGGGATTTGACAGTGGCGACGGCAAGCCGTTATATTTTAAAGGGCTTGACAAAGCAAAAAAATACGGCATAATTTCGTCGCTATGTTCAAATTTAGCGTGTTTGCACGACGAAGGTGTTATACACGGCGATTTAAAGATAGGCAATACCGTTATCGTAGAATCTGAAGGCAAATATCAAAGCGCGTTAATAGATTTTGACGCAGCGTATATATTAAAAGATTTACATCAGAAGAAATATCCACAAAGCGTGTGGGAAAAAATCGTGGGCGGAACGTATTTTGCGCCTGAAGTTTTACCACTTAGAGAAATTATAGTTGACGGCACTAAAGACGAGTTTGAAGAAACAGACTTTACGCCTATAACCTTTAAGGCGGATATTTTTGCGCTAGGCTTTACTATTTGGGAATATTTCTTTGGCTCGATCCAAAATCAAGATAATCCGATTAAGTTCGTCGCGCCGGAAGGAAATGAAATTGAGTGTCCGTTCGACTTTTACGGTCAAGCAATTGGCGACGGTTGCAAGCCCGTTTTTCCTAAAGACACGTCGGAAGAGTTTGACGATTTATTGTACGGTATGCTTAATTGGATGCTTGATAAAGAGCCAGAAAATCGTCCCGACGCAAAAACTTGTGCGAAAATTTTTGAAAGTGGCGATTTAAGTCAAATACCGTCTAGATACAAGAGAATTGACCTTTCGCTTCCAGACGAGAACGACCGCATCAGATTTACTGATACGCCAAATTGCGCGATAATGAGAATACTATCAAAACCTGGTTATTACAGAGTAACAAGGGGTGGTGTTTCAGTCAATTATTCAGTAAAGCGTCTATTAGAAGAAGGTTTGGCGGTTTCACTTGACGGTTCGCATCCTGCACCTAGAGTAGACGAGCCAAAGACCGCTTGGCTAAGCGACGGAATTGGCGAAGTCGCACTTCCTGCTTGCATTAGGCGCAAACCGGGTGCTGACGGCAAATATTTATTAAAAGGTGTGTTTTCTGAAACTGAAAAGGATATGGCACAGTTAAAGGAAATGGGATTTTTCTGCCCAGCGGAAAAAATTCACACTTTCTGGCCTAGTGACGTTCTTTCTAATCCGAACGTTTACCTTAAAGAGCGCATTATCGTCACGCGTAATTTCGATTTAGGTCCAGGACATTATTTTGTCGAGACGGAAAGGGCAGTTGGCAAGGGGTTTAAGACGAAAATCAAGTATTCTGCCTTAGTAACCAGTGGTTACGCGGTTACGACTCAAAACAAAGCTAGTGAAACGGTATTTTTAACTACGCCAAGAGAAGTAGATAAAATAGTGTTTATAAAAGAGAATATTCCAAACACTATCCAGTCAATAGTAAAATCACCTATGAACGGACTATACATAGTGTCGTACAAAGACGGCACGAAACCAAAAGAAAATTGGTCGGTGCAAAAACTTATTGACAGCAACTTTGCTAAATCAATTTAATAGGTGACTAAATGTTAGATAAAGATAAAGAAATTCAATACGCTTTATTTGAAACGGGCAACGACGAGCCGTGGGAAGAAGACCTTATTGAATTTGAAGAAAATGAAAAAGTAGTCATACACCGCGGAAGTTGTTCTGGGCTTTACAAGTACCGCTATAACGGCATTATCGTCGATACAGAAGTTGACGCGGTCGATTTGGTTGCGTTTGGTATGGCAAAAAAGGCGCAAATTGAAATTTGTGCGCCGTGGGCTGAGTCGGGTATAAAATTTGCCGATAGTGCGTTCGTTCTTAGGGATATTATTAACTATACGTTAGATTCTGTCGACGGCGATTATATTATTGAAGAAGATAATAAATATTACTCGGTCAATAAGTTTTATCTCTTAACGAAAAATCTAGCAAAACTTGACGGCGACAAACTTATGGACGAAGTCCCTTTAAAACGCATGAATTATAAAGGTGACGACAATCCGTGGAAGGAAGATAAAATTTTCTTTCTTTCTAACAACGTAAAAAAAGGCAGAGAGCCTGGTTGGTACAAATTGAGAATAGGTAGCGTTACCGTCAATCGCACAACGGAGCAGTTACTGCGCGACGGCTTGGCAATGAGACTTTCTGAACGTGCTAGATATTACTTTACAGATTATTGTAAAGACCAATCGAAAAGACGAGAATTTTCAACTACCGCGCTTACCGATTTTTTTAAAAACGTCTTGTTTTTTGATACGGAGTATATCGTAAAAGATTCGTTTAGAATTGATTCGCTATACGACTTTGTAATCTGCTACGTTGCCTTTAAGAAAAACACCGTAGCAAGCAGTAAAACTAGCCAGTTGGAAATATTCGTTCCAACCCAAGAAATTATACAAAAATTTCAATCGGCGATAAATCAATTTGCTTTGCTTTTAGATAAGTGTCAACAAAAAAAGAGTGTTTGTTTAAAGCGTCTTGATGAACTTCAGAAAAAATTAGATAACCTAGAAACGAGTTATTCAACGCTTATAAACTCTCCAGATTTTTCTGTTTGGACGGGAATTTCTTCATCAAAACAGTGCAGAAGTTACAAAGATTTCTATCTGCGTTCGGTTAAAAATTTTGGTACGTGGGACGCGACCGTTTCGCAAGCAAGTCAACTTGAGACTGCGCTTAACAAAGCGCTTCAAATATTAAACAGGTATTATAACGAAGATATTAAAGATATAAACGTTCTTAAAAATCGCGAGCCTATTTTAAACTTAGAGCGTGGCTTAAAGCAGGATATGGAAATTCTTAATCGCAAGAAAAACGCCTTTAAGGAAAACGCTTTGTTTACTCAAGTCGTTGACAGTTACAACTTAATTAACGCCAAGTTTAACGCTTTTAGGCAAAAAGCATCTTTACATATCAACTTAATTAAAGAAGATAACGCGAAAATTACGGAAAAACGTAAATTGTTTGACAAAATAAAAGAAACGGTTAAAAAAACTACCGGTTCAAACTCTGTCAGTAAGTTTATGCTTGCGATAAAAAGAAAATACAAGCCTTGGTCGTCAAATATAAAGTTCGTTCGTAAAGACTTTTTAATTGAAAGGGTTAATTACGGAAAAATTATTGCCGAAAATTCTAAAGACTGGAGTTTATTCAACTGTTATTTACTAACTTTGTCCGCTGGCGAATCAGTTTACGTTTTTGACGACGCACTCTTATACTTAGGGCTAGCAGTAAAAAAATAAGAACTAGGAGAAATTATGGGAAAGAATAGTATGCAAAAAATCCCTGACGCTTTGAAAACTATTTTAAAAGAATATCGCTATTCAGCCAATCTGGGTGAAAATATGCAAAAAACTTGGGATGAAGTCAGAGAAACTGACGAAGTCGTTTTAACCTACTGCAATAAAGAAGAATTCTCTTTTAACCCAAAAAAGCCTTTAACTATCATAACGATTAGCACGTTGTCGCATTATTTACAAAGCGGTTTAGACGATACTTTTATCACGATAGAACTTCTTAAAAAAATAGGCGCAATATCTTGTGATTTTGCAGATGACGGCAAAGTTTTAATTTTAGATAACGGGCAGTTCGAAAACGAAAGAAAACAGAAATTCAAAATTCACGAATCATCCGTTCGTTCGTTCGTTTTTACTAAAGAATCGTTGCCGTTCTTTAAATTGATTGAAGAAAAATATTGATAAAGGAGAATTTTTGCTATGAAAATGGTAAGGGCAAAATGTAAAAAAGTTAATAAAAATATGGTTTTGCAAGTCAGTGACGACGGTAAAGAAATTCTAGGATTTTTAAAAGTCGACGCCGAAGCGTACGAGGCTATGCAAAGCGAAGTTAAACTAAACTTGGCAACCACTAGATTTGCTTGTCCTACTTGCGGTTCGAATAAAGCATTTTCTTGCGAGCACGTATATAAAGATAAAAAGTGTAGCGATGGAAAATCTCTAGATAAAAATTGCATTACTTGCAAATATTTAGAGCCTGATTACAAACGCGCTACCCGTCACGGCGTAATTCAAATTCATGCGGGCGAAACAGCCGTGCTAGAATTATCTCGCCTTAAAGTCGGGTTGGGTTGGGATACTTTGGTTGATATTGACTCAAGCGTAGTTATGTGCGCTAACAATTCGTACGAACTTGTTTATTTCGGAAACCTTATGGGTGAAAACGGCTGTGTTAAGCATAGAGGAGATAACCTAACTGGGCGCGACGGTGACGTCGCTGGTACGGACGACGACGAAAACATTGATATTTACTTAGATTTAGTGCCAAGTAAATACGATAGACTCGTCTTCGTTATCAATATTTACACGTCGTCGGTTAATAAATTTGGAGCGATAAAGGGCTTATACTTAAATATTTACGACCAAGAATCAAAAGACAAACTCATCGAATATCGTGTAGAACAGAATTTCAGCAGAAATTGCTCGCTCGTAATAGGCGAAGCAAGAAGAACGGCTGACGGCTGGGAGTTTTTGGCAATCGGCGAAGGAACTGATATTAAAAACGTGCGCGATTTAGCGAACTATTGCGTAAGAAAACGTTGGTAATAACTTAACTTTAGCGTGATTCTCTATTTTGAGCATCGCGCTATTTTTTTTAGAAAAATTAGTAGGGTTGACAATTTTTGCTAGTTATGATATTATATAATTAAGAAAAATTAACGTAAAAAGGAAATACTAATGAAAAAATTATTACAGATTTTATTAAGCGTAATTCTAGTGCTTTCTACCGTACTTTTTGCAAGCGCGTGCACGCTTACAGACGAAGACGGAAATATAGAAACGCCAATAACTAAAGGGTATAACGTGCGATTTGATACAAACGGCGGAACTAGCGTAGAATCTAAGAAAGTTAGTGTGTTAACTAATGCGCCGACCACTTCAAAAACAGATTATTTATTTGACGGCTGGTTTTTAGATAGTGCGCTTAAAAACGAAGCAAAATTTCCGCTAGAACTTAATTACGATACAACGCTTTATGCAAAGTGGGTAAAACTTGCAGACACTCAAAATTTTTCGCCGTCAGTCATAAAATGGTGGAGCGGAAACGAGTCTTCCGTCGTATATTACATAACCCCGTCTGGGTTTGAACTGGAAAAACTCGCTACATTAGACTACTCAATGCAAATTGAAGTTTCATACAAGGTTCATTATGAAAAAGACTATAACGTTCCGCTTGATATTGGTTATTTAGGTGCGCCAAAATACGAAATTTACATCACTAATTCAGACGGATTAGGCATATCTGACGAAGATATTAAAACCGAACTTACAAAAGTAAGCCAAACCGCTTTGTACACGAGTAAAGTCGTCGACTTGATCAATCAAAGAATTAAACTCGAATTTTCTACCGACAATATCCAAAACAAAATTCATTTTACTGATATAGTTGTAAGTTATAAGTGTGTAAAAAATTAATCTATGGAACTTATTATCAAGAAATTTCAAGACTTAACAGTTAACGAATTATACGAGATTGCAAAAGCAAGACAAAGCGTTTTTATTGTAGAACAAAATTGCGCCTATCAAGACTTGGACGACTACGATAAACGTGCTATACACGTGTTTTTGTACGAATCGGGTAAAGTTTTGGCATACTTAAGAGTATTAGATAAAAACACTAAGTTTAGCGAAGTTTCTATCGGCAGAATCATTACAACCGAGCGTGGAATAGGACTTGGCGCAAAAATCGTTCAAGAAGGTTTAAAGGTCGCAAAAAGCGTTTTTAAAGCGGAGTCGGTTTTAGTCAGCGCACAGTTTTACGCTAAAGGTTTTTACGAAAAGCAGGGCTTTTTGAAGTGCTCTGACGTTTACCTAGAAGACGGAATCGAACATATTTATATGCGAAGAAAGTTTTAAATTAATATTTATAAAAACAACTTGATTTTTTGTGTGAAAACAAAATAATACCGCCGAGAAGATTTTACTTCTCGGCGGTTTATTAATCGCGCTATAGCGCGGTTTTTAGGCTTGTTTATACTTCTGAAAGAAGTTCTGCAATCTTATCGGCTTGTTCAATTTTCACGTAAGGCGGAATTATTAGTGTAATATAGTCGACTGAAGTTTTATCTGATGAACCGATACATACGATAAATTCTTTTGGGATGAGTGATTTAGAGTTTGTATAATAAATATTATAATCAATTGATTTATTCGTGGGGATATGGTAGAAGGCGTAAAAGAAATCGTCGGGGATATGTATTTCAGTCCAAATCTCTTGCAAACAACTTGGGGATATTCTTCGAAAATCTTCTATGTTGCCATTGAAATAAATTTCTAAATTTGCATAAAAATGCGAGATGTCGAGTTTCGTTCCGTTCAGGTTGTTGAATATTTTATTTTCAACAGATTTGATAAGTTGTTTCATTAAAATTCCTTATATTTAATTTATTAATTTTAGTATAGCAATTTTTTTTATAAGATGCAATAATTATACGTAGATAATTTTACCCCTTGAAAATAGAAAATAAATATGGTACAATAAATATAAACTAAAAAGGTAAAAATAATGATATGAAAGAAGTATTACTTACTGCGTTTGGCGTTGGTGGGGCAACGCTGGTTGGCGCAATTATAGGTTTTTTAATAAAAAAGCCGTCTCAAAAAGCAAACGATATAATTTTATCGTTCGCAGCGGGCGTGATGCTATCGGCAGCGGTTATTGGACTTATCGTGCCGTCGCTAGGCTACAACGGGAATTGGGGTATTCTGATTACCGTCGTAGGGGTTTTGTGTGGTGCGTTTTTCTTAAATATCGTCGATAAACTCGTTCCGCACTTACACAAAATATCGGGCGTAGATATCGAAGCGCACCCAGATAAAACTAATAGTATCAATAAAATTTTACTATTCGTTATTGCAATCGCTATACACAACCTGCCAGAAGGCATTGCCGCAGGCGTAAGTTTTGGTGACGGGAACAACGCGCACGCGTTTTCCGTATCTTTAGGTATTGCGCTACAAAATATCCCAGAAGGTATGGTTATTATTGCGCCAATGATAGCGGCTGGGATAAGCAAGAAAAAGACTTTTTTAATCGCGTCACTAACTGGGGTTATTGAAATTATCGGAACGCTAGTTGGATATTTCTTCGTCAGCATATCAAGTGCGATACTTCCATTTATGCTCGCTTTTGCGGGCGGAACTATGCTTTACGTTATAAGTGACGAGATGATACCCGAAACTCACGCGCATGGTAACGAACGGCTTGCAACGTACGCACTGCTAGTTGGTTTTTGCGTAATGCTTATGTTTGATTTCTTTATTGGTTAGTTAAAAAGTGGCGAATAAGTCGATTATTCGCCACTTTTTTGTTGAGTTGTTTGATCTAGTACTTTTTTAATCAGTTTTTTAACTGCTCGCGAAATAAACACGTATGCATAACATACCGCTATTATCGACACGAACAAGCACGTTGCGAACAGCCAATGCACGAACGGAACTTTTCTGAAAAGACTAAAAAGAATAAACAGTATGATATTGCTTATTAATAAAAATGCGAGTGAGTGTTTTCCTGCAAGTTCTAAAAATGGGAAACGCTTTATAAGTTTAAAAATTAAAAAGTAACAATAAATTATAAAGAACGCACCAACTACCCAAGTAAACGACGGTGGAAATCTTGACGGATAATAACCGTAATGCGCTTTGAATAGAATAAAAAGCAACGAACAACATAGCGAAATGAAAAATATATAAAAGTTGAAAAATATTTTATGTTCGCTTATGTAAAAACCTATCAAGAAATAAAATCCGTACTGAATTATTGGGAAAGAACTAAATCTGTAAGTTCCGACGATCACTCCGAAAAAGTCGCTCGTTACCGAGCCGTAATTAAATCCTGTAAACGCAAGGCATAAAATTGCGACGATTATAAACTTAATTTTGTTTTGAACGAGTTTTTTTATCGGTTTAAAAAGGAAAATGTTTGCAAGGAAAACAAACGCGTAACCTACTATAAACTCAGAATAGCCTGGTATATTTCTTATAAAAATCATATCGATAATATTTACAAACTTCGCTTTTTGGACAAACAGAAGATTGAACAAACCCGATACGTAAAATGCAAGCAACGTTTTAATAAAGCCAATAAACATACGCTTTTCGGCGTTTTCTCTGTTTGAATACGCAATAGGAAAAACGTAGCCTAAACAAAACATAAACCCAGGAAAGGTGGTAACGTTTATAAATACGGTAAAAGGAGTGTGAACCTGCGTTTTTGGATAGAACATTAAAACGTGGCACAATATCATTAGAAAGACCATAAAGCCTTTCATAAGGTCGATGCTATTATCTCTTTTTTTCTCTAAAACTAATTCGTTATTCATAATCTTATAAAATTCTCACAAGCCGTCTTTAATTTATTATACCACAAAAACAAAATAAATCAATAAATAACGCTAAGATTAATAAAAAATAAGTTCTTTTAATTTCTTACGAAAAAGGTTTTTAAAAAAAGGGTTGAAAAAAGAGTTTTTGTGTGTTAAAATGCTTTTAGGGATTTATTATGAAAAAGTTAGTTACAATCTTAATTTCAATAATGCTTATTTTCGCCTTTTGCGCTTGCAATAAAGCGCCGTCGAATAACGACGAGACGAGTAAAGCCGATAGTTTATGCGTCCAAGCAAACGGATATAACGAAATGATTGACGTATCTATCAAGGGAAAAGAGTCAGCAGAGTATTTATTTTATTATAAAAAGTCGGCAGATAGCGCGTTTATTTTAGTTGACAGCGCTCTTATTTATCAAGACTTAGAATATAAGCGTTGTGAAATAGTTGGGCTAACTAGTGGCGAATACGACGTTAAAGTTACGGAAACTTTAAACGGTGAAACGAAAGAAAAAGTCGTTAAAAATATCGCGGTTTCTGCGCTTGATAGGTCGGGTTATGCGCATTTTAAACAATCGGGGATTGGTGCGTATAACGACGACGGAACGCTTAAGGAAAACGCTTACGTAATTTATTTAACCAACGAAAACAAAAACACCGTTACGGCAACTTTTTCGGGAAAACGGTATACGGGGATAGTGGATATTTTAGCAAATCTTAGATACGCTACTATGCCAGTTGCCATAAGAGTAATGGATAGAATTTCAACCAATCAGTGGGCGTATAAGGCGGTTATCCCAAGACTTGCGGATAATTCTAACCTATCAAATACTCATTTTGAAAACGAGTTTTCGACCAAGTTTGGCGAAAATATTGAAAACTTACAGCACAAACTTATTGATAAAAAAGAAGGTAAAGTTTATAGGTATAAAACGACTAAAACAGGGGTTATTAAAGATACCGAACAAACGACTACGCCCGCTACGACTACCTATAATAAAAACGATTATAAAGAACTTAAAGGTAAAAAAGTTTATCATGACGACTGTAGTTTTAACGTAGCGCAAGTAAAGAACGCGAAAAACGTCACTATCGAAGGCGTTACGAAATACGCGGAAATTTTTCAATGGGGAATTTCTTTTTCTAACTGCGACTTTATAGAAATAAGAAATCTAACTTTTACCGATTACACCGAAGACGCCGTTGGAATTTACTCTGGCGAGTTATCGGTTGATACACGCGGAAGATTTTGGGTGCATCATAACCGCTTTAACAAGGGTAAAAATAATTGGGATTTAACGGGCGAGCAGGATAAATATGCCGGTGACGGTGCGGTGGATATGAACAACGTACACTCCGTAACCGTTTCGTATAACGAATTTATCGGTTGCAATAAGACGGGCTTAGTCTCGTCAAGTGACCAAGAAAAATGTAAAAACGTAACTTTTCATCATAACTATTACAAGGATATTTCGTCAAGACTTCCGCTAGCGCGTGGCACTAATATTCATATATATAACAATTATTACGAAAATTGCAGTTCTTGTTTAAACATAAGAGTTGGCGCGTTCGTGTTTAGTGAAAACAACTATTTCAACAATTCTAAAAAATGCCATCAAGTAACTAATTCGGCAATCAAGTCGTTTGGCGACGTGTTTATAAACTCAACTGGCGTAAATTCTACGAAGGTATTAGACAGAGAGCAAATCGTTCAAAATTTCTGTGCTTTTGACGGGGTTGACTATTCAAAGTTTGACGTAGACGAGAATTTATTCTACTATGACGCGCAAAACAAAAAGTCCGCCGTTTCAATTTTAAACGATACGAGCGAAGTCTTAAATTTTAACGCAAAATATTCTGGTGTAAAGGGAAAATACCAAAAGTTGCCTTAAAAATTTGAGTTTCGTATTATTTTAAAAAAATAAAAAAATTTTTAAAAAAGTTTTTTATTTTGTCAGAAACTGACAAGTTTATGGGTTTATAATACGATTACTCAAAACGAAAAAACGTTATTCTATTATTTCTCTTTACAAAAATCGGCTTTGGCTTCTTTCACACAAAGTCGATTTTTACTTTTGTCGAAAAATGGCGGTGGGAAGTTTTGTGAATAGATTTTTTTGTCGGAAAATTTCTTTATCTATTTTACAAAAAAAATAAGTGGTGGTATAATAGAAAAAAAGGTTTACTTATGGAAAAAATATTTAAAATTAGCGGGATGAGTTGTACTGCTTGTGCCCGCGCGATAGAAAGGGCGGTAAAAAGGCTTGATGGCGTTGAAGAAGTCAATCTCAACTTTTCCATCGAAGAACTTTTCGTTAGGTTCGACAAAAAAATAACTACGGAAGAGATTATCATAAAAGCCGTTGAAAAAGCAGGCTTTAAGGCGGAAGTCAAAGGCAAAAACGACGACAGTCAAGGTGAGAACTTCGCGCCAATAATCGTTAAACTTTCAATTTCTGCCTTTTTCTCGCTGATATTACTATACGTTTCTATGGGACATATGATAGGGCTACCGTTACCGTCCTTTTTAAGCCCCGAAACTTATCCGCTAAGGTATGCGATAGTTCAAGCGGTGTGTGCCGTAGTCGTTGCGGTGATAGGCTATAAATTTTACAAAGTCGGCTTTTCAAGCCTTATAAAACTTCACCCTAATATGGATTCGCTTATAGCAATAAGCACGCTATCGGCGTTCGTTTACGGTATTTACGCAATCGTAAAGATAGCAAACGGAGAAACGGCGCTCGTTCATAACTTGTATTTTGAGTCGATTGCCGTCGTTATGACGCTCGTAAGTTTAGGTAAGTTTTTAGAAACCGTTCAAAAAGGCAAAACGGGTGACGCCGTTAAAAAACTTATCGGGCTAAAACCAAAAACTGCGCTCGTTTTGCGAAACGGTAAAGAACTTGAAGTTATGATTTCCCAAATTAAGGTTGGAGATGAAGTAATCGTTAAAGCGGGCGAAAAATTCCCCGTTGACGGTGTCGTTACAAGTGGGACTTCGCAAGCGGACGAGTCAATGCTAACCGGTGAGAGTATGCCCGTTAAAAAGTTCATTGGCGATACGGTTTACTGTGCAAGCGTTAATTTAAACGGTTATCTTACGGTGAAGGCAGAAAGAGTTGGTGACGATACTATGCTTAGCCAAATCGTAGATTTTGTAAAGTCCGCACAAGGCTCTAAAGCGCCTATAGCGCGACTTGCGGATAAAATTTCGGGCGTGTTTGTTCCTATAATTTTAAGCCTTGCGCTAATCTCGGGCGCGTTTTGGCTTATCTATTCAAAAGATTTTCACCTAGCGTTTACCGTGTTTGTATCGGTGCTTGTAATAGCGTGTCCATGTGCGCTAGGCTTAGCAACTCCAACTGCAATAACGGTTGCCGTCGGAAAGGGTGCTGAATACGGAATACTTATAAAAAACGGCGTTGCGCTTGAGACGGCTTGCAAGATTGATACGGTAGTTTTCGATAAGACGGGTACGCTTACAGAAGGTAAGCCAACCGTTACCAAAATTGAAAATTTAAGCAGTTTTTCAGATAGCGAAATTATATCAATAGCGCAGGCTTTAGAAAAAGCGTCAGAGCATCCGCTAGGTAAAGCAATCGTAGATTTTGAAAATAAAAATGGCATAGTTTTAGACGCTGAAAAAGTTGAAATCATTGCAGGAAAAGGCATTTTGGGTGTGGTTTTAGGTAATCAAATCGCGATAGGAAACCGCAGACTTATGCAAGAAATAAACTGCAAAAACTTTGAAGAAAAATTAAACGATATTGCCCAAACAACGGTCTATATGGCGATTAACGGCACTTTATCTGCAATTATTTATATATCCGATAAGATTAAAGAGTCAAGTTTTACTGCATTAGAAAAACTTAAAGAATTAAATATTACGCCAGTAATCGTTACCGGTGACGGCAAAGCGGTCGCTGAAAAAGTAGCGAAAGAACTTGGGGTAGATAAAGTTTATTCTGAAGTTTTACCTAACGAAAAAGCAGAGATTATCCAAAATTTAAAAAATGAAGGAAAGACGGTTGCGTTTATCGGTGACGGCATTAACGACTCGCCGGCGCTTACCTTAGCAGACGTTGGAATGGCTATTGGCGGTGGCTCGGATATAGCGATTGAAAGTGCAGAAGTCGTTCTTGTAAAAAATTCTACTGTTGATGCGGTAAACGCGATAAAACTATCAAAAAAGACGCTTAGAATTATCAAACAAAATCTGTTTTGGGCGTTTGGGTATAACGTAGTTTGCGTGCCGATTGCAATGGGCATTTTACACCTTTTCGGTGGACCGCTCTTAAGTCCAATGATAGGTGGAATTTGTATGAGTTTCAGTTCGGTAAGCGTCGTTACGAACGCCTTGCGTTTAAGAAACTTTAACCCCGACATAAAATAGTGAAATCCGATTAAAATCGGGTGAAATTGCAACCTGTTGTAATATTGATGATTTGTAAGCGTTGCTTACATGATTTGCTAACATTAGTTAGCATGATTTGCAATCTTTGATTGCATGATTTGAAAAACAAATTTTTCATTTCGGTCGTGAACGCTTCGCATTCCAAACAAATTATATAATAAGACGGCGTTTTCTAAAAACGCACGACAATAATGCAAATCTTTGATTTGCAAATCATGAAAGCTTTGCTTTCAAATCACGAGCGACTTAAGTCGCTCAAATAATGAAGATGTAAATCTTCAAATCATCATTAAGGAGTGTTTATGAAAAAACTAATCAAAATCGAAGGCATGATGTGTGCTCATTGTCAAACACGCGTGTACGACGCGCTTTTCGGGCTTTTAGGTGGAACGGTTACGGTGGACTTAGAAAATAATACCGCGCTCGTTGAAAACGACAGTGCCGTTTCAGAAGATAAAATTAAAGATGAAATCGAAGCGATTGGCTTTGACGTAATTTCGGTTACAGACCTATAATGAAACTTGATTTTGAACTTGTGCCAGACGGATGTTGGTACTCTAACTTAAGAAGTATTCTTTCTCGCGCGCAGTGGGATTTTATAAGAAAAGAAGCGTACGCTCGCGCAGAAGGAAAATGTATGATTTGCGGAAGAAAAGTCACTCGTTTAGAAGCGCACGAAAGGTGGGCTTACGATATGGAAACAAAAACGCAAATTTTAACCGACGTTATCGCCGTTTGTCATCTTTGTCACAGCGTTATACATATTGGAAGAACTCAACTTGTAGGCGACGAAGATAGGGCGATAAAACATTTTTGCTTTGTCAATAAATGCACTTACGCAGATTATATCAAGGCTCTTTCTAAAGCGAACGAACTTCATAGAAAAAGAAACGAAGTTTCAGAGTGGAAACTCGATTTAACTTATTTAAAAAGGTATATTGAAGAATAAAAATCGGCGTATAAGTCGATTAAAGTGGTTTTTGGTGAAATATGGCTGAAGTTTTTCTTGATGCGGTAATCGACGCGTTAAAAATTTTTCCTATAATTTTTATCGTGTACGCAATAATTGAATACGTAGAACTCGGCGAAGCCAAAAAGCCTAAATTAAAAAAGGTTTTATCTAACAGATTTTCGCCTTTTTTCGGTGGATTAATCGGCATTATTCCACAATGTGGTTTCTCGGTTGTTGCAACCAACTTTTATCAAAAGAAATATATTCGATTAGGAACGCTAATTGCCGTCTTTATCGCAACGAGCGACGAAGCCCTTCCCATTTTACTTTCTCGCGCAATAAACGACTATACCGTATGGGGCAAACTCTTTAACATTATTTTTTGTAAGTTTTTATACGCGGTAGTTATCGGCTTTTTGATTAATCTTGTTTTTCATAAAGAAAAGGACTTTTCTTCTGAAGCGGTCGTGACAGAATATGAAAAGCATCACGACGGCTGTTGTGGTCACGAGATTGCAAGTGATAAAAAGACTTTTTTACAGTTTTTATCACATCCGTTTTTTCACTCGCTAAAAATAGTTTTGTTTATTTTTGCCGTAAACTTCATTTTAGGTGTTGTAATTGAACTGGTTGTCGGGCAAGAAAAACTAAGCACTTTTCTAACGGGCGCAAAAGGGTTTGAACCGCTTGTCTGTGCACTTGTGGGAATTATACCAAATTGTGCGGTAAGTGTCGCGTTAACCGAGTTATACGCCGACAACTTGATAAGTTTTGCAGGTGTAATTGCAGGACTTACCGCAAACAGCGGGCTCGGGCTTTTAATACTTTTTAAAGACAGAAAAAATATAAAAAGGGCAGTATTTATTACGCTTTTAACTTTCTCGCTCGCCCTTATTATAGGATATACGTTTTACTTTGTAGGTAGATAATGAAAAAAGAATTGAAACAATTAAATAATAGAGCAATCGAGATTGATATCTTGCGCGCAGTGGCTGTTTTATTTATGATTTTAGACCACACGATAAACGATATTTCCGACGTGTTGCCGTATCTTTTTTCCGATTTTCCAACCGCAGGATTTTGGTCGAAGCTTGTCTCGCTTTGTTCTAAATATTGGTTTTGGGAAGTTCGAACGGTCGGACACTTTGCGATATGCTTCGTGTTTTTAGCAGTCACTGGAATTTGCTGTTCGTTCACGCGAAGTAACTTAGTTCGTGGGGCAAAACTTTCGGTTGTTGCACTTTTATTAACGCTCGTTACCGTTATCGTTGCGAAAATCGTTGATAATTTTGACTTTTTAATAACTTTTGGAGTTTTGCACTGCATTGCACTAACGCTGATCGTTATAGGAATTTTAGAAAAATTTATCAAAAACGAGTGGTTCTATCTAATCGTAGGCTTAATATTCGTGGCAATGGGGATAGTTTTTGAAGTAAACTCGACCATTGACTTTTACGGAAGCAGAAATCTAGCCTTAATTATTCTTAGACAAATCGTTGGGCTTTCGTACTTTGGCGGGGATAACTTTGGATTTTTCCTTAACGGCGGACAAATTTTTATCGGCGTGTTTTTAGGAAAGAAATTTTACAAAGACAAAAAGTCGCCTTTTAATTTTCAGTACAAAAATAATTTCTTAACTTTTATCGGAAGAAACAGTTTGCTCGTTTATCTTCTTCATCAAATAATTATTCCTGTAATTTTATGTATAATTTTGTTGATTTGCGGGTTTAATCTAGCCCTTCCAATTTAAATAACGACGATAAAGTAATCGCCGTTATTTCACTTTTTGGGCGTATATAAAAACTATTCGGTTATGTGTTAAGACTGTTATTGACTTTTGCGATTTATTATTTTAAACTATAATAGAATTTTTCTTAAAGAAAAATTAGGGGGTAAATAATGAAAAGGAAAGTTTTAATTGGGCTACTTATTTTTATTCTTGCCGTAGTTTCTGGCTGTGGAATAGTCGTAGACGATGGCGGTGTCAGCGATTTATCGACTAGTTCAAGCGTAGCAAGCCGAGACACTGAAAATTCAAACGGTTCGTCATTTGAAACTTCGAGTGAAGAAAACGAAAACTCATCAAAACCTGACCAAAGTAATACACAAGGCGGTGGAACGAGTGTAACTCCAAGCACGCCAACCGACGGAAAATACACCTTAAAAAATGCAGATATTTCAGGAACGACCGTAAACGCGTCTCCTGCACTTTTTACCGCAGAAGGATATGGAAAGAACGCGACGGGTGGCGGTAATTTATCTGAAAGTTCAAAAGATTATTATAAAGTTTCTACTGCAGAAGAATTTTTGGCTGCTATCGGCAGAAAAAATTACAGCGATAAAAATGATAGCGGATTCCCAACGAGACCAGCAGTCGTCGAAGTCACTAAAGATTTAGACCTTGGCTGGAATAACTTAAGTTCAACCGCGCAAGGCTATTCTGACGTGGTAAAGGCAAACGATGCTAGCGTTCACCCAACGCTAAAGCAAACGGGCGTTTCAACCGTTTATATAACTGCTCGCGAAAACCTTACGATTTTCTCTAAAAACGGCGCAACTATCAAACACGCTTGTTTCCAAATCCGCGGTAACGAGAACGCAGGAAGTAAGAATATCGTCATAAGAAACCTTCGTTTTGAAGGTGCGTGGGAGTGGGACGATGGTGGCGGTTACGACGATAACGACTGGGATATCTTTACTATCCGAGCAGACAAGGGCAAAGTTTCTAACATTTTAATCGACCACTGCACGTTTACAAAACCTTACGATGGTACTATTGACATAAAATACGGCGCAACGGACATCACCATTTCTTGGTGTGCGTTCTTACCGCACGATAAAAACGACGCTGAATTTATGGCAATGATGAATCATCTTGAAAGCAATCGCTCGTCTTTTGCAAACTACGATACGGCAAGAAAAGCAGGCGCAACTTTCGAAGATATGATTGATTACGCAATGATAAATAAGAAAGTTCACCTAATCGGTCACACCGACAACAACCCTGGCGACGAAAACATAAGGGTTACTTATTGCAATAACTATTATTATAACTGCACGGAAAGAATTCCGCGTCTAAGACTTGGTAAAGCGCACGTTTATAACTGCATAATCGACGCAAGCCCAGCAAACGACCTTGAAAATTCAATAAAGTCAAGATTTAACGGTTGGCCGACGGCGCTCACGTTTGCATCAAACGGCTCGCTTGGCACAAACTACGGTCACTTGCTACTTGAAAACTGCTACATTAGCGGTGTAAATACTCCGCTTAGAAATAACAATAAAAATACTGGTTTGCAATATACAGGTTGCTGTGACGCGCTTTACAGTTACTACACGGTTGAAAATATCGAAAGAAGTTGTAAGTACGGCGATTTCACTGTAAACTACTCGGGAAGATATACCTTCTTAGGTCACTCAACGAAAAACGACGGAAATCTAATGTCGCCGTTCCCAATCAATCCGCTCGCGTTTGATACGGATAAATTCAAGAGTGAGTTAGGTTACGAATATACGCTTTACGATCCAGAACAACTCGACAAAGTTCAAAACGGAAACGTGGGTGCGGACACTATGAGTTTTAGCGCAAGTCAATGGCTTAAAACGACTTACTCGTCAAGTGAAAATATTTCTAACACGATTAAGATAAACGGCTTGAAAGGCTCGACTGCAAACTTGGGCGCATCAAGAAAATAATGATAAAAACCGTGCTATTGCACGGTTTTTGAATAAAAAAGGTGGAAATTTTATGAAAAAATTACTCGTTGTCGTTGATATGCAAAACGATTTTATTACAGGCTCGCTAGGTTCTATAGATGCTGAAAGCATAGTAGATATCGTATGCGAAAAAATAAAAGACTTTAACGGCGATATCGTCTATACACTCGACACGCACGACAAAGATTATTTGTCTACGCAAGAAGGCAAAAATTTGCCTGTTTTACATTGCGTCAGAGATACCGACGGCTGGAAGCTTAACGAAAAAATTGCAAAAGTACTCGAAAACAAGAAAAACGTGCTTGCTTTTTCTAAAGAGACTTTTGGCTCGGTTGACTTGGGCGAGTTTGTTTCGTCAAAAAATTATGATAAAATTGAGTTTTGTGGACTTTGTACGGACATTTGCGTTATATCAAACGCAATGCTTGTAAAAGCATTTTTACCTGAAGCGGAAATTTCGGTTGACGCAAAAGCGTGCGCTGGCGTTACGAAAGAAAGCCACTTAAATGCACTAAACGCAATGAAATCTTGTCAAATAAAAATTATAAACTAAATTCAAAAGTTTATTGGAGAAAACTGACTATGATGACGATTACGTATTTAGGAAAAACGGCAATCTACGTAAATATGACGAACAGATGTCCGTGTTCGTGCACTTTTTGCTTGCGCCAAAATAAAGACCACGTCTTTGATTCTGACTCGCTTTGGCTTGAAAGAGAACCAACTGTAAAAGAAGTCTGTGAAAGTATTGACGGTAGAGGCTTGACCAAGTTTTCTGAGATTGTTTTTTGTGGGTATGGCGAGCCTACTGAGCGACTTTACGACCTTTTGGAAGTTGCTAAGCATATTAGGTCAAAGAGTGATATAAAAATTCGTATCAACACAAATGGACTAGTCGATTTAATTTGCAACGAAAGGACCGCGCCTAAGTTAAAAGGTCTTATTGATACCGTTTCTATCAGTTTGAACGCTACGAATAAAGAAGATTATTTCAAAGTCGTTCGTCCTAAGTTTGGTATTGAATCTTACGATGCTATGCTAAAGTTTGCAAAAGATTGCACTAAGTTCGTGCCAAACGTCATTTTGACGGTGGTCGACGTCGTAACGACAAAGAAAGAGCAAGAACTTTGCAAAAATATTGCTAAGTCAGTCGGAGCAACGCTTCGCATCCGCCCTTATGAAGATTAGAAAAACCGCGCGATAATCGACTTATCGCGCTATTTTTTCGTTAAATTATATTATTTCTTGCGATCGAAAAAATGGTTAAATACTGCTATAAATAATTGACAAAACGTTGTCTATCATATATAATCTAAAAGCACGGAGAGATGTCCGAGTGGTCGATGGTGCAACATTGGAAATGTTGTGTACGGCAACGTACCGCAGGTTCGAATCCTGTTCTCTCTGCCAAACAAAAAGAGTGGATTTTTCCACTCTTTTTTGTTTGCGAACAGGATTCGAACCAACTTGCGTAAGCAAGAAAAATATATTGCTCGGTTTTTGGTTTTCAAAGTAAGGTTTTTTTACAACATATAAGACTAACGAAAATTTTCGTTAATTTTTTTCCTTATGATTCACACTATACTTTTAAAGATATTATCCACAAAAGATAATAGTTTGATAAATTGGAATTAGCGGTTTAGCGCATTCCACTCTTCACGTGTTATTGCATATGCGTACGAAATCTTATTTTTTTCATCTGGATATTCCTTTACTTTTTTCATTCCATTTGCAATAGCGGTAGAATAGGAACCAATATTCGTATATTTCATATAAGAATACAGACAATCATATTCCGTATTTTTAAATGCCCAATCTCTAACTGCTCTCGCAGCTTCACTCCCAAAACCTTTTCTCCAATATCGCTTATGAATGTGATACCCAATTTCAGGAAGTAATTCTCCGTCAATATTTTGAATGGTTATTCCGCAGTCGCCTATAAATTCGCTTGTTTCTTTTAAGATTACAGCCCAAATACCAAAGCCATATTTTTGATAGTTTTGGATATTCCATTCAATCCAATGCTTTGTCATTTTTTCGTCATATGGTTTGGGATAATGTTGCATGGTTTCTGCATCGGACAGGATTTCAAATAGTGCTTCAAAATCGTTCAAAGTGTAATCTCTTAATATTAACCTTTCTGTTTCAAGTACCATTGTTGTATCTCCAAATTCTTATTTGTAAGCGAATTCATTATACCAAAAAAGCAATAAAATTTCAAACTGTTTTGTGGAGAAAAAGAAAACTCCACTTAGTTACATGAATTTTAATTTAATTCCTGTCAAAAGAGCTATAAGTGGCGCGTTTTTGTTTGTGGACAGGATTCGAACCTGTAACGCGATTAAGTGGTTATACTAAAAAATTCAATTTTACAAAAACTTTACAGTTTCAAAACTAAAAAGTGATAGTTGAAAAGTTTTATGCGCAGTATAATAAGGGCGTAAACTTGATTAAGGAGAAAAATTGAAATGAAAAAATTGGTAACTTTTTTACTTGCGATTTTGCTTTTAGGAAGTTGCACGGGCTTAATTACGGCGTGCGGTGGAGAAAAGTATATCACGGTTATAGCGCGCGAACAAGGTAGCGGAACGCGCGAAGCGTTTGATAAAGTCGTGACTGATGGAAACGGAAACTTTTTAGAAATGAAAGTGGACGGAAAGAAGGTCTACAAAACTACGACTTATGCTGATATTCAGAAAGAAACGGGCAACGTTATGAGTAAAGTTGCAGGCGACAAAAACGCCATCGGCTACATTTCACTCGGCTCGGTAAACGACACTATTAAAGTATTGAAAGTAGACGGAGTTTTGGCGTCAGCCCAAACGGTGCTTGACGGATCTTACAAAATTCAAAGACCGTTCGTAATAATGACTAATTCCAGCGTAAATCTTACGGATATTACAAAAGATTTCTTGCTTTATTTAAAAAGTGGTGCGTCTGAAACACACGCAAGCGAAACGGGTGCGATATATTTATCGGATCCGGCAAAGAGAGCAAACGAAGGCGAAAATCCTATTATAGTTGAAGAATTTGCGCCACAAAGTTCGCTTCCACAAGGTGGGAAAATCGTAGTAAACGGCTCAACGAGTATGGAAAAGTTCATTAAAAAAGCAATGAGTGGCTATGCAAGTCTTTACGGAAGAAGTGCAGACGAACTTTTTACGCTTGACCTACAAGGGTCGTCGGTAGGTAAGACTGCAGTTTTAAACGACCAAAACGGAAACGTTATAGGCTTATCTTCTGCAAGCGTAAAGGAAGACGGAATCAACAGTTTCAACGTATGTCTTGATGCGGTTGCTGTTATAGTAAACAATGAAAACGAAATCGTTAGCGACTTAACTTTATCTAATCTTTACGATATATTCAGTGGTAAAGTAATGAAATTCAGCGAGATTGTAGGATAAAATGAATACTGCGAAACTTAAAGAAAAAACTGGACAAACGATTTTTACGGTAGCGGCGGTTATTTGCGTAATCGCCACTATCGCGATTTTCGTTTTTATGCTTATAAAAAGCATACCAGCGTTTAATAAAATAGGTTTATTTGACTTTATCTTCGGTGATAACTGGTCGCCCGACAGACTTGATAAATATGAAAACGGCTCGCTTTCGGGAAGTTACGGAATATTTAAAATGATCGTCGGAACGCTTGCTTCAACGGTTGGGGCGCTTTTAATTGGTGGAACGCTTGGCTATTTTACTGCGGTGTTTATCGCGTTTTACTGCCCTAAGAGATTGAAAAAAGTTTTCTCTTCGACTGTAAATCTGCTTGCTGGTATTCCGTCGGTCGTTTACGGCTTTTTCGGGATAGTTTTTTTACTTCCGATACTCTCTAACTTTGCGCCAAATAACGGAAGTGGACTTTTGGCAACGTCACTTATTTTAGGAATAATGATAATGCCGACGGTAGTTGCGCTATCAAAAACAAGCTTAGAAGCAGTACCACGCTCCTACTACGAAGGCGCGCTTGCGCTTGGACAAAACCACTCGCAAGCGGTGTTTGGAACGGTGACTAAATCTGCGCGTTCTGGAATTACCGCGTCGCTCGTTTTAGGGATAGGTCGTGCGCTTGGCGAAACTATGGCTGTAGTTATGGTGGCGGGAAATTCAGTCGCATACCCAAACACGCTTTTTAACAGTTTCAGGGTGCTTACTGCAAATATCGTTATGGAAATGGGGTACGCTGGCGAAGTTCAGCAAGGCGCACTCGTTGCGACGGGGGTAATACTTTTATTTTTCGTACTTATAGTAAATCTTGTTTTTGGTGCAATTTCTAAAAAAGCAGTTAAAGGCGCGGTTGAAGGAAAGGGGATATTTTCTAAAATCTTTAAGAAAAAAGAAAAGACGAAAACAAACGCTTTTTTAACTAAAATTAAAGACTTTATAGCAACTTCTAAATACAAATTAAAGACTGCAAACGTTGGCGCGGGCGTATCTATTGGCGCGGGCGTCTTTGCGGGGATAGCGTTGCTTTTAGTGATAGGTTTTATTTTTGTAAAAGGTGCACCACATCTTATTAAAAATCCGCATTTACTCTTTGGTAAGTACGAATTTGATAGCGAAAAAATCACGATATTACCGTCGATTATAACAACCCTTATGACGGTTGGGCTAAGTTTAATAATAGCCGTCCCTATCGGGCTTTGTACGGCGATATTTTTAAACGAATACGCAAAGAAAAACAATATATTTATTAAAATTATTCGTGGGGCAATAGACCTACTTAACGGTGTTCCGTCAATCGTTTACGGACTCTTTGGTATGATAACTTTCGTCGCGCTAATTAATGGAACGAGTTCAATACTTGCAGGCACGCTTACTGTTAGTATAATGTTGCTTCCGACGATAGTCCGCTCGACAGAAGAGAGTTTGAAATCGGTACAAGACAGTTTAAGAGAAGGAAGTTTAGCGCTCGGCGCAGGCAAAATGAGAACGATATTCAAAGTCGTTTTGCCGTCGGCATTACCTGGAATAACTTCTGCAATAATACTTAGTATAGGCAGAGTAATTTCTGAATCTGCACCGTTTATTTACACTATGGGCTCGGTAATATCTGCGACACCGACGGGGTATTTAGATAGCAACGCGACGCTGGCGGTTGCGCTTTACAGACTTTCAGGCGAAGGCTGGTACGTAAACGAAGCGTATGCAACTGCTGTCGTTTTGATTGTTCTCGTGCTAGGTCTTAACCTTTTGGCGGAACTTGTTTCTGGTAAACTGAGCAAAAGATTACAAGGAGATAAATAATGAAAAAAATTATACAAGCAAGCGAATACGGTGGAAATATTTCCGTAAAAGACGCAAATTTATGGTACGGCGATTTTAAGGCGTTAAAAGATATAAGCGTAGAAATTCCCGAAAAGAAAGTTACCGCGTTTATTGGTCCGTCGGGTTGCGGTAAATCGACTTTTTTAAAGTGTTTTAACCGCATGAACGACTTGGTCAGTGGTTGTAAAATCGAAGGGGATTTTCGTATTGGGGATATTGATATTTACGGAAAAATCGACGTGAACGAACTTAGAAAAAACGTGGGTATGGTATTTCAAAAACCTAATCCGTTTCCTATGAGCGTTTACGATAATATAGCGTACGGACCGAGAACGTTTGGCATAACAAAGCGTTCGGCGCTTGACGAGATAGTCGAAACTTCACTTAAACAAGCGGCAATGTGGGACGAACTTAAAGATAGACTTAATAAATCGGCGTTAGGACTGTCGGGCGGTCAACAGCAACGTCTTTGCATTGCGCGGTCTTTGGCGGCAAAGCCAAAAATTCTACTTATGGACGAGCCAACGAGCGCGCTAGATCCAATATCTACGGGTAAAATCGAAGAACTTATGGAAGAGTTAAAAAAGGATTTAACTATCGTAATCGTTACGCACAATATGCAACAAGCTACTCGTATTGCTGACAAAACTGCTTTCTTTTTGTTGGGCGAACTTATAGAGTATAACGATACTGACGAAATTTTTACGTCTCCAAAAGACGAGCGAACGGAAAGATATATTACAGGTAGGTTCGGTTAATTGATTTTTTAATAAAATAAGGTTATAATAAAGGAGAAAATAAATGTCTATAAGAAAAATATTTGAAGAAGAACTTGCCGAGCTAAAGAAAGAACTTGTCGAAATGTGCCGTCTTACCGAGCAAATGATTGAAAACGCAATCACTGCGCTTGTAAATCGCGACAGAGAACTTGGCAAAAGCATTGGCGAAATGGATAAGCGCGTAGACGAGTATGAAATGGCGATTGAGAAAAAGTGTATGCGCATTTTACTAAAACAACAGCCGGTTGCGAAAGATTTCAGAGAGGTTTCAACCGCGCTTAAAGTTATAACGGATATCGAACGCTTTGGCGACCAGGCAAGCGACGTTGGCGATCTCGTTCACACTATGCCAGGCGATAAATATATTAAAAAGTTGACGCATATAACCGCTATGGGAAATCTTGCGGTAAAAATGGTCAGAGAAAGCGTTAACGCGTTTATAAACGGCAATAAAGCGCTTAGCGACGAAGTTATTAAACTTGACGACGAGATGGACGAACTTTTTTCGACCGTTAAGTCAGAACTTATAGAACTTATTAGAAAAGACGGAAAAAACGGCGACCAGGCAATCGAACTTATGATGGTTGCTAAATACTTAGAAAGAATTGGCGACCACGCGGTAAACGTTTGCGAGTGGGCAAAATATAACGACACGGGAGTGCATAAAAAATACTGATGAAGGAATTAATTTATATCGTAGAAGACGACGAAGGTATACGCGAGGTGTACGAAGGCGCTTTTGACGGAGTTTATGAAGTTAAGACGTTCGAAAACGGAAAAGATTTTTTTGCGTGCTTTGAATCTAAAAGACCTGATCTGGTCATTTTAGATATTATGCTTCCTGATATGGACGGATTTGCTATTTTATCTTCTATTCGCGAAGTCGACGAAAAAGTGCCCGTTATTTGCGTTAGCGCAAAGTCTGACGAAATAAGTTTTGTCAAGGGCTTAAACAAAGGTGCTGACGATTATATGGCAAAGCCTTTTTCGGTGCTTGAACTTATGGCTAGGGTAAAAACCAACTTGCGCCGAGCAAAACTTTATATTACCGCTGTAGACGGCTTTTCAATAGACAACAATCTTTACAAGGCGTTTTATGCGGATAAAGATTTATTGCTTACCGTTAAGGAATTTAAACTTTTGAAACTTCTTATCGGTAAAGCGGGGGTTACTATTGAACGCGAAGAACTCTTTCGCGAAGTTTGGGGTGAAGACTTTATGGGCGAGAGCAGGACTTTGGATATGCACGTTGCGTCACTGCGTGATAAAATAAAACAGGCAGGGGGTAAAGACTGTATCGTTACCGTGCGCGGTATCGGTTATAGGTTTGAAAATAAATGAAAAAGAAGATATTTTTCCAGTTTTTCATAGTCACTCTTCTATCCGTTCTATTAATGTTTATCTTTGGTATCGTTGCCGTTAACGTCAACGCGAAAACTATGATAAGAGAACGGCTTGAAAAAGAAACGGAACTTGCTTGCTCGCTTATTCAGTCAAAAGACGACTTCCAAAATTTTTCAAGATACGAAAAAGACGACGCTTTTCGTATAACGATAGTCGATTTAGGCGGTAACGTGTTGTATGAAAGCGATACTAAATCTCCGCTTGAAAATCACGTAGACCGTGAAGAAATAAAAAATGCTATAAACGATAATCCAAAAGCCGTCGAAAGATTTTCTGAAACTTTTGGGGCGAATATGACTTATTACGCTTTAAAAACGACTCTTTCAAGCGGTGAAGAAATTATCGTGCGCCTTGCGATAAAAAGCAGTCAGATAAACGGATATCTTTTCGTCGCGCTTCCAATTTTGGTGGCGGTTTTGATTGTGTCACTTATTGCGTCACTTATAATTTCAAACGTTTTATCTAACAAAATTTCTGGTAAAATCGTCGAGGTCGGAGAAAGCCTTAAAAGTTTGAATAAAGGCGCGTATAAGCCGATTATCGCTAATTCTCGCGAGATTGAACTGTACTCTGTTTTAAACGAAATAAACGAACTTAACGAAAGTACGCATGCGCATATTCAAAACGTGGATAGAGAACGCGATAAACTAAACACCGTACTTGAAAACGTTTCGCAAGGCATCGTTGCTATCGACGAAAATAAAAAAATCGTCTTTGCAAATAAAAGCGTTTCAGAAGTTTTTGGCTCGAACGATAGCGTCACTGGGAGAGATTTAATTTATCTTATCGACGATATCGCGCTTTGCGAAAAAATTGCCCGTCATCTTGGCGAAAATTATCAAGCCGAATACGTCTATAAAGAAAAAGAGTTATCTATATGCTTAAGAGTAACTGAAAATCACAACTCGTCTAACGACGTGTCGTCAATCGCAATTATAACTGATATAACTAAAGAAAAGGCAATTCAAAAACAAAAAAGCGATTTTTTTGCAAACGCATCACACGAACTTAAAACGCCAGTTACCGTTATGCAAGGACTGTCGGAACTGCTTTTAGCAAAAGACGGTATAGACGAAGCTTCAAAAAAACAGTTGGAAAGAATTCACAAAGAAAGTCTGCGCCTTGCCGATCTCATTTCCGATATGTTAAAACTCAGTAAGTTAGAGCGCGGTGAAGAAAAAGAGTTGGATTTTTCTTCGTTCGAAATTCGTAGCGTCGTTGAAGAAGTCGTTTCAGGACTTTCGCCCGAGATGAAAAAGAAAAACGTCACCGCAAAAATCGACGGAAACGCGAAACTTTATTCAGACCTAAAAAAGGTTTTTGAAATCGTTGAAAATCTTTGTTCAAACGCAGTTCATTACAACAAAGAAAACGGTAAAATTTATATTGATATAAATAGCGACGGCGTCAAAGCCGTGCTTAAAATTTCAGATACGGGTATAGGCATTAAAAAAGAACAGCTTCCGCGCCTTTGCGAAAGGTTTTACCGTGTGGATAAATCCCGCTCGAAAAAGACTGGCGGAACGGGTTTAGGGCTTGCGATTGTAAAACATATTTGCGCTACTTTAGGTGCAGAGTTTTCTATCGAAAGCGAGTTCGGTATCGGCACTACCGCAACAATCGTTTTTAATAAGTAATAGGTAATAAGTAATAGTGAAGAAGTAGAACCTAGTGATATGCGAAATGGATTTCGCGTGATATGTTGCTTGCGCAACGTGATATGCGAAATGAATTTCGCGTGATATGCAATTTTTCAAATTGCGTAAAGGTCGTGCGTTTTTTCAAAACGCCGTCATTATTATAAAGTTAATAGGTAAGAAGTAATAGTGAAGAAGTAAAAATACCTATTCACTATTCACTTTTCACTCTTCACTAAAAAAACGCGCTGAAAGGCAGGTTCTCATAAGGATAAGTTAAATCCAAGAGAAAATGCCGATTGAGAGTGGCTAACTAAGAAAAATGCAACATGGGCGAAAGTCTGTGTTGCATTTTTTCTTTATGTGGCAGCACCTCAAAATTTGCGCCGCAATAAACAAAGAAGAAGCTCGACGAAAAAAGTTAGAGTTATTTTCTAAAAAGTGCTGGACTTCCACTCTCTTCTGTGGTATGTTATTGTGCTAACAGGAGATGAAGCCTATGAAAAATACTATAAAAGAGTTATGGCACGGAAACATAATACCGCAAGAGGGTAGCAGAACAAACTCCAAAGAGATGAAGGAATTGCTCGGATACATGGCAAGGCATCACGAGGACTTAGAAAAGAGCTTCACGGACGAGCAGAAAGAAACATTTGACAAATTCCACGATTGTTGGAGCGAATACATGAGTCTTTCCGAAGCAGCTATCTTCGAGTATGCTTTCAACCTTGGAATGCAGATAGCAATAGAAACCTTAACAAAATAAACACGGAAATTACCTTAAAACGATTATTTGCCCTTATTTTTGAAATAATATTAAGGAAATATTCCCTTAAGAGATTGACAAATCCCTCATGATATGATATTATTTAAGGGAATGAAAGTGAGGTTAAGGTTATGAGAAGATTTAACTACTCAAAGATAAATGATCAAAAATGGGATTCGGAACTTCTCGGCTTGATTGCTGCTATATACAAAGAAGCTGGAAAGCAAGAGATGTATCTTAAACAGCGCCCCGAAGAACTTGAAAAGCTCGTAGAGATCGCCAAGGTACAAAGTACGGAAAGTTCCAATGCGATAGAAGGTATCGTTACGACTAACACGAGAATCAGACAGATTGTAGAGGATAAGACCACACCTAAAAATAGGGATGAACAAGAGATTGCAGGATATCGTGATGTGTTAAATATCATTCACGAGAGCTTTGATGCCATCCCGATTACACCTAACTACATTCTGCAGCTCCATAAAATCTTGTATAGCCATATGAACAACCCTGCGGCAGGCAGAACGAAGAGCGTGCAGAATTATATCAGCGCAACCTATCCCGACGGCAGTACGAGAACTCTGTTTACTCCGCTTGATCCGTTTGAAACACCGACCGCACTCGAAAGCATATGTAACGAGTTTAATCGTGTAATTGGTAACAATGAATTAGAGCCGTTGATTGCAATTCCGATATTCATTCATGACTTCCTTTGCATCCATCCATTCAATGACGGAAACGGCAGAATGAGCCGTTTGCTTACAACTCTGCTCCTCTATAAAAGCGGCTTCTACGTTGGAAAATATATTTCGCTCGAAGCGAAAATAGCCAAGAACAAGGATTTGTACTACGATGCACTTGGCGAAGCACAGAACGGATGGCATGAAGGAAATGCAGACGCCGTTCCGTTCATTAAATATTTGCTTGGCACGATACTTGCAGCCTATAAGGATTTCGAAGATAGATTTGCACTTGTGGAAACAAAGCTACCGGCACTTGAAACTGTTCGCCGTGCAACGATGAACAAGATCGGTAGATTTTCTAAACAGGATATCAGAGAGTTGTGTCCCTCGTTGAGTATAAGCTCTATTGAAGGCGCGCTTCGAAAATTAGTTACAGAAGGTGAATTAAAGCGAGAAGGTAAAGGAAAGAATATTCGTTATTTCAGACTTAAATAATTAATGACTAAGATTACTATGGAGGTAGAAGTGGATATTAAAGAAACATTGCTAAATATAGTACAATCAGACAGTACTCGCTACTCTTATATGGCGGCAGAAAAACTAATAACAGTTATGTTGCAAGATTATGCAGAGAAGCAAAACAAAGAAGTTTTAATTGAAAGAAATTATCCCTTTTTTGATATGTTTTTTCCCAATGGTATTGATGACATTTCTGGGAAAGTGGCAGTAGAAATTAAATTTTATAGGCACAAACAGATGTTCTTGAAATTCATATATGACACCATCGGTCGAGTTACAATGAACAACGGGGACATTAATACACTTCTATTAATTGCTGTTAACGAGATTCCCGAAAGAATGATTGAGCAAATTCAAGAGAAAAAGAACAATCTTAATTTTAATTTGTTGATTTGGGATATAGATAAATTAACTGAAATTTTCAAACAAAATGAAGATTTGTTCTTTGAAACATATAATAATCTACATGCTGTTATTTTAAAGGATACCATTAATAGTAGCATTTCTCCGACTAACGAAAGTTATATTGAAAAGAGAAAAAAACATATTGATCAACTAAAGACTGAGTATGAAAATGATAATATTGTTCTCTTTCTTGGCGCGGGAGCATCTCATGACGCACATATCGCTACTTGGGACAATTTAATTTCCGAACTGTTTGTAGCATTAATTGATAAGCAATTAAAAAACAAGCACATTCAAATAGGTGAGCACGAAAAGCAAAAAATTATTAAAGCGCTGATTGAGCAAAATGGTAGTTCTCCTTTGTTACAAACGCGCTTCTTGCGTAATGGATTTGAAGATGATTTTGAAGAATTAGTTTCCGAAATCCTTTATAAAAATGCCGTAAACACTTCAAAGTTGTTGGAGGAAATCGGACAACTTTGTGTTCCTAATAGAGGAAAATGGGGAATACGAGCTATTATAAATTATAATTTTGATGACTTAATTGAAAAGAACTTAAAACGCTTGAGAGTAAAACACCAATCAATATACAGCGAAGGTATGATACCGGATACAGGCGAACTTGGAATATATCATGTTCATGGATTCCTTCCGCAAGATAAGAAGGGATATGATAATTTAGCAAAGTCTCTTTTGGTGTTTTCCGAGGAAGGTTATCATAAGCTAATGCTTGAACCTTATAATTGGGCAAATATCACGCAATTAAACTATATGACCAATAACACTTGCGTTTTTATTGGTTTGTCCATGACAGATCCTAATATGAGAAGATTGTTAGAAATAGCTGCTCAAAAAAGAGGTGATGTTAGGGATACATGTATGCATTATGCTATTATGCGTAGATTTGCTATTGCTTCTTCTAACGACAGTACCCCAACCAAAAGTTTTGAAAACGTTAATGAGGCTCTCCAGGAATCATTTTTTAAAGAACTTGGAATAAACATTATTTGGTTTGATGATTTTGCAGAAATTCCAAGTATTTTAAAGCAAATAAAAGATTCTTGAAAATATCTTGGTTTATTCACAAAAAAGTGTTATAATAATATTGCTAAACCAACTAAATATGTTCAAAAAGAGCTTATTTGTTTCCAAGGGGGTACTATATTCACTAAAAAACGCGCCAAGTGGCGCGTTTTTGTTTGGAAAAAAGGTTGAATTAACCCGACGAAAGTCGGACTTCATCACGCAAGTGACTTCATCCACGAAAGTGGATTTCATCCGCATTTTGCGGATTTAATTAAATTAAATCGTGCGTTGCACGATGAAGTCCAAGCGGTGCTTGGATTAAGTCTTTTGCTAGTGCAAAAGATGAAGTCTTCCGCCTTCGGCTACAGATTAAAACGCGCCAAGTGGCGCGTTTTTTTAAACTCTCCAGTCTATTGGGGTTTTGCCTAAAGTTGCTAAAATATCGTTCGTTTTTGAAAAAGGTTTCGAGCCGAAAAAGCCGTTATGTGCAGAAAGTGGGCTAGGGTGCGCGCTCTCTATAATAAAATGCTTGTTGGTGTCAATAAGTGACTTTTTGGCGCGAGCGTTTCCGCCCCATAAAATAAAGACGATAGGGTCGTTTCTGTTAGAAAGAAGTTTAATAACGCCGTCGGTAAACTCTGCCCAGCCACATTTTGCGTGCGAGTTTGCTACGCCTTCTCTGACGGTAAGCGTTGCGTTTAAAAGAAGTACGCCTTGTTTTGCCCAGTTCGTTAAAGTACCTTTATTTCCGTTATCAATACCTACGTCAGATTTTATTTCTTTATAGATATTTTTAAGCGACGGCGGAAGTTTAATTCCGTCTTTAACCGAAAAGCAAAGTCCGTGCGCTTGACCTATTTCGTGGTAGGGGTCTTGACCTAAAATAACGGCTTTAACCGCGCTATAGGGCGTGTAAACAAAAGCGTTGAATATTTCGTCCATAGGTGGAAATACGGTGGTAGAAAAATATTCTTTCTTCAAAAACTCGCGTATTTTTTGATAGTTTTCGCCATCAATTAGCGGTTTTAAAATTTCGTCCCAATCATTACCGATTTTAAGCATAAAAAGTTCCTTTAACCGTTTTTTTAAAGTTTAACACAAATAAAAATTTTAGTCAATATACTTTTAGGTAATAGGTAAGAAGTAATAGTGAAGAAGTAGAGCTTAGTGATATGCAAACTTTGTTTTGCGTGATATGTTGCTATCGCAACGTGATATGCGAAATGGATTTCGCGTGATATGCAATTTTTCAAATTGCGTAAAGGTCGTGCGTTTTTTCAAAACGCCGTCATTATTATAAAGGTAATAGGTAAGAAGTAATAGTGAAGAAATAGAACCTATTCACTTTTCACTATTCACTCTTCACTTTTCACTAAAAAACGCGCCGAAAGGCGCGTTTTTGTTTGACAAAAAAGGTTTAAAATAACCCGACGAAAGTCGGACTTCATCACGAAAGTGACTTCATCCACGCAAGTGAATTTCATCCGCATTTATGCGGATTTAATTAAATTAAATCGTGCGTTGCACGATGAAGTCCAAGCGGTGCTTGGATTAAGTCTTTTGCTTGTGCAAAAGATGAAGTCTTTCGCCTTCGGCTACAGATTAAAACGCGCCAAGTGGCGCGTTTTTTGCTTTTAATCGTGTTATAGGCTGTTTTTTCGTTTTTCATAAAGTTCGGTTATATCGTATTTGAAACTGTCAAGTCCACATAAAATGAACTCTTCAACAGTTAAGCCAAAGTAAGCCGAAATTTTAATCGCTTGCGTCATTGATGGAATATGCGTTTTGTTTTCATAACTTGAAAGCGTTTGGTTTGGTATGTCAATAAGTTTTGCAAGTTCCATAAGCGTTAATTTACAGTAAATTCTTAGTTCGTGCAGATTTTCTGCAAAAATATCAAATAACTGTTTTTCGTCAAACGTTGTTTCGGTCGTTTGCTCGTTCGCAATTAATATTAGATTGTCCGAGTGAAAAAACTTTATCATAATACAAATATTTTACCATTATAGTAGGAAAAATATTTGCTTTCCCATTATACTGGGAGTATAATATAAATATTAGGGGGCTATTATGGATAAAATTATTGAAAAACTTTATGATTTACAAGTAAATACGGAATCGTTGCCGTTTGGGGAGATTGATAAGCGTAATTTTAGCAAAGAGTGGGAGTTATATAATTTTTTACATGAGCGATTACCTAGCATATTCAAAAAAGAATTTATAGAATATGTAAGTTTGAGAGAAAATAGATATGCTAAGGAAATGAAAGAAATATACGAGCAGGGATTTAAAACTGCAATTACGCTTATAACCGAATCATTGAAACAGTAATAAAAGGCGTTTTAAGGGGTGCGGGGAGAATCGCAACTCCCCGCGTTTTTGTTTCTTTTTGCTACAAAAAGAAAGTGCGTATTTTTATCTTCAATATTAAATTATCATATAGGCTGGTAAAACTATTACTAATCACTTTTTAATCATCACTCATAAAACTTGTTTTTAACTTGCGTTTTAGGATAAACTATGCTAAAATATATAAAATATATTTTTTTTGGTGAGAAATGGTACTTGACGAAATTTTAAAAACGGTTGAAAAGCCTGCGCGCTATATCGGTGGCGAGTATGGCGAGCGCGATTTAGTTTGGAATAAATTTAACTATTGCATATGTTTTCCCGACGTTTACGAAGTGGGTATGAGTAATCTCGGAATCAGAATAGTAGAAGAAAGTTTAATGCAGGTTGACGGCGTTACGGTCGACCGCGCCTTTACGCCTTGGGAAGATTTTGGAAACGCTTTAAGAGAAAATAAAATTCCGCTATACTCTTTAGGTCTTAAAAAACCGCTTAAAGATTTTGATATGCTCGGTTTTTCTTTGCAGTTCGAGTTAAGTTATACCGAAGTTTTAAGAATGCTGGATCTAGCGAATATTCCGCTACTATCTTGCGATCGTGATGAAAGTTATCCAATAATTCAAGGCGGTGGACCTTGCGCTTTTAACCCAGAGCCTATAGCCGACTTTTTCGATTTATTCGTAATTGGCGACGGCGAAGAAGTTATGCAAGAGATTGCAAAGTTGAAATTAAAATACGACTCTAAAGCAGAGTTTTTGCAAGCAGTATCTACACTTGACGGCGTGTACGTTCCAAGTTTGATGCAAGTAAATTACGGCGATAATCGACTTATAAGTGGCTTTTCGGGTAAAACGCGCGTTAAAAAGGCTGTTTGTCGCGATTTAGATAGTGCAGTATTTCCTAACTCTATGACGGTTGGAAATATCGAAGCCGTTTTCGATAGAGCGGTAATCGAAGTTATGCGTGGCTGTCCGCGCGGTTGCAGATTTTGTCAAGCGGGATTTTTGTATAGACCTATACGCTTTCGCTCGGTGGAAACTTTGAAAAAGCAAGCGATTTCGCTTATTGAAAACACGGGCTTTGACGAGATAAGTTTAAACAGTTTATCGACGGGCGACTATCCTTGTTTATTAGAACTATTAAAGAAACTCAAAAAGTCACTTCCGAAAACTCAAGTTGCGCTTCCATCGTTAAGAGTTGACAGTTTTTCAGAAGAGTTCACCACTCAGTCAAGAAAAAGTTCGCTAACTTTTGCGCCGGAAGCAGGAACGCAAAGACTTCGCGACGTAATTAATAAAGACGTAACGGAAGATGAGATCGAACGTTGTATTTTGCGCGCGATTGAAACGGGAATAACTTCGATAAAATTATATTTTATGATGGGACTTCCTACAGAAACTGACGAAGATTTAGACGGAATAGTAAACGTAGTTTATAAAATTCGCGAACTTTACTCTAAAAACCGTAAAATGAGTAAGAGTTTAAGAATTTCCGTAAGTTGTTCGACGTTTATTCCTAAACCGTTTACGCCGTTTCAATGGGAAAGACAAATTACAAAAGACGAGTTTGAGCAAAAAATTGCTCGCCTAAAAGAAAAACTCTTTATAAAAGGCGTAAACTTTTCTTGGAACAACTTCGAGGTTTCCGAACTTGAAGCGGTTTTAGCGCGCGGGGATAGAAAACTTTCAAAAGTAATACTCTCTGCATACCGTAGCGGTGCGCATCTCGACGCTTGGTCAGAGTTTTTCAAGCCGGAAATTTGGGATAGCGCTTTAAAAGAACACGGACTTAGTGCAAGCGACTACACGCGCGAGCATAAAACTAGCGAGATTTTGGCGTGGGATTTCGTCGATAATATAGTTACTAAAGATTATCTTTTAAAAGAAAAAGAAAAAGCGCATTCGCGCACGGTTACGGGAAGTTGTTTTAACGGCTGTAAGGGTTGCGGACTTCAAAAGGAATATAGGTGTAAAGTATGATTATTTTCAGATATTCAAAATTAGGTGGTGCAGAATACATTTCGCACCTTGACACTTTGCGCCATATAGGAAAAACTTTAATCAGGGCAAAAATTCCCGTTGAATATTCGCAAGGCTTTAATCCGCATATGCAGATTTATCTATCTCCACCTGTGTTTGTTGGGCTTAAGTCAAAAAGCGAATACTGCTTGGTCGAAACAGACGAAAAGGCGCAAAGTTTTATTGAAAAATTTAACCGCTATTCACCTAAAAACATTAAGTGCATAACGGCTTTTGAAACCCAGAAAAAGCATAAAATAGCAGGGCTAATTGATAGCGCAGAATATATTTTCTTTTGCGAAAATAAGTTTGATACGGACAAAATTTTATCTCAAAAAGAAATCTTTATCGACGTTAAAGGCGTAAGTAAAGATATAAGAAATAAGATTATAGATCTTAAGTTTGTAACGGATAACGCGCTTATTGCCCGACTTTCGTTCGGAAACGACCTATTAAGAGCAGACGTTTTTGCAAAATATTTAACGGATAATTTTACAAAAGTTTTAGACTATGAAAAAACGGACGCGTTCATTTCAGGCACGCGCCCAGAAGATTGTTTAGAGTAGGTAGCTTATGACACATATTGGAACACAAACCTTAGAAACGGAAAGATTGATTTTAAGAAAATTTGAAATTTCTGACGCTGAGAATATGTTTAAAAACTGGTCGTCTGATAGCGAAGTTACAAAATTTTTGACTTGGGAAACGCATAAAAGCATTGATGATTCTAAAGAGATTATCTCGTTTTGGATTCACGAGTATGAAAAACCCGATTTTTATCAATGGGCAATCGTTTTAAAAGAAACGAACGAAGTAATCGGTTCTATAACTGTCGTCAAAATTATGGAACAGGTTAATCTTGTTGAAACGGGGTACGCAATTTCTCGAAAATTTTGGGGTAAGGGTATCACGACTGAAGCATTTAAAAAAGTTATTGAGTTTTTGTTTGAAAAGGTTGGCGTAAACAAAATTCAAGCAAAACACGACTATAGAAATCCAGCATCTGGAAAGGTTATGAAAAAGTGCGGTCTTATTTACGAAGGCACTTTGCGACAAAAAGGTTTTTGTAACGCAGGCGTTGGGGATTTGGTGTATTACGGAATGCTGAAAGAAGAATATTTTTCATAAAAAATAACGCGATAATCGACTTATAAGCCGATTATCGCGTTTTTAACTTTATTAATCTTCTTTTTCGTTGTTATCAAACCAAGCCTCTGCAAACTCTGCAATACTTGGAACTAAATCGTCGATATCTTCAAACCCCGTAGTGTTTACAAGTAGGTGATAAGACTGTCTTTCGCCCCACGCGTTCGATGCGAACATAGAGTGGGTTTTCGCTCTGCCGTTGTCAATTTGCTTCATGCGCTTTAAAATTTCTTTATCTTTCATTTCAGCGTCAATCTCGCCGTACTTTTTACAGCGTGCAAGTTTGTATTCTGTGTCAGCATAAACGAAAATATTAAGCGGATTTAAATCGTTCAAAATTGCATCTGCGCTTCGACCTACGAACACGCAGTCGCCCTTTTGAGCAAGTTCACGAATAATTTTTTCGTGTGCAATCATTATATCAATAGAGTTTTGGTTAAGAAGTGAAAGTCCCGCAAACGAAGTTCCAAAATGTAGTGGATAAGAAGTTAAACCTTTTTCGAAAACTTTCTTAACGTAATCTTCGTCTAAATCGGTAGACTTAGCAATTTCAGAAATAATTTCTTTGTCGTAATATTTAAAATCAAGTTCTTCTGCAAGGCGTTTTGCAAGTTCTCTACCGCCACTACCGAATTCTCTACCTATGGTTATAATCTTCATAATAACTCCTTTTACGTGCAAACTTAAATTTTACCGCAAAAAATTTTAGGCAATTTTTGCACTTCTTACTCTAATTATATATTATGTTTTTTTAGTTGTCAATACCCAATTTTTCTATTTTTTGCTAAAAATATTTTCTAGTTATTGACATATTTTATAATTAAGGTGTATAATACCTTTACTAAAGTAAAGGGTTATTTTATGAAAAAGTTTTCTTTATTAGTTACGGTATTTATTTTAATCTGTTTCATGCTTACCGCGTGCGGAACGACCGCTGAAGACATTTTAGGTGCTTTGACGGGCAATTCTAATTCAAACGTTCAAGTTGCCACGGGTTCGTCTGCGGGGGCGGTAAGTTCACAAGCCCCAACTCAAAGTGCAGAAGATAGTTCTGAGACAAGCAAAAACAGTTCTAGCGCGCCAATTTATCCTGCAACGAGTAGTGTCGGTAAAGTATCGCCGTCAACTGCGAACTCTCAATCTATCCCTACCCAAACAGAGCCGACTGCAACAGTTCTTTTAATCGACCGTTCATCCGCAATGGTTAAAGGTGGAGACGGTTGCGTTTTGGATAGTAGCGGTAGAGATCGTCTTACGATTGTTCAAGAAGCCGTTACACAAGTGCTCGCTAGCAGAATATTTACTAATAACGACTATATAGGCGTAATCTTCTTTGGTGGAAATAAAAACACTCCAATTGAAGCGTTGAAATTAACGTCAGTGTCTAACGTTTCAGGAATCAGTCGTGCAATTAATATGGATATCACTGCTATAGCAGGTGGTAAAAACTATTTAGGATCAACCGACTGGAGACACGCGCTTGAAGCGGCTACTAAAATGCTTTCGGGTTTTCAAACGGCTAATAATAAGCATATTTTTATGATTACCGACGGAGCGGGTGATTATAGTATAGAAGGTGAATCTTCTAATATTTCTGGGTATCCTATTGGTGGTTGGAAATATTATGGATCAAAATTACCGTCAGGATACAGCGTTCCAGCAGGAGTCCCTGATAAGTGCTATACAGATTACATTTACGACAATTACGGAATTACGACTTCTACGCTTAACGTTGCTTGTTCACTAACCCCTGCGAGAAATTATATTTCTGCGATAGAGTGTAACGGAGCGACATATTACAGCGAAACTGCACAAGAAATTGAAAACGCAATAATTACAGAGTGCAATCGAATTAAAGGTAAAACAGTTGATTTACCTGGAACTAACGTTTCAAATTCTAGTACAAGCACGTCATCTCAACCGTCAACTATCCCGGTGCCAGACGTAAGTTTTGACGGCGAAAGTTTCTTCGCCCCTGAAACGCCTGTACCAAGTGGAACAAGTATTGAAGCAATATTGCTTATTATGCAAATAAGCAATATTGAAGTTACACCTTCTAATTACGAAATGGCTGAAGAAATTATTAAAGCGACTGAAGAAGAATACAATAAATTAACGCCAAGCCAAAAAGCCGAAGTTATCAACTATCAGCACTTGGTTGTTGCGCGCGAGGCACTTAATGCAATTAAGGAGAAAGCAAATACCGCTAAATTTATCGCTATTATAGATTCTTTACCTGAAGCGAACGCTTTAAAAAATGCAAATGTAGACGCGGTATATAAGGCAAAGGCTATTTACGACGAACACACAGTTTATTTAAGCGAGAACGTGCCTAACTTTGCGTCATATCAGCAAAAACTTATGGCGTGTTATGAAAAGATTTTGTCTTCTATTGTAGAAGAAACTTATATTGCCCAAGACGGCAACGGCAACGGGGTTTTAGAAGACATCGTGATGGTTGATAATTGGACGTATACCGAAACAGGATTGTCTAGTTACGCCCTTCGAAAACGCGGAAATGATTTTCCATCCGTTTCGAATTTCTTCAATATTACCGACGATATAGTTAATGGTAGCCAAAGTTTATATCATACATATAGCGATACTAAAAACACTAACGTAAGAATTTGGCAATATACAACTTTTACGTCGTTTACCTTTGTAGTACCAACTGAAGGAACGCTAACGTTGTACGTTAGACCATCTTTCAGTAGAACATATATGATAACTTCTGACAGCGGGACTTATAGTTATAGGTCAGGCTCAACAGAAGCGTCGTGCGTGTTTGAGGTTGAAGTGTCTGGAACGGTAACTATATCGGTAGATTCTGGTATAGGTTACATATGTGCAATTAAATATAGTTATCCAAACTTAGGTGACTAATAAAAAAATATCGCGATAATCGGCAAATAGGTCGATTATCGCGTTTTTTGTTTAATTTTTATGGGTGGCAAGTTCCGCAGGCTTTGTAACCTTGTGAAATTACTTCGTCACGCGTGCCTGTAAAGTCTTGACGGTTTGCTTGGCTCATTGAAGATACGCCCGAGCAAGTCGGCAAGTGGAATATCTTGGAATTTTTGTTAAGCACGTATTCGCAAATACTACTTTCTACGCTTACACTTGTTTCTATTGACGAGTCTTGAGAAGTTTCTTGGCTTGAATTGGCGGTTGAGTTTGTGCTTGAGTTTTCAGTAGGTTTACTAGTCTGGACACCACCGTCAGAAATTAGTGCGCTGTTTCCCGTTGCATAGTCGATTGCAATTTGTGGTTGAACGTTATAGCAATAGACGTTGAAAATAATTCCTTCGCCGTTATCTTCGACGGAATAGGCTTCCATTAAAACGCCGTGGGCAACTAGATTGTTTCCCTTAAAGATTGGGGTTACACGGTATAGAACGTGGTTTAAGGTTTCTTTAACGTAGTCGGCAACCATATCTTCAAACGGTAGCATACCGTCGACGTTCATATAACGCGTACCCGTAATTAGATTTCTATCGTTAGCGTTTTCGCCCGTCAACTGAAAACCTATAAGGTGGCAACGGTTGTAAAGGTATTTACCACTTACGCAGTCGTACTTAATGGTTTGCCAGCCAGTAGGCTTAACCATACCGATATCACCGCGTTCTTCAGTCGGCATAATGTCTTTTCCTACGCACGCGTAAGTTTCTCCGCATCTACCTAAACTGTCAAGGTCAGAAAAACTTTCAAAAGAAGTCGTAGTTTTGTCGTTTGATTTAAAAAACGGTTCGTTATTATTTACCACAAAGTACGGCGAGCCGTCGTAGTCTGGTATACTAATTATTCCACTATGGTGCGCGCTTTCAAAATCTATCGCTGTGTCTAATATTATTTCAGTTTGAGACGAACTTGTCGTCGAGTTTGTCGATTGACTGCTTTTTGTAAATGCTTGGTCGAGCATTTGACAGCCCGACGCAAAAAATATCGAAAAACTAAGCAATAAGACGGTTAACGCGGTAAAAATCTTTTTCATTTAACGTAAATTTCCTTTATAATTTTTTCGTGAGAGTTTCCTTGAAACTCGATTTTTTCTTTTAATTTAAAATTTTCAAGCGAAATTTCAAGTTTTCTATCGCTCGGGTAAACCTTGTCAAAGCGGTATAAAACTAGAGTTAAAATTTTGTTTTCAAACTCTGAAAGAGTGCTTTTTTCAATAAACAAATATCCGTCTAACTTAGCCGTATCTTGTGTTAATACGGCAAAGTCAGAATATTCGCTAAAAAGTGGCAAAGAATAATCTAAGGTAAAAACTTTACCAAAGTTTTCGACTATATCTTTTATGATAAGTCTATCTCTTGACTGACGGCGATTATTAAAAGCAACGCCCAAATTTTTATCAACACAAGTTATAATTTTCATAGTAATTAAAATGTATCATAATATAAAAATTGTGTCAATTTATTCCACGGCAAATTACTTTAAAGTATACGATTTTTTTACGCATGTTTAGTTCTCGCCTATAGAAAAAATATAATCACACCGTTAGGTGTGTATATCATCAATTTCTAAGAAATTGTATATCATCAAGACAAAGTCTTGTATATCATCATTGCGAAAAGAGATACAGCCTACGGCTGATGATATGCACCAAAGGTGACGAGATGCACGCTAACGCGTGATGATATGCCATCGCTTTCGCAATGGATAAAAAAATCGACTTGTTTTTACAAGTCGATTTTTTGGGTAATTAGTGGGTAGAATTCAATTTTTTCTTTGCAGTTTTACAAGATGCAATTAACAGTACACGCAACGACGCGCATTTTGAAGAAAGGGATTTAAACGTTGTCTCGTCTATATACTGCGTTTTATATAATAACTCAAGCCAATAACCTGTTTCATTTGCTTCTTTTAAGGCAATTTCAAACTTTGATACAAAATCTTTAGTACCTTGTGCGTATTGCGCTTCGTGAATATTTGCGCCGATAGAAGTTCCACTTCTTCCAATTTGATTTGAAATAATAGTTTCGCGATTATCTTTTAGATATCTAACAAGATTTATAATTTCAACTGAAAAGTCCATTGACAGTTCAATGAGTTTATTCTCTTTCATAGTGATTTAATCCTTCTTCTGTATGAAAAAATTGATAAATGATGTAGCAACGAAACGTTGCAATGATGTAATGCGTTGCATAATGATGTATTGAGTAGAACTCAAAATGATGTAATATTTGCAAAAAAATATAAGGCAAAGCCGACACCATAAGCGAAGCGACATCATTTGGTAAACCAAACATCATTTGCTTAGGCAAACATCATTCAAAAAAGGAACTTTTGCAGGCAAAAGTTCCTTTTTTGTGGTGGAGACGAATAGGCTCGAACTATCGACCTCTTGCATGTCAAGCAAGCGCTCTGACCAACTGGGCTACGCCTCCGTATAAAAGAGAATAGGGAAGTATTCTCTTTGTTTTTTTATTAATACTCGAAATCTACTGAAACTGACGAAATGATGCGCGCGTGCATAAAAGGCTTGACGACGTTTTTGTGATAGTCGTCAACTTGATACGCGTCTAAGTCTTCTTTTGATTTAAAAGAAGTAATTAAAATTACGTCGTAGGACCTTGCGGACTGTAAAAAATCGGTGCCAACTTCAATATCGGTAAAAAGGTTTACGTTACCGATCATTGAAAGTAGCATTTCTTTGGTTAAAAGTTTAGATTTTTCGCTACTGTCGATAAGTTTAAAACAAACTATGTGTTTAATCATAATAAACTACCAGTCCTGACGGTCGGAAATTTTAATATCGTCGTAAAATTCGAAGTATTTGCGCTTAAATTCGTCGTTTTTTGACGGCTTTTTTTGCGCAATTTTTTTAGGCGAAGAAGTTTTCTCCGCCTTTTTTAAGTCTTTTTCTTTTTCCATGACTAGAAATTAGTCTTGCTTTTCGTTTTTGTTAACAACCATAACGCCGTCGTAGTAACCGCACTTAGGGCAAACTCTGTGGCTTGCTTTAAGTTCGTGGCATTGAGGGCATTCTGTTAAAGTAGGAACGGTAGCCTTGTAGTTGCTTGCAAATCTTTTGTTTCCGCGTTGTTTAGAAACTTTACTCTTTGGAACTGCCATTTTTTAACACCTCGTTTTATTAAGAATTGGTCGAGCAACCGCAGTCGCCTTCGTTAAGGTCTTTACCACAAGTAGGGCAAAGTCCCTTGCAGTCGGGCTTGCAATAGATAATTTGCGGTGCTTCGGATAATATCAAGTCGTTGACCATAGCGGTCAAGTCCAGACGGTCTTTCGAGTATTGGTAGCAATCATCTTCTTTGAAGATAGAAAACTTTTCGTCGAATTCCAGCAAGACGACTTTAGAACAACTTTTCAGACAGCGCGCACATTCGCCGTCGATGGAAAAGGTTAGTTTTCCGTAGACGTAAACGTCGCGACCATCGATATCGAAAGAACCTGAAACGTTGGCACTACCGCTAGAAAAAGTTGCACCGAGAGTTGGAAGAATCTCTCCGTCAGGGTTGAAATCGAAGTTGAAATCACCTGTAAATTGTCCTTTAAGTTTAAATGCTCTTAAATCTATGACCATACTGTTAGCCAATGTATTATATATTAATTTTAAATGCTTGTCAACTTATTTTAAGGCTAAAAATTCGCAAGTTGCAAAATTTTAGCCTTATAAAAGTCAAATTAACCTACAAGATTAGCCGTATCGCGAGCGATAATAAGTTCTTCGTTAGTTGGGATAACCAAAACTTTAACTCTAGAACCAGCGCCTGTGATATCGTTAATACCGCTAACGCGTTGAGCGTTTTTCGCTTCGTCAATTTTAATACCCATAAATTCAAGGTTAGAAGCGATAGCAAGGCGAGTTTGAGCGTCGTTTTCACCGATACCAGCAGTAAATACTAAGCAGTCGATACCGCCCATAGCAGCAGCGTACGCACCAACGTATTTACGGCAAGAGTAATTGAAGATATCAAGCGCGAGAGCGCATCTTTCGTTTCCTTCAGCAGCGCCTTTTGCTAAATCTCTAAAGTCGCTTGAAACGCCACTAACACCGCTAACGCCAGACTTTTTATTGAGATAGTTTACGCATTCTTCAACAGACATATTGAGTTTTTTGCATAAAAATTCAACGATAGCAGGATCAAGATCGCCCGAACGAGTTCCCATTGGAACACCACCAAGTGGAGTGAAACTCATAGAAGTGTCAACACTCTTTCCGCCGTCGATAGCAGAGATTGACGAGCCGTTACCTAAGTGGCAAGTAACGATTTTAGCGTCAGGATTACCTAAATATTTAATTGCTTCTTCCGAAACGAAACGGTGGCTAGAGCCGTGGAAGCCGTAACGACGGATTTTGAAGTTCTTGTATGCTTCGTAAGGGATACCGAACACGTATGCTTTTTGTGGCATAGTAGAGTGGAAAGCAGTATCAAAAACTGCTACCATAGGCGTGCCTTTTGGCATAACTTCTTGGCAAGCAAAAATACCAGTAAGGTTAGCAGGTTGGTGAAGCGGAGCAAGTTCAGTGTTGTTTTTGCAGATTTCGATAACTTCGTCAGTAACAACGACACTCTTATCAAAGTCTTCACCGCTGTGAACGATTCTGTGGCCTACAGCGTTAATTTCGCTCATTGATGAGATTACACCGTATTCAGGGTTTACAAGCGCGTCGAGAACGAGTTTGATTGCAACCTTGTGGTCAGGCATATCAGCGTCAATTTGCTTTTCAGCCTTTCCTTTATGCTTTAAGAAAGAACCAGGAAGTCCGATTCTTTCGCAACCGCCTTTAGCGATTGCTTGTTCAGTTTCCATATCAATAAGTTGGTATTTAAGAGAAGAACTACCAGCGTTAATAACTAAAATTTTCATAATTTTTAACCGTCCTTATATTACCATTTAATTTCTGTTTGAAGTGCAGTAACCGCGCAAGCAACGTAGATATCTTCCCACTTGCAACCGCGAGAAAGGTCGTTGATAGGTTTAGCAAAGCCTTGGCAGAGTGGACCTACAGCCATAAATCCGCCTAAGCGTTCAGCCATTTTATAGCAAGTGTTACCAGTGTCTAAGTCAGGGTATACTAAAACGTTAGCATGTCCAGCAACCTTAGAGCCAGGTGCTTTCATTTGACCAACGCTTGGAACTACTGCAGAGTCGAATTGAAGTTCGCCGTCAGCGTCGTAGTCAGGAGCGATTTCCTTAAACTTTTCAAAAGCAGCAACGACTTTATCAACGTCAGCGTGCTTTGCGCTACCTTTTGATGAGTGAGAAATAAACGCAATTCTTGGCTTAACACTCATAAGTGCTTCGCAGTGTTTAGCGGCAGCGAGCGCGATGTATGCAAGTTTTTCGCTAGTTGGGTTTTGTTCTAAGCCAGTGTCAGAGAAGATGTACGCACCGTCTTCGCAAAGTGGGTGACCGCCGTCAGGTGCAACCATAAGCGAGCAAGCAGAAACTAGCGGAACGCCAGGTGCAGTCTTGATGATTTGTAAGCCTGGTCTGAGAGTGTTAGCAGTTGAGTGGCAAGCACCACTTACTAAACCGTCGCCAGCGCCAGCCTTTAACATAAGCATACCGAAATAAGTGTTGTCAAGAGAAAGTTTTTCAGCGTCTTCTTGAGTCATACCTTTAGACTTTCTAAGTTCGTATAAAAGGTTAGCGTATTCTGCTCTGCGAGCGTCAGTTTTAGGGTTTACGATTTCAACGCCTGTTAAGTCAACGTCAGGGTTAGCCTTCTTGATTTCTTCGCTGTCGCCTAAAAGGGTGATGCGAGCAAATCCAGCCTTAGCAACTTCAGACGCAGCCTTTACTACACGGCTGTCTTCGCCTTCTGGAAGGATGATGTTCTTGTTGAGAAGTCTTGCTCTTGCAATAATGTCTTCTACTACTTTACTCATAAAAGTTTCTCCTATAAAAAAGTTGAATTTTTTAAAAATTTAGGTTACAATAAAGAAGATAGTTAAAAATATCGTCTTTAAAGTCAATATTTACTAAAACATTATATAATAATAAAACCTAAAAGTAAACAAAATACAAGCCAAAACTATAAAAACTCTTAAATTTAAAAAGGAGAAATTGTGAAAATTTGTTTTTCCGTTTGCGAATACGACCCTTTTCATAACGGTCACGCATACCACTTATCACAAATGAAAAATTCGGGCGCAGATTTTACCGTCGTTATTATGAGCGGAAGTTTCACCCAGCGTGGCGAGATTGCTATTTTGGATAAGTACACGCGCGCAAGCCACGCCGTAATGGCTGGGGCTGATATGGTAATCGAACTTCCGACGGCGTTTGCGACTTCTAACGCGGAAATTTTCGCAAGCGGTGCTGTGAAACTAATCGACGCCTTGGGTGGCGGTACTTTGTGTTTTGGCTCAGAACAAGGAACTAGCGAAGAATTTTTAAAACTTGCCGAAATTAGTCTAAACGAAACTGACGAGTTTAAGAAAGCGTTAAAGGCAGAACTTGACAAGGGACTTCCGTTTGCGGTAGCAAAAGTGAAGGCAATAGAAAAAACTTATTCGGGTGTGAGCACTGAGCTTTTAAATAGTCCTAATTCCGTTTTGGGCTTAGAGTACGTCAAGGCAATTTTAAGACAAAACGCAAACGTTGAAATCATGCCGATTAAACGAGTTGGCGCTGGGTTTAAAGATAATAATTTTGAAGATAAATTTTGCTCCGCATCAGCAATAAGAGGGGCTATAAGCGCGAAAACGCGCGAAAAAGCAAAAAACTTCGTTCCAGATTTCGTGTTTAAAGATTTACCAAATTCGCTTTTAGATATAAGCGAAACGGTAATTTATTCAATTTTACAAAAAAGCGAAAACGATATAAAAAAAGTGCTTGACTGCACCGAAGGGCTTGAGAATAGGTTCAAACAATGTGCGCTTAAAGCAAAAAGTTTTTCTGAGCTTATTGACCTTATGGAAACTAAACGCTATACCCGCGCAAGACTTTCAAGAATTGCCCTTCAAAACGCGCTAAATATTACAGAAGATAAAATTAGAAAACTGCTAAATGCTGGCGCGTATATAAAAGTTTTGGCGATAAAGAAACAAAAAACAGAACTTCTTTCGATACTTTCAAATAAAATTGATAAACGCACTACTTCGCTTATCACGCGAAAAAGTGACGTCGATAAATTAAAAGGTGCGAAAAAAGTCGGCTTTTGTATTGACGAATTTGCACTTTCCGTTTATAATCTAGTAAGTGGCAAAAATCTTAACGCTTACGATATGAAAATTATTTAAAAGGTAGATATATGAAAAAATTAATTAAATCAATTTGTTTATTGCTTTCATTAATCGTCGTTGCATCTTTTTGCGGATGTCAAAAACAAGAACCTAAGATTGTTTCTTTGGCGTCTATCGTTTACAGCGAAGTTTTAGAAAGTCAAGATAATACCGAGTGGAAGATGGTTTTAGTCCCAACCCAATCTGGAGCGAATTATGAAATCGTCGGCTTAGGCGGGGCTGTGCTTCCAGATGAAAAAGGCGTTGACGATAGCGGTGAAGAAGTCGTAATTGAAAAGGGCGACCTTATCATTATGGAGTTTGAAGAATCTATTTATATCCGTCAAGAAACCGATCCGAAAGTGTTTATCGAAGGTCCTGTTTATACGAAAAGAGTAAGTCAAAATTACACTTTCAAAGAAGTTGACGGGGGTTATAAATTCGTTATTCCGCTACTTGATATTTACAACGGACAAATTGCAAAGGTAGACAGAAATTTAGAATTCTATACATATAAATCTAGCGAAAAACCAACCGAAACAGCGCCGTATAGCGCGGTTATCGAAGATATTTCGCAAATTGTCAACGACAGAACCGAAGGATTTGTGACGTTTTTCGTGCCAAGTGATAAAGCAAGCGTCGTTATAAATTCGCTTGCGTTCGGCAACGTTTGGGTGACGAAAAATGGCTAATAAAAAATGGTTTTTATACGCGACTGAGTTTTTTGGCGGTATGGCGGTTATGGCGATTGAACTTGGTGCAAGCAGGCTTCTTGCCCCGTACTTTTCTTCGTCGCAAATAGTCTGGACTATTATTATCGGTACGATTATGATTGCGCTAGCAATCGGTAACGTTTGGGGTGGTAAACTTGCCGACAAAGATCCAAATCCGTCAAGATTATATTTAAGGTTGATGATAGTAGCCGTTTGGACGGCTTGTATACCGTTTGTTGGAAAGTACGTAATTGCACTTATATCGCTAATTTTAGCGCTATTTGTCGGTAACGGCTTTTTGATAATCGCGTCGCTACTTTCGTGCGCTATTTTGTTTGTGTTCCCACTTATTTTACTCGGCTCGATAACCCCGTCGCTCGTAAAGTATACGGTAAAGACTTTGGACGAAAGCGGAAAGACGGTAGGTATGCTTGAAGCGCTTAACACAATCGGTAGCATAATCGGAACGTTTTTACCGACTTTCGTAACTATCCCTACGGTTGGAACAAGTTGGACTTTTATAATTTTTGCGCTCGTTTTATTTGCGCTTTCTGCAACGTATTTCATTTCTAATAAAATACACCTTGTAAAAAGCGGTGTGAGTTTGTTGGTAATTATTGTTTGTGCTATTCTTTCTTCAATAAACGGCTTTGCGTTTTGGGATAGCAGTTTAAAATACGAAGGCGAATCTATTTACAACTATCTTCAAGTATACGAAACTGACACGAAAATCGTGCTATCGACCAACGTTTTATTTGGTCAGCAATCGGTAAAGCCAAAAAGTGGAACGTTATCTGGCGGTTATTACGACTACGCACTCGCAGCACCTATGATGAGTGATTTGTGCGAAAAAGACACTCGAGAAGTTTTAATTTTAGGTTTGGGTGCGGGAACGTACGCTAACCAATGTATAAAATATTACGACGCGCACGTCGAAGGTGTTGAGATTGACACGGATATCGTCAATCTTGCATATGAATATTTTGACTTAGACGAAAGAGTCGACGCGCACGTTTTCGACGGTAGAGCCTATCTTACGGTAGGGCAAGGCAAAAACAAAAAGTACGACGTAATAATGGTTGACGCTTATCAAGATATTACGATACCCTTTCAAATGTCGAGCGTAGAATTTTTTAAAGAAGTAAAATCTCACTTATCGGATAACGGCGTTATGGTCGTCAATATGAATATGTATTCTGACGAGAAAAACTCCATAAACGCATACTTAAGCGACACAATATCATCTGTTTTTTCTCAGGTTTCAACCGTAAAATCGGGAACTAACCGCATACTTTTTGCGACGGATAGAACGGACTATTTAGAAGTGTTCGAAGAAAGAATAAACGCAATTTCTGACAGTGATTTAAAGCGTTGTATGATTAATTGTTATAACGGTTTATCGACTTATAGCGCAGGTAACTCTATTTTAACCGACGATAAAGCGCCAGTTGAACTTTTGGGGCTTGACTTAATCGACAAAATGATAGCAGGCGAACTTAGTTACTATCAAGACTACTTAAAAGACCACTCAATTTTTGATTTATTTAACGAATTAACTTAAAAGGAATATTTTTATGAAAGGATTTTTAAACGCAAGCGTTCTAATTGGAAAAGATATCATCGTAACTAACGTTGGAATAGAAAACGGCAAGATTGTTGCAATCGGAAGCGACGTCGAAATTTCAGAGCCTTTTTTCGTACCAGAAAATGCGATAGTTTTACCAGGTTTTATCGACCAACACGTTCACGGCGCAGGGGGTAGCGACGCTATGGATAAAAGCGTAGACGCTATCGCTACTATTTCAAAGTCGCTTGCAATGGAAGGAACGACTTCGTTTTTAGCAACGACTATGACTCAAAGTCCAGAAAATATTAAAGGTGCGCTCAGCGCGGTTAAAGACTATATCGATTTAAAAGTTAGTGAAGGTGCGCGCGTACTTGGCGTTCATTTAGAAGGTCCGTTCATCTCGCCAAAATTCGTTGGCGCACAACCTTTAGAATACGTTCAAGCACCAAGTGTAGAAACTTTTAAAGAATACGAACAAGCATCGGGAAATAACATTAAAATCGTTTCGCTTGCACCTGAAATTGACGGCGCAAAAGAACTTATCGAATATTTGAAAAAGCAAGGTATCGTTCCGTCAATCGGGCATACGGGCGCAAAATATTCGGATATCGAAAAGGGTATCGAGTATGGTTTAAGTAACGTTACGCACACTTATAACGCGCAAACCCCGCTTCATCACAGAGAAGTTGGCGTGGTAGGTAGCGCAATGTTATTTGACGAACTAAACGCTGAAATTATTTGCGACACTATTCACGTTTGCCCACCGGCGATACGTCTTTTGGTTAAGAATAAACCACAAACGAAAGTTACGCTTATAACAGACGCTATGCGCGCAAAAAATCTTCCTGACGGCGAAAGTGAACTTGGCGGTCAAAAAGTATTCGTTAAAAATGGCGAAGCAAGACTTTCAGACGGGACGCTTGCAGGAAGCGTATTAAAAATGAATATCGCAATCAAAAATATGGTTGAAAAGGTTGGGGTAAATTTAATTGATGCGGTTTCTTTCGCAACTATAAACCCAGCAAAAAATCTTGGTGTCGATAAAGAATACGGCTCAATCGAAGTTGGAAAAAACGCCGACTTTGCAGTGCTTGACGACGACTATAACGTTCTTTTAACCGTTCGTGACGGAAATATTATTTACAAGGCGTAAGTTATGAAAAAACACCGTTTATTGACTTATACGCTGGCTTTTTTAGGAATTATTGCAATAATTTCTCTGTTTAAAAATGAAATTATCGCGCGTGCAGATAAACTAGTTCAAGGTGGTGGCGAAGTTTCAACCGCTATCCCAGTGCCCGACGGATATTTTTGGGCGATTTTAGTTTTTTTCGTTCTTGATATAATCGCTATGGTGTTTTTGGTTAAGAATATTATAGTTTATATAAAACTTACGAAAACTAATAAAACGCTTGCCGTAATTCCTTATGCTATTGCATCAGCCTTTTCATTAAAGACAATAGAAATATTTCTAGCAGTTGAAATTTTACTGCTTTTAGCACTTTATTTAATAAATAGAAGATTATCAACGGCAATAAAAAACCGTCGTTCTCAAAGTTGAGAACGACGGTTTTTGATGATTTGAAGGCGAAGCCTTCATGATTTGAGCGACTACGTCGCTCGTGATTTGAAAGTAAACTTTCATGATTTGCAAATCAAAGATTTGCATTATTGTCGAGCAGTTTTCAAAACTGCCAAAATATTATATTTTTCCTGCCTTCCCCTTGAGGGGAAGGTGTCACGAAGTGACGGATGAGGTGTTATATTATATAATTTATACGGAAGGCAAAGCCTTCTCGACCGAAATGAAAAAACTTGTTTTTTCAAATCCCAATCTGCAAGCAGATTGCAAATCATGCTAACTTTAGTTAGCAAATCATGCGACCGAAGGTCGCAAATCATTAAAAAAACAGCGCAATAACACGGTTATTGCGCTGTTTTGTAGCCTTTCGGCTATGCTGTTAAAATTATAGCGTAGATAAATATTTCGCCTTCGTTTAAAGTTAGGGTGTAATTACCAGCCTTTGGAAGGTTAAATTCTCTATAGTTGTTGTCGTCTGCATCAGGAAGCATAACTCTAGTTCCAACGATAGCAGTTCCGTCGTCGTGCGTGCAAGTTACCGTTCTATCGTTATTCGAGCAGTAAATTTTTAAATTTCCTGAAATGCTCGAATTGAACGTTATCGTTTCGCCAAAATTAAATCTTACTGTGTTGCTTACGTGTTTTTCAAAAAGTTCAAATTTATCTTGACCGGTAGAGTTTGTTTCGGGGCTAGAGTTACTAAAAATAAAGAAGGTGCTTTGTGAAACCGACTGGTCGTCTGCAATAAAGGTAAATTGCATAAAGCCTTGCGATTTCAAGCTTTCATAAGCAGATTCAATTTTAGATTTTTTGCTTGCAAAATCTGCAATTTCTGCCGTTTGTGCGCTATTTAGCGTGTTTGCCGTTGATTTTAAACTTGCAACGAGTGCAACGTGCGATTTATCAAATGAAGCAATCTTATCAAAAGTTTCATAATCTTCTAAAAATGCTTTTATCGTCGCTTGAGAAACGAGTTTATTGTATACGTTTCTTGCCGAAACTAAATCGTTATAATTAATAACTTGTCCTTTTTCGCTCGGCGTTAAAGTGTTGTAAAAATCTTCAGCTTCTTTTATGGTCGATTCCATATAAAGATAGTTTGAAGGGGTTATCTCAAGGTTTGCTATCTGCGAAATAAGCATTGCTACATCGGTACTCACGCCGTCTGGTGCGGTGACACCCGATGGGTAAAAACTGTCGCCAGAAATTTGCCCTTGCGTGTTTTGAGAAGGTGGTGTAGCGGTGTTATCTTCACCGCCAGTCGAATTGTCATCGGTATTTTCAGTGTTTTCGTTACCGAAATTACGCGATGCTTTTTGTGTTGAACTATCGTCACTATTAGACTCTATCGAGTTTTGACTTGCACTCGTTCCGCCTTCGTCAGTTTTTCCGCACGCACTGACTAAAAACACGGAGATAAGTATTGTCACGCTTATTAATAATAAAACAAATTTTTTCATAAAAGTCCCTTATACGTCGATTAACCTAAATTTGGATAATTGTATTTAATTGCGATTAAATATCCTGTGCCACCCGAACTTGTAATGGTTACAGTTCCATAAACATCTACTTCAACAATGTTTGTTCCGCCTGATGAAGATTTAAATTCAATAATTTTTTCTCCGTCGCAAGATATTGTATAAGTTCTGCTTTGGTTTGGTCGAACGTAAACAGTCAGCGTGCCTGGGTTTACGGGAGTGAAAGTTAGTGTTTTAAAGTCAGCATGTTTCCATACTGTTTGGTTAGAGTATTTTTTATCGCTATAAACAACTGATTGGCTTTGGCTTCCTGAAGAAATATTGCCAGAAATGCCAAAGAAAGATGCGTTGCTTGGGTCAAGTTGGGCAATATATGCAGTTTCAACAAGGCTTGATTTAATTTTGTCTAGACAAGCGTTAAGGGTTGCTTCGAGTGCGCTAAATCCAGCGTTCTGAGAAAGTGTCGATCTATTTTCGTTCATTAAATCTCTCAATGAATAAACTGTATCAACGTTTGCGTTTTTCAACGCCTCAGGTGCTGGAAGTGCGTTAACGCCTTGTTCAAACTTAGCCCAAACACCAGCAGCCTTGATTTTATTCAATGCTTCGCGTGCAGCAAGAAGGTTATTATAGTTAATAACTTCTTTCTTTTGGCTTGGCGTTAAAGCTGCATATTCATCTTCAGCCATTTTAATACTTTCTTCAGCCATTTCATAGTTAGAAGTCGTAACGCCAACATTGCAA
>JAZSKA010000017.1:0-64450 GCA_045534605.1 Christensenellaceae bacterium | reverse complement strand
ACTTTTAGAACAAGCAATAAAAGATTACGAAGAAATGTATGCAAACGAAGAAGATTTAGCAAAACTTGAAGCACAATTAGCGTATATTGAGACGTTAAAGGTTTTTGCAGGTTTTGCAGATTAAAAACCTAAAAGCCTTATAAACTTCGCAATACGGCGTTTCTGCTTAGGTTTCACGACTTGGATGACCGACAAGGTCTATCCAATCCGTTCAACCCAAGCGAGCCTTGTCTTGCTCGTTTCTAAGTCTTTTAGGCAGGTGACCTGCCAGTCGTGTAAGCTGACGCTCAGCCTTCACCTTGAGGGGAAGGTGTCGCAACGCGACGGATGAGGTGTAGGCTGTTAATGATGTGCAAAATAAATTTTGCATGATGTGCTAACTTGTCAGTTAGCATGAAGTGCAATCCTACTTTTTGCGTACGGATTGCATGATGTGTAAGTTGCTTGCAACTTACATTGCGGTCGCGCAGATTTTTTCTCTGAAAAAATTGCCAGCATAACATATAATTTTAATTGCGGACTGAATTTATTATATAATACGACGGCGTTTTAAAAAAACGCACGACAATAATGCAAATCTGAGATTTGCAAATCATGAAAGTTTACTTTCAAATCACGAACGGCTTGCCGTTCAAATCATGATTACTAGCAATTGTCTAGACGTTTGTTTTGACAAGCGGGGGAAAAGATAAATAGGCACGCGCGTGGAAAAATCCACGCGCGTGCTATTTATATATGTGAAATATTGGTGAAAAATTGTTTTTTTTACCTTTTTACTAGACATTATTTTTATTTGTGATAAAATAAATATAAGATTAGTTTGGTGGTGCTATGAAAGGAAAGCGTTTTTTCACTGTAGAACTTACGGTTTTTACAATAATTGCAGCAATTATGCTTGTTTTACTTTTGTCGGTGGGGATAAACTTTATTATCAGTTTGAACACCCAAGTCGAAGTTGATGCAGATATGCAAACGGTTTATTGGGTGGTTATTGCGCTGTTTGTTTCCGTGGTTGTTTTAATAATCGCTATAATGGCGGTGCTTTTTATATCTCGTTATAAAGTGGTAACCCTTAAAAAGACGACGGGTGCAAATCTCACTAATTTAACGGTAGAAGAAGTAACGGCTGAAGAACTTGACGAAATTACTAAATTTTATGACCAAATTATTGACGAAGTAATACAGGCTGGCAATTTACCGCGCTGGCAAAAAGGCGTGTACCCTGCTCGTGAATATTTAGAAAAAGCAATTTCTCAAAAGACTTTGTTTGCCGTAAGACATGAAGGTAAAATTATTGCAGCGTTTGAACTTTCTTTAGACGCTAACGGAGATTACAGCGTTGGAAGATGGGCGAAAAAATTAAAATACGGCGAATATTTCGTTATTCACGCGCTTGCAGTAAAGAAAGATTTCCAAAGTCAAGGCATTGCAAGACACATTGTTAAATACGCTATAAAACTTTCAGAAGAGTTTGGCGCAAAAGCGCTTCGGGCTGACTGCACGCTCGTAAACGGAAAAGCCATGAGACTTTTCGAGTCGGTTGGGTTTAAGTCGGCGGGGGCGTTCGACCTTAAAAGAAACGTAGATGGCGCTACTTGCTTCCAACTTTACGAATACGAAATTAAAAAGTAAAAAATTACGCGATAATCGCTATATACGGCGATTATCGCGCTTTTTTATTTAACTAACTCTTTAATTTTATCCATATTCTCGATTGCGATTTCATAACCGCGGTCGTAACAAAATTGCTGATTTTCGACTTTGTACTGGCTTGTTTTACCAAGTTTCGGCATAAGTAAAAGTTCAGGGCGTTGGTTTTCTTCTTCAAAAAGATTGATATGAACAGACAGAATATCAAGCGCACGAAAACCCAGCGTAAAAACGTTGTGGATACCGCCAGTTTCCGGAAGTTCGCCTAAAACGTCAACCGCGATAACTTTATCTGCGCCAAGATGTCTTGCCTCTGCTACGGGAATTCTATTTCGAATTGCACCATCAACAAGTAGCATATCTTTATAAGGAACGGGCGTAAAACCTACCGGGATAGAACAACTTGCCCTTACGGCAAACTTTACGTCGCCTTCGCAAAAGGGGATAACCGAGCCCGTGTAAAGGTCGGTTGCGATACAACAAAACGGCTTTTTAAGGTCGGAAAAATCCGTTCCGCCTAAATATTTATCCAAAAGTTTGTCTATCTTTTGCGATTTTAAAAGCGCTTTGTTTCGCATAATATTCATAGTCAAATCGATAATATCGCCCTTTTTAAGTTTTAGCGCAATATCGAGCATTTCTTTAGGGGAATAGCCTTTTAGATACATTGCGCCAACAAGCGAGCCCATCGAACAGCCTGTAACTATGTCAATAGGTATATTATTTTCTTCAAGTGCCTGCAAAAAGCCGATGTGAGCGATACCGCGTGCGCCACCAGCGCCCAAGCATAAACCAATTTTTTTAGCCATAATTTTACCCCCTTAATATTATTGTCAATGTGTAGAAAAATAATCAAAAGGCAACGATAACCGCTGTATAGGTCGATTATCGTTGCCTTTTAAGGCGGTTTTAGTCGTCTTCGTCTTCGTCGTCAATAATAACGACTTTAATTTCGTAAACCTGCTTTTGCGAGCAGTGGTTGACGATTATTCTTAAGCCTTCAAACTCAAAAGAGTCGTTCTTCTTAGGTAAATCACCAAGGTTTTCAATAACCCAACCGCTAACCGTTTGCGAATCGCATTCGTGCTTTGATGGATCAATTGAGAAAAGTTCAAAAAAGTCGCCAATTTCAGCGTTACCGTCAACGCGGTAATTCTTTTCGTCAATCTTGTCGAAGTATTCAACGACTTCGTCGTGTTCGTCCCAAATTTCACCGACAAGTTCTTCTAGGATATCTTCTAGCGTTACGATACCAAGCGTTCCGCCGTATTCGTCAACGACGACCGCAAGGTGAACTTTTGATTTTTGCATACTGCGAAGTAAGGTTGAAATTCGCATATGCTCGGTAGCAAGCGCCGTCTTTTTAACGATACCGCGTAGGTTCGTATCCCCGCGTTCAAACGCGTTAAGGAAGTCTTTTTCGTGTATCATACCTACGATTTTATCAATCGTTCCGTCGTATACTGGTAGGCGCGAGTAGGCGTTTTTCTTGAATACGTTTTTGATTTTAAGCATCGGCATATCAATCGCAACGGCTACCACGTTTACGCGTGGGACCAAAATATCGCCAACTTCACAGTCGTGAAAGTCTATCGCGTTTGAAATAAGTTCCGATTCGCTGTCTTCAATCGTTCCGTCTTCGTTCGCTTCTTCAACGTACGTCTTTAATTCTTCGTCAGTAATAACGTCGTAATCTTTAAGCTTAAAGACTTTCGTAAGTATCCACTTAAGTCCGTTGAAGATAAAACAGATAGGGTATAGAACGATTATAAAAAACTTAAGTAATGGGCTTACTAGTATTGCCCATTTTTCGGGGATGCTTTTTGCAATTAGTTTTGGCGTTATTTCACCAAAAATCAAAATGACGATGGTTAGCACGATAGTTGACATTACAGAGCCAATACTCGGTCCTAAAATTTCAACGAAAAGTAGCGCGGACACGGTTGACGCGGTAATGTTTACTATGTTATTACCAACTAAAATAGTAAATAAAATTTTATCAAACTTTTCAGATAAACTTAATGCAAGTCTCGCACTTTTTCCGCCGTCAGCGGCTTTAAGTTTAAGTCTAGCACGGTTAAGCGACGAAAAAGCCGTTTCAGTTGCAGAGAAAAAAGCAGATAAAATTACTAAACAAATAATTATAATTACGTATACCGAAATAGAGTTCGGTTCAGGCTCGGGTTCCATAAACACTCCTATAATATTATTGTAAATGGTATTATACCACAGAAATTAGCGATTGTAAACTGTTTTTTGTAATTTTGCATTAGAATGAAATAAACCTAAGGAAATAAGTTAATTTATAATTTACACCTCATCCGTCGCTCTGCGACACCTTCCCCTCAAGTGGAAGGCTAAAAATTTTCATTTCATTAACTTTCAATTCTACAATAACTTACTTGACTTTTTGGTAATATTTACTATAATAATATTACGATAGACTTAATATGTAAATTTTATTTATTTTTTTGCGTATAATAGTCAATATGATAGGTGATATATATGAAAATTTGTATTTACGGTTCAGCAAGCGAAAATATAGCAGACGTTTATAAATCGCGCGTTTTTGAACTTGCTAAAAAAATGGCAGAGCGTGGTCACTCTCTCGTTTACGGTGGCGGTGGTCACGGCGTTATGGGTGCGTCTGCGCGCGGTACGAAAGCGGGAAACGGCGAAGTTTTAGGGTTTATTCCACGCTTTTTCCAAACGGGTGAGTTAGAAGAAATTTACGACGAGTGTACGAGTTTGGTTTATACTAAAACTATGCACGACAGAAAAGAACTTATGGAAGAAAATTCAGAAGCGTTCATTATCGCGCCTGGTGGAATCGGTACTTACGACGAACTTTTCTCCGTCTTAACTAATAAACAGTTAGGTCGTCACGTATGCCCTATAATTTTATTCAATATCGACGGTTTTTACGATAAACTTGACGAATTTTTAAAGATTGCTATCGAAAAGAACTTCGTTCGCGAAAACGTTGCAAAACTTTATAAAATTATGGACGATATCGACGAGATTTTACATTATATCGAGAATAATAAAGAAGAGAAACTTTCTGATCTAAAAGACGGCTAACGGAATGAAATGAAGCCTATGGCTTCATGAAATGACGGATAGCCGTCATGAAATGAACGACCTAAGTCGTTCGTGAAATGCAAAACTCGTTTTGCATTATTGTCGCGAACGATAGCCGAAAGGGGTACGGGTAGAACCAGCCCTTAAGGCGCGCCTATTTAGCGCTTTTATCAGTTTTTGATTTTGTAGAATTAATATTCGACTGCAACCAAAAACTAAAAAAATCATCTAAATAATCCCACTTAAGGTTACTTACGCAATTTTAAGTGGCTAATGTTGAAAGGAAAATAAGCCTTAGGGTGTTTCAATTTTAAGAGAGAAAATATTGTATATTTCAAGGCAAAGACCGCAGTTAATAGTGTTGCTATTGACAAGGGCTTTAACACTGAAATAGGCAATATTAGCCACTTAAAATCTGGTTCTACTTGCACCCTTTCGGCTAAAGCGTTCCGTCTTATTATATAATAAATTTTGGTAAATTTTTAATTTGCTCGACCTTAATGCAACTAAAGGTTGCATTTCATGATTTTTATAAAATCATTTCATGGTGTAAGCCATTTCACGAAAAGTCAAAGACTTTTCATTTCATTAATAAAAAAGGTGATAAAATGAGTTCAAATTGTAATCACGATTGTGCAAGTTGTTCGTCGAGTTCAACTTGCGCGTCAAAAATAGAAAAAGAAAAAGCAAACGAATTTTCGTCAATTAAGAAAATTTATGCGGTAATTTCGGGTAAAGGTGGCGTAGGTAAAAGCATGGTAACTTCGCTTATGGCGGTTTACGCTAAGCGCCAAGGTAAAAAAGTTGCCGTAATTGACGCCGATATCACAGGCCCGTCTATTCCGAAGGTTTTTGGTGCAACTCAAAAAGCAGTTGCGACTGAAAACGGAATTTTGCCAGTTTTAACTGGTAGCGGAATTGAAATAATTTCAATCAATTCACTACTTGAAAACGATTCAGACCCTGTCGTTTGGCGCGGTCCTGTAATTGCTGGGGCGGTCAAGCAGTTCTATACCGACGTTTTGTGGGGTGACGTTGATACAATGTTCGTTGACTGTCCACCTGGGACGGGCGACGTTCCGCTAACCGTTTTTCAATCGCTTCCAATCGACGGTATAATCGTGGTAACTTCACCGCAAGAACTTGTTTCAATGATAGTTGAAAAAGCCGTAAAAATGGCGGAACTTATGCACGTTCCAATTTTGGGTATAGTTGAAAATATGTCTTACTTTAAATGCCCAGATTGCGGTAAACAGCATTTTATCTTTGGTAAAGGTAAAACCGAAGATACCGCTAAAAAGTACGATATTAAAAACATTTGTCGCTTGCCAATCGACTCTAGTCTAGCCGATATGGCAGACGGTGGTCAAATCGAGTTTGCTGAAGTAGACGAAATGGAAAAATTCGTCGAAAATATAATTAAGTAATAAAAAGCGGGATAATCGAGCTATAAGCCGATTATCGCGCTATATTTTTAAAATTTTTATAAACTTTCCATCATTAAAAAATCTTTTAATTTTATGTGTTTGACAAGACTTGTAGAATAGTCAATATCATCAGTCGTTATGATTATTTTTTGCGAAAGATTGTCAATATTTTTAAAAGCGTTAAATTCTCTCTGATACGCCTTGTCTTCTGCTACGCTGTACGCAACTTGAACGTAGTATTGTTTATTTTGTTTCGTGGCTAGAAAGTCTATTTCTTTACCGTTATTATCATACACATACAATTCGTATCCCATGAAAATTAGTTCGTTGTACACGATATTCTCAAGGTTGTGTGTAAGATCAAAGCGGTTATTTATGCAACGAATAGAGTTAAAGCAAACATCGGCGTTATAGATTTTCGAATAATACGAAAGTTCTCTTTTCGTTTTTGTGGAATATTGTTTTACTGATTCTATAATGTAGGCTTCTTCTAAATATCCAAGATATTTCATTATGGTGTTAACCGAGCAACTTGTGTGCTCTTTTTTAATATAATCTCGAATAGAATTTGCTGAAAAAATTCGGCTGTTGCTACGTAAAATAAAGTTTACCAAACTTTTGAACAAACTCTCTTTTCTTATTTTGTATCTTCTAATAAGGTCGTTGATGACGATTGTATCGTCTAAATCGTTTAAATATCTTAATTGTGCGTCTTGCGAGTCAAATTCAAATCGCTTAGGAAAACCGCCCCATACAAGATAGTCGGAAACAGACGCTTCCTTATTAAGTTCTTTACAATATTGTTCAATTTCTTTGTAAACAAACGGTCTAATTCTAAACGCTACGTATCTACCTGACAGTTCTTTTGTGAATTCTCCCGATAAAAGTTTCGAGTTTGAACCCGTTATAAATATAGAATAGTCGTAAAGGCGCAGAGTTTTTGTCGCATCTTGCCAACCGTCAAGCGTTTGTATTTCATCAAAAAATAAGTAGCATTTTCCAGTTTTTCTGTTTTCTTCTACGTATGATATCAGTTTTTCAGCATTAGTAATGTTTGCGGATATTTTTTTGTCTTCAAAATTAAGATAAATAATGTTGTCCGTCTTTTCTTTAATTTCATTAACAATCTGTTCCATAATAACTGATTTGCCACATCTGCGAATACCAGTTATAATTTTTATTAAATCAGAATCGTAAAATGGTCGGATTTTTTGAATATAACTTTCTCTTTGTATCATATCATCACCTCAATTATGTTATACTGCAAAATTTTGCGTTTGTCAATCTTTTTGTTCAGTATACTGAAAGATTTTACCGTTTTGTGTATTTTTGTTCAGTAGAATTTTTATCATTAATTTTTATGTTTTCTATGGACAAACACCTTAAACTCGTATTATAGTGTTGATGGTTATTGTTTGATATATTATGAAAAATGGCGAAAAAGTTATATTAAAAACAATTAACGGTGAATAAGAAAAAGCGCGATAATCGAGCTATAAGCCGAGTATCGCGCTATAATTTTTATTAAATTCCTAAAATTTTGATTAAGAATATCCATGCTAAGCCGTAGTAAACGGTGGCTGCTATCATATCGTTAATCGTCGTAAGAAGTGGGCCTGATGCAACTGCTGGGTCTATTTTTATTTTCTTAAAGAGTAGTGGGATAAGCGTTCCTGCTAAACTTGCAACCGCCATAGACGCAAGTAGTGCCCCGCCGATACAAGCGGAAATTTCTAAACTTTGCAAATAATTTGAAATGCCGTAAACGTCGCCGACGACGAAATAGATATAAAGCGAACAAATTATTGCTGACATAAAGCCTATCAAAAGACCGTTCACTAGACCTATTCTAAGTTCTTTAAAAATCAAGCGGTTTCGTTCTTTTTTCTCTAGCGTTCCACTTGTGATAACTCTGATAGTGACAGCTAGGCTTTGCGTGCCGACGTTACCGCACATACCCAAAATTAGCGATTGGAAACAAACTAAAATTGGAAGTAGCGTTATAACGGTTGAGAACGAGCCGATAAGCGAAGAAACCAAAAGACCTAAAAACATAAGCGCGATAAGCCACGGCATGCGCTTTTTAACGCTGAAAAACAGTGGTTCTTCCAGGTCTTCCTGTTCGGTAAGACCAGCAAGGCGCGCGTAGTCTTCTTCAATTTCTTCACCGACTAAGTCGGCAAGTTCCGAACTTGTAATTACGCCTATAACGCGATTATCGCTAGATAGTAGCGGAATAGAGTCTTCGTAGTAGTCGCGAAGAGTTTCGATACAATCGTCAATATTAGCGTCTGCGTAAAGGAACGGATACGCCGTACTTATAATGTCGTCCAGAGTGACGGTTGAGCGGGCAACGACAAGGTCGCGAAGTGAAATTGCGCCGTAGTACGTTCCGTCAAAGTTAGTTGCATAAATCGTTGAGATATTATCGTTTTCAGCGGCTTGCTCAACGACGCTACGCATTGCTTGTTTTACCGAAAAGGTGTGGTCGATAGTTATAAAGTTGGTGGACATGCGCGAGCCGATTACGTCGTCAGGATAACTGTCGATAAGTTTAATTTCGCTTACCGTTTCTTCGTCTAGAAGTTCGATAATCTCTTGACGTTTTTCGTCGTCGAGTTCTTCTAAGACTTCGACCGCGTCGTCCGTGTCCATCTCTTCGATAATGTCTGCAACTTTTTCGTTAGAAAGTTCTTCAACGAAGTCTTCAACGTCGTCAAGATATGAAAAGATTTCACTCAAAAACTCGTCGCCTAAAAGTTTGTAAAGTTTTAAACGTTCTTCTTTATTGAGTTCGGGGATGATTTCAGCAATGTCCGATTCGTGGTAATTTTCAAGTTGCTCTTTAATTTCTTCGCTTGTTAAATCACTGCGGATAATCGTCAAAAGTTCGGTGGCGTAGTCACGTAGAGAAACGTTTAAGTTTTCGTTTTCTTGCATAGTGCACCCCCTTAAAATTATTTTATGTTTTTTTTAAAAAATTAGGCGTTTTGTGCTTGAATAATAGAGTAGGTGTAAGTTCCTAAGCCGTAAGATGCGGAAGTTTCAGCCATAATCATACGCGCGCGTTCGCTTTTGTTGTTAGCGTCGGCGTAGTACGCTACGATTGAACTTCCCGAAGCGTTAGAGTTGATTTTAAAAGTTACGCCATAGCAAAGCACTTCTAAAACTTTTTCAATGCCGTTGAAATAATTTGAAGGAGTGATGGTTTTAGTTGGCTCTTCAGTAATAGAAGTTAACGCCATTTTGTGATTTTTAACTGAAACAGCGTCGATTGTGTAGAACGATTTGCTGGTTGCGTTCGTTAGCGTCATTGCGCGTGGAGCAAATAGCAAAAGTTCGTTATCTACGTACGCACTGCCGTTGTCAACGTTTGAAAACTCGTGATTTTCGTATGAAACGAAATTTTCGTCCGAGTCAGGTTTTTGATTTACCGTAAGGCTAACTTTTGCGTTATTATCTTGGTAAGTAGTTTTTATATCGTAGTCGTAATAATTTACTTCGTAGGTGTGCGTGGTTGCGTTTACCGCGCTAGTTCTAACGATAGAGTTAGACTTGACCGTTCTTTCGCTGTAAAGTGGTCTAAGCGCGTTTTCAACGCCTAAGAAATAGCACTTTGTAGTGATAGTGTCGTTTAGTGCCGTTTTTTGTCCAGCGTTATCAATTTCACCAACCATATTAAGGCTTGTTTCAAGTAAATAGCAAGCCGTTTCGTTGTAAGTCGTGTTCGTCAAAACGGTGGTGTAAGTTGATTTATCGCTATCAAGTGAGATGACGAGCGTGTTTTCGTTTTCTGCTTGCTTGTATGAAACCGCGTAAGTAAGCGTTTCGTTTACAGAAGATATCGAGTGGTTTGACGGCGTATCTAAAAAGTTAGACGCAGTAAAAAGTGAAACTTTTACTTTTGAACAGCCGAACAAACTAAATATTAATACGAGTGTGGTTAATAAAGTTACAATTTTTTTCATTATTTTGCCCTATGATCGTTATTTTATAGTCTTTTTTTGTTAGTATAACATAATTTTTTAAAAAAGTAAAAAAAATTTATGTAAAAACACAATATTGTCCCGTTAAATATGGTATAATGATTTCAACTAACGATAGGATAACTTTTTTATGGTAATTTACACGGCAAAAACAAACGAAAAATTGGCGCAAATGACGGCTAGACTTTCTAAGCCGTACGCTGACGACCTTGACAAGAAATGTTTCGTTTTTTGTGAAGACAAAAACTCGCTTATGCTAGAATCTGCTATCGCTAAAGAGACGGGCGGTACTTTTAACGTGTTCGTAACTTCTTTTTCTAGATACATATCAACGCGAATAAGTGATATTAAAGCACTGTCGAAAAGTGCTTCGTCTTTAGTCGTTTACGATATTATCGGAAGTCTTTCTGGCGACCTTAAGCGCATTAAACTTAAAGGCAGTCCAAAACTAAGCGAAAACGTTTATAAACTTATCGCTCAACTTAAAAGTGCTAAAGTAAGCCCTGACGACTTAAAAGAAGTTGTCGAAGGTGAAAAGGGCGCGTTTGCGACCAAACTATCCGATATTTACAAAATTTACTCATCTTACGAAAATTACCTTAATGAAAACGGACTGTATGACAGCAACAATTTTTTCGCGCTTATTCCAAAACTTGTCGAAAGTGACGAAACCTTAAAAGGCGCGAAAGTTATATTTAGTGGTTTTTCTTCAGTCACGCGCCAAATTATTGATATTTTCGAAGCGGTAGAAAAAGTTTGCGACGCCGATTTCGTGCTTTTAAAAGGTGACGGCGAATTTTATACTAACGAGATTGTAAACCGCGTCTCGAGTGTTTTTCCGCATGCTAAAATTTGTGAAAATAACGACGGGTATTTACCTGAAACACTCGCTATCGAAAAGGGTATGTTTTCACCTGAGTTTTCTAAAAAAGACGCCGTATATAGCGATAAAGTGCATATTTTAGAACTTAAGACTCAACTGAAAGAAGTTGAAACTATCGCAAAGCGCATACGCTATGAAGTGGTTAAAAACAAAAAAAGATACAAAGATTTTGCAATAGCGACCCTTAATCCTAGCGAGTACGCAGAAATTATATTTGACGTTTTTAAGACCTTTGAAATTCCCGTTTACGTCGATATTAAAGACACTATGCAGTCCCACCCGATAATAAGACTTATTTTATCTTGTCTTGAAGTTCTTCGTCAAAACTACTTGCCAAAAGCAGTGCTAGGGTTATGCTCGGAACGACTTGTATGCACTCAAGAAGAATACAACGCGATAGATAGATACGTAAACGAAAACGCGATTTCTAGAAAAACTATGAAAGTGCCGTTTAAAGGTGGCGGTTTGGTTGAAGAAATTAGACTTCGCGTTATACAACTTGTCGAGCCGTTTAGGAATAAATCGACTGCACGCGAGTATATTTTGGCTTGCCGTCAAATATTAGCATCTTCAAGCATTGTCGAAAAAGCAAACGACCTAGGGGGAGCCCTTGAAAAGTTCGGGTTTTTCGAGCGCGCAAGCGTAAACTTTCAAGCGATAAAGAAGATTGAACACGTTTTTAGCGAGATAGAAAATATTGTCGGCGATAGAAAAATGACCGTTTCTCAGTTTAAAAATTTATTTTCTGTCGCAACTAGCGCAAGTGAAATTTCCGTCCTTCCGCTTTTTTCAGACGTCGTTTACATGGGTGACTTTAAGAGCGTAAAACAAAGGGAAGCAAAGATTTTATTCGCGATAGGTCTATACGGTGACGTTCCTGAAGCAAAAAGCGACACCGCGCTACTTACTGACCGCGATTTGATCAAAATGGAAGCCTATAAGTGCATTATCGAGCCAAAAATTCAAATAATCAACAAGCGCGAGCGCGAAAACGTAGGCGTTTCGCTTATGAGTTTTTCGGAAAAATTGTACCTTTTATATCCAATCACGCTCGCACGTGGTGGAAACGTAGTTAAAAGTGACGTTATTGAATATGCTAAGCGAATTTTTCAAATTGAACCTAAACAAGTCGAACTATTCGAGTCGTCAGGATACTCTGGCGTAGAAAACGATATCTACGGGTATATGACTAAAAATCAGGGGCTTAGAAATTTTGCTTCGAGCGTAAACGACTTTTCAGAACGCAAAATTTCTTCTGTTAAATCAAGTACAGCCTTTTTAGAAGCGATAAAGAAAGACGAAAAACTTTACGAAAAAGCATTGGCGCTAGTTTCGGCTAAACCTGAACTCAGCATAAGCCGAGAAGTCGTTAAAAATCTTTCTGCAAGCGTAATTGAAAAGTATTTTAATTGTCCTTACGCGTGTTTTGCGACTTATAATTTAAAACTTAAAGATACTGATAACGGCGAAGTTCAGTCGTTTGAGTTTGGTAATTTATTGCATGAAATTTTAGAAAAATTCGTTGCTAAAATTGAAACGGTTACAGATAAAGAAAGTTGCCACGCTTTGGCGGTCAGGCTTTTTGAAAATGCGCTAAAAAGCGACCTATACGCTCGTTATTTGAATAAATCAGAATACGAACATATCTTTAATATTGTAAAAGAAGAAGCGAAAAAACGGTGTTATGAAGTTTTTATAGAGTATAAACAAAGCAAGTTCTTGCCTGTCGGTCAAGAAGTCGTGTTTGGTTCTTTGCCAGGTGCAAAATTTAAAGGAATAGTTCTAGATACTCCGTACGGGCAAAAGACTTTAAGCGGTAAAGTCGATAGAGTGGATAAGTATAAAGATTACGTACGCGTTATCGACTATAAGACGGGCAATCCAGAAAGTAAGGCTAAAGAAGAAAAACTTTACAGCGGAACGAACGTTCAATTATATCTATATCCGCTTGCATTTATAGACGAAAAAACCCGTCTTGCGGGCGCGTACTACTATAAAGTTTACGACGAGTACGCAGAAGATGATAAAGAAGTGCAAACTTTTATTGGTAAAACTTTGTTTAACGAAGAAGTAGTTTTAGCAAGTGATACAAGACTTGAAAATGAAAACGAAAGCGCAAAATACAAAATAAAAATTACCGAAAAAGACGGTGAAAGAAAGGTTAAGGGCTCGGTTTCGCTATTGACGGATGCAGAACTCGACAGTTTTTTAACTTACGCTAAGAAGGTGTGCGAAGTGGGAAGCACGGAACTTTCAGAAGGCTACATCGCGCCTTATCCGTACAAGGGTGCGTGCGATTATTGTAAGTTTAACGGAATGTGTGGTTACGATTCTGAACTTGATTCCTGCCGAGAACTATCGAAAATTACGAAAGATACTATTATTAACGCCGTAAAGGGGGCTGATGATGAGTAATTTTACTGAAAAACAACGAAAAGTCATCGATATAAACGACGGAAACGTCGTAGTCTCTGCATCGGCAGGTAGTGGCAAAACGTCGGTTATGATTGAAAGAATTATTCGATTAATCGTTGACGGCAAGGCTAATATTTCTGAAATTTTAGCAGTAACTTTTACTAAACTTAGCGCAAAAGAGATTAAAGACAGAATTGCGAAAGTTTTGTGGGAAAGAATTTCCCAAGGTGATAAAAAGGAATTGTTCAAAGCGCAGATTGAAAACTTGCAAACGGCGTCTATCTCGACGGTGCACTCTTTCTGCTCTGACGTTATAAAAACTTATTTTTACGAAGCGGAAGTCGATCCGTCTTTTTCCGTCTTAGATGAAGTTGGGGCAAATTATTTAAAGCAACGTGCAATAAACGACGTGTTTGAAAGACTTTACGACGAAGGTGACGAAGATTTTATTTTGCTTTTAAAATGCTTTATTAAAAAACGCTCGGACAAAGATTTTAAAAAGTACGTAACCGAGTGTTACGACTATGCAGTAAACGAAGAAGATTTTGACGCGTTCTTTGATAAATCGCTTTATTATTCTTCGCCTGACGGCGCAAAAATTGCAGATAATCGACTTATAGACGAATATAGGCGCTTATTTTACGGCTACGCGCAGTCCCTTTTAAGCCTTTTAGAGTATTCTGAAAAATATAACGAAACTAAACTTGCAATCTTTTTTAAGGGATTTTATGATAAAATTTTGCAAGCGTTAAATTATGAAAATTTTGATAAAGTCGTTAAAGAACTCGCTTTGATAAAACCAAAAAGACCGACCGTTCAGAAAAACCCTATAAGCGAAGATTTAATTTCGGCGTACGAAGATTTTAAAGACAAATTCAAAAAAATCGTCGTAAAAGTTACCGATGCGTTTGTAGAGCCGACTGATATAAGAATTGCTAAAATTTTATCAACTTATAAAATTTGCAACGCCTTTATTAAAGTCGTTAAACTTTTTAAAGAAGAATACGAGCGTTTAAAAGCCGACCAAGCGTCGTTGGATTTTTCCGACCTTGAGCATTTTACGTTGAAAATTTTGCAAAACGTTGAAATTAGAAAAGAAATTTCCGAGCGCTATAAATATATATTCGTCGACGAATATCAAGATACGAACGGCGTTCAAGAAGCGATATTTTCTAAAATATCGAACGATAATTTGTTTATCGTTGGCGACGTTAAGCAAAGTATTTACGCCTTCCGCGGTTGTAATCCTGAATTGTTTAACCAAAAAATTAAAGATTGTAAAAACGGTTACGGCACGCACGTCGATTTAGACGCAAACTTTAGAAGCGCAATATCTATAATTGACGCAACCAATAAGGTTTTTTCGGGAAGTATGAGAGAGATTCCTAGCGGTATCGAATATAGCCTTGCGCCTATGCAAGGTGGGGTATTATACGGCGAGCATTTGGGAAAAGCGAGCCTATATATCGCTGAGAAAAATCAAAAAGAAAAAAGCGAGATTGAAGGCGTATACAGCGTTAAAAAGCACGCGAAAAAATTAAATCAAGCTAATGTAGGCGCAAAAGAAAAACTCGTTTGCGACTTAATTGAAGACGAACTCTTCGGAAAAGACGGTTCACCAAAAACTTTTTTCGATATAAAAGAGAAAAAGGTAAGGGAAGTGACTTACGGGGATATCTGCGTTCTTACGCGCAACAATACGGGGCTAAGCGAAAGAATCGTTTCCGAACTTTTAATGCGCTCAATACCCGTAATTTGCGACAATAAACGCTCTATAGGCGCGTATCCTGAAATTAGGCTTATGGTCAACTTGCTTGAATATATCGTCAATCCGACAAAAGATATTCCGCTTGCTACGGTGCTAAAAAGTGCGATAGGTAATCTGACGGACGAAGAACTTTCAACCGTTCGAAAAAATTATGACGCGCCTACGTTCTGCCAAGCGTGCGAAGGGTACGCAAAAAAATTTGACGATACTATCGCGGTTAAACTTAACGACTTTTTCGAATATTTTGAAAAAATAAGACTTCTTTCTCAGTTTGATACTGCGTCCCGCGTGTTAAAAGAAATTACCACCGAACGAAATCTTGAGATAAGTCTTCTTTCAAAGAAACTAGGAAGTTTGAAACTTTCTAGAATAAATCGCTTTATTTTAGCGGGCGAGAATATGCTCGTTTCTGAAATGCTTTTAAAGATTAACGATATTATCGATAATTTAACCGTAAACTATACCGAATCTGAAAACGCAGTTAAAATTTTAAATTATCACGGCTCAAAAGGGCTTGAATTCCCTATCGTAATTTTGGCAGACGTATCCCAAGGCTTTAACAAGCAAGATTTAAGAAAAGAAGTCATGCTCGATCGCGAGTTTGGTTTTGTACTAAAATATTACGATACTGAAAACAAAATAAGTCAACCGACTTCTTTAAGACGACTTACCGCGCTTAGAAAAGACCTTGCGAGCGCAACTGAAGAACTAAGACTTTTTTACGTTGCTATGACAAGGGCAAAATATAGACTTTTAATCGTTTCTGGCGTAGCACCGAATTTAATGCACAACTTCGAAAGTTACGCGCTCGCAAACAAAATGATTGATTTTATTGCCAAAGACGATTTAGAAATTTGCGATCCGCCACAAATTGAAGAAAAGTGCGCCGAATTGAGAAGAGAAGTCATTTTCGGCGAGCCTAATCAAAACACGGTTGATAAAATTAGCGAGTTTATTAATTTTGAATATCCTTTCCAAGCGGATACGACCTTATATTTAAAAAGAACCGTTACTCAAGTTAATGAGAATAAAGTTGAAAGTTTTGACGGCTTTGAATTTTCTCGTGCGGACGACAGTTTGTTTGAAGAATTTAAAGAAGATAGTGAAAATCTTCAAGATACGGGAACGGCTTATCACCGATACTTAGAGACTTGCGATTTTCAAAAAGAGCCGAATAACGAACTTATACGCCTACGTAATGAAGGGCTTTTGTCTAGTGAACAAGTCAAACTACTCGATGCGAGCCTTTTAGAAAAGATTGTAAAGATGGAGATTTTTACCCGCCTTAAAGGTGCTAAACTTTATCGCGAAAGACCGTTTATTTTAAACGCACCGGCAAGTTTAGTCGGTTTTAGCGGAACGGATACCGTGCTACTTCAAGGTATTATCGACCTTATTGCAATCGACGGGGATTGTGCGTACGTAATCGACTATAAATATTCGTCAAAAAAAGAAGACGCGCTTATTAAAACTTATAAAAAACAACTCGATTTATACGCCTATGCGGTTGAAAAAATTCTTAAAAAGAAAATCGCTGGAAAGTTTATCGTCAATATTAAACTTGGAATTATCGTAAAAGTTGATTAAAATTTGAAAAATTGTCAAAAATTAGAGTATGACAGTTTATGATAATGAAAATCTTTTGGTAAACAGAGTAAAAGCATTTCCGCTTAAGAAAAAGAGTGGGAAAAATCTTCTTATTGAAAGACTATTTATGCGAAAACTTAAAAATTCGCTTTACTGCGAATATTCGATAAACTTTAATTTCGTGCTAAAGGAAATTGAAAAACTCGAAAGTGCGACAGAAGGTTTTGATGAAAAAGGAGTTTTAAATGAACTCAAATTTAAGATAAGAAGTTTATCAAGTGGAGAACTCGGCACGCTACGGCTTGGAATTTTATCTGAAACTTTTATGACGATTATTAAGTTAAATACCCAAAAAACCGCGCTATAGCGCGGTTTTTATATTAAATGAAATGAAACTTATCGTTTCATGAAATGACGAAAATCGTCATGAAATGAACGTTTAAGGCGTTCATGAAATGCAAAACTTGTTTTGCATTGCGGATTTGATTAATTATATAATTTATTCGGGAATTTTATAAAAATTCCGCGACCACAATGCAAGCGTTAACGCTTGCATTTCATGATTTTTAAATCATTTCATGGCGAAGCCATTTCACGAAAAGTTGTAAACTTTTCATTTCATCATATATACAAAATTAATTTCTTTTCATATAATATACGGGTAACTAAAGAAAAATGAACGATATACTATTTGTAATATTAGGGGTGATGATACCCTTTTTGGGAACTTCGTTAGGTGCGTTAAGTGCCGTTTTTGTAAATCACGCGAATAAAAAAGTTGAAAGTATGCTTTACGGATTTTCCGCAGGCGTTATGATTTCTGCTTCAATTTTTTCATTACTTATTCCGTCTATTGAAAGTACGAAGACTAGCCCTATATGGTTAATTCCGCTCGTCGGGCTTTCGATCGGGGCATGTTTTATGATTTTAATGGACTTTCTAGCTGAAAAAAAGTTTAATAACTTTACTCGGTCAAACAAAATCGTGCTTGCAATCACTTGCCACAATCTACCGGAAGGTATGGCAGTCGGCGTAGCGATAGCGTCGGCGCTTTCGGGTAAAACTGAAATGATTCCAGCCCTTATTTTGGCGCTTGGAATAGGCGTTCAAAATATTCCAGAAGGCGCGATTATATCACTTCCGCTCGTCGGCGCGGGAGAGACTAAATTAAAAAGTATTTTGCTCGCTTTTTTCTCTGCGGTGGTTGAACTTTTTGGGGCTGTGGTTGCAATTTTAATATCTTCAGTCGTTGCAAAACTTTTGCCGTTTTTCCTTTCTTTTTCGGCAGGGGCTATGATTTGGGTGACCGTTAAAGAACTTATTCCCGACGCAAAAGGCACTCTTTCTGCACTGTTATTTATTGCAGGTTTTGCGCTTATGATGGTTCTCGACTTAATGTAAAAATCCCGCGATAACCGTGTTATTGCGGGATTTTTAGTTAATATAGTTTAATAATAGCGTTTAATGCGTTCGTCTTTGTGTTTACAATCGTTGCAGTGTAACCGCCGTTATCAGAAGTTAATCTAAACTCTAGTTCGTCGCCAAGTTTCGATTCTGTCTTATAGTAAATTTCAATATTGTCTACTTCTTTAAAGTAAATTTCGTCAGGTATAAGTTCGTAAGCATAATCAAGATAATTTAGGTTGTGAACGTGCTGATTTATGTCTAAATCTTTTCTGGTGACGGTGTACGAAGTTGAACTTTCAAACTCCGTTGGTGCGGATAGTTTTTTAAGTTCAGTCTCGTCAAAAACGCACTCAGGCTCGGGTGAGTATTGTTCAGTTATAATGTTGTCAATTTTTGTAAGACCTTTGTCGATATTTATAAGCGCCCATTTGGTTGAGCCGATAGCAGATAACTCGCCGTTAGGTAAATACATTTGAAATTCGCGGTGAGTCGTAATTTTCCCCGTGTCACGCGCCCAGGTGACGACTTTGACGGTGTCGCCGTAACTTGGGCGTTTTAATATTTTGACTTTCCAGCGAATTAAAACCCAACTAAGGCGCGTTTTTTCAACGTTGTTTGCGCCGTAGCCTGCCATGTCTGAGTGCGTGCAAGCAATCGTTTCAAAAATTCTTAAAATCGCTTTATTGGTGCAGGTATACTTTGCGTTTACGTCGTTTATAGTAATTTTAAAGTTTTCGTAAATTTTAGCCATTTTATTCCGCCTAGTTTTAGTTTTTAAAAGTATAGCATTAATTTGTGAATTTTTCAAGTAAGTATGGTGAAAAAATGTTATTTTTTCAGATGATTTGCAAAATAAATTTGCATGATTTGACGAATAAATTCGTCGTGATTTGAAAGTTTTGAAAACTTTCATGATTTGCAAATCGTCTGATTTGCATTATTGTCGGGCAGTTTTTCGAAAAACTGCCGTATTAATTATAATTAATTCGGAACTTGTAGCCAATTATTAGCAATAAAAATGCTTGGTGCATACAATAAGATTACATTGTATGCGTAATTTTTTTAAAATTTTATTAAATTGTTTCATATAGTGCAAAAATAGTGGCTTTTTTTAAAAAGATGTGCTAAAATGTGAATAACTTTAACCTAATTTTAACATTTATATGTTAACGTATAGTAAATTGTAAGAAAATTTTGAAGGTGAAATTATGTGTGGAATTATCGGATACGTAGGGGATAAGCAAGCATCTGACGTTATTATTGCTGGCTTAAAACTTTTAGAATACCGCGGTTATGATAGCGCGGGTATTGCCGTTTGCAACAAAGGAAAAATTAAGGTTGCTAAAAAAGAAGGTAGAATCGTCAACCTTGAAAATCACCTTAAAGAAGAACCGCTTTTAGGAAAACTTGCCATAGGTCATACGCGCTGGGCTACTCACGGAAAGCCGAACGACGCTAACGCGCACCCGTTTATTGGCAACAAGAGAAAGTATGCGGTCGTACATAACGGAATTATTGAAAACTACCTTGAGATCAAAGAAGAATTAATGTCTGAAGGCGTTAAGTTTTCGTCAAAGACGGATAGCGAAGTTATCGTTCACCTTTTAGAGTACCTTGATAACGGCGATCCGATTGCGACTATACTTAAAGCAGTTAAAAAACTTAAAGGTGCGTTCGCGCTCGGTATTATTCACTCAGAAACGCCGAACACTATTTTTGCTGCAAAAAGAGATAATCCGCTAATCGTTGGATGCGCTGACGGCGAAGGTTACATCTGCTCGGATATAAACAGTTTGCCACAAAGTTTGAAAAAAGTTGTCGTTTTAGACAATAAACAGTTTGCAGTAGTTAAGAAGAACTCGGTAGAACTTTACAATTTCTTAGGAAAGCCACTCGATAAAAATTACGTCGAACTTTCCCCTGAAGAATGGGGCGATTTAAAGGGTTACGAGTGTTATATGGATAAGGAAATTTGCGAAATTCCTGACGCTCTTACTCGTGCAATCAAAAACTATCGCGAAAATAAGAGTTTTGAAAAAATCGACCAAAATTACCTTAAGAGTTTAAGAAGAATTAATATCGTAGGTTGCGGAACTGCACTCCACGCTGGGCTATACGGCGAAAAACTTATTAAAAAATACTTGCCGGATATCGACGTTTACTCTGAAATGGCAAGCGAATTTAGATATAACCCGGTTAAAGTTGACGACAAAACCTTGACTATTACAATCTCTCAAAGCGGTGAAACGGCAGATACTTTGGTTTGTCAAAAAATGGTCTCGGAACTTGGCGGTAAAACGCTTACTATCTGCAACGTACCAACTTCAAGTATGGTACACTACGCCGACTATAATTTGCAACTTTGCGCTGGTAAAGAAGTTGCGGTTGCAAGCACGAAGGCTTATAACACCCAAGACCTTGTTTTTGCAATGTTTATTTTGGACCTTGCTCGTATTCGTGGAAGTATTTCTCAAGTCGATTACGATAATTTTATGAAAGAGATTGACGACCTTCCTCTAAAAGCGCAAGGCGCGATTGACGTTCGCGGTGAAATTGAAGCCTTTTCAAATAAGAACTTCCGCAAAAAATCAGTCTTTTATCTAGGTCGCGGAATCGACTATTGCGTAGCAATGGAAGGTAGTTTAAAACTTAAAGAAATAAGTTATATCCACTGCGAAGCGTACGCTGCTGGCGAACTCAAACACGGAACGCTCGCGCTAATTGAAAAAGACGTTATCGCGATTGCAATTTTAACCGACTACGATATGGTCGACAAAATGTACTCGTCGCTTGCCGAAGTTCGCACTCGTGGCGCGTCAATTATGGTAATTACACCGTTTGCTGACGAGATGAAACTTAAAGAAATAAGCGATTACCTTATCGAAATTCCAAGCGTTCATAAAGACTTGTCGCCAATGGTTAGCGTAATCCCAACCCAACTTATTTCTTATTACATAGCCCGTGCTAAAGGCTGTGATATTGATAAGCCTAGGAACCTAGCGAAAAGCGTAACAGTTGAATAATAAAAACCGCGCAATGGCGCGGTTTTTTGATGATTTGCAATCTTTGATTGCATGATTTGACGAATAAATTCGTCGTGATTTGAAAGTTTTCGAAAACTTTCATGATTTGCAATTTTTATAAAAATTGCATTATTGTCGAGCAGTTTTTCAAAAAACTGCCGTCTTATATATAATTAATTCGGAACGCTAAAAGCGTTCGCGACCGAAATGCAAATGAAATTTGCAAATCACGAAAACGACAGTTTTCAAATCATGAACGGCAAGCCGTTCAAATCATGAAGATGAAATCTTCAAATAATCTTTTTTAGCTGGCAGAAAGCAGAAACGGCGATACCTTCTTCACGCCCAACTACGCCAATTTTTTCCATAGTAGTAGCAGTTATCCCCACGCGGTCTGTGGATATGTTGATAACTTTTGCTAAATTTGTGGAAATCTCGGGAATAAACTTTAAAAGTTTAGGCTTTTCTGCCATAATGCAAGCGGAAATATTAGAAACTTCATAGCCTTTTTCGCGTATAAGTTTTAAAACTTCTTTAAGTAGTTCTATAGAATTTGCGCCTTTATATTTTGGATCGGTGTCAGGGAAGTGATAACCGATATCGCGTAGCGATAGCGCTGACAGTAGCGCGTCCATAATGGCGTGGGTTAAAACGTCGGCGTCGCTATGCCCTAAAAGCCCTTTATCGTGCGGAATTTCAATACCGCCAAGTATAAGTTTTCTACCGCCAACAAGTGTGTGTAAATCCCAGCCAATGCCAACGCGGGTAGGGGCTTGAAAGTCTTCGGGATAGGTAAGTTTTATATTCGTTCTGTCGCCAAGCGTTATATGACTTTGTTTGATAATCGCGCTATACACCGCCGAATCGTCCGTAAAAGTTTGATTTTCGTCTATTTGAGAATAGGCGTATACGATATCTTTCGTGAAAAATGCTTGCGGTGTTTGTACTTGATAATACCCGTCGCGAGCGGTTGAAAGTATATTTCCGTCTTTGGCTATTGCAAGCGTGTCGCAACTTGGAATTGCCGTTATTGCAGAGCCAAACTCCACCGTGTCGGAAATCAGTCTTTTTACAAGTTCGACCGTTATATAAGGGCGCGCACCGTCGTGTATTAAAACTATGTCGCCCGTAACTTTTTTAAGGGCAAGTTTTACAGACTCCGTACGCGTGTTGCCACCTAAAACGACGGTGGCGTTAGGGTAAGCGCTTACGATTTTTTCAATTTCAAGTTGGTCTTTAACGCTTGTTGCAACGATAATCTCGTCAACTAAAGCGCGCGAAAAAACGGATAGCGACTTTTCTAAAACGGTCGTTCCGTCAAGTTCGTATAAGACTTTGTTAATATTTAGTTTAGAGCGTGTTGCGCTTCCCGCGCACAAAACTATTGCAGAAATTTTCATAATAATTTCCTTTTGTTTAATCGGTAATAATTTCGTAAAGGTCTTTTGCCTGGTCTTTTTTGACCGTTTCTTTAAGTTCTAAAATACGGAATTTAAGCGTTCCGCTTCCAAAATGAAGTTCGACTATATCCCCAATTTTTAGGGTGTAACTTGGCTTAACTTGTTTTCCGTTTACGAAAACTTTACCGCCTTGACAGGCTTCGTTTGCAACCGTTCTGCGCTTTAAAACGCGCGATACTTTTAAAAATTTATCTATTCTCATAATTTCTACCGTCTTTTTTATAGTTACATTATATGACGGAAACTGCTAATTGTCAATTATTATATAAAAAGGTTTTATTTTTATGAATAAAGAGTAGTTCGGTTTTGCCAAAATTGAGATTATTTCAAAACGGCAAAAGCCTTATTTTTTTGCCTTAAAGCGCCAAAAGGTGTAAATAACTCTGCTAAAAACTGCCTAAAAGGTGCAAATAACTTTGTCAAAAACATCTCAAATGGTGCAAATAATTAAAAATTTTTCTTGACTATTGGTGCAAGTTATGCTATATTTGATATAGATAAAAATACTTGGAGATATTTGTATGGAGCGGACTGCAATACAAAAATTAATTAATTGGAAGGAAAGTAAGCGTAGAAAACCGCTTATCGTGTGGGGTGCTCGTCAAGTTGGTAAAACGTATCTTATCAAGGATATTTTTGCTAAAACCTTTTATAAAAACAATTATATTTATATTGATTTCAAAATTGAAGATGAGATCAACGAGTTTTGTTCTAAAACCGCAAACGCTGAGAAGATTATCGAATATATTTCTTTGCTTAAAGGCAAGCAAATCACAGAGAAAACTTTGCTTATATTCGACGAGGTGCAAGAATGTCCAAACGTAGTTTCGGCTTTAAAATATTTTTGTCAAGATTACCGTGAAATACCCGTTATCGCAACGGGCTCTATGGTTAGAATCAAAATACAAAGGGAGACGAATAAGCGTGGCGGTGGCGGAAAGTTTCTTTTTCCGGTTGGAAAAATTGATCAGATTACCGTATATCCTATGACCTTTGACGAGTTCTTGTTAAACAGCAATCGTGTGTTGTATGAAAAAGTCAGAAGCGCCTACGAGTCGAGAATACCACTTGAAGCGCCAATTCATGCGTTAGCGATGGATCAAGTTTACAAATACTTGCTTGTTGGCGGTATGCCCGAAACGGTGGATGCCTATATTGACAGCGGAAATCTATTTGAAGCAAGAGATATTCTTAAATCGTTATATGACAATTATCTTTCGGATATGGAACTTTATCAAGCCAGTCGTGAGGCGATTTTGCGTTCTCGTGCGTTGTTCACTAATATTTATAGTCAACTTAACAAGGAATCTAAAAACTTCTCGCCAGGTCTGATTGAAGAAAAGGGTAAAACGAGAGATTTTGCTACTTCTATTGAATGGTTGACTATGGCGCACGTCGTTAATCAATCATATCAACTGAAGGAGCGTGTGACAACGCCACTTATAAAAGATGAAAACGGTTCTTTCCGTTTATTCCTTAGCGACGTTGGTATGTTCTCCTATCAAAGCGGTATTAATTCTGCATCCTTTGTCTCAAGCGACCGAGAGAATACGTTGTCAGGAATTTTCTTCGAGAACTACGTATCAAGCGAACTTGTTGCCAAAGGAAATCCTTTGTTCTATTGGAGGGGAAAGTCGTCCTGCGAACTTGAGTTTATCGTCGAATCTAACAACAAACTTTTTCCTATCGACGTCAAAAAAGGGCGTGGCGTTCTTAACTCGCTTGAAAAGTTCTCTCACCATAATAAATACGAATGCGCTGTCAAAATTTCATCTGGAAATTACGGATATGATGAAAGTAAAAAACTCTTGACGATTCCTTTCTATTTCGTACCTTTTATTGCAGAGGACTTAGCGCAAGGAACGTTTTCTTATAAATAAGGTATCGTGGTAACCAAATCTTGAATACGTCGAAAGACTGAAAGAAAAGCAAAAAAGCACCTTTTTCAGGTGCTTTTATTTTTTGTAAATATATTTTGCTTTTTCATTATATATAATACGCGCGCGAGAGTGAATTTTGAAATTTGTCGCGATTTTGTATAAATAAATCCGTTTTGGTGCGGTAAAAATGGCAAAAATTAAAAAATTTTAAAAATTTTGTAAAAATCCTTGACATCTTGAACGCTAAACATTATAATATTAAAATGCTATAATACCCGATTGTGCACTTTTTAAGGGTATTTGCGATTTTCCAAAACCCTAAAGATTGAGATAAAATCAAGGATTTTGCGAATAACCACGCTTGAATTGTACTACAAATTTTGATAAAAATCAAGCGGTTTTTAAGAAATTTTTTTAAAGGAGCGAGAGCTAATGCGAAATTTACCTACAGTTAAGTACGGAAAAGTTGAGAGAAAGACTTTCTCAAAAATTGCTGAAGCGCAAGAAATCCCTAATCTTATTGAAGTTCAAATGGACTCTTATAAGTCGTTTATTGACGAAGGAATTTCTGAAGTTTTCGACGATTTTTCTCCGATTACCGATTTTTCCGACCATTTTGAACTGTACTTTCTCGACCACACTTTGATTGACAAGCCAAAATACGACGAAAAGGAATGCAGAGACAGAGATGCAACTTACGCTATTCCACTTCGCGTAAACGTTCGTCTTGTAAACAAAGTTACAGGTGAAATTATCAATCAAGACGTCTATATGGGCGACTTGCCAAAAATGACCAACAACGGTTCATTTATCATAAACGGTGCAGAACGTGTTATCGTATCTCAACTTGTTAGAAGTCCGGGTGCGTACAACGGTTTTGAACTTGACAAATCAGGTAAACGCATTTTCAATACTACCGTTATACCTAACAGAGGTGCTTGGCTTGAATTTGAACAAGACTCTCAACGCGTTTTATGGGTAAAGGTTGACAGAACGAGAAAACTTCCTGCAACCGTACTTTTAAGAGCGTTAGGTTTTGGATCTGACCAAGACTTAATCGAACTTTTCGGTGGCAACGAAATGATTGCATCAACCATCGAAAAGGACCTTACTAAGAGCGAAAAAGAAGGTTTATTCGAATTATATAGAAGACTTCGTCCGGGCGAAGTTCCTAACGACGACGCAGTTAAGATTCACTTACGCAATCTTTTCTTCGACCGCCGTTACGATTTAGCGCGCGTAGGTAGATATAAATTTGACAAGCGTCTTAACATGGGCGTTCGTTTACAAGGTCTTACTCTTTGTGACGATATCTACAACGAAGACGGCGAACTTATCGCAAGTAGCGGTGAAGTCGTAAGCCGTGAAAAGGCTAAAGAAATTCAAAACAGCGGTGTAAACGAAGTATTCGTTTTAGTTAACAACACTCGTCACAAGATGGTTGCTAACAACTCCGTTGACTTTAAGGCAGTTACCGGTTTAAATCCAAGAGTATTCGGCTTGATTGATACCGTTCACTATCCAAGCTTAAAGTTTAGCGAAATCGTTTACGAAACGGCTAAAGAATTAGGCGTAGAAGGTGCGTGCGATAAACTTATCGACGAAATCAACGCGCTTTACTACACGGAAGAAGTTGAAATTTTACCAGAAAACGAAAAGCCAGAAGATAAAAAGAACGCTGAAAAGCGCAGAGAACAAAGAAGAAAATTCGTTGAAGCCTGCGTTGAATACTACACTATCGTTGAAAAGGGCGTTCCTGAAAAACTTGACGCTGAACAAAAGAAAACGCTTAAACCACTTATGGAAAAACTCAACCATAAGCACATCACGGTCGACGATATCGTTGCAAGCGTTTCTTTAAACCTTGACCTTAACTTCGGAATTGGTACTTGCGACAATATCGACCACTTAGGTAACCGTCGCGTTCGTTCGGTTGGCGAACTTTTACAAAACCAATTCAGAATCGGTATTTCAAGACTTGAACGCGTAATCAAAGAAAGAATGGCTACGCAAAACCCACAAGAAGTTCAACCTAACAGTTTAATTAATATCCGTCCAGTAAACTCTGCAATCAAAGAATTCTTTGGTTCATCACAACTTTCACAATTTATGGACCAAACTAACCCGATTGCCGAACTTACGCACAAGAGAAAACTTTCTGCGTTAGGACCTGGCGGTCTTAACCGTGAAAGAGCGACTTTCGAAGTTCGTGACGTACACTATACTCACTACGGCAGAATGTGTCCAATCGAAACGCCAGAAGGTCAAAACATCGGTCTTATTTCGTCACTTTCTACTTTTGCGAAAGTTAACGAATACGGATTTATCGAATCTCCTTACCGTAGAGTAGATAAGGCTACTGGTAAGATTACCGACGAAGTCGATTACTTAACGGCTGACCAAGAAGACGAATTTATCGTTGCGCAAGCAAACGAACCTATCGACGAAAACGGTTGCTTTGCAAACGAACGTGTATCTTGCCGTCACCGCGAAGAAATTACCGAAGTTCCAAGAGAACAAATCGACTATATGGACGTATCTCCAAAGCAACTTGTTTCAGTTGCTACCGCACTTATTCCGTTCCTTGAAAACGACGATACGAACCGTGCGCTCATGGGCTCGAACATGCAACGTCAAGCAGTTCCACTTCTCAAGCCTGAAAACGCAGTAGTAGGTACTGGTATCGAAGGTAAAATCGCTTACGACTCAGGCGTTATGATTATTGCCGAAGAAGACGGCGTAGTTAAGTCAGCAGGTGGCGATACTATCGTTATTAAGGCTGGCGACGGTACGGAACACACGTATTTTTTAAAGAAATTCCAACGTTCTAATAACGGAACTTGTATCAACCAACGTCCACTCGTTTCAACGGGCGACGTGATTAAAAAAGGTGATATCTTAGCAGACGGTCCTGCAACGAGCAACGGTGAACTTGCGCTCGGTAGAAATATTCTCATCGGCTTTATGACGTGGGAAGGTTACAACTACGAAGACGCTATACTTCTTTCTGAAAGACTCGTTATGGACGACGTGTTCACTTCTATCCATATTGAAGAACACGAAACTGAAGCGCGCGATACAAAGCTCGGCGAAGAAGAAATTACAAGAGAAATTCCTAACGTCAGCGAAGAAGCGCTTAAAAACCTTGACGAAAACGGTATTATCCGTATCGGTGCTGAAATTTCAAGCGGTGATATCTTAGTAGGTAAGGTTACGCCTAAGGGTGAAACTGAACTTACCCCAGAAGAAAGATTGCTCCGCGCAATTTTCGGTGAAAAGTCAAGAGAAGTTAGAGATACGTCACTCCGCGTTCCACACGGTGAAAGCGGTATCGTAGTTGACGTTAAAATCTTTACGAGAGAAAATAAAGACGAATTATCTCCTGGCGTAAACAAACTCGTTCGTGTATATATCGCTCAAAAACGTAAAATTTCCGTCGGCGATAAGATGGCAGGTCGTCACGGTAACAAGGGTGTCGTTTCAAGAGTATTACCTGTAAGCGATATGCCGTTCCTTGCTGACGGTACTCCGCTTCAAATCGTACTTAACCCACTCGGCGTTCCATCTCGTATGAACATCGGTCAAGTGCTTGAAGTTCACTTAGGTCTCGTTTGTAAAGAACTTGGCTGGAAGATTGCAACTCCAGTATTTGACGGCGCAACTGAAAAGGATATCCGCGAATTATTAGAAGAAAATCATTTCGTTAACCCACAAGGCGAAGTTGACGGAAAGATTCAATTATACGACGGCAGAACGGGTGAACCGTTCGAAAACAGAGTAACCGTTGGTCAAATGTATATGATCAAACTCCACCACTTAGTAGACGATAAGATTCACGCTCGTTCTACTGGTCCTTACTCACTCGTAACGCAACAACCACTAGGCGGTAAAGCGCAATTCGGTGGTCAACGTTTCGGTGAAATGGAAGTTTGGGCACTTGAAGCATACGGCGCTGCTCACATTTTACAAGAAATATTAACGGTTAAGTCAGACGACGTAGTTGGTCGTGTTAAAACTTACGAATCAATCGTAAAAGGCGACGAAATTTCTGAACCTGGTATCCCAGAATCGTTTAAGGTTTTATTAAAAGAACTTCAAAGTCTTGGACTTGATATGAAAGTTCTTACTGAAAACCTTGAAGAAATTTCACTCAAAGACCTTGAAAACGACGACGTTGATGATAGACCACAAACTGTTAAAGAAAGAGAAAAATACGAAGAAGTTGAAATCGACCTTGGTGAAGACGCAAGTGACGATGAAGCACTTGACGATACTGACGTTGACGATATCTTCGACGACTTTGACGGTTTTGACACTGACGAATCGTTTGAATTTAAGTCTGACGATATGTTCGACGACGATTACGAAGATATCGACGATTTAGACGACTTCGGTGACGATGATTAATAGGGGGTAAAATTATGTTTGAACTTAATAATTTCGATTCAATTCAGATAGGTGTTGCTTCCCCTGAGAAAATCAGAGAATGGTCTTACGGCGAAGTTACTAAGCCTGAAACTATCAACTACAGAACGCAAAAGCCTGAACGCGACGGTCTTTTCTGCGAACGCATCTTTGGACCTATGAAGGACTGGGAATGCCACTGCGGAAAATACAAGAGAATTCGCTATAAAGGCGTAGTTTGCGACAAGTGTGGCGTTGAAGTTACTCGCTCTAAGGTTCGTCGTGAACGTATGGGACATATCGAACTTGCTGCACCAGTTTCTCATATCTGGTACTTCAAGGGCGTTACTTCAAAAATCGGTTTAATGCTCGATATGGGTCCTAAGCAACTTGAACAAGTTATCTACTTTGCTTGTTTCGTAGTTTTAGATCCAGGTAACACTGAATTTACTTACAAACAAGTTATTAATGATAAAGAATATCGTGACGCTGTTGAAAAATACGGCGCAAACGCTTTCAAAGTCGGTATGGGTGCTGAAGCCATCAAAGAACTCTTGATGGCTGTCGACCTTGAAAAGGAAAGCGCAGAAATTAAATCTATCATCAACGATTCTCCTTCTGGTCAAAAGAAGGCTAAGGCAGTTAAGAGAATTGAAATCGTTGAAGCGTTCAGAAAGAGCGGTAACCGCCCTGAATGGATGATTTTAGACGTTCTTCCTGTTATTCCGCCTGAACTTAGACCAATGGTTCCGTTGGATGGTGGAAGATTCGCAACTAGCGACTTAAACGACTTATACCGTCGCGTTATCAACAGAAACAACCGTTTACGCCGTCTTATGGAACTCGGCGCGCCTGACATTATTATCAGAAACGAAAAGCGTATGCTCCAAGAAGCAGTTGACGCGCTTATCGACAACGGCAGACGCGGTAAAGCAGTTTCGGGCGCAGGTAACCGCGACCTTAAGTCACTTTCTGGTATGCTCAAAGGTAAGCAAGGCCGTTTCCGTCAAAACCTTCTTGGTAAGCGTGTTGACTACTCTGGCCGTTCAGTTATCGTCGTAGGTCCTGAACTTAAACTTTACCAATGCGGTTTACCAAAAGAAATGGCGATCGAACTTTTCAAGCCGTTCGTTATGAAACGCCTTGTAGAATCTGGTCAATGCCATAATATTAAGAGTGCAAAGAGAACTGTTGAAAGGATGAAACCTGTCGTTTGGGATATCCTTGAAGACGTAATTAAAGACCATCCAGTTCTTTTAAACCGTGCTCCGACACTTCACCGTTTATCAATTCAAGCGTTCGAGCCTGTTTTGATTGAAGGTAGAGCAATCAAACTTCACCCACTCGTTTGTGGCGCGTTCAACGCCGACTTCGACGGTGACCAAATGGCTGTTCACGTTCCACTTTCAATCGAAGCGCAAGCAGAAGCAAGATTCTTAATGCTTTCTTCTAACAACATCTTAAAACTTTCTGACGGAAAGCCAGTTATGTCTCCGTCTCAAGACATGGTTTTAGGTTGCTACTACTTGACTATTTTACGTAGAGAAGAAGGTAAGAGATATAATAAATTCTTCAAAGAAGATCCAGAAGGCGAAGTTTATAAACCGTCTATCTACGGTAGCGAAGACGAAGCGGTTATCGCTTACGAAGCAAAGCAAGCAAGCCTTCAAGACGAAATTTACGTTCGCCGTACGGTCGTTACGCCAGACGGTGAAACGGTTAGCGGTATTATCAAAACTACTATCGGTAGAATTATCTTTAACCGCGCTATTCCGCAAGATATCGGCTTATGCAAGAGAGAAAAGCCTGAAGATTATTTAAAACTTGAGTGGAATAATCTTGCTAAGAAGGGTACTTTAAAGAATATCGTTGACGCTTGCTTTAAGACTAACGGTGCGCCTTGTGCGGCTGAAACACTCGACAGCATTAAAGCACTCGGTTATAAATATTCAACGATAGGTGCTATCACGACGAGTATTTTCGATATGCACGTTCCTGATGCTAAGCACGCTATCATTGAAAAGGCTTCTGACGAAGTTATTAAAATTGAAAAACTCTTTAAACGCGGTTTAATTACCGACGAAGAAAGATATAAAGCAGTAGTTGGTATCTGGACTAAGGTTACAGAAGACGTTTCAGTCGTATTAAAAGATACGCTTGAAAAGTTCAACCCAATCTGGATGATGGCTGACTCTGGTGCGCGTGGTTCTATCGACCAAATTAAACAACTTGCAGGTATGCGTGGTCTTATGAGCGACCCGAACGGTCGTATCATTGAAATTCCGGTTAAGTCTTGCTTCCGTGAAGGTCTTTCAGTATTAGAATACTTCATTTCTTCACACGGTGGTCGTAAAGGTCTTGCCGATACTGCGTTAAAGACTGCAGACTCAGGTTACTTAACTCGTCGTTTAGTCGACGTTTCTCACAACGTTATCGTTCGTGAAGACGACTGCTTTGCAACGCTTGGCGAAAAGCCAAAGGGCTTAGTCGTTTCTGCAATCTGCGACGATAAGGGTAAAGTTATCGAAAAACTTTCTGATCGCTTGATGGGTAGATACACGATTGAAGACGTCGTAAATCCACAAACGGGCGAAGTTATCGTTCCTGGCGACACTATGATTAGCGACGACCAAGCAAAAGCAATCGAAAACGCTGGTATTACTGAAGTATTAATCAGAAGCGTATTTACTTGTAAGTGTAAAAACGGCGTTTGCGCTAAGTGCTACGGTCATAACATGAGTAATATGTTACCTGTTCAAACTGGTGAAGCAGTTGGTATTATCGCTGCTCAGTCAATCGGTGAACCAGGTACTCAGCTTACAATGAGAACCTTCCACACAGGTGGTATCGCAACTACTGGCGATATAACTCAAGGTTTACCGCGTGTTGAAGAATTGTTCGAAGCAAGAAGACCAAAAGGTCAAGCAGTCGTTTGCGAATCAAGCGGTACGGTTGATATTGAAGAAAGAGACGGCTTGCGTCACGTTGTCGTTAAATCTGAAGAAGGCACTAAAGATTATCAAATTCCGTTCAGTGCTGAACTCAAGGTTAGAAAGGGTGATAAGGTTACGGCAGGTACTATCTTAACGGGTGGTTCTGTATATCCACAAGATATCTTAAGAACTCAAGGTGTTAAGGGTGTTCAAGACTATATCTTGCACGAAATTCAATCTGTTTACCGTTCTCAAGGCGTTGATATCAACGACAAGCACGTTGAAATTATCGTTAGACAAATGCTTAGAAAAGTCCGCGTTGAAAACTGTGGGGATACCGATTTACTTCCAGGCGAATACGTTGACGTTTCAAGATACGACGAAGAAAATAAGAGAGCAATGGAACAAGGTGGTAGACCAGCCGCTGCTAAGCGTGCATTACTCGGTATCACTAAAGCTTCTCTTGCTACTGAAAGTTTCTTGTCGGCTGCATCTTTCCAAGAAACTGCAAGAGTTTTAACTGAAGCCGCTATCAAGAACAAGATTGACCCACTCGTAGGCTTGAAAGAAAACGTTATCATCGGTAAACTTATCCCAGCAGGTACTGGCGTTAAGGACTACAAGCAACTCAATCCACAAGTTAATAACAATAACTAATATAGCGTACTCGGCAGTTTTGCGACCGCAAAACTGCCGAGATATGCAAAATAAATGATTTGAAAAGGCTGTGCCTTTTCATGATTTGACAATCTGTCGATTGTCATGAATTGCAATCCTACTTTTTGCGTACGGATTGCATGAATTGCAAGTTTGCAACTTGCATTGTGGTCGCGAACGCTTGCGCGTTCCGTGAATAACATATAGTTTTAATTGTGGACTGAAATTATTATATAATAAGACGGCGTTTTGAAAAAACGCACGACAATAATGCAAAACTTAGTTTTGCAAATCATGAAAGCTTGCTTTCAAATCACGAACGGCTTGCCGTTCAAATCATGAAGGCTTTGCCTTCAAATCATCTAAACTAATACAAATATCAATAAAATTAGTCGCTTAAACTCGGCTTTTTGCTATAAATTTGTAAAAAATGTGAATTTTATTTGACTAATTGTATAAAATTTGTTAGAATAACTAATAGGTCAGTATGTATTGACCTATTTGCGCTTGCAAAAATTAGACTTCTTAATTGGATTTGTGGTTACCCGCAAACCCGTTTAGAATATCCGAATCATTAATAAAGGAGGTAAAAAGTAATGCCAACTATCAACCAGCTTATTAAGCACGGTAGAAAGACTGCTGTTGAAAAGAGCAAAGCCCCAATTATGGACGCTTGTCCACAACGTCGTGGTGTTTGCCTTTCAGTAACGACTACTACCCCTAAAAAGCCTAACTCAGCAATGCGTAAGATTGCAAGGGTAAGACTTACAAATAAGCAAGAAGGTACTGTGTACATTCCAGGTGAAGGACACAACCTTCAAGAACACAGTTCAGTTCTTATTCGCGGTGGCAGAGTAAGAGATTTACCGGGTGTTAGATATCACATCATCCGTGGTACACTCGACACTGCAGGCGTTGCAAAACGCAAACAGGCTCGTTCTAAATACGGCGCTAAAAAGCCTAAATAAGCGACTTATAGCCTAATTTTTAAATTTTTACCTACTATATTCGGAAATTCTGTAACGGGGATACCGATTAGGTAGGCAGTATGCTTTTTTTGAAAAAGCAGAAGGTTCGCCAAAAACCAAAAAGGTTTAAGTGCGATAGCTGTATCTTATGGGGTTTATCCCAAAGTAAAAAATTAAGGAGGACATTATTATGCCAAGAAGAGGCGGAGTTCCTAAAAGGGACGTATTACCCGATCCTATGTATGGTAGCAAAGTTGTTACCAAACTTATAAATCAAGTTATGCTTGACGGTAAAAAGGGTATTGCTCAAAGCATCGTTTACGGCGCTTTTGCAATCATCGCTGAAAAGACCGGTCAAGACGCTATTGAAGTTTTCAATCAAGCACTTGCTAACGTTATGCCACAACTTGAAGTTAAAGCAAGACGTGTAGGTGGTTCTAACTACCAAGTTCCGATTGAAATCAGACCTGAAAGACGTCAAACACTCGCTATCCGTTGGATAGTACTTAACGCTCGCAAGAGAAGCGACAGAGAAATGTACGTTCGTTTAGCGAACGAACTTATGGACGCTGCTAACAACACTGGCGGTGCTGTTAAGAAGAAAGAAGATATGCACAGAATGGCAGAAGCAAACAAAGCGTTTGCTCACTTCCGCTGGTAGAATTGGAGAGAATACGATATGCCAAGACAAGTTGATCTTAAAGATACGCGTAATATCGGTATTATGGCGCACATTGACGCTGGTAAAACTACTACTACCGAACGTATTCTTTTCTATACAGGAAAAACTCACAAAATCGGTGAAACTCACGAAGGTTCTGCAACAATGGACTGGATGGTTCAAGAACAAGAACGTGGTATCACCATTACTTCGCCTGCTACTACCTGTTTCTGGAAGGGCAACCGCATCAACATTATCGATACCCCAGGTCACGTTGACTTTACGGTAGAAGTTGAACGTTCGCTTCGCGTTTTAGACGGTGCCGTTGCTACTTTCTGCGCTAAGGGTGGCGTTGAACCACAAAGTGAAACTGTTTGGAGACAAGCAGATAAGTACCAAGTTCCAAGAATTGCTTACATCAACAAGATGGACATCAACGGTGCGAACTTCTTCGGTGCTGTTCAAATGATGCGTGATAGATTAAAAACTAATCCGCTCCCAATCACTTTACCTATCGGTAAAGAAGATACTTTCAAGGGTATTATCGATATCGTTAACAATAACGCTATTATTTATAAAGACGATTTAGGTAAAGACTTTGACGTCGTTGATATTCCTGCTGAGTATAAGGAAGATGCTGAAATCTACCGTACTCAACTTATGGAAGTTTGTGCTGAACAAGAAGACGAACTTATGGAAAAGTACTTCGAAGTTGGCGAACTTTCTATCGACGAAATCAAACGTGCTTTAAGAAAAGCAACTATTGCGATGGCTGTTACGCCAGTTCTTTGCGGTTCAAGCTACCGCAACAAGGGTGTTCAACACTTACTTGACGCTATCGTTGACTACTTGCCAAGCCCACTTGACGTTGATCACGTTAAGGGCGTTGACAAAAACGGCGAAGAAGCTGAAAGACAAACTTCTGACAGCGAACCATTTGCCGGTCTTGCGTTCAAAATCGTTACTGACCCGTTCGTTGGTAAACTTGCGTTCTTCAGAGTATATTCTGGTCACTTAACTTCTGGTTCTTACGTATTTAACAGTACCAAAGGTAAGAAGGAAAGAGTTGGTAGAATTCTCTTAATGCACGCTAACCACCGTGAAGAAATCAACGAAATCTACGCTGGTGATATCTGCGCTATCGTAGGTTTAAAAGATACGACAACTGGTGACACTCTTTGTGCTGAAAACGCTCCGATCATCCTTGAACAAATGGAATTCCCAGAACCAGTTATCAGGGTTGCTATCGAGCCAAAGACTAAGCAAGGTCAAGAAAAAATGACTCTTGCATTAATCAAACTTGCAGAAGAAGATCCAACTTTCAAGACTTACACTGATCAAGAAACTGGACAAACTATTATCGCTGGTATGGGCGAACTTCACTTAGAAATTATCGTAGATAGACTTTTACGTGAATTCAAGGTTGAAGCAACCGTTGGTAAACCACAAGTTGCTTACAGAGAAACCTTCCGTACTGCTGTTGACGCTGAAGGTATGTACAAGCGTCAATCTGGTGGTAAAGGTCAATACGGTCACTGTAAAGTTAAGTTCGAGCCACTCGAACCTGGTCAAGGATTTGAATTCGTTGACGAAACAGTTGGTGGTAGTATTCCTAAGGAATATATCGAACCAGTTAGAAAGGGTATTGAAGAAGCAGCTAAGAACGGTATCTTAGCAGGTTACGAAGTCGTTGACTTCAAAGCAACCGTTTACGACGGTAGCTACCACGAAGTTGACTCTTCAGAAATCGCGTTCAAGATTGCAGGCTCTATGGCGTTTAAAGACGGCGTTAAGCGTGCTAAACCGGTTATTCTAGAACCGCTTATGAAGGTTGAAATCGTTACTCCAGACGACTACTTCGGTGACTTGATGGGTGACGTATCTTCTCGTCGTGGTACTATCTTAGGTACTGACGACAGAAACGGTGCTAAGATTATCGACTCTTATATTCCACTTTCTGAAATGTTCGGTTACGCTACTGATCTTCGTTCAAGAACTCAAGGTCGTGGACAATACACTATGCAATTTAGTCACTACAACGAAGTTCCAAAGTCAGTATCTGAAAAGATTATTGGCGAACGCGCTTCTAAAGACTAATACAAAAAAACACGCGTATAAGTCGATTATCTGAAGGTTTTCGACTTATACCAAAAAATATATCGCTAAATATTCCCTTGATAAAGGGGTTTAGAAACAATAAAAAAAATAATTTTAAGATTTAATTAAATCGGAGGAACAAAAAATGGCTAAGGCTAAATTTGACAGAAGCAAACCACACGTTAACGTTGGTACAATCGGCCACGTTGACCACGGCAAGACCACTTTAACTGCTGCAATCACTATGACTATGGCAGCTAAAGGTCAAGCAGCTAAAATGAAATATGACGAAATCGATAAGGCTCCAGAAGAAAGAGCAAGAGGTATCACAATCAACACTGCTCACGTTGAATACCAAACTGATGCTCGTCACTACGCTCACGTTGACTGCCCAGGACACGCTGACTACGTTAAGAACATGATCACTGGTGCTGCTCAAATGGACGGCGCTATCCTCGTTGTTGCTGCGACTGACGGTCCAATGCCACAAACTAGAGAACACATCCTTCTTGCTCGTCAAGTAGGTGTTCCTTACATCGTAGTATTCCTTAACAAGACTGACCTTGTTGACGATCCAGAACTTTTAGAACTCGTTGAAATGGAAGTTCGTGAACTTCTTAACGAATACGAATTCCCAGGCGATGATACTCCAATCATCAAGGGTTCTGCATTCAAGGCTTTAGAAGTTGCTGCATCTGGTATCGCTGACGCTGATATCTTAGCTGCTCCAGAAACTCAATGCATCCAAGAACTTATGGCTGCTATCGACTCTTACATCCCAACTCCTAAGAGAGAAGACGACAAGCCTTTCTTACTTCCTGTAGAAGACGTATTCACTATCACTGGTCGTGGTACTGTTGCTACTGGTAGAGTAGAAAGAGGTGTTGCTCACGTTAACGATCCAGCTGAAATCGTTGGTATCAAAGCTACTCAAAACACAGTTATTACTGGTCTTGAAATGTTCAGAAAGCTTCTTGACGAAGCTCAAGCTGGTGACAACGTTGGTGCGCTCCTTCGTGGTATCACAAGAGATAAAATCGAACGTGGTCAAGTTATCGCTAAACCAGGTTCAATCAAACCACACACTAAGTTCACTGGTCAAGTTTACGTATTAACTAAAGAAGAAGGCGGACGTCACACTCCATTCTTCGATAACTACCGTCCACAATTCTATTTCAGAACTACTGACGTAACTGGTCAAATCAAGTTACCAGAAGGCACTGAAATGGTTATGCCTGGTGACCACGTAACAATCACTGTAGAACTTATCACTTCTATCGCTATCGAAGAAGGTCTTCGTTTCGCTATCCGTGAAGGTGGTAGAACTGTTGGTTCTGGTGTCGTTGCTTCTATCATCGAATAATTTTAAAAGCCTTATAAACTTCGTTATGCGTCGTTTCTGCTTAGATTTCACGACTTGGATGACCGACAAGGTCTATCCAATCCGTTCAACCTAAGCGAGCCTAGCCTAACTCGTTTCTAAGTCTTTTAACCAAAACAAAGAAAAACGGCTGGATTTTTTCCAGTCGTTTTTAGTTTGTTGATTTGTTTAATAACATAACAGTCGGGTTGCCCGACTTTTTTATTTTAAATTTTGTCAAAAAAAGGGATTTAAGAAAAAATGCTGTATAAATAATATAAAGGCATTTGCTGAATTATGTTCGTTGAACTTTTGGTTCAAAAAATAATTTAATATTTGTATTATAAGAGCAATACATTTGAACTAAAACATGTTATACTAAGATTGTAAAGTTGCTGAAGCAACAAATGAAGGAGGACTTAAATGAAAGAAAAAATTGTAAAAAACGCACTTGGACTAAATATTGAAAAATATTTAGTCGAGTTAATTGAAAACAACGAAGAAATTGTTTCAAAAACTGAAGCTTTTGATTATTTTATTGAACAATTAATGCTTTATTTAGATGATAAGGACGGAATAAGTGAAAGAAGTGTTAGAAAGTGGATTAATGCTGAAGCGTACCCAAAAATTGATCGATTAATTGCTATTTCTATGATATTAGATGTGTCTATAGACCAATTATTAAAAGATGAAATAAAAACTTTCTTTTCAAAATCAAAAACGGCAAGTTTATCTTCTTTCGAGCGTGCAACGTTAAAAAAACTTTTAAATTCAAATCATTATTTAGGTGATTGTAACGTGCTTTATCTTCCCTATGCCTTTAATGACATAATGCTTTACAATAAAACTTTAATGGACGAAGATGAAATAAAAGCATTATATGAAAAATATGCAACAATTGCTTTCATAAATGAAGAAATACGATTAAATAACTCTTCATTAGGAAAAAAAATAAAAGACGAAGAAAATAAAGATATAGCAAAAGTAGTTAACGCAAAGTTTTTAGATTGTTCAGAACACAATTTAAAAAGCCCGCTATATTATTCAAATGATACTGAGTATTATGAAAAAATAAGTAAATATTGGGAATTAACCGATTCTTATGACGTTTATAATCTAATTCCATACGATATTTTGCATTTTGAAAGCTTAGATGTTGAAGATCATGCTAATAATTTTGATGCTTTTTATAAAAATAAAGTTGATTGTGAAAAAAAATATGACAAATATTTTTCTTCGCTTATAGAAAAAAATATTATACTTCCAGTTAACGATAAAGAAGTTTGTGATTTATTTGAAGACGGTTGTATTGTTGAATATGAGATAAAAAATGGCAAAATGATTTTTAATATTTCAGATTTATATAATGATGAACCTGAGTACAATTACGTATTGAAAGGCATGGAATATAGATTTAGAATTCAATTAACGGAAAAAGAAATTGAAAAGTTTTACGAAGAAGAAAAATATTTAAATAAATAGATTTAAAAGGGAGAAAAATTATGAAAGAAAACATTTTAGAAGAAAGAATTATGGTAGAAAAAAGAGAATTTTCGTATTATTTACTACGAAAATACGAAGCGGATAAAGATGTTTTAGAGAATTTAAAGTTTGCAGTAAATTGTATACAAACAATCGAGTTTTTGTGCTTTAAGGAAGATATTTTGTGGGTTGATTTGCAGTTTATAGTAAGAACGCTAATAATTAAATATGAAATAGAAGAACAAAAATTCCGCGATAATCGTTTAAATGATGAAATCGTGAATTCGTTAATGGAATATCAAGCGTTTTTGGAGCAAAATAAAAATAAAGAAATCCAAAATGAAGGTTTAATTGAAGAGGGTAAAGAGGATAAAAATGTTGTATATATAAGAAGAAGAGATATAACCAAAAAGAAAGCGATTTACAAATTGGAAGACGCTGGATATAAAATTTCAAAAAATGTTACTTTTTCATCAAAAAACAGGTCGGCTTATAACTATTGGGCAAACCCAGTGTTTGATATCTTGAGTGAAGACTGGAATTTAATTTTAAATGATGTAGGCAAGTCTAAGTTTTATTTATTCCAAATTCCGGCAGGCTCTATATCTAAAAAAGAACTTGTTGCTCGTTCAGATAAACCAAATTATATAGATTTACAAATAATTTACAATGATCCAACATTTACCGACGGCAGAAGTGGACTTAGCTTCAAAAAATATTTTGTTGGTGAATTCGATTATGGCGAAAATTGGCTATAAATCTCATAAGTTTTTTGTTTTTGTTTAATTGTTAAAAACCGTGCGGATAGCACGGTTTTTTAATGTGATTTTATAAAGTTTAAAAGTTCGTCGTAGGAGATTTCAGATGATGCTACGCCTAAGCCAAGAGTTATTAATTCGTCGTCAGAAAACTCTAAAATTACACCGTTAATCTCTAAAAAAGTAAGCATTATTAAAAGCCCTATGCGCTTGTTGCCGTCAATAAAGGCGTGGTTTTTTATAAGCGAAAAACCTAAAAACGCGCCTTTTTCTTCTATGCTCGGATAAAGTTCTACGCCAGAAAAGGTTTGAAAGCAAGAAGATAAACTCGATTCTAACAAGTTTATATCGCGCGTACCGACTGCACCGCCCGAAACATCGGCGACAAGTTCGTGCAAAATAAGAGCTGTTTCACAGTCAATTCTTTTCATTTAGCCAGCTCCTTGAACGCTTTTTCATATTTTTTCAATATTTTCTTAGCCGTTTCTACTATTTTTTTACGTTCTCTGGTTTTAATTTTTTCTTTCTCTTCCATACTCATTATTATATATATTTTAATAAAAAATGCAAGTCTTTTTTGAAAATTATTCCTTTATACATAAATATTGCATAATTATAAAATAATTCATAAAAATATACATAAATTTTAATAAAAATTCTGAAAAAAATAAAAAATATACAATAAAACGTTTGACATATACATTTAAAGCGAGTAAAATATAATCATAAAATATAAGCCTATGATAAATTTTAGGCAAACGGAGAAAGTTATGGATAAATCAAAAATCAAAAAAGTAGTTTTAGCATATTCTGGTGGATTAGACACTTCAATTATAATTCCTTGGCTTAAGGAAAATTACAACAACTGCGAAGTTATCGCAGTAAGCGGAAACGTAGGTCAGGCGGACGAACTTGAAGGTTTAGAAGAAAAGGCGTTAAAGACTGGCGCGTCTAAACTTTACGTTGAAGACTTAACGGAAGAATTTGTAAACGATTATATTATTCCAACCGTAAAGGCTGGCGCTTTATACGAAGAATATATGCTTGGTACAAGCTTTGCTCGTCCAATCATTGCAAAGCGTATCGTTGAAATTGCAAAAGCAGAAGGGGCAGACGCAATTTGCCACGGCTGTACTGGTAAGGGTAACGACCAAGTTCGTTTTGAACTTACGATTAAAGCGTTTGCGCCTGATATGCCTATTATCGCACCTTGGCGTGAATGGGAATTAAAATCTCGTGAAGAAGAAATTGAATACGCTGAAAAACACAACGTTCCGCTTAAGATTAATCGCGAAACAAACTACTCTAAAGATAAAAACTTATGGCACTTATCACACGAAGGCTTAGACCTTGAAGACGCTGGTAACGAGCCTATGTACGAAAAAGAAGGTTTCTTAGAAATGGGTGTCAGCCCACTTCAAGCACCTGACAAACCAACTTATATCACGCTCGATTTTGATAAAGGCGTTCCTACTAAATTCAACGGCGAAGAAATGAGTGCAAAAGAAATTATTCTTAAACTCAACGAAGTCGGCGGTGCTAACGGTATAGGTCTTCTTGATATCGTTGAAAACCGTTTAGTTGGTATGAAATGCCGTGGCGTTTACGAAACTCCTGGTGGTGCAATCTTATACTTTGCGCACAACTATCTTGAAACTATCTGTCTTGATAAGGCAACTGCACATAAAAAACAAGAACTTGCAATTACTTTTGCCGACCTTGTATATAACGGTCAATGGTTTACTCCACTTCGCGAAGCACTTTCTGCGTTCGTGGATAAGACTCAAGAAACCGTTACCGGTAAAGTTAAACTTAAACTTTACAAGGGCAATATCATAAAAGCGGGCGTATGGAGCGATTATTCACTCTATTCAGAAGAAATTGCAACTTTTGGTGAAGACGATTGTTACGACCAAAAGGATAGCGCAGGCTTTATCAACCTTTACGGACTTCCTATTAAAGTTCAAGCGCTCGTAAACCAAAAAAATAAAAAATAATTAATCCGTAGCGCGAATTTTTAATTCGCGCGTATGGTGTTTTTATAGGGATAAATATTATGGCTAGCCATAAGATTGCGGGTGGAACCAGCCCTTAAGGTTAAACTTACAATTTTAAGATGGCTAATATAAATAAATTAAGGGGGTAAACCATTTTAAGAGAGATAATATTGTATATTTCAAGGCAAAGACCGCAGTTAATAGTGTTGCTATTAGCAAGGGCTTTAACGCTGAAATAGGCGATATTAGCCACTTAAATCTGGTTCAACTTACAATATTATGGCTAAAATGTGGCAAGGAAGAACTGCTGGGGCAGTCGATAAAATCGCAGACGATTTCAATTCGTCTATCCAAACGGATAAAAGGATGTACCGTCAAGATATACTTGGCTCGATTGCGCATGCTAAAATGCTCGCAAAACAAGGTATTATCGAAAAGGAAGAAGGGGATATTTTAGTATCTGAACTTCAAAAAATTCTTTCTGACATTGAAAGCGGAGCGTTAATAATCGACCTTAGCGCAGAAGATATTCATATGTTCGTTGAAGAAGTTTTGACTAAGAGAATTGGCGACGTTGGAAAGAAATTGCATACTGCAAGAAGTAGAAACGACCAAGTCGCGCTCGATATCAGAATGTACCTTCGTGACGAATCGAACGATATAATATCGCTTATTAACGAACTTATTGCCACACTTTTAAAGGTTGCTGACGAAAATAAAGATACAATCGTTCCGGGGTATACCCATCTTCAACGCGCCCAACCTATAACTTTTGGTCATCAAATTATGGCGTACGCGTTTATGTTACTTCGCGATAGATCAAGAATTCAAGATGCAGTTAAGCGTATGAATTTGTCGCCGATTGGCTCTTGCGCGCTTGCAGGAACTACTTATAATACCGATCGCGACTTTGAAGCAAGTCTGCTTGGCTTTGACGGAGTTGTTTTAAACAGTATCGACGGCGTAAGCGACCGTGATTTCTGTATTGAACTTATGTCTTGTTTTGCAACGCTTATGATGCACCTATCTCGTTTTTCTGAAGAAGTTATTCTTTGGTCTAGTTACGAGTTTGGGTTTGTCAGTTTGTCAGATGCCTACACAACGGGATCAAGCATAATGCCACAAAAGAAAAATCCCGATATGGCAGAACTCGTGCGTGGAAAAACGGGCAGAGTTTACGGGAACTTAATGAATACTTTAACTATGCTTAAAGGTATTCCACTTGCATATAACAAGGATATGCAAGAAGACAAGCAAGCAATCTTTGACAGTATCGACACCGTTAAACTTTGTTTATCCGTGTTCGAGCCTATGATTGCAACTATGAAGGTGAACAGCGATAATATGCTTAAGGCGTCTAACGACGGATTTATAAATGCGACGGACCTTGCTGACTATATGGTTAAAAAAGGCTTGCCGTTTAGAAGTGCGTATAAAATCGTTGGCGAAATCGTAGCGTATTGCATAAAGAACAAAAAAACACTCGAAGAAATGAAAATAAGCGAGTATAAGGCGTTTAACGATATATTTGAAGAAGATTTATACGCTGAAATCAATATGCAAACTTGCGTTAATAAGCGCGTTTCAAAAGGCGGAACGAGCGTTGAATCTGTTATCGAGCAAATAAACTTTGTAAAAGGTCAATTATAATGAAAAAGATTTTTATAGACGGAAGGGCGGGAACGACCGGGCTCAGAATTTACGAGCGCATTAATCGTGACGACCTTGAAATGATAATTCTATCCGACGAAGAAAGAAAAAATCCAGAGCGCAGAAAGTGGGCGTTAAACAACTGCGACCTTGCGTTTTTGTGCTTACCAGACGACGCGTCGCGCGAAGCAGTTTCTATGATTGAAAACGATAACGTCGTTGTTATTGATACGTCGACGGCACACAGAACTAATCCCGATTGGGCGTACGGCTTTCCAGAACTTGGAGATGAGTTTTATCAAAAGATTAAAAACTCTAAGCGCATTGCAGTTCCCGGCTGTCACGCAAGCGGTTTTATCGCACTTATATATCCACTGGTTAAGGCTGGGCTTATTGATAAAGATATAGCGTTATCTTGTTTTTCGCTAACTGGTTATAGCGGTGGCGGTAAAAAGATGATCGCAGAATACGAAGACGATGGTCGCGACAAACTTTTAGATGCTCCGCGCGTTTACGGCATCAGCCAACAACACAAGCACTTAAAAGAAATGGTTGCAATTACAGGGCTTGATACTGCGCCAATCTTTTGTCCGATAGTTGCTCCGTTTTATAGCGGTATGGAAGTTACCGTTCCACTTTTTAAAAAGGACTTAAACGGAAGCATTGAAGATATCAAAAACGTGTATAAATCGACCTATAACACGGCTTTCGTAAGTTTTTGCGACAATTCTGACGAAAACGGATTTTTGTCAAGTGGCGCGCTTTCAGGTCTTGACAGCATGCAAATTTCAGTTTTTGGAAATGATGATAGAATTACGCTCGTTGCTCGATACGACAACCTAGGAAAAGGCGCGTCAGGTGCTGCGATTGAGTGTATGAATATAGTCTTAGGACTAGACAAAGAAAAAGGGTTAATATTAAAATAGGTAAAATAAAATGAAAATTATTTCAGGTAGCGTTTGCGCGCCAAAGGGCTTTACGGCAAACGGAATACATTGCGGAATTCGCAAAAATAAAACTAAAAACGATATCGCGCTTATATATAGCGAAGTAAAGGCTTCTTGCGCGGCGGTTTACACGACTAATCTTGTAAAAGGCGCACCGCTTTTTGTTACGAAGGAAAATATTTCCGACGGCTTTGCTCAAGCGGTAATCTGTAACAGCGGTAACGCAAATACTTGCAACGCAAACGGAGTTGAAATCGCTAGAAAAACTTGCGAACTAACCGCTAAAGAGTTAGGATTAAAACCAACGGATATCGTCGTTGCATCAACCGGCGTTATCGGTCAACCACTTGATATTGAGCCGATTGCTAGCGGTATGAAAACTTTAGTTAAGGGCTTGTCGAAAACGGGTAACGGCGAAGCGGTTTTAGGTATTATGACTACCGACACAAAACCAAAAGAAGTTGCCGTTGAGTTTGAAATAGGCGGAAAAACTTGCCGTATCGGGGGTATTGCTAAAGGCTCGGGTATGATTCACCCGAACATGGCAACGATGCTCGTATTTCTCACGACGGACGTAGCAATTTCGCCTAAGATGCTTCAAGTTGCACTTTCTTCCGATATTAAAAATACGTTCAATATGGTTAGCGTTGACGGGGATACGTCAACTAACGATATGGTTGCTGTTTTAGCGAACGGACTTGCCAAAAACGACGAGATAACCGACTTCGGCGCGGACTTTGACGTGTTTATGAAGGCGCTTAATACTTGTAATACCGAACTTTGTAAAATGATTGCAGGCGACGGTGAAGGCGCAACTAAGTTTATCGAGTGTAAGGTAACGGGTGCAAAAACCGAAGAAATTGCAAAAGTCGTTTCTAAGAGTATAATTTGTTCGTCACTCGTTAAAACTGCTATGTTTGGATCGGATGCGAACTGGGGAAGAATTTTATGCGCTATCGGTTATAGCGGTGCAGACGTTGACGTAAATAAAGTTGAAGTTAAGTTTGCATCAAGTAAGGGAGAAATTTTAGTTTGTAAGTGTGGTGCAGGGGTTGAGTTTAGCGAAGAACTTGCAAAAGATATTCTTCTTGAAACGGATATCGAAATTTTAGTCGACCTTTGCGACGGAAATGCTAGCGCGACTGCTTGGGGATGCGACCTTTCGTACGAATACGTAAGAATTAACGGAGATTATAGAACTTAATAGGTGAAATATGAAAAATATAACGAACTCTCAACGCGCTGAAATTTTAGTTCAAGCGCTTCCTTACATAAGACAATATTATAATAAAATTTTGGTTATAAAATACGGCGGAAACGCTATGATTAACGAAGATTTAAAAAATGCCGTTATGGGCGATATCGCGCTTTTAAATCTCGTTGGCATTAAAGTCGTACTAGTTCACGGTGGCGGTCCTGAAATTACCGAACTTTTAGGTAAAATCGGCAAAAAGTCAGAATTTTTAGACGGATTAAGAGTTACCGACAAAGAGACCGTAGAAGTCGTTCAAATGGTGCTTGCTGGAAAAATAAATAAAGGACTTGTAAACCTATTAGGAAAATTCGGCTCGAACGCGATAGGACTCAGCGGTGCGGACGGAAGGATGTTAGAAGCCAAAATGCTTGACGAAAAATACGGCTACGTTGGGGAAATAACTTCGGTTAATCCACAGCCTATTTTAGATATATTAGAAAAAGGATATATCCCTGTCGTTAGCACGGTTGCGCGCGATAGTGAAGGAAATTCTTACAACATAAACGCAGACACTGCCGCAGCTAAAATTGCAGCAAGCCTTGGCGCAGAAGGTTTAATTTCTATGACTGATATCGACGGAATTTTGCGCGATATAAAAGATCCTGACTCTTTAATTTCTAAGGTAACTTTATCAGACTGCGAAAAACTTATCGAAGAAGGTATTATCTCAGGCGGTATGATTCCAAAAATCGCTTGTTGCACAGACGCTATCCGCGACGGCGTTAAAAAAGTATTTATTATAAACGGTACGATACCGCACTCTATCATTATCGAAACGCTTACTAACGAAGGTATCGGCACTATGTTTATCAAGGAATAAATTATGGATACTATATCTTTAGACAAAAAATATATAGCAAATACTTACGCTCGTTTCCCTGTCGAGATTGTTAAAGGGAAAGGCTCGCTTTGCTATGACGAAACTGGAAAAGAGTATATAGACTTAGCAACGGGAATAGCCGTAAACACCTTCGGCTTTTCTGATGAAGAGTGGAAAAGTGCCGTTATAGCACAGTTAAACGCGTTTTCTCACACGTCAAACCTTTACTTTACACGCCCTTGCGCGCGCTTAGCACAAATTTTATGCGAAAGAACTGGTATGAAAAAAGTCTTTTTTTCTAACTCTGGCGCAGAAGCGAACGAGTGCGCTATAAAGGTTGCAAGAAAATATTCAGAAGATAAATACGGTTTAGGTCGCCACTATATTATAACGCTTAAAAACAGTTTCCACGGAAGAACGATAACCACTCTTTCAGCGACTGGTCAAGACGTATTCCACGCTAACTTTTTACCGCTTACCGAAGGCTTTAGATATGCAACTGCTAACGATATAGATAGCGTAAAAGAGCAAATCGCGTTAGGTGGGGTTTGTGCTATTATGCTTGAAGTCGTTCAAGGCGAAGGCGGTGTAATGCCACTTGATAAGAACTTTTTAGAAGGCGTTTACTCAATTTGTAAAGAGCAAGATATTTTGCTTATTTGCGACGAAGTTCAAACTGGTAACGGTAGATGCGGAAAACTTTACGCATACCAAAACTATGATATTTTACCTGATATCGTAAGTACGGCTAAAGGCTTAGCGGGTGGTCTTCCTATGGGGGCGACTATGCTCGGTGAAAAGGTTGAAAACACTTTAACGATATCGTCGCACGGCTCGACTTTTGGCGGAAATCCTGTTTGTGCTGCTGGGGCAATCTCAGTAATTGAAAGAATAGACGATAAACTTTTACAAGAAGTTAACGAAAAATCTCAATTTATTATAAATAAACTTAAAAACGCTAAAGGCGTTAAAAGCGTTTCGGGGCTAGGTTTAATGCTTGGAATCGAGACGGAAAAAGACGCGTCTGAAGTTATTAAAACTTGTCAAGATAACGGCGTTTTGGTAATTAAGGCTAAAAACAAGGTAAGACTTTTACCTGCGTTAAATATCCCTAATTCTTTACTTGAAAAGGCAATAGACGTGTTAATAAGCGCGCTATAGGTCGATTAAAGGAGCATAATATGAATTTTAAAGGCAAAAATTTTCTTAAACTTTTAGATTTTTCTAAAGCAGAAATTGAACATATGATTGACAAGGCTATCGAGTTTAAAAAGATGAAAAAACTCGGTATGCCACACAAGTATCACGAAGGTAAAAACGTTGCGCTTATCTTTGAAAAGACTTCAACACGTACGCGTTGCAGTTTTGAAGTTGCTTGTCGCGACTTGGGTATTGGCGTAACTTATCTTGATCCTGCCGGCTCGCAAATCGGCAAAAAAGAAAGTATTGCAGATACTGCAAAAGTTTTAGGCAGAATTTACGACGGTATCGAATATCGTGGCTTTGGTCAGGAAATCGTTGAAGAACTTGGCGCTAACGCTGGCGTTCCCGTTTGGAACGGATTGACGAACGAGTTCCACCCAACTCAAATTCTTGCCGACTTTATGACTATTAAAGAAAAGTTTGGAACGCTTGACGGTATTAAACTCGTGTACATGGGTGACGCGCGCTATAATATGGGTAATTCTTTAATGGTTGGATGCGCAAAACTTGGCATGCACTTCGTTGCGTGCGCGCCAAAGAAATATTTCCCTAATAAAGAATTGATTGAAACTTGTCAAGAGATTGCTAAATCTTCCGGCGCGGTATTAGAATTTATCGAGAGCCCTGAAATCGCAGCGAAAGACGCTGACGTTATCTATACAGACGTTTGGGTTTCTATGGGCGAGCCTGTAGATGTTTGGAAAGAGCGTATTAACGAACTTTCACCTTATCAAGTAAACAAAAAACTTATGTCTTACGCAAAAGATACGGCAGTATTTATGCACTGCTTACCAGCATTTCACGATTTAAAGACGGCTATCGGCAAAGAAATGGGTGAAAAGTTTAACCGCGTCGATATGGAAGTTAGTGATGAAGTTTTCTTAAGCGAGCAATCTATCGTCTTTGACGAGGCGGAAAATCGTATGCATACCATAAAAGCCGTAATAGATTTAACAATTTAAAAGCCTTATAAACTTCGTTATGCGTCGTTTCTGCTTTGAGCATACGACCGAGATAACCGACAAGGTTAATCTCGTCCGTCTACTCAAAGCGAGCCTAGCCTAACTTGTTTCTAAGTCTTTTAATACGTGAAATAGGCTAGGCTAAGAAAAATATAGACTTGCTTGCGCTCGACCTTGATGACCGTATAGGTCTATCAAGCCCAATCGCACTCAAAGAGCCTTGAACTGCTTGTTTCTAAGTCTTTTAGTCCGATAAAAAAAGATAAAAGCGTTCGTTTAGCGAACGCTTTTAATATTGTGTTCGGTAGGCGGATAAATACATAACCGTCGGGTTGCTCGAATATAGCCTTCCCCTTGAGGGGAAGGTGTCACGAAGTGACGGATGAGGTGTAAGTTATATAATAATTTAAAATCCTTAGAAAAAACTATATGTCGGGTTGGCAATTTTTTCGGAGAAAAAATCTGCGCGACCACAATGTAAGTTGCATTACAACTTACACATCATGCAATCCGTACGCAAAAAGTAGGATTGCACATCATGCTAACTGACAAGTTAGCACATCATGCAAGCAATGCTTGCACATCATTAAAGAAGCGAACGCGCTCGCGTTCGCTTCTTTTTTATTCTCCGTCGTCGTCGATTAGACCTTGATTTTTTAAAAGTTTTAATTGTTCTTCTTCCTTTTCAAGTTTTGACTTTTTGGCTTTTTTGTTTTGTTTTGCTTCTTCTTTATCTTGGCGATTAAGTTCGGCAATTTTTTCGTCGTATACTTTAAGGGTAAGAAGAATTTCTTCTACCATTTGTTCAAGTTCAATAAGTTGTTTTTCCTTAATAGTAGTCAAAACTGTGCTTGCTTTTTCAAAGTTTTTATCACTCGTAGAAATTAAAGCAAGCAAGATTTTCTTAATCGTAAGGGCGTGTTGAAGTGGGTTTTTACACTCGTCACGACCTTCGTCGTAATAGTAATTAAACTTGGCTATAAGTCGATTAAGCGTAGAAATTATTGAATTATATTCTTTGACGACAACTTCTTTAGGTGCGTTTTTCGTTGCGCTAATTGCACCATCAAACTTTTCAACAAGTTTATTGATACCCTTTTGAATTGACTTATAAGGATTACTTCTGGTCTTTAACACGACGAGCAATATTCCCGCAATTATTGCAACGATAACTAAATACGGAAGTGCCACGGTTATAACTTCTTTCATATTAAAGTTTGTAACGGTTAGTGTCAAAACAGGTTGAATTTCACCGAAACTCGTCGAAATTTCATACTTTCCGCTATCTGCCGATTTAATTATTATTTGTCCGTTTACTAAATTATATTCAATAGGCGTTCCAACGTTTGTAACCGTAATCGGAAGTGCTAAGTTTTTAAATCCGACTTTGTCGTTGATAGAAACGTCAACAATAATATCTTCGCCCGGTTTAGGGAATTGGTTTACAGGGATAAAAGCGATACTTTCAATCTCGTAAACGCAAACTTTAAGTTCTGCGCGAACGTAATTTTCTTCGTAGACGCCAACGTTACAAAATACCGTCAAAGTCGTTTCGCCAGATTTTAACGGCTCAATAGAAACCGCTCCGTCGTTAGACATAATTCTTATAATATCCGCGTCGCCAGCGATCCATTTGTACTCGTAATCGTTGTTTATAACGCCGTCTAAAAGAACTTGTGTCGTGTAGATATCGGTTTTTGACGACGTATAAACTAGGTTGATAGTTTCGTCTTCAAAAGAAAGCGTGCGCTTTTTATCAGTGATAGTGGTGATAGAAATTTCACGTTCGCAAGACAAGGTTAAGTCGTATATGTTGTCGATTATCTCAACTTTTACGGTGTGTAAACCAGCAGAAAGTTTGTTGTAAAAACCTAGAGAGTTGTTATCAAGAGAAATAACGTTGCCTGCTTGGTCGAACGCAGAAGTTAATTTTTCGCCGTCGATAAACCAGCTGACTGAGATATCGTTAGAGAAAGAAAATCCGTGCGAGTTTACACCAAATTGGATATTGTCGTAAATTGTGAACGAAGTAGAGTCTGACTTTGAAAAAGTTAAGTTTATCGTAGGCTCGTCAGTCAGAACGGAAACGCTCGCGATAGCGTTTACGCTTGAACCGTCGCTAAACTGACAGAAGGCAATAACCGTCGTAGTGCCTTGTCTGGTAGCGGTAAGACGCGCACTTGATGCGCCCGTCTCTTCAATTTCGAGCACCGAATTGTTTAAACATATCCAAGTAAAGTAATAATCTTTATCTGCAATCGAAGAAACGTCAACGTTTAAATCAATAACGTTACTTAGGTTGCTTAAATAAATTTTTACGTCGTTACCTTGAATAAAATTCAAAGTCTGGTCGTTTTTAGGAATACTTGAAAGGATTGTAACGTTAAGGTTGAGAACGGCTATTGCTAAACCGTCGTGTCGAACGATTACGGTTAAAGCATCAAGTCCTTCGTCGGTTGCGGTTAAATCAATCGCAAGGGGAGATAGATTGTTTTTCTTTGCCTTGACAATTCCTTTTTTAGAGATAAATTCATAGTCGAGTTTGTCGATTGATAAAGTGTTTTCACCGCCTTGAACGACTAAAAATACCGAACTTGGCTCGTCTAAAGTCATCGTAACGCTTCTTTCGCTTAAGTGTACGCTTAAATTGCTGTCGGTAAAGTCGACCGTAAACTCAGAACTTTTCGTGCCGTATACGCCGTAGTCTGCCGTAAGAGTTAGGTCGTATGACGAAATTCCTTCGACGTTATTAAAAGTAATAACACCGTTATCTAAAGTCACACCTTTTTTCGACGAAACTAGCGAAATTCGTGCTTTATCTTTAATATCTTCGTAGTTTCCTATACGGATTGACGGAACGGAGAAAGTCGATAAAGAAACTATTCCGTCAGGGTTTTGAAGGTCAATAGTTATTTTGTTGCTAAGCGTTTCACTGCCGTACGAAAGTTCAGCTTTTGGGATTAAAGTTTCTTCGTTTTCCGTTTTGATGGTATAAGAAACTGACAAATCTGCCAAGTACCTAGAGTAAAGCGAAGAAGTTAAACTTTCGTAAAGTTCTTCGCGCCTTTTTGAAATTTGGTCGCCTGATGGGCTTTCGGAATAGATGTAATTTTCAATGTCTTGTTCGATAATTTGTGGAATAAACTCGTCGATAAAACCTTTTAGCGTAGGGTTTATAACGTGGGCAGAAACTGGGGAACTTTGTTCGCTTTCATAAGTTTTCGAGCCGTTATATTCTCCGCCGTCTACCATGTACGAACTAGTGAAATAATCGCTGTTTTTAGTTAGGTTAATTCTGAAATCGAGCGCGTGATTGGTCGGGTATACGAAAGAGCCCGTCGTTTGGTCGTATTTGACGGAATTTGAAGGGGTTAGCGAATTTTCGTCGTAAACTGTAACTTCAAAAACGAAATCTTCCGATAGGGTGTAAGTTTTCGTCGAGCCTGCTAAGTCGGTTAAATATTCTATCGTAATCTTAGAAGTTGCCGAAATCTCGTAAGAGCCCGTTTCCATTATTAAAAAATAATAAGATAGGTAGTAAGAGTCAGAAACAGGTTGAAAACTGCTCGCAAAACACGATAGCGACAATTCGTAGTTAACGTTTGTAAAATTAGATAAGTAGTCGTTTTCATTTTCGTCTACTACGGTTAAGTTGTTATAAGGTATTTCATATTCAAGGCTGATTGGTAGCGCTATAGACGCGTTTTTTAAGTCTCCACTAAAATACGTGAAGTTGTAGAAATCGCTTGCATACTCTGTTTCACCCGTGATTGACGAGTAAATTTCAGCGTTAGTTAAAAGAATTTCGCCGTCGCCTTTATCGTCTACTACGTTTATAATAGTTTCGTGTGTGTAGTAAGTGTTGGTATCGTTTACGCCGATTGACAAGACGTCTGCGCCGACTTTTAGTGGTGTAACGGTGAACTTTAACAGACGGTAATCGGAATTTACGCTTAACGTTTCAAAGTCGTAACTACTGGTTTGTTCGTTAAATTTAAGATTTAAAGGTTTATTTGCGCCTTCAAGTTCTCCCGAAAAATCTAAATTGTTTACGCTGTCGTTATAAACGGTATAGTCCGCGTTTTTGTAGTTTACGCTAACTTCCAGACTAAATACGCTTGAATAGTTGAAAATATCGTAATTAAAACCGTTAGATGCTGTTGATTGCTGGTAATTATTTGCCCCGACTTCAAGATAAAATTCTAACGGAGTTCCTAAAGTTAAGGTTAAAATCTCGTCGTTTGCATAGTTTTTAGTGCCGTCAGTCGAGATATAGTCCATATAGAAAATTGCGGGTGCAAAGTTGCTTGAAGCGTTGATGCCGAACAGTTTGTTCTCGTCGTACCAAACGCTAGGGATATTACTTTCGTAAGATTTTGATTGGTTGCTTAAAGCGGGGATAGAAAAGTCTGTTTCCGCCGCAAACGTTACAGGCTTTTCTTTTGGTGAAAAACCAATCGCTGTCAGCAAAGCAACCGCGAAAATTAGCGCAAAGATAACGCGCGAAAACTTAATCTTCATTTTTGCCACCTATATTGTCGATAATGTGTAAGTCGAGTTGGTTGAACGGAATTTCTATACCGCTTTCTTTAAACTTTTCAAAAACGACTTCGTTTAGTCCAAAATATGCGTTCCAGTAGTCCGAGTTATTTACCCAAAATCTCACCTTAAAGTCAACGCTTGACGCGTTGTGACACTCCATATATATAATAGGTGTAGGCGTTTTTAGGCAATATTCGTAATTTGAAACCGTTTCAAATAAAATTTGTTTAACTTTTTTCATATCCGACGAATAACTTACCGAGTAAGTGCGGTCAATTCTTCTCGTTGGATGCGACGAAAAGTTTATTATGCTGTTAGTCGTTACCGCGCTGTTTGGTAAAACTACGCGCTTGTTGTCTGCGGTCGATAGTTCGGTCGTTAAAATTGAAATCTTCTTAACCGTTCCTTCAATTCCGTTTGCAAGTATGTAATCGCCCTTTTTAAAAGGCTTCACAACGACTATGATTATTCCGTTTGCAATGTTTGCGAGCGAGTCTTTAAGTGCAAGACCGATAGCAAGGGCAACGGATGAAAAGGCAACTAAGAAACTGTTTCCGTTAATTCCAAGTATGCTCGCGCAACCAAAAATAAGCGCAATCCAAAGAACTATTCGTATAAGCGTGACAAAAAATCCGCCGGATGCGTTGTCAATCTTGGTTGAGTATAGTATCTTCATTAAAAGTTTTCCAAGTAGCGTAATCAAAAGTCCGCCAATAATAAAAACGGCTAATGCGCCTACGATATTTATCCAGTTAGCGACGAAAAAGTCGCCAATTTTGCCAAAAAGTTCGTTAAAGCCTTCCATTTTTGTTCTCCTAAGTAGAAAAATCTACAAAAATATAATAATATATTTTTGCCCAGCCGTCAATAATTTCATAAAAAATTTTATAGATATTAGCGTTTATTACTTAAAAATAATTGACAAAATAAAACGATTAAGGCAAACTATTCTTATAAATTTATAGCCGACTTTTTTCGGCATCTCAACATTGGAGGAATTTTTATGGAAAACAACGTTCGTCCTTCGTCATTAGCGCGTATTACAAGCGTAGAACTTGCAAACAAGTTCATTGACGAACAAATTAAGGAAGTTAAGGCTCAAGTAGGCGACAAAAAAGTTCTTTTAGCACTCTCTGGCGGTGTAGATTCGTCAGTCGTTGCCGCTCTTTTAATCAAGGCAATCGGTAAAAACGTAGTTTGCGTTCACGTAAACCACGGTCTACTTCGTAAAGGCGAGCCTGAACAAGTCGTTGAAGTATTTTCTAATCAACTTGATGCAAATCTCGTTTACGTTGACGCTTGCGACAGATTTTTATCAAAACTTGAAAACGTTTCTGAACCTGAACAAAAACGTAAAATTATCGGCGCAGAATTTATTCGCGTGTTCGAAGAAGAAGCAAGAAAACTCGAAGGTATCGAATTCTTGGCTCAAGGCACTATCTATCCTGACATTTTAGAAAGCGGTCCTGTAAAGGCTCACCACAACGTTGGCGGTCTTCCTGACGACCTTCAATTTGAACTCGTTGAACCGCTTAAGTTTTTATACAAAGACGAAGTTAGAGTAGTTGGTAAGGCTTTAGGCCTTCCTGACGCTATGGTTTACCGTCAACCGTTCCCAGGTCCAGGTCTTGGCGTTCGTTGCCTTGGTGCAATCACTCGCGACAGACTTGAAGCCGTTCGCGAATCTGACGCAATTCTTCGCGAAGAATTTGCTAAAAACGGACTTGAAGGTAAGGTTTGGCAATACTTTACCGCTGTTCCTGACTTTAAGTCAGTCGGCGTAAAAGACGATATGAGAACTTACGCATACCCAGTAATCATCCGCGCCGTAAACACGGTTGACGCGATGACTGCAACCGTTGAAAACGTTCCTTTCGAACTTTTACAACACATCACAAAAAGAATTACTACAGAAGTTAAAAACGTCAACAGAGTTTTATTTGACTTAACTCCAAAGCCATCTGGAACTATTGAGTGGGAATAGGCATTTGCTTTAGCAAATGCATTAAATCCGCCTCTTGCGAGACGGGATAAATCCCTGACGGGATGAAGTCCTCGCTATGCTCGGATGAAGTCGCTTTGCGATTGGCGGATTTAATAATAACCGAAACGAAGTTTCGACATCATCTACCGAAAGTCATCGCGCTAAGAAAAACTTGGCGCGATTTCATTTAAAGGAGTTTTTATGAAAGAAAATAAACTTGCTAATTTGTCAATGGATTTTGCAGTAAAAGCATTGGAGTTAGCGAATGAAATCGAAGGGCATTATTCACTTAAAAACCAATTTGAACGCTCGGCAACAAGTATAGGCGCCAATATTCGTGAAGCGAATTATGCTCAAAGCAAAGCTGATTTTCTTTCAAAACTTCAGATATCACTTAAAGAATGCTATGAAACAGAGTATTGGCTTGAGTTGTTTATCAGGGCTAAAATACTACCTGCGGAAAAAGTTAAACGATTATTACACGACTCAGGCGAAATTCGTAAATTGCTCGTTTCTTCAGTTACGACTCTCAAAAGCAAATAATATAATATTTCATTACGGCGGTTTAAACTGCCGTTTTTTATTATTGTTAAAATTTGTAAAGAAAGTTATTAAAAATTGTTGACAAATTATTAATTTGTGCTAAAATGAAATTAAACGTAAAGTAAAGCGTTTAAGGAGAAGTAATATGGGAAAAAGTATTTATAGTTTAGTTTTAAACGACGAAGTTATCGAACTTATTGATACGGCGGCGTACAAAAGGGGCGTTTCGCGCTCGACGCTTGTAAATGAAGTTTTGGCAAAAGCCGTTGGGTTTGAGACTACTCAAATGCAGATAAAAAGCGTATTTTCTTTTATTAACGAACTAATAAATGCCGAACAGCGTATGCGACTTTTAGACCAGTGCCGTGACAGTGGGTTTTCTATCGTTTCCGCGCTTAACTATAAATACAGTCCAAGAATTACTTATTCTGTGGAAATAAGACCTAAAAAAGACAGTTTAGGCGAACTTTCTATAAGTTTCAGAACGTCTAAGCCAGAACTTATTCAGGCGATAGAAAATTTCTTTTCCGTTTGGATTGCCGTCGAGAAAGAAACGTTACCTTATTCCGTCGAATATTTTATAAGTGACGGAAAACTTAAAAGAAGCTTAAATCGTTTCAGCGACGAAATATCTTCAAGACAACTTGCAGACGTTATCACTGCTTACGTTAAAAACCTTGACAGACTTTTAAATTTATATATTTCAGAAAACGAACTTTTAAGAGACGAACTTTTAATTCGTAGAATGGCAGAATTAAAGCCGATTATATAGGAGATAAATGAACGGAGAAATTTGGACTAAAAAAGTTCACGAAAATTTTTTAAACGCTCAAAATATGGCAAAAGAATTAGGTAACTGTGAAATAAAACCAGAGCATTTTCTTTTTTCTGTCCTTAGTGATAAAGAGTGTTTTATATCACCGCTACTAACTTCTCAAAGCGTAGACGTCGAAGGGTTAAAAAGTGAAGTCAATCGACTTATAAGCCGTTTTCCGCGCCAAACTAATGCAAATCCAGGACTAACTTCTGAGATTTTAAAGGTAATAGATAGCGCAGAAGAAATTGCCAAAAATATGAAAGACGAATACGTTTCCGTCGAGCATATTTTTCTTTCTATGCTTGAGAACTCTAACAAAGAACTTAGAAAACTTTTAGACAAATATAATATAAACAAAGAGAATTTTTTAATAGGACTAAAACAAATTAGGGGGAATCATAAAGTGACAAACGATAATCCTGAAGCAACTTACGACGTGCTTAATAAGTACGCGCAAGACCTTATTGCCCTTGCAAAACAGAATAAATTAGAGCCGGTTATCGGAAGAGAGGCTGAAATTCGTTCGGCTATTATGATTTTGTCGAGAAAGACGAAAAATAACCCAGTGCTAATAGGTGAAGCGGGGGTTGGTAAAACGGCAATCGCTGAAGGCTTGGCGCAAAGAATCGTAAAAGGTGACGTTCCGTCGTCGTTAAAAGACAAAAAATTGTATTCTCTTGATATGGGTGCGCTAATTGCAGGCGCAAAATATCGCGGAGAGTTTGAAGAAAGGTTAAAAGCCGTACTAAACGAAGTCAAAGCAAGTAGCGGTAACATTATATTATTTATTGACGAATTGCACACGATTGTCGGGGCTGGTAAAGGTGACGGCGCGATGGACGCAGGAAATCTGTTAAAGCCGAGTCTTGCGCGCGGTGAACTTCACTGCATAGGCGCAACGACTTTAGACGAGTATAGAAAGTATATCGAAAAAGATCCTGCGCTTGAAAGGCGTTTCCAGCCAGTTATCGTTGACGAGCCGAGTGTTGAAGACACGGTATCAATTTTGCGTGGACTTAAAGAGAGATACGAAGTTTATCACGGTGTAAAAATCACCGATAACGCGCTTATAGCCGCAGTTACGCTGTCGCATAGGTATATAACCGACAGATTTTTACCAGATAAGGCGATCGACCTTGTAGACGAAGCGAGCGCAATGATTAAGACGGAAATTGACTCGATGCCAGCCGAGATGGACGACGTCAGAAGAAAGGTTATGCAACTTGAAATCGAGCGCGAAGCTTTAAAGAAGGAAAGCGACGATTTTTCTAAAGATAGATTAAAGACAATCGAAAGTGAACTTGCAACTTTAAAGACTAAGTACGACAAAATGAGTGCCGATCTTAAAAGTGAGAAAAAGGTTATCGACGATATAAATCAAGTTCGCGAAAGTATTCAAAATATTACGGCGGATATCGAAAAGGCGGAAAGAGAGTACGACTTAAATCGCGCCGCAGAACTTAAGTATGGAAAACTTCCTGAACTTAAGAGAAAACTTGAAAAACTTGAAAGTGCTATCGCAAAGAGTGACACTTCCCTTTTAAGAGAAAAAGTCACCGAAGAAGAAATTGCCAAAGTCGTATCTAAATGGACTAAAATTCCCGTTTCAAAACTTCTTGAAGGGGAGCGCGAAAAACTTTTAAAACTTGAAGAAATTTTGCATAAGCGCGTCGTTGGTCAAGACGAAGCGGTTAAGAAAGTTAGCGAAGCAATTTTAAGGGCGCGCGCTGGAATAAGTGACCCTAATCGACCTATAGGCTCGTTTTTGTTCTTAGGTCCGACGGGTGTAGGTAAGACTGAACTTGCAAAAACGCTCGCTTCAACCTTATTTGACGACGAGAAAAACCTAATAAGAATCGATATGAGCGAGTATATGGAAAAGTTTAACGTTTCCCGCCTTATCGGAGCGCCACCGGGATACGTTGGTTACGACGAAGGGGGCGAACTTACTGAAGCCGTAAGAAGAAAGCCGTACTCGGTAATTTTGTTTGACGAGATTGAAAAAGCGCACCCTGACGTTTTTAACGTGCTTTTACAAGTTTTAGACGACGGTAGACTTACCGACTCGCAAGGTAGAACTGTTGATTTTAAAAATACGGTTATTATTCTTACTTCAAATCTTGGCTCGGAATTTTTGCTTGAAGGAATTGATGATAACGGCGAAATTGAAAAAGAGACGAAGGAAAAAATAGACTTGCTTTTAAAAAGAAAGTTCAGACCTGAATTTTTAAACAGACTTAGCGATATCGTCTACTACAAGCCGTTAAGAACGAGTGAGATTGAAAAAATCGTCGATATTATGATTGAAAATCTTGCAAAGCGTTTAAAAGATAAAAAAATCAATCTAAAAGTAGACGGCTTTGCTAAAAACTATATCATCGACTGTGGATTCGACCCAATTTTCGGCGCAAGACCGTTAAAGCGTTTTATTGAAAGTAACGTTGAAACCATGCTCGCCCGCGCTATTTTAAAAGGCGAAATCGAACCAAGCAGTGTGGTTGAGATAAGCGCAAACGAAAAAGGCCTATATATTAAATGATGTGCAAGCAATGCTTGCATGATGTGCTAACTTGTCAGTTAGCATGAAGTGCAATCCTACTTTTTGCGTACGGATTGCATGATGCGCAAGTTTACAAACTTGCATTATGGTCGTGCAGATTTTTTCTTTGAAAAAATTGCCGAGATAACATATAATTTTAATTAAGGAATACTTAATTATGTAAAAAAGCCTTAGAAACAAGCAAGACAAGGCTCGAAAAAGCCCTTCGGATTAGATAGACCTTTGCGGTCATCTAAGTCGAAGGGCTTTTTCAGAAACGCAGTATTGCGCCGTTTATAAGGCTTTTATTGGGAGTTTGACAACGAATTGCGCTCCGCCTGTCGGTGCGTTTTCTGCGTGAATCGTGCCGTTATGAAGTTCAACTATGCGCTTAGCAACGGCAAGTCCTATACCGCTACCAAGTGTTTTTTCTTTAGTGTTTTCTTGATAGTTTTTCTCGAACAGTTTTATAGGGTTTTCGCTTTCAAAACCCGCGCCGGTGTCGGTTATCGTAACGAAAGCGTAGCCACCGCGCTCTTTTAGTACAAGTTTTATAGCCCCGCCCGACGGGGTGAACTTGACTGCGTTAGACAAAATGTTTATCCAAATTTCTTTGGTTAAATTTTTATCGGCAACAATTTTAACTTTTTCCAAGTTAATTTCAATTTCTAAGTTCTTTTGAGTAAACCTATTATCAAAAAGTAATATGCATTGTGAAATTTGTTCGTCAAGCCAAAAACTTTCCTTTTTTTCTTCGACTCTGTGGTGGTCGAGCTTTGAAAGTGTCATCGCGCTATCAGAAAGCATTGATAGGCGGTTAGATTCTTCAATAATAATTTTCAGATACTGTTTTTCGTTGCCAGATAAGTTCGGACTGTCGTATAAAAGTTCGGCGTACCCTTTAACGGAGACGATAGGCGTTTTAAACTCGTGCGAAAAGTTTGAAACAAAGTCGTTGTTTAAAATTACCAGAGAGTTCAATTCTTCCGCCATTTTGTTAAAGTTGTCAACGACGTTGTCAATATCTTCGTTTACTTTAGGAAAATCTAGTCGAGCAGAAAAATCTCCACCAGCGATTTTTTCGATTGCTTCGTTAATCTCGGTGGTTAAAGCGTTAGTTCGCTTTGTTAAGAAATAAAATATAAGCGCGCCAAATATCGTGCTGACTGCGAAAAATATAATAATAATTATGATGTTTCTTACGATTATAAGTTCGGGGAAGAAATATCTTAAAATTACAGTCAAAAAAAGCGTGAAGATAAAGGAAATTAGCCAAGCCGTAAAAACTAGACGGATGATTCGCGTTGCCGAGAAAATGTTTTTCTGCTTAGGTGGTTTATTTGTCATTTTTCACCCCGCGATAGCCGACACCGCGAATAGTCGCGATATCAAACTCTGTAAAATCTTTAATTTTCGTGCGTATTCTGTTTATAAAAACTTTGACCGTATCTTCGTCAGAGTCAGAGTCAATGCCCCAAAATTCGTCGAAAAGTTGACCTTTAGTAAACGAGCGTTCAGGGTATGATAAAAGTTTGAATAAAATTGAAAATTCACGCTTTGACAGCGTTATAGACCGACTTTTTCCGTCAGAGATTGTTAAAGTGGAGTAGTCTAACGTTACGCCCGAGATGGTAAGTTTATTTTCGCTTACGATTTTTGCACGGCGAAGTAGCGCCCTAATTCTTAACAAAAGTTCGTCAAATTCAATAGGTTTTACCATATAGTCGTCGACGCCACTTAGAAAGCCTTGCGTTTTGTCGCTAAGTCTTCCGCGTGCAGAAACGACTATCGCAGGAACGGTTGAACCGCTTGATCTTATTTCACGGATAAACTCGAACCCGTTCATTTTAGGCATTGAAACGTCGACAATCATAAGGTCGATTGCGTTTTTTGAATAAACTTCGAGCGCGTCAAGTCCGTTTTTTGCCGTAAAAGTGTTAAAGCCGTTTTGCTTTAGCCTTATTTCCATAAGTTTTAAAATATTTATATCGTCTTCTGCAATAAGAATATTAAACATTTTTCAAGCCTTTATCTTTTTTTGAAAAGTATACCACGAATTTGTGATTTTTTCAAGTAGGGGGAGTAAAATTTTAATGAAATGAAGATAAATCTTCAAAAAATGCAAAACTATGTTTTGCTCGATATGTTGCTACGCAACTCGATATGCAACCTAAAGGTTGCTCGATATGCGAAATAAATTTCGCTCGATAGCAATTTTTAAATTGCGTAAAGGTCGCGAACGCTTCGCGTTCCGATATATTATATAATTTTTACACCTCATCCGTCGCTTTGCGACACCTTCCCCTCAAGGGGAAGGCTATGAATTCATGCAAGCAATGATTGCAAATCATTTTTAAATTATTTCATAATTTTAACTTTTTTGTTACCTTGCTATGATATTATCATAAAGTAATAATACTAGGGGTAGAGTATGTTTAACCTAATTTGTTTGATTTTAGGCGGAATAACTTCTGCAATAATAAGCATAAATCAAGGTGCGTTTTTAGAAATTTCCAAAATTTGGATTTTTCCGCTTTTATGGCTTGCGTTTACGGTTTTGTTCGTAATTGCAATAATTTTAATTTTGTTTATCGTTTCGCTGTTCTTTTCAAAAAAGTCGCCCGATAAGCCGAATAAAGCGTGTTATTTTATCGTAAGATACGTAATTGAGTTTTTATGTTTTTGGGGCAGAATTAAAGTTCACGTAAAAAACGGCGAACTTATCGAAAAGGGCAAAAGTTATCTTCTCGTATCTAATCACCGCTCGAATTTCGATCCGATTATTCAGTTTAACACCTTCGTCAGATGTAAGCCGATTATGATTTCAAAGCCTGAAAATATGAAAATTCCACTTGCAGGTCCGTTTATTAATAAAAGTGGATTTTTGGCAATCGACAGAGACAACGACCGCGAAGCGTTAAAAACTATACTTAAAGCGATTAAGTTTGTAAAAACTTACGGCGTGTCGGTTGGCGTTTGCCCAGAAGGGAAGAGAAATAAAACGGGGCGCGATTTATTACCGTTAAAAGTTGGCGCGTTAAAGATAGCAACGAAAGCAAACGTTCCTATCGCAATTATGACTTTTGAAGGAACGGAAAAAATCAGTAAAAACTTTCCGTTTAAACGCTCTCACGTCTACGTGGACGTTTTAAAGGTTATCACTCCGGAAGAATATAAAGACAAATCTACTCAAGAAATCGGTGACGAGATTGCTAAGCTTATGCAAGAGAATATCGACCGATACACAGAAAAAACGACAAAAGGGGAAAATCAATGAAAAAAAGCGAGTGTGTAGTTATAATCCCTGCGTACGAGCCGAGTGCGAACTTTATCGAATACTCAAAAACGCTCATTAACGCGCATATAGCCCACTTAATCGTCGTAAACGACGGTAGCGGGGAAAAATATCAGCCAATTTTTGACGAGTTGAAAACTTTGCCAAACACAACCGTTTTAAGTTACGGCGAAAACCATGGAAAAGGTTACGCGCTTAAGGTAGCGTTTAAGTTCGCTAAAGAAAATTTTGACGAGCGTTTTACCTTCGTTACCGCCGACTGCGACGGTCAACACCTTGTGGACGACGTTTTCAACGTTTATTCGTTTGCGTCTGAGTTTGGTGATTCGTTCGTTTTGGGCGTTCGCGACTTTTCGCAAGACCACGTTCCTAAGCGTTCTAGGGTAGGTAACGTGTTTACGCGCCGTGCGTATAAGTTTTTATACGGCGTAAGAATTAGCGATACTCAAACTGGACTTCGGGCATTTCCTTACGGTTTGCTTGATAATCTTCTCGACATTAAGGGCGATAGGTTCGAGTATGAAATGAATCAACTTATCGTTTTACACAAAAAGGATATTCCTATCCGCGAAGTGCCGATAGCAACCGTTTATGAAGAAAAGCCAGACGACGTTGAAAAAGTTTCGCACTATCATCCACTCCGCGATAGTATGAGAGTTGGTAAAGTGCTTTTGACAAACCTTAGTTTCTTCGTTCTTGCGAGCATTTTCTCAACCGTAATCGAACTTTTACTATTATATTTTGGCTTGCAATATTTGCCTGAACTTATGGTTTTAAACTTGCCACGCGCGATAGTGGCACAGTTTATAGCAAGACTTTGCTCGTCGATAGTAAACTTCTTCGTCAACTATAAGTTCGTCTTTAACGGTCACTCGAAAAAGAGCATATTCCGTTATTACGTGCTTTGGGCGTTCTTGTTTGCCGCGTCTATTGGATACGCGCAACTATTCGACTACTGGTTCGACAACGAGTTTTTAATTACGTTCTTGACAGGATGCAGTTCGCTCGTTATGTCGCTACTATCTTATCAAATTCAAACGCGTTGGGTTTTTGCAGGCGGAAAAAGAAAGAACGGCAAGTTCTGGGGCTGGTATTCAAGATTTATTCGTTGGTGCTACAAAACGTTTACAAAGCGCTACACTTCACTCGTTGCAAAAGATCCCGTCGGCGCGGTTTACGTTTGTCGCCACCTTAACATGCACGGACCGCTTACAACAGTTTCAAAAATAGGTTTCGACCTTCATATGCTGGTTTTTGCTCCGTTCTGCACTAGAAAAGAGTGTTACCGCCATCTCCGCGATTATACTTTTAGAATTAAACATGGAAAAAGCAAGTTTGCATCAAGAATATACGCGTTTTTGCTTACGTCTGTTTTAGTTCCACTCGTCAAATCGTTTGAAGGAATCCCTGCACACAGAAAGGATACGCAAGCAATTTTTACGCTTAAAAAGGCACTTAGTTATCTAGAAATTCACGAAAACGTAATTTTGTATCCTGATATTGAATATACCGCTGACGGTGAAACTGATACCGATATCTACACAGGCTTTTTACTGCTTGAAAAATTCTATTACAAAAAGTTCCAAAAGCATTTAAGGTTTATTCCGCTCGTTATTGACGACGAAAATAATACCATAATCGAAAAATCTCCAATTCGCTTTAAAAACGGCGACTTCAAGTCGCAAATGGACGAAGTTAAGCAAAAACTTATGCTATCTCTTGGTTGTGTTAGCGAAGAAAGCGAAAATTTAACTGAAAGTGAAACGGAAGAAGATTAAAAAAAGTGGGCGGATTGCCCACTTTTTTAATGAAGTCTTAACTTCGTTAAGATGAAGTCCAAAGCAGTGGGGCTTTGGATGAAGTCGCTGTCGCGATGAAGTCTTCGCTACGCTCAGATTAAAAAATAACCGAAACGAAGTTTCGACATCATCCACCGAAAGGTGGACTTCATCATGAAGTGATTTCATCGCGCAAAGCGCGATTTAATTAAAAGAAATAAGTCGTGGCAG
>JAZSKA010000009.1:0-8818 GCA_045534605.1 Christensenellaceae bacterium | reverse complement strand
ACGATCCGACTTTTGCTGTTGCCTGTGCTTCAGCAGAAACACGAACACTATCGGTACGGATATACGTTACCAATGCCGTCATCCCACGTTCGCCCATTTGAATACCTTGATAAAGGGCTTGTGCTGCCATAGTTGTACGTTTTAATGATAAACCTAATTTAGCACCAGCATCTTGCTGCATAGAACTGGTTGTAAAAGGCGCAGGTGCATGACGTTTGGTTACTGACTTTTTAACATCTTTTGCTACATATTTTGCATCTTTTAAATCATTAACAATTTGATTTACTTGAGTTTCACTGGCAGGTTTTAAACGTTTGCCATCTTGTCCATAATATAAAGAAGTACGGAATTTTAATTTATCCTTTTCTAAATGAGCCCAAAAATCCCAATATTCTTCTGGTTTGAAATTTTGGATTTCACGTTCACGCTCAACAACTAATTTCAAAGTAACACTTTGCACACGTCCAGCAGACAAACCTGATTTAATTTTCTTTGATAAAACCGGTGATAATTTATAACCAACTAAACGGTCTAACACACGACGAGTTTGTTGTGCATAAACTAAATTCATGTCAATCGGACGTGGCTTAGTCAATGCTTGATGAATCGCATGTTTGGTAATTTCATTAAACTCAATACGTTTTGCTTGTGCTGGATCAATATCTAATATGTAAGTTAAATGATACGCAATCGCTTCCCCTTCACGGTCCGGGTCGGTTGCGAGATATATTTTATCTGCTTTTTGCGCTTGCGCTTGAATTTGCTTGATTACAGATTTTTTGCCAGCAGAAATTACGTAATTAGGCTCGAAATTATTAGTTACGTTAACGCCTAAACGCTTTTCAGGCAAATCTCTTACGTGTCCACCGCTAGCCTCAACTTTAAACGAGCCACCTAAGTATTTTTCAATAGTTTTTGCTTTTGATGGTGATTCCACTATAATTAGTTGCATATTACTCCTTTATACTACAAACGGATTGTAAGTAGATTATTCAAATTATTTTACGGCTTTGAACTTATTACCCATAAGTTTAACGATAAGCCCCTTTAGTTCGAGCGAAGACAATATCGGCATAATTTCATACGCCTTAAGCCCTGTTTTATTCATAAGTAAAACTGCGCTGTCAAGCCCGTCTTTTATTGCTAGATAAACCGCACTTTCATCATCCGAAAGATCAATTTTATCTTCTTTTTCTTCTTTATCAATTCCGAGCGCGAAAGTGATATCGTCAACCGAATCACACAAGTATGCGCCGTTTTTAATTAATTCGTTGCAAAGTTCGCCCGATTTTATACCGATAGAATACGGCAAAGCGAACACTTCTCTGTTGTATTCGGTTGCAAAATTTGCGGTATGTCTTGCACCGCTCTTTTTCTCACCGCTTATAATAAGCACACCGCGCGAAAGTCCTGCAATTATTCTGTTTCTTATTGGAAAAGTCCAACTTCTTGCAGGAAAACTTGGCGGATATTCGCTTATAACCAAACCGCTACTTGCAACTTTTTCAATCAAATCGCGGTTACTTTCTGGATAAATCATGTCGTGGCCATGCGCTAAAACGCTGATAATATTACCACTAGGTAACGCGCCCAAAATTGCAGACCTATCACCACCGTCAGCACTGCCCGTTACGACGGTTACGCCAAGCGAAGATAATTCACTTGCAAGATTTTCGCAAAACTTAAGCGAGTTTGGAAGCGTTTTTCTTGAACCGACGATTGCAAAGCAGTTGCTATTTAATAAGTCAATATTTCCTTTTGCGTAAATAACGAGTGGCGCAAGTGGCGTTTCCTTTAAAAGCGCAGGGTACTTTTTCGATAAATACGTGATTGCAGTTATTGACTTTTTGTCAAGATTATCAATAATTTCATCGATATAATCACGCTTTAAAGAAATTTTTAACCCACCTATTTTATTTTCACCTATAATTTTACCTATTATCGCAAGTTTCTCGTCTGAAACTGTTAAAAGTTCGCTAGGACTATTAAAAAGTTTTAAAACGTCACGTTTTTTATCGTAGTCAGTCAAACCGAGATTATCAAGTGCGATAATGGCAAGGTCGTTTAAATCGTATTTAGCCATCTATCTTTCGTTTATATCCATACTTCTATAATTTATTGCCTCAAGCAAATGTTTAGGCAAGATTTCATCTGAAAAGTCAAGGTCCGCAATAGTTCTAGCAACCTTAATAATACGGCTTCTACCGCGCGCAGAAAGCCCTAACGATTCATAAGATTTACGCATAATTTCTTCGCATTTAGAATCTAGTGCGCAATACTTTTGAATATGTACTTCACTCATTTGCGCGTTCACCGAAATTTCGTCGTCCCTAAACCGTTCGCGCTGAATAAGCCTTGCTTGATTTACTCTTTTTCTCACGACTTGCGAACTTTCAGGAACTTCTTGGGCGACTAAGTCGTCGTATTCGACGTTATCGACTTGAAGTTGAATATCAATTCTGTCAAGTAATGGACCTGAAATTTTCGCCCTGTATTTTCTTATTTGCGATTGAGTACATCTACACTCTGCCGTTTCCGAACCGTAATTTCCGCAAGGACATGGATTCATACTTGCGCAAAGTATAAAATTTGCTGGATATTTTACGTTTCCTTTTGCTCTTGAAACGGTAATGACTCTGTCTTCAAGTGGTTGGCGCAAGCACTCTAACACGCTACGAGCGTATTCGGGCATCTCGTCAAGATATAAAACGCCGTTATGCGCTAAACTTATAAGTCCTGGTTTTAGTGCATTTCCACCACCTACTAACGCAACGTTGGTTGCGGAGTGGTGCGGAGTCATAAACGGTCTTTCAGAAACGATACCGTCTTCTAAATCCAAAATACCAGCAACGCTGTGAATTTTACTCGTTTCAAGCGCTTCTTCAAAGTCCATATCAGGCATTATTGACGGAATACACTTTGCAAGCATAGTTTTACCGCTACCAGGCGAGCCTATCATAATGAGATTATGCCCACCGCTTACGGCAACTTCAAGCGCCCTTTTTGCCATAAATTGACCTTTTACGAACGAAAGGTCGTTTATTTTATCTTTCTTTTGGAAAGTCTTATATTCTATTTTTTCTGAAATATTACAACTTCTTTCTGCAAGAAAATCTGCAACTTCTTGAACGGTTTTAACTGCTATTACGTCAATTCCGTCTACGTATTGCGCTTCTTTTTCGTTAGATTTAGGAATAACTACGGTATTAAAGCCCAGTTTTTTAGCACCTAAAACAAGTGGTAATACACCGCTTACGCTACGAATCGAGCCGTCAAGCGACAATTCGCCTATGAACACAGTTTTTGAAACGTCGCGAGTAAATCCTTCGACGCTAGCACGCAAAAGCCCTACCGCAATCGCAAGATCAAGCCCAGCACCTTCTTTTCTTAAATCTGCAGGCGCAAGATTTACCGTTATTACTTTGGTCGGGAAAGCAAACCCACTGTTTTTAATTGCCGAGCGAACGCGCTCTTTCGATTCTTTTACAGCCGTATCGGGAAGCCCAACTATTTCAAATTTAGGAAGTCCGCGTGTTAGGTCGACTTCAACTTCAACCAAATATCCGTCAAGCCCGATTAGGACGATGCTGTTTGTTATTGATAGCATAATTATCTCACTAAAATAAAGTTTTTATAAAATTTTTAAAGGTTAATTCGAGTATATTTCCAGTTCCATAAAAAGACGAATAAACCGAAAAGGCAAAGAAAGTTGAAAACATATAACAAATTAGCGGAATAACGGTAAAACTGACTACACCAATCAAAACCACCCTAGAAAACAAAGGTTTTTCAACTTTTTTTCGCGCAAATAGAACTACTAAAACTATTTCAAAAAGAACTAAGATTGCAAACTTAGAAGTTATTGCGATTGCTAACGCCATAAAAAAGCCACTTAAAAGAAAGTTTACTAAACTTTTTGAATAATCAAACTCATTTTTAAAGTTTTTCACGATAAAATACAACGCTAAAATCACAAACGGAAGTGAAATTACGTACGAATTTAAGAAAAATCCAGCAAAAACGATCAAACACGAAATAATCGAAAGCACTGCTAAATTAAGCGTTTTATTCTTTTCCCCTAACAAGCCGTAACCTAACGTAAGCAATAGAAAAACGCTGATAAGAGAGAATATAAACGGAATTATTCTTGCACTAAATACTGAGTTTTTAAATAATAAAACACCAAGTGAATTAATTATAACGCCTAGTGGCGAAACGTTTTCGCTCGCGTATCCATTACCTGCTAAAAAAGTCTCAACCGAAAAAGCAAACTCTTTTTCAAACGGATAAAGTTTATTAAATCTTGATAAATCTTTAGAAAAACTGTTTTGCGCATCGTTTAGTGCGTGCGAATTATTCTTATAATCTAAAATCATTTCGTAACCCTTACTTGGGCTTACGTACTGACCTAAAACGTAGAAATTTATAAGATTTTCTTCTTCGTCTAGAAAAACGATTTCGTTTATAGAAACTTCGCCTTTTACGCCAAACTTTATAAACTTAGCGCTTGTCGGCTCGCTCAAAAGGTTTACCCAGCCTTGCGAATTTTTATCAAAATTAACGTAATTTTTTAAATAAGTTCCGTTAGGCATCACCTTTCCAGAAACTAAATTATCTTCTGAAACGTTAAACGAAAGAATAATTTCTGCGCTATCGTCGTTGTATACGCCACCAACGTTTGCAAATGCAAAAGTCGGTATTTTTTCTAGTTCTAAAACTGCATAAGATTGAATTATACCGTCAGTTGACGCAATTTTTTCAGACTTCCAAGAATTTTTATAGGAATTAGCATTACCAAGGAAAAAGGCACTACAAACAATGCTTATTGCAAAAATCAAAATAGCAATTATTAAGTTTAAATGCTTTTTTAACGTTGGCATAAAATTCTCCCTATTTCAAATTTTTATTATTTTATACCACATTTCAAAAAAAGTAAACTAAAAAATGTACGAAAAATTTAAGTTTTCGCGCCCACGACTATATTTATTATATAATAATATATAATAAAAAAAATTAATAAAATTTTATTAATATAAAACGCGTAAAAAGTCGACAATTTTTCACATAAAAAAAACAAATTAACACAAAATTCTAGTATGGTAATCATATTTTTTCGAGCAATAATTCTGCTTATAACCCTAATACTTGTAATGCGTCTTATGGGAAAACGACAGATTGGCGAAATGCAACCGTTTGAGTTTATTATAACCCTTCTTATTGCAGAACTGGCGTGCGTTCCTATGAGTGACGTATCAATCCCACTAATTTACGGCTTAGTTTCTGTTTTAGCGGTCTTTATACTTCACCAACTTCTTACGATATTTGAACAAAAATACAAGCCGTTTCGTCACCTTATCTCGGGTAAACCGTCAATAGTTATCAATAAAGACGGTGTGGATCTTCTTGAACTAAAAAGAAACAATCTTGGTATTGATGACTTAATCGAATCTCTACGCGGAACGGGAAATTTCTCGCTTGACTCAGTTAGTTATGCAATTTACGAAGCAAACGGAAAACTTTCAGTTTTAGAAAGCGAAAATAAAAACGCAAGTCAAGAACTACCAGTTTTGCTCGTTTCAGAAGGTAAAATCGACCAAAAAAACGTAACTCTTTGTCATTTAGGCAACGATTTTATCAACAAAATAATTAAAGACGAAAATATTAAATCGTTAAAAAATATTGAAGTTATGACTCTCGAGCCAAACGGCAGAATTTACTATAAAGAAAATGGAAAAAAATACAAAATTTTGAATATTGAATTACCTAAGGAGAGCAACCCATGGTAAGATGTTTATTAACGATAATTATAACCAGCGTTATAATTTTAGCAGGCGCAATTTACGAAAGTTATTTTATTCATTCTACTTTTGACGAAATGCACCTTATGCTTGATGAAGTGCATCAAAAACTTGAAAACGAACAAGCAAACGTTTCTGATATTATAGCCGTCCAAGATTTTTGGATAACGAAAAAGAAACACCTTCACGCCTATATTCCGCACACCGAAATAAAAGAAGTTGATTTATGGATAAGCGAGTGCGTAACTTACACGAAATATCAAAAGTTTGACGATGCGGAAGCTAAGATTGAAGTCGTTAGAGAACTTTGCGAACAAATTCCGAAATCGTTTTTAATTAAAATTGAAAACATATTCTAAAATCACAGATAAAAAGCGCGCTTTTTCAAAAAAGCACGCTTTAATTTTTTATAAAATTTTCTTCAAAAATTGACCTGTAAAACTATTTTCAACCATACTTATTTCTTCTGGAGTACCGCAAGCAATAAGCGTTCCACCGCGATAACCACCTTCAGGTCCTAAATCTACGATATAGTCGCAAGATTTTATAATATCAAGGTTGTGTTCAATAACGATAATCGTGTTTCCGCTTTCTCTTAACCTAAAGAAAATATCAATAAGTTTTTGAACGTCGTAAGAGTGAAGTCCCGTCGTTGGCTCGTCGAAAATATATAAGGTTTTACCCGTTGAACGCTTAGATAGTTCAGTCGCAAGTTTAACGCGTTGCGCTTCACCACCTGATAGCGTAGTTGCTGGCTGTCCTAGTTTTATATAGCCTAAACCAACGTCTTTTAACGCTTTTATCTTCGTATAAATTCTTGGAATATTTGCAAAAAATTCAGTCGCTTCATCAACCGTCATATCTAAAACTTCAGCAATATTTTTGCCTTTATACTTAACTTGAAGGGTTTCTCTGTTATAGCGTTTTCCTTTACAAACTTCGCAAGGCACGTAAACGTCAGGTAAAAAGTGCATTGCAATTTTTATAATGCCGTCACCTTGACAGTTTTCGCATCTACCACCCGATACGTTAAACGAAAATCTACCTGGTTTATATCCCCTTTCTTTTGCGTCTTGAGAAGTTGCAAAAAGTTCGCGAATATAGGTAAATACGCCCGTATAAGTTGCTGGGTTTGAACGCGGAGTTCGACCGATTGGCGACTGGTCGATAATAATCATTTTATCAAAGTTTTCAAAACCTTCAATTCTGTCGTAATTAGAATTAATATTCTTAGTTCTGTTTAACGACGCAAACACCGCAGGGCTTAAAACTTCGTTGACAAGTGAACTTTTACCGCTTCCGGAAACACCCGTAACCGCCGTTATAAGACCTACAGGGAAAGATACGTCAATCGACTTTAAATTGTTTTGTCTTGCCCCGAACACGGTTAAAAATTTATCCGTCGGCTCATACCGCTTAGTAGGAACTTCTATTTTTCGTCTACCTGCTAAGTAATCACCAGTAATAGAATTTTCGCATTTAGCAATTTCTTCAGGTGTACCACTAGCGACTATTTCACCGCCGAAAACACCCGCTTTAGGACCGATATCAACGACGAAATCGGCACTTTTTATAGTGTCTTCGTCATGCTCGACGACAATTAATGTATTCCCTAAATCTCTTAAGTTCTTTAAAGTCGATAAAAGCCTTTCGTTGTCGCGTTGATGAAGCCCGATACTTGGCTCGTCAAGAATATATAAAACACCCGTTAAACCGCTACCAATTTGCGTAGCAAGTCTAATTCTTTGCGCTTCGCCACCCGACAGCGTTCCGCTCGAGCGTGATAACGTAAGATAATCAAGCCCAACGTTTATTAAAAAGTTTATTCTTGCTTTTATTTCTTTAATAATAGGCTCTGCAATAATTTTTTGCGAAGTAGATAGTTCAATATTTAAGATAAAATCAAGCATTTCTTCGACTGACATATCGCAAAGTTCGGCAATATTAAGACCGTTGATTTTAACGGATAGCGCTTCTTTTTTAAGCCTTTTTCCGTGACAAGTCATACACGGCGTGTCGATCATATATTTTTCAAGTTCGCTTTTCGTGTAATCGCTTGAAGTTTCTCTGTATCTTCTTTCAAGGTTAGGAATAACCCCTTCAAAAGACGAACTGTAACTACCGCTAAAGACGCGCGACGAATAACTCATTTCAATCTGCTCGCCGTCGTTTCCGTATAGTAGCATTTGAATTATATCGTCAGGCAAATCTTTTATTGGCGTATCCATACTGAACTTATAGTGCTTAGCAAGGGCTTTAAAGTACATTGAAGCCATCCTGCCTGTATCTAAGTTCCAGCCTGTTATCGTCAAAGCGCCTTCGTTTAAACTTTTATTCCAGTCTTTTACAACCCTATCAACATCAAATTGCTTTTTATACCCTATTCCCGAACACTCTGGACAAGCGCCAAACGGATTGTTGAAGGAAAATAGTCTAGGCTCGATTTCTTCAATACTTATTCCGCAGTCTGGACACGCATATTTCGTTGAATAAAGAGTGTCGATATCGTTACACGAAATAACGACTAAGCCGTCGCTTAACTTTACCGCCGTTTCTAAACTGTCGGTTAGTCTTTGAGAAATGCCGTCTTTTACGACAAGCCTATCTACGACAACGGATATGTTGTGTTTAATATTTTTTTCAAGTTTAATTTCTTCACTTAAATCGTAGACGATTCCGTCAATTTCAACGCGAACGAAACCGCTTTTTCTAAACCCTTCAATTTCCTTAGTAAACTCGCCTTTCCTACCGCGAACAACTGGCGATTTAACTAAAATCTTTCTGCCAGCACCTAATTCCATTACTTTATCTGCAATTTGGTCTACCGTCTGTCTTGCTATAGGCTTACCGCATTTAGGACAGTGCGGAACGCCAATTCTAGCAAATAAAAGTCTTAAATAGTCGTAAATTTCGGTAACCGTTCCCACCGTGGAACGGGGGTTTTTACTAGTGGTTTTTTGGTCGATAGAAATGGCGGGAGAAAGCCCCGTTATGCTCTCCACGTCCGGCTTTTCCATTTG
>JAZSKA010000001.1:0-9973 GCA_045534605.1 Christensenellaceae bacterium | reverse complement strand
CGTGATTTGAAAGTGATACTTTCATGATTTGCAAATCGTTCGATTTGCATTATGGTCTGGGCAGTTTTTACAAAAACTGCCAACAATTATATAATTAAGTATTCCTTAATGAAAAAACTTGTTTTTTCAAATCATGCAATCTGAGATTGCAAATCATGCTAACGACAGTTAGCAAATCATGCAACCAAAGGTTGCAAATCATCTTAATTGTATTCCAATCTCTTATACGACACAAGGTCAACCACGTATTTTTTTGCGTATTTTTTAGCAAGGGCTAGGTCTTGATATGAATAGTTTCCACACTCTTTTTTGGTAGCGCCTGGAATTTCGCCGTTAAAGTTAGCGATATAAGTAAAAGTTTCTACGACTAAATCGAAAACTTCGTAACTTGTTAAATCACCAAAAAGCACTAGATAAAAACCCGTTCTGCAACCCATAGGTCCAAAATAGATTATTTCGTCTTTTCTAGCCGAGTTTCTTAAATACGTCGCACCGATATGTTCGATAGTGTGCATTGCAGCGCCGTCGAGCGCGTCTTCGCGGTTAGGCGCGACTAGGCGCAAGTCGAAAGTCGTTGCCGTTTGGTTTAAAAAACTGTCTTTTCTTGAAAGATACAGTCCACTAAAAAGATTTTCGTGGTCTATTTGAAAACTTTCAATCTTATCAAAATTCATACTATCCCCTTGAAAACGTTGACTAAGTACATAATAATATTAAATTAAATATTTATCAAGTAAAACCGAGTAAAATTTGAATATATCAATACTTAATTTTAAAATAATTTAAAAGTGCTTTGTATTGGTCTTGTCCAAACCGACAAGTTTCGATTAAATAGTTTTTCTCGGCTTTCCACTCTCTAAGCCCGCGATAATAATACCATTTGTTTTTATCGTCAATATAAAACGGAAGGATATTATTTTTTAAACACTCTTTAAAGGCTATAAGCCTACCAACGCGTCCGTTGCCGTCTTGAAATGGATGTATAGTTTCAAAATAGTAATGAAAAGCCACGACGTCTTCAAAAGTCACTTTTTTAAGAGAGTTATACCAAGCAAGCAATTTTTTCATTTCAGAAGGAACTTTTTCAGGCGAAACGGTTTCAATTCCACCGACTGTGTTTGGGAAAGTTTTGTATTTGCCCACACCGAATTGTTTAGCGTGCAAAGTGCCTTCTTTTAATATTTTTTCTAGCGATAAAATAAATTCTTCCGAAAGTTCGACTAAAGCATTTTCAATTACGTAATCAATACAACTAAAATGGTTATTCGTTTCGATAATATCGTCAATTTGAACGTCGGAAGATAACCTTCCGACAGTTTTAGTTTCAAAAATATATCGCGTTTGCTCTTCGGTTAATCGACTGCCTTCTATATGGTTTGAATTATAAGTTAACTTAATTTGAGTTTCGTGATATAGCCCACCGCTTAACTTTAAATCTTTTTCGGCTTTTAACGTCTGCAATATAAAATTCTGAACTTGCAAATAATCGGCGCTTACACCTAAAAATTTTGCAATCTTACTAACCACTTTATAGTTAATATCTTCGCCTTTTGAAATTTTAGCAATCGTTCTTGACGAAACACCTACCCTTTCACATAATGAAGATTTCGTAATTTCCTTTTGCTTTAATAATTTTTTTAATTTACTATTATCAATAATCATTTCTTACCTAAAAATTAAATCTTTACCTTTTTAATAAAATTATACTATAAAAGTAAAGATTTTGCAATATTTTTTAATATAAAAGTAAATATTTAGCGGTTAAAATCTTTTATCGGTCGCGCATATAAAATTTTGCAATAAAATATTGCATTTTAGGTTATTTGCCTATATAATAATATATATAATATGGTTAAGGAAAAATAAAATGCTATTTATTGAGATTTTAAAAGTTATATTTTTAGGAATTATCGAAGGTATAACCGAGTGGCTTCCCGTATCAAGCACGGGGCATATGCTTATCGTCGACGCCTTTTTAACGCTTAAAGAAAGTGCCGAGTTTAAAGAAATGTTTTTCGTAGTTATTCAACTTGGCGCAATAATGGCTGTCGTAGTCCTATTTTGGAATAAAATGTTTCCGTTCCAGTTTAAAGACAAAACTAAGCCAAAAATTAGAAAAGACGTCTTTTCCATCTGGTTTAAAACGATAATCGCGTGTATTCCAGGTGCGGTTATCACCCTTTTATTTGACGACTGGTTCGAAGCGCATTTCTCAAGCCCTATAGTTATATCGATAATGCTAATCGTATACGGCGTACTGTTTATTATCGTTGAAACTCTTAACAAAAAACGCGAGTCTAAAGTCAACGACATCGGCGAAATTAGTTATTTAACCGCGCTATACATAGGTTTATTTCAAGTTTTATCAATTATTCCTGGAACGTCGCGTTCGGGTGCAACGATAATCGGCGCGCTAATTATCGGCGTTTCAAGAACGGCAGCGGCAGAGTTTACTTTCTTTCTAGCCGTCCCTGTAATGCTTGGTTACAGTTTATTAAAACTTGTAAAATTTGGTTTTAGTTTTACTGCAAATCAACTTGTTTTACTACTTGTGGGTATGGTCGTTGCGTTCGCCGTTTCTATATTTGTTATTAAGTTCTTACTCAGTTTTATCAAGAAAAACGACTTTAAAGTTTTTGGCTATTACCGAATAGGCTTAGGCGCGCTTATAATAATTTTAGCACTAACGCCTATTTTATAACTATGATTGCCCTTTTGGCAAGTTATGATTGGCTTCGCCAAGTTTATTTTGTTGCAATCATATCATAACACTTGCGTAGCAAGTTCATAACGCACGAAGTGCTCATAAAACTCTAAACTCAAACAATTTACGGCTCGAGGCGTCGCCCGAGCCGTTTTTATTTTCTCCGCTAATCAAAACTTTTGTAACAAAATATTAAAACGGAACGTATAATAAAATTGACGAACAAAGGAGAATTTACTATGTTTTGTTTTAATAATAACAGCGGTTATAACGGTCGTTATAACAACGATAATTGCAACCGTTCTTGTAATAATAGAGTAATTGTCGGTCCGCAAGGCCCGCAAGGTATTCGCGGAACGATGGGCTTACCTGGTCCAACTGGTCCGACCGGTCCAGTAGGTCCTATCGGTGCAACAGGCCCGACTGGTCCACAAGGCCCTATCGGCCCAACCGGTGCAACGGGTGCGACTGGTGCGACTGGTGCTGTCGGCCCACAAGGCCCTATCGGTCCAACTGGAGCAACCGGCGCAGTGGGTCCGCAAGGCCCTATCGGCTTAACTGGTGCAACGGGAGCGACGGGAGCGACTGGTCCAACTGGTCCAACTGGTCCGACTGGTCCGATTGGTTTAACTGGCGCAACTGGTGCAGACGGTGCTATCGGTCCGACTGGTCCTACTGGTCCTATCGGCTTAACTGGCGCAACTGGTGCAGATGGTGCTATCGGTCCAACTGGTCCGACTGGCCCACAAGGTCCTATCGGTGCAACAGGTGCTACGGGTGCTGTCGGACCGACTGGTCCTTCTGGCGTAAATGAAGCACTGTTTGTAGGAAACCCTGCTGAAGCAACCGTAGAAAGCGACGCCCTTGTTCCGCTTGGTGCGGTTATAACTTCGGTGGGAACTAGTGCTGTATTTACGGCACCAGCAACTATTACGCTTGACGCGGGAACTTATTATATAAGTTTTCAATCGAACGTAACCAACAGCGCTGGATCTAGCGGTGAAATTGGCGCAACGCTCAATATAAACGGCGTGGCTGTTCCTACTGCTACGATTTACGTAACGACTGCAGAAAGTTTAAACGTTACTTTGCAACACTTAGTTACTGTCACTGACGGTGCAACCGTTACAGTAAGCAACGAATCAACGGATGCAAGCGATTATCTATCGTCAACGTTATTCGTTTTAAAAGTTGAATAAAAAATTTGCGCGAAGGCAGTTTGCCTTCGCGCAAAGTCTTTAAATAAGTCGATTATCTTAATTTTTCTTTATGGTAAGTGTTCCGAAAGTCGCTTTTATTTCATAGTTTTTCGTAGTATCAATTTGCTCACCATTTTCACCTATTCCGTAAAATATTATACCTGACGGGTCAAACCAATTTGATTTTTGCGTTACCCCAGACTGATATTCACCGAGAGTAATTTCGTTTAAAAAATCGGGGATATAACACGTTTCAATCCAAGAATCAGAACGGAAATCAACCTTAACGCTTTCTTTACCAGCACTAATTAGAACGTCGCCACTAGGTTTAATTATCTCGATAGGTCTTAATATAGGTCTTTGTATAGGCTTAAATATTAAATCTTTAATAGGCTTTAAAAGAACTTCTTTCGTCTCTAAATCAGACTCAACGTCTTTTTGCTGGGTGACGTCTAAAACAGGTGTTGAAGTGCTTATACTTTCATCGTAAACGACAGACTTAGATTCCGTTGAGATATACACTTTCTTTTTAAGAATTTTTATTTCCGACTTAAGCAAAGTTACTTCGTAGTGGTCGGTTAAGATAATTGTCGTATCGCCGTCAGTAACTCGACTGTCGATAGTAGCATGATTATTACCGTCTACTAAAATTGCAAAGTTAGTAATAACGACGTCGTAATCGCCAACGAACTTTGCTATTGCTGGCAAGCCGTTTTGTGAGATTTGTGTTTCGACAATAATTTCATGCCCTTCTAGCAAACTTCCGCCCCACAGCCAAGTTTCTTCGTTATAAATCGTTTCAACGGCTGTTCCATCATAATAGACCATTATTTCAAGAGGTCTTACGAAGATTTTTATTATTTCAACTATTAAAGAACCGCTGGCTGTCTCTATATCATAATTTGCGGTTACGTCTACACCCTCAGCGTCAGTAATTACGCACTTGTCAATTCCATTGTCGTAAACTTCGCCTATTTCCACTAATGCTTTAGTAGAACTAATTTTAACGGTGTGTCCACCGCAAAGATCGTATTTACTATCGTCCGTGGTTTCCGCGTTTACCGAAGCAAGTGGCAACCCGTCGTACACCTTTTTCTCGTCGGTAGGCTTTAACTTTATGCTACGCTTTGTGATTGTCAACTTACCTTCAGAACAATTAAAATAGTAGTTGTGAGTTTTATCAATTTGATTTTCGTCAAAAACGATTATTTCATTGACGGATACGAACTTAATTCCAACGTCAACTATAAAATCGTCAGTAGTCACTACTGCTTCGTGACCTGAAATTAAACCGTTAATTTCATAACTAGATACGTAAAGTGGCAATGCATCGTAAACTTTTTCAGCATCGTTAGGCTTAACGGTTACTTCTTTTTTATCTATGGTAAGCGTGCCGTAGTTATAAATAATATTGTAATTATTAGTAACCCACTCGCCAAAAGCGTTATAAACTTCTATCGTTTGTTTGTTATCATAACCGCCTTCAACGTAATCGATAACTCTTGAAGAATCTACCACGAAGCAATTATCGCCATCTAGTAAACCTTCTTTAACAACAAATTCTCTTGACTGTAAAAACGTACCGTCGTATATTTTAGATGCGTTTCCCGTTTCTATAATTAAGTCCTTGCCGAGCACGGTTAACGCACCTTTCATTAGATATACGTTATAAAAACCAGAAACGTCATTTCCGCTTTCATCGACGATTTGCCAGTCTAAAATACTGCTTTCGCCCGTACCAGCGTTAGTTTGGCTACCTAGGTAGTTTACCTTTGAAAAACTATGCCCCTCTACGAGTTTTATGTTAGTAGTTATCTCAAAATCACTCGCAAAAAGCGGAGTGCCGTCGTACGTCTTTTGCGCTAACTTTGGTCTTATTGAAATATTTCTCTTATTTACAGTAAGTTTGCCACTTTGAGTTGTTACTAAATAGTTATCTGTTACAACGTTATTATCGTAATCGTAAATTTCATAACCTATAATATAATTAATCTCAAAACCGACGACGCTAATCGAGCCGTTAGTTACAATCTCAGCGCGATGCCCCGACGCAAGCGAGCCAGCCACAACTTCGTACTCAGTCGACTCAAGCGGTTGTGCATCGTACTGCTTATTCACGTCTTTCGGCTTTAACGTAACGTCTCTTTTTATTATATTTAAACTTCCATAAGTATACGAGATATTGTAACTTTGCGTGCTTTCTTCACCGCTTAAGTGGTAAATTCTCACCTCTAAGAAATTTTCTGTCGAGCCTATATTTTTTAGCGATGCTGGATTGTAACTGTACGCTTGATCTCCATTAGCAAGACTTCCGCCCGAGACAAAAAAGTGTTCATAAGTCTGTTCTTGTCCGTTATAATCTAAAGTCCCGTTATGAGATGATATTAAAACGTTACGTTTTTCTATCGAAAGCGTACCAAAAACGTATTCTATCTCATAGTTTTCGGTTACGCGCTCATATCCATTATATATATTGACGTCAAGCACGTTTTGACAACTTCCAAAGAAGGTGATATACGTGCAAGACTCGGCAACCGCCCTATCTCCCGCAACAAGTCCTTTTTCAGAAATAATCGTAAAATCCGTGCTATAGAAGGCTTTTCCGTCATAAATACTAGAGGCTGACGCTGTCTTTACAGTAATTTTTCGTTTGGTGATATTTAGATAACCACAGTCAAAGATAACGTGATAAAGTTCGGAAACGTCTTTCCCGCTTGAGTTATAAACCCGCCACTCAGGCTTGTTTTCTACCGCGCCGTAGTCTTTTATATAATCGTTAAAAGACAAAGATAAAGTCTCGCCTTTTAACGTTTCACCACTCGTTATTTCATATTTAGAACAAGATAGATACGTACCATCATATTCCTTCTCTGCTCCGTCAACTTTTACAGAAATTACGCGTTTATTAACGGAAACAGTTTCTTTTAAACAAGTTATATTATAAAAGTTCGTTACGTTTTCGCCTTTTTCGTTTCTAATTTCAACCGAATTTAAAATAACGCTCGCACTGAGATTTAGATTTACAATATCCGATTTATTCCACTTAATTTTTTCTTCAACGATATAATCACCGCTAACAAGTTCGCACTCAACTTGTAACTGGTCGCCATAAGTTATCTCGCTTTGTTTAACGCCAATTTCGACGTCTCTTTTTTCAATGGTAAAGGTCGAAATTTCAGTATAATTTTTTCCACCGTACCCCTTTAGTGCATAACCGCGAACTTCGTACTCGCCAGGTGCAGTCGGTCTTTCACCACGAACCCACTCGTCATCTCCAAGTTTTCTATACTCGTAACCCATAAACGCAAAGAGCGCGCCCCCGCCCGAGCGGTAATTATCGCCGTAAACGACAATTTCTTGTTGGTCAAGTTCTTTTATGATTTTACCTTTAAAACCCAAAAAAGTAGCAAATAGCGCGATTATCGCGCATATTAGAGCGCAAAATGCCACCTTGTGTCGTAGAACAAAATCTCGTACGGCACTAAGTTTTAATATTTTATTTTTGTAATTTGAATATAGCATTTTGCTCCGTCAGCCTTAAGGCTTTATTTTAAATTTGTTTCTGGTGTAAACGTAACGAACTCATGTTCGACGATTGCAACGTAACTTGAACTTACGTCTTGACCACTTGAATTATATATTCTAATACTGTAAATTTCACTAACTTCAACGAAGGTTGGATAACCAGAAAGTTCGCCGATATAATATACTACGCTATGTAGTTTATCGTCATCAACCAAACCACTTGCAAAACTTTCTAGTTGTGCGGTAGTATCGCCTATATTGTAATTTGCGGAAGTTTGTAATATAGTAAGGTATAAATCAATCGGGGTAACAGTCAAGTCACCTAAACAAGATTCGTCTAACTTGTAGTTTTGTGTAACGATATTCTTTTCAGCGTCCGTTACGACGATTGAAACTTTATTTTTTGAAGTGCCTGCAATCGTTTGCGAACCGATGACCCCAAGCACAGTCAAGGTGTGATTTGAAAGCAAACTACTTTCGTCGATAGGATCCCAAGTGTTAGACGTAGTAAGCGGTTTACCGTCGTATCGTTTGCTTGCGCTTGGCGTTTCAATTTTTAGAACGCGCGGTTCAATCGTCAGCAAGCCTAAATCTTCTTTGTGATTTTTGTAACCAATCTCATACTCAGAAGAAACGTCGTTTCCGTATTCGTCAATAATCTTATATCCGCCGTCGCTTGCAGAAAGCACTCTGTTTTCATATTTACCGGCGTCTACTTTAGTTATTGTATTAAACCAAACTGTTTCGTCGATTTTGTGACCGTCTTGAAGTTCACTTTTATCGATAAGTTCAACCAAATTTGAACCAGTTCCATGTTTATTTCCGTCGTATTCAACCGTATAGGACTGCGTTTTAACGTAAATGGTATATTTATTTTGGAACACTTTAAGTTCGCCGTATTCGTAATTTATTTTATAATTTGCAGAAACGTCCTTTTCCCCGTTTACAACTTTTGCAAAACAATCGTTTCTTGCCGTACCAATTTCAGTAATTGAGCCAGTTATTTCAATCTCAATCTCGTCACCTGGAAGCAATTCTCCCGAATAATCCCAATCGGCATCAGTATTTTTGGTGTGCTCAAAGCCGTCGTACGCCCAATTACCGCTTGCAGTATTTATAACTATTATTCTCGGATTGACTTTCATAAGCCCGTAAACAAATGAAAGAATATAGTTTTCGGTAACGTTTTCGCCTGCGCCGTTAGTAATAACGGTTTCGGTTATTGAGTTAGCACTTTCACCTACTTGAGTTTGAACGCCAACGCAAGTTGCGCTAAGTTTATGATCTAAAACGAGACCAACAGGCTGGATAAAACTGTCTATTGGGGCTCTAAGTGGCATGCTGTCATATAGTTTTTCAAAAGGCTTGGTATAAACGACTATCGGTTTAGGCGTAACGGAAAGCGTTCCTTCGTGCGTGGTTATTGACCAAAAATGCGTGACGTCGTTATCGTCAGCATCAAGCACGACTACTTTTGGCGTATTCGGCACTTCTCCCACAAAAGTTATTTCATCTTCTATGGTAACTTCAATTCTGTGTCCTAAACTAGAAAGTCTTTCTCTACCACTTTCTAAGACGTAGCCCTTTTCCGAGTGTGGCTGACCGTCAAAGACGAAGAACGCTGATAGCGCCTTTACGGAAAGTTCGTTTGGTAAAACGGAAAGTTTACCATAAGTATAAGTTATATCGTAATTGAAAGTTACGTCTTTTCCGTCGTTGTCAGATATAAAAACGGTAATAACGTTTTCAATTTCGCCTACCTGAGTAATTTCTGATACCGCAACGGCACTAATTTCGTGCCCACGAAGTAGCGAGCCTTGAACAATCTCAAACTCGTCAGGATCGGCAAAAAGTGGCGTGTTATCGTAGTATTTTTCACGGCTACCGCTTGCAATGGTAAGCGAGCGCGGATTAACTTTTAGTTCGCCTTTAATATATTCTATATTATAGTCGCCCGTAACGTCAGCACCTTGCGAGTCGGTAATTTTTGTAGAAATTTCCGCCGTTCCTACGCCAACTTCAGTTTGTGAACCAGAAAAGAAAACTTCTATCTCGTGTCCCTTAATAAGTTCACCGTAAGTTATCTCATACTCGCTACACTCTAAACTCGTTCCGTCGTATTCTTTCTCGCAGTCGACTGCGCTTATTATAAGTTTCGTTTGGCGCGATTTTACGATACCTGTTGACACAAGCACGAAATAAAAGGCAAGCAAAACGATCACGCCGATTATCGTGCATGTCGTTAAAAATATTAATTTCGACCTTGTATCTTTCATAAAAACCCCATTTAATCGCTTTAATTAGCGATATTTACGCGTTTTGTTCTAAATGCGATAAGTATTCTTTGCAAGACAACATTTCGTTCTCGCCAAAAAGTTCCGTAAGCGTATCTTTTAAACCTTCCGCATTGTTTTTTACAAGCACCGGATTTTTCGCTTCGAGTTTCCTTAATACTTTCTTACAAAGCATATCGTCTATCGCCTCAAGTTCTCTTCCTCCACACGCGATAAACACCGCTACGTAATCTCTCAACTGTTTCATTATT
>JAZSKA010000020.1:0-93222 GCA_045534605.1 Christensenellaceae bacterium | reverse complement strand
AAAAAATTATACGTTATTAACGGAACGCGTAGCGTTCGCGACCACAATGCAAGTTGTAAACTTGCACATCATGCAATCCGTACGCAAAAAGTAGGATTGCACATCATGCTAACTGACAAGTTAGCACATCATGCAAGCAATGCTTGCACATCATCTATCATTTATTCCAACTTGTGCCTTAGCGTTTAAATCAAGGTCTGCAAAGTCACCTTTAAGATATCTTAAATATCCTTCTGCGCCTATCATTGCGGCGTTGTCTGTGCACATACCTTTTTCTGGTAAAACGAGTTTAATCGACCTATCCGCGCATTTTTTAGTTAGACTTTCGCGCAAATAACCGTTTGCACCAACTCCGCCACCAACCGTTATAGTCCCTATACTATATTCTAAAGCGGCGTCTATCGCTTTGTCGACTAAGATATCAATCGCGGCGCACTGAAAACTTTTTGCTAAATCTGCTTTATTAAAAGTTTCGCCCTTTTGCTGACATTTATGCGCGTAATTAATGACGGCAGTTTTAAGCCCGCTATACGAAAAATTATAACCTTTTGCGCCTTTTAACATTTTTGGCATCAATATAGTTGCATTTCCGTCTTTAGCAAGTTTTTCAACGTTAGGACCGCCCGGGTAAGGAAGTCCTAAAACGCGCGCAACTTTATCAAACGCTTCACCCACCGCGTCGTCTAAGGTCGAGCCTAAAATCTCAAAATTATCATAATCTAAAACGCGAATAATCGCGGTGTGCCCACCGCTAGCAAGTAGCGTTATAAACGGTGGTTTCAATTCTTTATCCGATAAATACGCCGCTGCAAGGTGTCCGCGAATATGGCTAACTGGTATAAGCGGAATACCGAGCGAAAAGGCAAGCGCCTTTGCGTAAGACACGCCAACGAGCAATGCACCAAGCAGTCCTGCACCGTAAGTTACTGCGATAGCGTCTAGGTCAGAAAAAGTCAAATTTGCTTCGTTTAACGCCTTATAGACCACTTTATCAATGGCATCCGTGTGCGCTCTCGACGCAATTTCTGGAACTACGCCACCGTAGATTGCGTGAATATCCGCTGAACTTATAATCTCGCTGGATAAAACTTCTCTGCCACCTTTTAAGATTGCGCAAGCAGTTTCGTCGCAAGACGATTCTATCGCCAAAATTATAGGGTCTTCTTTTTTAGGAAGACTTTTAATTTTATCTATATACTTCATTATGATTTCTTTAAGTATTCGGTTATAAATCCGTCTAAATTGCCGTCCATAACCGATTGGATATTACCCGTTTCATAGCCCGTTCTGTGGTCTTTAACCATAGTATACGGACAGAAAACGTAACTTCTGATTTGGCTACCGAACTCAATTTTCTTGATTTCGCCTTTAATTTCTTGTGCTTCTTGCATACGCTCACTTTCACGGCGTTCAACGAGTTTACCAATAAGCATACGCATAGCCATTTCACGGTTTTGAATTTGACTTCTTTCGTTCTGACAAGCAACTATAATACCCGTCGGGATATGAGTAATTCTAATTGCCGACTCCGTTTTATTGACGTGTTGACCACCTGCACCACTCGAGCGATAGGTGTCAACTTTCAATTCTTCAGGTCTGATTTCAATTTCTTCGTCGTTTATAATTTCAGGCATAACTTCAACCGACGAAAAAGACGTGTGCCGTCTTGCGCTACTGTCGAACGGAGAAATACGAACCAAGCGATGAACGCCTTGCTCGCTTTTTAAATATCCGTACGCATTTTCGCCCTTAATTTTAAACGAAACACTTTTAATTCCTGCATCGTCGCCAGGCAACCGGTCGAGTTCAGTAAGTTCGTAGCCGTGCTTTTGAGCGTAGCAAATGTACATACGGTAAAGCATTTCCGTCCAGTCGCACGCTTCAGTTCCGCCCGCACCTGCGTGAAGCGTCATAAGCGCGTCGAGAGAGTCGTACTTACCTTTTAAAAGTGTAGCAAGTCGCATTTCTTCGATATCTTTTTCAACTTGTTCAAGTTCTTTGTCAATTTCCGGCAAGAAACTGTCGTCGTCTTCAAGCGCAGCAAGTTCAATAAGGTCGCTTGCATCTTCAAGCGTTTTATACGCTTTATCAAACGCACTTAATTTATTTCTAATGCTTTGCGCTTTCTGCGCTAGTTCCGTCGATTTTTTCAAATCTTGCCAAACTTCAGGCTTTTCTTGTTCTTTTTCAATTTCTTGTAACTGGATTTTTAAATTATCCAAGTCAAAGAGAGTATCCTGCCTCTTGTAGAATTGCCTTAAGTTCTTTAAGTTTGTCGTAATATAAATCTGTTCTAATCATAATACACCCTTATAGCCTACGGCTGATGATTTGAAAACCTGTGGTTTTCATGAATTGACAATCTGGCGATTGTCATGAATTGTAAGCCTACTTAATGCGTACGGCTTACATGAATTGCAAAACTTCGTTTTGCATTGTGGTCGTGAACGCTTGCGCGTTCCGAGATTAACATATAGTTTTTTCTAAGGATTTTAGTTATTATATAACTTTACACCTCATTCATCACTAAAGTGACACCTTCCCCTCAAGGTGAAGGCTGAGCGTCAGCAAACACGACTGCCAGGTCGGTCGGGCAACCCGACTGTTATGTTTTGTTTATTTTATATCTTAGCCCATCTCTTGAATAAAAGTCTTAGAAACGAGTTAGGCTAGGCTCGGTCGGGCAACCCGACAGTTATGTTTTTGTCTATCTTTCCTATTTGCTTATTTCACGATATTAAAAGACTTAGAAACAAGCAAGACAAGGCTCGCAAAGGTTGACTGGATTGGATAGACCTTTGTGGTCATCCAAGTCAGGCAAACTTTGCAGAAACGCGGTATTGCGCCGTTTATAAGGCTTTTAACGGCCGCAGCAGTTTTTGTATTTTTTTCCTGAACCGCAAGGACATGGATCGTTACGACCTACGGTTTTATCACTTTTTGCTGGACCGCCTTGGTTAGAAGTTCCGAAAGTCATCGTCTTTTGTTGTTGAACTGGCGCTGGGGCTTCAGTACGAATTTCAGCCTTTATCAAAAGTCTAACGACTTCTTCGCGAATAGACGACGTAAGTTCGTCAAACATTTCTAAACCTTCGCGCTTGTAAGCGATAACAGGGTCTTCGTTAGCGTAACCGCGAAGTGAAATTCCGCGTTTTAATTTATCCATAGCGTCGATATGGTCGATCCACTTTCTGTCTACCGTCTTTAAGAATAAATATCTTTCAAATTCAGTAAAATCGACGCCTTTTTCTTTATAATCGGCAACTTTTTGTTCGTAATACTCAACCGCTTTATCGACGCATTTAGAAACTAAGAAGTCGAAATCCCACTTAGTTAAGTCGTCTTGAGAAACAAAGTTCGTTCCGATAGGTAAAACTTTCGCTTCGAGTGCTTGGTTGAGTTTTTCCGCGTCCCAAGTCTTTGGTTTTGACGGATCGTCAATACCTTCGTGAACGACGCCTTCGACGTATTCTGGGATAAGTTTAACGATATCTTCGTGAACGTCTTCGCCTTTTAAGACTTTCATACGCTCTTTATAAATAACCATTCTTTGGGTATTCATAACGTCGTCGTATTGAATAACGTGTTTTCTTCTGCCGAAGTTTTGACCTTCGATAGTTCTTTGAGCGTTTTCGATAGCGCGAGCAAGCATTTTTGCTTGAAGCGGAGTGTCTTCGTCCATTTTAAAGACGTTGTACCAGCCTTGCATACGCTCGCCACCAAATCTCTTTGCTAAATCGTCTTCTAAAGAGATGTAAAAGAGTGAAGAACCAGGATCGCCTTGACGACCGCTACGACCGCGAAGTTGGTTGTCGATACGTCTAGATTCGTGACGCTCAGTACCGATAATTCTCAAACCGCCGAGCGCAGAAACTTCTTCTTTTTCAACGTCGGTTACGGCTTTATGTTTATTTAAAAGTTCGTTATATTTTTCGCGCAAAACTTTGATATCGTCAGAAACGTCTTGAACGAAAGAAGTTGCAAGTTCGATGCTAGTTTCGTCGTAACCTAAATTTCTTAAGTCTTGTTTAGCCAAAAATTCAGGGTTACCGCCAAGCAGAATATCCGTACCACGACCTGCCATGTTAGTAGCGATAGTAACCGCGCCTTTTTTGCCCGCTTGCGCAACGATTTCCGCTTCGCGCTTGTGGTTTTTTGCGTTTAGAATATTATGTTTTACGCGTTCGCGAAGGAGCGCGCGCGAAATCATTTCACTCTTTTCAACGGTAACCGTACCAACAAGTACCGGTTGACCTTTTTCATAGTGCTTTTTAATATCTTCGATAATCGCTTTAATTTTGCCTTTTTCGGTCGAGTAAACGACGTCAGGCATATCTTGACGAATCATCGGACGGTTCGTCGGAATTTCAAGAACGTCTAAACCGTAAATAGTTTTAAATTCTTCTTCTTCGGTTTTAGCAGTACCAGTCATACCAGAGAGTTTTTTGTATAGACGGAAGTAGTTTTGGAAAGTAATGGTTGCAAGAGTTTTACTTTCACTTCTAACGACTACGTTTTCTTTTGCTTCAATCGCTTGGTGAAGTCCGTCAGAATATCTTCTACCGATCATAAGACGGCCGGTAAATTCGTCAACGATAATAATTTCGCTGTCTTGAACGATATAGTCGTTGTCGCGCTTAAAGATATGATGCGCCTTTAAAGCTTGTTGGATATGGTGGCTTAGGTCTGCGTTTTCAATATCTGAAAAGTTTCTAAGATTGAAAAATCTTTCTGCCTTATCTGCACCGCTTTCAGTAATTTGAACGGTTTTTTCTTTGATATCAACCTTGAAGTCTTCGTCTTTTTTAAGTGTTTTTACAAAGCGGTTAGCAGAAACGTACATTTCAGACGAATCTGCGCCTTGACCTGAGATAATAAGCGGAGTTCTCGCTTCGTCTATCAAGATCGAGTCAACTTCGTCGACGATAGCAAACTCTAGATCGCGTTGAACCCTGTCAGAGTAGCGAACTTTTAAGTTGTCGCGGAGATAGTCGAAACCAAAATCGTTATTCGTTCCGTATAAAATATCGCATTTATACGCTTCGCGCTTTTCGTTATCGCTCATTTCGTTGACGTTTACACCAACGGTCAAACCTAAAAAGCGGTGAACTTTACCCATCCACGCCGCGTCACGCTTAGCAAGATAGTCGTTTACCGTAACTACGTGAACGCCTTTCCCAGTGAGTGCGTTAAGGTATGAAGGAAGTGTAGCCATAAGCGTTTTACCTTCACCAGTTTTTAGTTCTGCAACTCTGCCTTGGTGAACACAGATACCGCCCATAAGTTGAACCTTGTAGTGGCGCATACCTAAAACGCGGTAACTTGCTTCTCTAACGACGGCAAACGCGTCGAATAAAATTTGGTCTAAAGTTTCGCCCTTTTGAAGTCTTTCTTTCAAAACGACTGTTTGATTTTTTAATTCGTCGTCAGTCATTTGCTCGTATTTTGGTGATAGTGCCAAAATTTTATCTGCCATTTGACCGATTTTCTTAATTGATCTTCTTGAGTCTGATTCTAAAATGTATCTGATAAGTCCCATATCGCATCCCTATTTTAAGGCTATAATACGCCATTTTTATTTATTATATTGTATATTATAATATAAACACCAAATTCTGTAAATGCTTTTTAACAAATTTTTGCCTATTTTTTACAATTTTTTGTAAAAAAATGTAAGAATTCTTTTAAATATCTAAAGATTTGACTGACGCAATCGTCATTAAACTAACCTTAGTTGCGCCTTGTTTTTTAAGCATCTTTGCAATTTCACCACTCGTTGCACCCGTCGTTAGAACGTCGTCAACGAGTAAAATCTTTTTGTCTTTTATTACGGTTTTATCAAGATACCCAAAACTTGAAACTATATTCAAAGCCCTATCTTTTGCAGTCAATCCCACCTGCTTTTTGACTTCATTTTTCTTAAAAAGTGGGGCTATAAGTTCAATATCAAGACTTTTTGATAAAACTTCGCAAAGTGCTTCAGATTGATTAAACCCGCGCTCAAAGAGTCGTTCTTCGCTCATTGGAACGAATGTTATAGCGTCAGCGTCAAACTTTTCCGATACGTAAACTTTTTCTAAAAAGGGTGCAAAAACGTTAGCAAGATATTTGTTTTCGTTATACTTAAACGCCGAAATTAAGTTTTTAATAATGCCGTCGTAAATAAAAGCACTTCGAGCCATATCGACTTGCCAGTTTTCTTTGCAGGAAAAGCACCTTACGGTCGGAATAGTCGTTCGCCTTCCGCAAGTTGAACAATACGCCCCGCCTTTTAGATTTTCTAATTCTTTTTTACAATCGTCACAAAAATACTCGCCGTTAAAAATTTCTTTACGGCAGTTATTGCAAGTTAGATTTTCTTTAAAAAAGACGTCACTTAAATTTTTTATCGAATTTTTCATATACAACCTATGATTTTAATTAATTTTGTCGAAATTTGTATAAAAGAAGGTTTTATACGCAAAATAAACTACGAAGGGGGGGGAAGCAAAGGACAAAAATCTTTTGCGAAGATCTATGAGAAAGACTACTGATAAAACTAACTCTAAAACTTCTAAAAGCACAAAGAGTGCTAAGAATTCAAGTTGTTCTTCAAAGGCTAAAAGCCAAACTAAAGACTGTAACTAATGTTTAAAAAGAAAAAGAAGAACAAAAAGAATAATTTTGAGTTTAAGTCAGATTTTGACGTTTTAGGAAGTTATACGGGAAACACTTCGTCAGACGACGAATACGAAAGACCTATCCAAGACGCTGACGACTTATAATCAACGAAAAAGAGCCGATTTTCGGCTCTTTTTTCGTTTTAAAGCAAACCTGTTTGAAACACGCCTATAATTTAGTTATATTTTTTGCGTTACAAAAAGTGATATTATGGCAGAGCCATAGTTATATTTTAACTGAAGTTAAAGTTATATTATATAAATCCTTAATAAAACTGCCTAAGGCAATATAACTTGCCGTTAGGCAAATAACACTGCGAAGCAATATCACAAATCCGTGGAACAGATTTATATAGTTGGCAATTTTCAAAGAAACTTGCCTATATGGCGATTAATTCATAATTTCGTCGAGCGCATCTTTAAAAGACGAATATTTTTTAACCGTCAAATTTCTTGCGCTATACTCTTTTTCAAAAACGTCTTTTACGGCTTTAAGTAAAAGTGGGAGTTTCGACGGATTAAACGCGTCTTGCACGTTTACTCTAAACGACACCCCCGTATCGTTTTCTATTTTCTTAATCGTTTCAAGTAATTCATACCCAACTATCGACGACAATTTTCTGTCAGCATAGACTTGGCTTTTTATAAACTTAGAATTAATTTTAGCGATAAACTTTTCGTATTCACCGTCAAACGGCTTAAACTTTTTAACTGAGTAAACTTTCTTAAGTTTATCAAAGATTTCGCAAGTTTTTAAAGTTAATTCGTTGCAGTAATTTTTTAAATCGCGCTCGTCGTTTTTTTCAAGAATAAGATTGTAGTATAGTAAAAATTTATCGGGAAGAATAGATAGCATTTCAATATCTTTCTGTCTTTCCGTGATAGAGTGACGATAGTAACTGCAGTTAATTTCTGTAAGAATTTCTGAAGAGATAGTTAAAAGTTTAATCGCGTTAAACTTGACCATTTCTTTTTTCGACGTTTGAACGTCAGAATTCGCCAATTTCAAATCGATAATTCTCGGTTCTATCCTATTAACTTTTTTCTCGTCAAGCGGTAAAAGTAGCGACGCTTCTGCAAGGCGTTTTATCTTCAAAAACCGCTCTATAGCATCGTAATTCCGATGATACAGTGGAACAAGCCCCAAAATTGCGCCCTGCATAACGGTGCCGATATAGCCTTCGTATTCAGACCAAGTCGTACTTTTTATACTATACCCTATTTCCGCACCGCCTACGACGATAAAATTTACGTCAATAGAAAAATCTGCTCCGTCGCATGCGATAACGATAAAATCAGTGTTAGAAAACTTGTCCGCGTCGCCTCGCGCAACCGAGCCGTACACCCCTAAAAAATCTACGCTATCGGCATATTTTTCCTTGATTTTTGAAACAAGTTCGTCGAAAAATATTTTGTTTTCATTACTAAAATCTTGCATTAAATTACCTTAGACAAAAATTCTTTAAGCCTTGGATTTTGCGGATTATCAAAAAGTTCTTTAGGTCCATTTTGTTCTGCAATTTTACCTTGATCCATAAACATTACGCGAGATGCAACTTCTTTAGCAAACCCCATTTCGTGCGTTACGATAACCATCGTCATACCGTCCGCAGCAATAGATTTTATAAGTTCTAAAACTTCGCCAACCATTTCAGGGTCAAGCGCGCTCGTCGGTTCGTCAAAAAGCATAACTTTCGGATTCATACATAGCGCGCGAACGATTGCAATACGCTGTTTTTGTCCGCCAGATAAAGTTGAAGGATAAACGCCCGCCTTTTCTTTAAGACCAATTCTTTCTAAAAGTTCGTAGGCGCGATTTTCAACGGCTTTTACAACTTCTTCTTTTGAATTATACGGTGGCTCAATATAAGTTTTTTCCGTAGGGTAGACGGTTCTTTCTATTGCGCGTTCTGCATTTTCAATAATTGAAGTGAGTTTAAGTTTTTTGCGCGTCAAATTTTCGTCGTACGTTACGAACGACTTACCCTTTAACTCAACTACTTTTTTAGTCTTTTCCCACTCTTGGTTTATAGGCTCGAGAAGGACTTTGTTTTCTTCGATAATTTTTTTGTATTTTTCAATCTTTAGATCAATCTTAGCATAAATTTTATCTTTATTTTTTGCTAAATTTTCATTGTATTTTTGATACGACTTATTGTGCTTTCTTATCTTTTTAAGATTTTTTATACCTACGCTAATAGGCGCTAAGGTAATATTTTTTAGCACGGTAAGATTATTAAAAAGATTAAATTGTTGGAAAACCATGCCCATTTTTTGACGGCAGACGTTAATATCAATTTTTAAATCGGTAAGGTCTTCGCCATCGAAGACTATTTGACCTAAAGTAGGATCTTCAAGCACGTTTAAGCAACGAAGGAACGTGCTTTTACCGCCACCGCTTGGGCCGATTATAACGGCAATATCCCCTTCGTAAATGGTTTCGGTAATATCGTCTAAAACTAATAAGTCGCCAAATTTTTTGGTTAAATTTCTAACTTCTATAAGAGGTTTTTTATTAAGTTCTGTCACTTTTTGCAAGCCTCCTTTCAATAAGTCTGACTAAATACGTAACCACCATAATGATAACGAGATAAACTACGGCAAGCATAAGATAAGGAATCATATACTCGTAGTTCGCGTCACCTATCGAGCGGAAAGCCTTGGTAAGGTCAACTACTGCGATAAAACTTACGATAGAAGTTTCTTTAAGTAAGACGATAAACTCGTTGCCTAACGTCGGTAGAATATTCTTAATCGCTTGCGGTATTACGATACTTATCATTGTCTTAGGATAACTAAGACCTACCGCACGGCCCGCCTCAAGTTGTCCGCGGTCAACGGAAAGTATACCGCTACGCATAATTTCCGAAACGTAAGCACCACTGTTAAGCCCGAAAATAATAATCGCAACGGTGATACCGTCTGCAGGTATGTTTAAAAGCGGTAAAATTACGAAGTAACCTAACAAAAGTTGCACGACCATAGGCGTTCCGCGGAAAAAGCCGACGTACACGCTCATGATTTTATCAAGTACCCTAACTGAACGTTTATACTTAGGCAGAACGCGAACAACCGCAATAAGCGTTCCAATAACTATACCAATTATAAGACCTAAGACGGCGATGGTTGCAGTAGCCCCCAACCCCCTTAAAACGTCCTTATAGCCTTGGTTAGATATGAAAGAACGAATAAATTTCTGCCAACGGGCACCCCAATTTAATTCCATAATTTAATTATCCTTTAAGAATATTTTCAATCTCTTCTTTAGTAGTAAAACTATCAAAACGAGTTTCGCTTTCTTTAACTAATAATACTTGGTAAACACCTTCGTAATAAACTTCAGAAAAGTTTACAAGTTCGCGTCTTGACGCTGTTACTGATAAACCTGCCATAGCAACGTCAACTGCGTTGATACCAACTGAATTTACTACTGAAATAAATTCCATATCTTCAATAACAAGTTCAAGGTTTAATTCATCTGCAATAAGTTCAGCAACTTCCATATCAATACCTGCGAACTTATTTCCTTTTTTGTATTCGTACGGAGCAAACGCTGCGTTAGTTGAAACTACTAATTGACCAGATGCGTTTGATACGTTTTTATTTGCAGATTCAACACCAACGATATGATCGTCACCACCAATAACGTTACCTTCGTCGTCATATTCTAAAGAGTCGTACTTTGCAAAAATTGCATCTAAAGTGCCGTCGCCTTTAATTCTAGTAATGATAGAGTTGATAGACGCTAAAAGTTCAGGTTGATTTTTGTCAACGCCGTAAGCGTATTGTTCGGTAGTTAAAGCGATATCAATCATTTTAATACCAGAGTTTTGAGCAACAAGTTGCTTAGCAGGTTCGTTGTCGATAATAACGAAGTCAACTTGACCGTTAAGCATTGCTTGAACTGCAAGTCCGCCGTTGTCGTAAGCAAAACACTCAGAATTTTTAAGACCGTCAAACATCATATCAACGTCGCCTTTAACGTAAAGTTCACCAGTCGTTCCACTTTGAACACCAATTTTAAACTCAGCCTTATTACAAGCACAAACTGAGAAAAGACATAGCGCAGAAAGCGCCAAACTTACTAAAATTTTGGTAATTTTTTTCATAATTATTCTCCTATAAAATAAATTATTATTAATAATATACACTATATTAAAAAATAAATCAAGTCAAATATCAAAATAAGCAAAATTAAATTGTGTAAAAAAAGCATGCAAAAATAGCGGTTAATCGTGCTATACGCCAATTAACCGCTATTTTTTATTTATTTTCAAAATATTTTTTTATTGCTAAAAAGGTTTCGTCACTTATTACGTGCTCGATTTTGCAGGCGTCTTCGTCTGCCGTTAAATCATTAACGCCAAGCGATAAAAAGCAATTTTTCAACACGGTGTGTCGTTCGTAAGTCTTTTTTGCAACGTTAAGTCCGCTTTCGGTAAGTTTTAGACAGCCCGTAGAATCAGTTTCGACGTATCCACCGCTTTTTAAAATTCCTATCGCACGCGACACGGAAGGTTTAGAATAGCCTAAATGCTCGGCAACGTCAATCGAGCGGACGCTCGGTTTTTGTTTTGATAAAACGAAAATTGATTCAATATACATTTCGCCTGATTCTTGCAAACTCATAACCTTTTCTCCTTATCGCTATCTGTTTTTCTGTGACAACTGCCACTCATAGGACAGTTCGAGCAAGAGCCACAACTTGATTTACCTTGTTTCTTTTCTTTTACAAGATAAAAAATTATTAACGAGATAATTAAAACCACTATAATTGCAACTATAACGGTTGCTAAATTTTGTTTTAACCAAACCATAATAAGCACCTATAAATCGATTAATTGCCTTTTTGGGGCATAGGTTTGAAAATCATATACGCTAAAAATAAAACTGCAATAATCGCAAATATTAAACCTACAACGTAAACGTTTCCCGAAAAAGCCGAGCCTAATTGGTAAATAATAAGCGATATAATATACGCAAAAACGCATTGATAAGAAATTGCATACGCCGTCCACTTTGCGCTTCCCATTTCGCGTCTGATTGCCCCCATTGCCGCAAAACACGGTGCGCACAAAAGGTTAAACACCATAAACGAGTAGGCAGAAATTTGCGACATATCCGTAAAGTTTAAAACTTCTAAAACGCTTACGACTTCTTCTTTTGCGATAAGTCCCATAAAAGTTGCCACCGTTGACGGAATATTTCCAAAACCAAGCGGAGCAAAAATCCAGCAAACGGCTTTTCCAATATAACCTAAAATACTGTTTTCAAGCGCCATTTCAAGCCCGAATCCGAACCCAGCACCAGTATTTCCAAAACGCGACAATACCCAAATTGCCATAGAACCAAGTAGAATTATCGTTCCTGCTTTTTTGATAAACGACCAACCGCGTTCCCAAGTGTTTTTTAGTACGCTAGATATCGTCGGCATATGATAGGACGGAAGTTCCATTACAAACGGAGCAACTTCACCGCTAAATAGTTTTGTCTTTTTAAGGATAATACCCGAAATTACTATTGCAAAAATACCTATAAAATACGCGCTAGGCGCAACCCACCACGCACCACCGAATAAAGTTGATGCAACGAGTGCTATAATCGGCAGTTTCGCGCTACAAGGTATAAAAGTCGTCGTAATTATCGTCATTTTGCGGTCTTTATCGTTTTCTATCGTTCTTGACGCCATAATACCTGGAACGCCACAGCCCGTACCAATAAGCATTGGAATAAACGATTTTCCGCTTAAACCGAATTTTCTAAAAATTCTGTCCATAACGAACGCAATTCTCGACATATAACCGCACGCTTCTAAGAAAGAAAGCATTAAAAATAGAACCAGAATTTGCGGAACGAACCCAAGCACCGAGCCTACGCCCCCAATTATTCCGTCAATTATAAGACTTTTCAGCCAGTCGGCACAATTAATGCTCGTAAGCATATTATCAAAAAGAACGGGAATACCGTCAACCCAAACGGACGAGCCGAAAAGATAAAAACCGTCACCGAAAAGTCCGTCGTTAGCCCAATCGGTTACCCACGCGCCAACCGTCGTTACGGAAATAAAGTACACCAAAAACATAATGACGGCAAATATTGGAAGGGCAAGATATCTGTTAGTTAAAACCGCGTCAATTTTGTCAGAAGTCGAAAGTTTGCCTGCGTTTTTCTTTTTATAGCATTTTGACAAGACTTTCGCGACGTAATCGTAACGCTCGTTAGTAATAATGCTTTCAGCGTCATCATCAAACTCGTCTTCAACGAGTTTAATGTCTTTTTCAATATGTAAAAGTTTATCCTTGTCAATTTTTAAATCTTCTAAAACCTTTTTATCACGTTCGAAAATCTTGATAGCGTACCAGCGTTGTCTATCTTCTTCCATTTCGTGTATAACCGCTTCTTCGATATGCGCGATAGCGTGTTCAACAGGACCAGAAAAGATATGTTTTGGAATATTTTTACCAAGTTTTGCTTGCTCTATTGCAATTTCAGACGCTTCGTCGATACCGTCGCCTTTAAGCGCGGAAATTTCAACGATTTTGCATCCAAGTGCGTGAGATAATCCTTCAATATCCAAAAAGTCGCCGTTTTTTCTTACGACGTCCATCATATTAATCGCAACGACGACAGGGATTCCAAGTTCTTTAAGTTGAGTCGTTAGATACAAGTTTCTCTCAATATTAGTTCCGTCAACGATATTTAATATAACGTCAGGGCGTTCGTCTAAAAGATAGTTTCTTGCGACGACTTCTTCTAAGGTGTACGGCGAAAGAGAGTAAATACCTGGTAAATCGGTTACGATAACCCCTTCTTGCTTTTTAAGTTTTCCTTCTTTCTTTTCAACCGTAACGCCCGGCCAGTTTCCAACGAATTGGTTCGAGCCTGTCAGCGCGTTAAAAAGAGTAGTCTTTCCGCTGTTCGGATTTCCGACAAGCGCAATTTTTATTTCCATTATTTTCTCCAAATCTTACTAAAAACCGACTTATAGCGCGATTTATTCAACTTCTATAAGTTCTGCATCACTTTTACGGATAGATAATTCATAGCCCCTGACGGTAAGTTCAATCGGGTCGCCAAGCGGTGCAACTTTTCTAACGGTTACCACCGTCCCCTTAGTTATTCCCATATCCATAATTCTTCGTTTTAACGCCCCTTCGCCGTAAAGTTTTACGACTTTTGCGCTCGAGCCAATTTTCACTTCTTTTAAAGTTTTCATTTATTCCACCTATAAGTTAGCCTATGCTAACTTGAGAATTTAAAAATTGAGTTAGCCTATGCTAACCGTAATAATGATACCACTAAAAAAGCCTTTCGTCAACTAAATTTTGACAAAATTTTCAAACATTTTTTAATTATTATATGCAAAAACCAACAAAAAAATGAAAGCGTAAAAGTTCTAATCTTCAAACAAATCTTCGATATTGCAACCAAGCGTTTTAGACAATCTGAAAAGGATATCTGCTTGTGCTTTATTAATGTCGTTATGGCGTTGTTCGTACATTTGAATATTGCGAATAGACACTTCGGCTTTTTGGGCAAGTTGTCTTTGAGATAATCCTGACGCAGTGCGTATTCTTTTAAGATTCGTTTCTTTTTTATGCGCAAAATATTCGTCCAAAATAGTGAAGAATTTTGTTATATCTGCTTCGTGAAGTGTATCGTACAGCGCTAAAACTTTTTCAATAGGAAAGGCTTTATTAATATTAAAAAAAGACGTTGCTTTATAATTTTGATATTGCGCTAACGCCCAACCTGCCCAATAAAATTCGGAACGGCTAAAAAACGGCTTAGGCGCAAGCATTTTACCGTCTAGCGAAGTAGTGTTAACAACTTGATTTAGTAAATCTATGGCAGAATATCCAACCAAAAATCTTGGATTGCCTTTTTCTATTTGTTTTGCTACGTCAGAAGAAACGAACGTATTCCAGTACGCCTTTGGTTTATATCCACAAGCCACCGCATATTCAAACATTGTCCCGATATTTGTTGAAACATTATCTAAATATCCTTCGTCATAAGATTTTATCGCCATTTTTAAGCCCCTTTCTAATAATATCCATTACGAATAAACCGTCAGTCACTAAGTTTTGTCTGTGACCACTTAAATAAGTTTCTCTTGCTTTTTTATCACGGCTAACCCGTTTTACGTAATATTCTTTACACTCTGCTAATTCATAACTGATATACTTTACCGTATCAAAAGCCTTTTTAGACTTTAACACTATTTGAATACCTAATTCGCCAAGTTGCATCGCTTTAGCAAGTTGTTCAACGGAAATAGTATTGCTTATAAAGTCTTTTGCAAAACTGAAATAAGAGTCGTCTGCACGGTAGCCTATAATAATATCGTAATCTTGCACGTCAACGTAAAAGTTTTCTAATATATATTCTTTTGCTTGCACTAAAATAGGAGCATTAACGTCAAACGTTCTAAATTTCAACAAGAGCGCCATCCAATTAAGGATAGAGTATTTTTCTTCCCTTAAATCTAAAACCTTGTATGCGCTTAAATCAATTTCATATTGATTAGCATATCCGTTTGTTTCATTGTTAGAACAAGCCCATTCTTTTGCAAGTTCAACGCTTTCAGTACAGTAAAAACCCAACCCGTAATCGTTCTTTTCGTTGCCTTTGCCAAATTCGGGTTTTTCGATAATATCTTTTGAACCGTGATAAATAATCATAGCACTCACCATCCTTGCCAACATTATATCATTAAAATGTCATACTGTCAATATATTATGCAATAAAAACTAAAAAGTATCATTAAAATGATATAAATTAAAAGAACTCAGATATAAATCCAAGTTCTAATTTCTATTTAAAAGTTTTAAAGCGTTTTTGTATAAAATCTTTTCTTTATCTTCTGTATCAAGTTTAATATTATTGAAATACTCAACGTAAGATTTTTGACTTTTCCAAGGGCTATCCGTTCCGAATAAAATCTTATCTGAGCCGTGACTTTTTACGATATCAATAAATAAATCTTCGCTCATTTCGTCGAGCGAAAAACTTATATCAAAATATGCACTTACCCCGCACATATACTTTTTAACTTCTTGAAAATATCCTAACGCGCCCGTGTGCGACAACACAAGTTTTTGGGGTTTTACCGTTTTGACTAAATCTAAAATCATATCGGGAGTCGCCCTTTCAATATCGGGAAAAGACGCGTCCGTTCCCGTGTGGAATACGGTTATAAGGTCAAGTTCTTCTGAAAAACTCAAAACACGCTCGTTTTCGATAGAGTTTATGTCACTCTCTTGAAAATACGGGTGTAATTTTATTCCTAAAAAGCCTAAGTCTTTAATAAACTTAAGTTTTTCTTTAATATTTTCGCATTTTGGATGAATTGCCCCAAAACTTAAAATTTTTGGATATTTTTCATTTTGCTCTTTTAATTTTGTAATAGTACCTTCAAAATGAGTCGGGTTTGTCAAAATCGGAAGATTAACGGACAAATCAACGCCAGCACTTTTCATTTCCGTCAGTAAATCGTTCGCACTTCCCCCGATTGCGCGCGTGTAACCGCTTGACTTTTCAAGGCTTTCGACGGCTCTATCTGCGATATTATCAGGAAAAATATGCGTATGAAAATCTATAATCATTTTACACCTATAAAATACACATAGCCCCAAAAAACGGGGCTATGTGTCGATTATCAATTACTTTTTCATAATTTCTTGAACTTTTTTATAGTCTTTCGTTTTAATAATTACGCTTGCCGTTTCGCCGTGAAGGGATAGTCCGTACATATATTCAATGTTAACACCTTCTTTAGCAAGTTTTTCCATAAGGTGCGAAAGTGCGCCAACTTCGTGGTCAATCTCAACGATAAATACGTCTGAAACTTTTGCAGAAAAACCTTTCTCTTTAAGCGCTTTACTACCTTCTTCAGGCTTGTCAACGATAATTCTTAAAAGACCGTAATCACTCGTGTCAGCAAGGCTGAGTGATAAAATGTTTACGCCGTTTTCTCTTAAAACGGACAAAACTTCGCCAAGTCTACCTTCTCTGTTTTCAATAAAGACTGAAATTTGTTTAGATAGCATAATCTTCTCTCCTTATTAATTATTAACTTAATTTTCTTTTATCCAAAACGCGCTTAGCCTTACCCATACTTCTTTCGATAGAGTTAGGCTCGCAAAGTTTAACCTTAACAGCAAGACCAATAATTTGTTGAATATTTTTTGCAACTTCCTTGGTAATTCTTTCGATTTCGCGAATCTCGTCAAATAACGCACCTGAACTTAGTTCTACTTGAACTTCGAGCGTGTCAAGATTTCCTTGTCTTTCAACTATGATTAAATATTGTGGAGCGACTTCCTTAACTTGTAAAAGTGCCGTTTCGATTTGGCTTGGGAACACGTTTACACCGCGGATAATAAGCATATCGTCGCTTCTTCCTTTAAAGCGAGAAATTCTTGCGCTGGTTCTACCGCACTCGCATTTTTCGTAAGAAATTGAAGTTAAATCTCTCGTCCTATAACGGATAAGCGGAATACCTTCTTTAGTTAAAGTCGTAAACACGAGTTCGCCAGTTTCACCTTCAGCAAGTGGTTTAAGCGTTTCAGGATCGACTATTTCAGGTAAGAAATGGTCTTCGCAAACGTGAAGTCCTTTGTGATAGATACAGTCGCACGCAACGCCAGGTCCCATCATTTCTGAAAGACCGTAAATATCGTGCGCCGAGATATGCAACTTTTCTTCTATCATTTTACGCATATTTTCAGTCCAAGGCTCAGCACCGTTAATGGACGCTTTTAATTTGATTTTATCAATCAAGCCTTCGTTTTCTAAAGTTTCAGCGATATGTAACAAATAACTTGGTGTACAAGCAATACCCGTTGCACCAAAGTCTATCATAAGGTCGACGAGTTTTTTCGTGTTACCCGTAGACATTGGAACGGTTGACGCTCCAATAAGTTCCGAGCCATAGTGCGCACCTAAGCCACCAGTAAACAAGCCGTAGCCGTAAGCAACTTGAATAATATCGTCTTTGCCAAGTCCTGCCATAGTTAAACATCTTGCAACGCACTCTGACCACATATCAATATCAAATTTCGTATAACCAACGACGGTAGGCTTGCCTGTTGTGCCACTTGAAGCGTGTATTCTTACGATTTCGCTTTGTGGAACGGCAAAAGTTCCGAACGGATAGTTGTCGCGTAAATCGCTTTTTGTAGTAAACGGCAACTTTTCGATATCTTTTAAAGTTTTGATATCGCTAGGTTTAACCCCCAGTTTATCCATCTTGTCGCGATAATATTTTAAGTTATTGTACGCGCGAGTTACTACGTCTTGTAAATTTTTTAGCTGAAGTGCTTCAAGTTCACTTCTTTCCATACACTCAATTTCTTTATTCCAAATCATCTGTCTGCTCCTATTAAATAGCCATATAGCGCGATTATTCGCCTTTTTCGTAACCTAATAAAAATGCTTTTTTGTTAAGTTCAACCGTTTTTGGTGGAACGGTTTCTTCAATAACCGAAAGCCAATCTTCAACCTTAAAATCAAGATGCTTAGCCGCTAAGCCTAAAATAATTAGGTTGAAAACCCGTGAGTTCCCAAGTTTTATTGCTTCTTCGTTTGCGTTTACACTGTAAACGGTGTGGCTTTTTCTAAGTTCGTCAACGATATCTTTTGGATATTCGCACGCACCGATAACAACTGGCATAGGGTCAATTCTTACGTCGTTTAAAACGATAACGCCGTCGTCTTTAAGAAAGTCTTGATAGCGAATTGCTTCAAGACGCTCGAAAGCGATTAAAACGTCAGCCATACCTTCTTCGACGATAGGCTCGTAAACCTTGTCGCCGTAACGAACGAAAGTAACTACGCTACCACCGCGCTGAGCCATACCGTGAACTTCTGAAAGTTTTACGTCATAGCCGTATTTTCTTATAAGATTACCTAAAATTCTGCTTGTAAGGAGCGTTCCTTGCCCACCAACGCCGACAATCATTATGTTTTTGGTTTCCATAGTTTACTCTCCTTTAATAAGTTTAATCGCATCAAACGCGCAATAAGTTTTACAAAGACCGCAACCGTTACACATTGATTGGTCAATCTTAATAGTTCCGTCAGCACATTTTGTAAGTGCAGGACAACCGATTGATAGACATCTACCGCACTTTTTACATTTTTCGGTATCTTCTTTGCACTTATCCTTAAACACTACGCCTTTAAGTAGCGCGCAAGGTGCTTTCGTAACGATAACGGAAAGTTCTCTTAAAGAAAGTTCTTCTTTTAATAACTTTTCTAAACCCTTTTGGTCGAACGCGCTAATTTCAAAAACTCTCTTAACGCCTATTGCACGGCAAAGCGCAGGAATATCAACCGCGTTAGTTTCTTCGCCCTGTAAAGTTTTACCAGTTGCCGCGTGGTCTTGGTGACCTGTCATACCGGTAGTTCTGTTATCTAAAATCATCACTACGCCAACGCCCTTGTTGTAAACGGTGTTCATAAGCGAGTTTACGCCAGTATGAAGGAAAGTCGAGTCGCCAATAACCGCCACCCAGTCTTTAGTGAATTCGTCACCTTTTGCCTTTTGAATACCGTGTAAAACTGAGATACTAGCGCCCATACAAACGGTAGAGTCAACTACGCCGAGCGGTTGAACTGCGCCAAGAGTGTAGCAACCAATATCACCGCTAGCGTGAATTTTAAGTTTCTTTAAAACTGAGAACACGCTTCTGTGCGGACAGCCCGGACAAAGAATTGGCGGACGCATTGGAAGATTGTTTTGCTTAACGGTAGGAACTGTCTTTCCAAACGCTTTTTTAAGCATATTTGCGCTGTATTCGCCAAGCACGGTAAACATTTCTTTACCTACGCACTCAATACCAGCCGCCTTTACCTGTTCTTCGATAATAGGCATAAGTTCTTCGAAGATAACGAGTTTATCTACCTTTTTAGCAAACTCTTTTATTAAATCCATAGGAAGTGGATTTACAAGACCGAGTTTTAAAACCGAAGCGTCAGGCATTGCTTCTTTAACGTATTGGTAAGCAATACCACAAGTAACGAAACCGATACTCGTGTCGTTAATTTCCATTTTATTAATTTCAAAATTCGCTCCGTCTTTAGCAAGGCGAGCAAGTTTTTCTTCGACTATAACGTGACGACGCTTAGCGTTTGCTGGCATCATAACGTTTTTAGCGATATTTTTCTCGTACGGCTTATCTTCGACTTCTACTCTATCGCAAAGTTCGACTTCTTGTTGAGAGTGCGCAAGGCGCGTAGTCGTACGAAGTATAACTGGCATATCGTATTCTTCGCTGATTTTATAAGCAAACTTAGTAAAATCTTTTGCTTCTTGGCTGTCGCTTGGCTCGATACAGCAAACGAGCGCACCGCGAGCGTGATTTCTCGTGTCTTGTTCGTTTTGAGAACTGTATAGACCAGGATCGTCAGCAACTACTAAAACCATACCGCCGTTTACGCCGATATATCCTGCGGTATAAAGTGGGTCTGCCGCAACGTTCAAACCGACGTGTTTCATACACGCCATAGAACGAACGCCTGCCATTGACGCGCCGATAGCAACTTCGGTTGCGACCTTTTCGTTTGGAGCCCACTCGCAGTAAATTTCTTTATATTGAACTAAATTTTCGCTAATTTCCGTACTTGGAGTTCCTGGGTACGCCGATGCAACCTTAACACCCGCTTCAAACGCACCGCGCGCGATTGCTTCGTTACCTAACATTAATTTTTTCATTTGTCACCTCTTAAATCTTTAACCCTTTTAGCCTTGCCTTCAAATCTTTGCAAAGTATTAGGAGAAACTAAACTAATTTTTGCGTCAAGTCCTAAGACTGTTTTTAGTCTTGAATTTACCTTTTTAGAAATGCGCTCAAGTTCTTTATACTCGTCAGTCATTTCTTTAAGTTCTACTCTAATTTCGAGTTTATCCGTGTACCCTTCGCGAGTAACTACGATTTCGTAGTGCGGACCGAGTTCTGAAACGTTTAAAATAACTTCTTCAATCTGACTTGGAAAAACGTTTACGCCACGAATTTTAAGCATATCGTCGCTCCTTCCCGACAAGTTTTCCATACGGCAGAAAGTTCTTCCGCATTTGCACTTTTCATAGAATAATCGCGTTATATCCTTAGTTCTGTAACGAATAAGTGGTAGCGCTTCTTTAAAAATACAAGTAACAACGAGTTCGCCCTTTTCACCGCTAGGCAAAACTTCACCCGTCTTAGGATCAATAATTTCAGGGATAAAGAAGTCTTCGTTTATATGCATACCGTCAAGGTATTCGCACTCGCCCGAAACGCCTGGCCCCATAAGTTCGCTCATACCGTAGTTAGAAGTAACCAAAACGTCGTCACCCCAAACTTTATGTATTTCTTCGCGCATAGCGTCCGTCATAAGTTCGCTACCTAAAACGGCTTTTTTGACTTTTAATTCTTTTTTGATATCGACGCCCATTGCACAGGCAACTTCTGCAAGTCTTAACGCGTACGACGGTGTTGCTACCAAAAGAGTAGTTTCAAAGTCTTTCATATACATAATCTGCTTTTCGCTGTTTCCCGTCGACGACGGAACGATTGCAGAACCTATATTTTCAAGTCCGTAATGAAGCCCGAGCGCACCCGTGAACATACCGTAGCCAAAGCAAATTTGCGAAACGTCCTTTTTTTCTGCACCACCCATACAAGCAATACGGGAAACGCACTCCGTCCAAGTATCCAAGTCGCGCTTAGTATAGCCAACTACGGTAGGTTTTCCGGTAGTTCCGCTTGATGCGTGAATACGAACTAGTTCGTCTTTATCTACTGCAAAAAGCCCGAACGGATAGGTGTCGCGCATATCTTGCTTAGTCGTAAAAGGCAGTTTTTGTAAGTCTTTTAAACTTTTGATATCGCTAGGTTTAACGCCTGCTTCAATCATTTTATCACGGTAATACGGCACTTTTTCATAGACGGTATTGACCGTATCAATAAGTCTTTCTAATTGAATTTTTTCTAACTCTTCTCTAGAAAGAGTTTCGTTTTTTGACCAAATCATAATTTATCCCTTATGGCGATGTCACAAAATATGAGTGATTTTAGCTGAAAAATATTTTCAGCGAGTTGGCGAGAAAATTACAAAAAAAACACGGGTTTTTTGAGGGCGCATACCTGTAGTGGTATGTAACCGATAAAAACGCAAAGTTTTTTGCATTAATTTTCCGCCAAAAATCAGTCAGATGAAGTGACGGAGCCAATTTTATTTAATTTCATCTTCGAGTTCTTTATCGAACGCGTTGTAAATAATTTCTTCGTCAAGTTTTTTAGTAAATTTAGAAACGACGAGTGTAATAACTATTGAAAATACCATACACAAAACGCCTGTAAGTGGCGAAAGTTTAACGCCAGATTGTAATATAACGCCAAAACTTGCCCCGCTTGGCGAAGTAATTACGCCAAACACTATCGTCATAATAAGCGTAAACACAATTCCGCCAACGATTGACGCGATTGCACCAGCCTTCGTAAGTTTTTTGCTGTATAGCCCAAGCACGAACGGACCGAAGAAACAGCCCGATAACGTTCCCCAACTTAAAGACATTAAAAACGCGATAGCAGTAACGTTAAATTTCTTGTTAAGTAGCGCAATAACTACCGATAAGATAACGAATAGCGAGCACATTATTCTCATAACGAGCGTTACTTTTTTATCTTCTGCGTTTTTGTTGATTGCTCCTTTATATAAGTCGACGGATACGACGGACGCGCTCGCAAGCGACACTGACGCAAGAGTTGACATACTTGCAGATAAAATAAGCACCGCAATAAGTCCGCTAAGTCCGTTAGGAATAACGTTATTTAACATAATAGGAATAATGTTGTCTGTTCCGCCAGCAGGAACTTCGCTAAAGAAAAGTCTACCAAGTCCACCGACGAAATATGCTATAACACCGACTAATAAAGCAAAAAACGTGCTTACGATCATACCTTGCTTAACCGCCTTTTTGTCGCGAACGGAATAATATTTATGTACCGTTTGCGGAAGTCCGTACACGCCGAACGACGTCAAAAGTACGAGTGATATAAGCGTAATAAGTGGCGAAGATAAAAATCCGCCGTCGCCGTAAGTTTCAAAAAGCCCGAACCCGCTTTCCGTAAGAGTTTTAAGCCCTTCAAAACCGCTAACTTCCGGTGCGCGCATAAAGCAAACGACCATTATAACCGTTCCGAAAATCATTATAAGACCTTGCACGAAGTCAGATAGAGACGTTGCAAAATATCCACCGAACACTAGATATATAGCGGTAACTACCGCAAGCCCTATCATAATTATCGTGCCGTCTATACCGAACATAATTTCAAACAAGTTTCCAAGTCCGTTATAAACAGACGCTGAGTACGGCATTAAGAAAATGAAAACTACGAACGCTGAAAATACTTTTAAAAACGGCGAGCCGTATCTTTTCTCGAAAAATTCTGGCATTGTGCGCGCTTTTAATCTTCTGGTCATATTTTTAGTGCGCTTTGCAAGTAACGCCCAGGCAAGTAGCGCCCCGAAAAGCGCGTTACCAACGCCTATCCAAAGTGCAGAAAGTCCAAAATCCCAACCGAATTTACCTGCGTATCCTATAAATATTACTGCAGAAAAATAAGTCGTTCCGTAAGAAAAAGCACTCATCCAGCCGTTGAGACCTTTAGATCCTGCAAGCAAAAAGTCGTTTACAGTTTTTGCCTTGTTTCGCGTGTAAATGGCAATTCCAACCATCATCGCAACGTATAATAAAAGCACTAATCCGTTTAACCAAGTCATAATTTTTGTCCACCGAATTAATTAGTAAATATAAATAATATACTTATTATAATACTGCTTGCGCGTTTTGTCAATTTTATGATATAATTTTTTTAAGCATCGCTAAGGAACAAATTGAAAAATTTTCTGTAGTTTAAAATAAAAAGGAGTTAAATATGAAAAAAATTTACAAAAAACTAACTTGTTTATTCATTTTGGCTGTTTTTATTGCTTTTTCCGTACCAATTACAGCAAGTGCTGACACAGGTCCTAAACCGTCAGTCGTCATCAATTTTGAAAACTTAGGTGATACACTATGCTATGCTACACTACTTTCAAAAACCCCGAGCACGGGACCAGCAAGCGCGTGGGACGGAGATGAAGATAACATATACCTTTACAACCTTAGCCGTGATATTTGGCAAGCATTTCAAGATTATGAAGATTCTGACGGCTTTTATTTCTTACAAAACGGCTGGCAAGTCAATGAAACTAAAAAACTTGCCTGGACGTACTATCCACCAAACGTTTTTAAAATTTTGCTATACTTCCCCGAAACCCAAACTTACGCAGTTAGTAATATTTGCGAAAGGTACGCGTTTGACACCTACTACAAAGTTGATATGCAAGAATTTACTATAGGCTCTGCCGATTACGATAATAATTTAAGTAACGACGACAGAATTTCAGCCCAAAAAGCGTACGAGTGGAAGACAGAAATTATTTCATTGATTGCGCGAATTATTATAACGATAGCAATCGAAATGGCGATTGCGCTACTTTTCGGATTTAGAAATAAAAAACAATTACGTCTTCTTATTATCGTAAATTCAATAACACAAATTTTATTAAACGTACTGCTTAACGTATTAGGCTTGCACGTATTTAAAATATCGTCTATTGCAATGCACTTTAAAGCAGTTTATTTGTTACTTGAACTTTTGGTTTTTGCTATAGAAGCCGTGATTTACTCAATTTTTATGAAAAAAGCAACCGACAAACCAAAGCCGACCTATTTCTACGTTCTTTACGCGCTAACATCTAACGCTTTATCTTTTTTGATAGGTTTAATTATAGCAATTTTTATACCAGCAATTTTTTAATTACGAAAGGCACTACGAACGGTAGTGCCTTTTTTCATAATTTAATTGACAATATATATTAAAGTTGCTAAAATATATAAAAGGAGAAAAAATTATGAAAAAAGTTTTTAAAATTTTAACAATTTTTTTGACCTGTTGCACGCTTATTTTCTCACTTGCTTGTTGCACTAGCCAAACTGAAAATAGTTTAACTGAGAGTGTAAAAAGTTCAAAAAGGTCGTCAAATAGCACGGTTAACACTGAAAACAGTCTAGTAAACTCGACAACTAGCACTGATACTTCAAGCACGACAAATAGCGAAACTTCAAGCGCACCAAGTGACGAAAACACTGACGTTCAAAACCTATCTTTTGCAGAAAAGACCGACCGTTTTTTAGACGGTGCAACAATAAACGATGAAAACTTTATATCATATTATAAAAGCTTAGGCGAATACGACTTTAACGAAAGTTTGCGCCAAAACGCTTTGTTCGTTTCTCCAAACGCAACGTCAAATGGTGACGGCTCAGAGTCAAACCCTTACACTTTTGACGACGCACTCTATATCGTTAAAAAAGGTCAAACGATTTATCTTCGCGGTGGACTATATAATGCCCCACAAGCAGACGGATATTATATCGAAACCCAAGGTGACGCTAACAATTATATAACTATTAGAAATTACCCGGGCGAAACACCGATAATAACGAACACAAAAAGCGGATCTGAACTTTATGCTTTTTCGGTTGCACACAACGCTTGCTACACGGTAATTGAAGGTATTGAAATCAAAAATATACACGCTTACAACGCTTACGGTATTGCTTTTTGGGGAAACAATCAAAACCATATCATAATGAGAAATTTAAAAATTCACGATATGGTAACTACTTCGTCAAACCCAGAAAAAGAAACCGAGTCTAGCGCGAACGCAATTTTATTGTACGGTCAAAATAAAAACCCTATCTCTAATATTATTATCGCTAACTGCGAGCTTTACGATAATGTAACGGGCTGGGCAGAAACTTTATCGGTTGCAGCAAACTGTGAATACGTTTACGTTTTAGAAAATAGGGTTTACGACAACACAAATATCGGTATAGACTTTTGCGGAAACGCAGGCGGCTGCTCTACGAAATCTCTCGATCAACCAAGATACTCGGTGGCAAGTGGAAACTTCATCTCTAACAGCCACTGTAACTATTCAGACTGTGCTGGTCTTTACGTTGACGGTGGGCGTGATATTTTATTACAATATAACACTGTTACGAAAAGTCAGTTCGGATTAGAAATAGGCTCTGAAGAAAGAAGCGACGATTATCCAGTTAAAAATATTACGGTTAGAAACAACTTGTTCTATGATAATACAGTTGTCGGCATGCGCGTTGGCGGATATGAAGAAGACGACACCGGAGTCGTTTATTCGACTGTTTTTATAAATAACACGTTAAAAAATAATGGCGATGAAATAGTTATTGCTAAGGTTGACGGTATATCTTATATCAATAATTTAATTACTACCCAAAAAGGAAATATTATCGCAAAAACAGATTTTTCAAAAAGTTACTGCAAAAATATAACCTTTACAAACAACTATTTCAACGTGGAAAATACCGACGTAGAAGATTACGAATTTGAAATGTTTGAATCATATCAATCAGGTATTACAGCATTTAAAAACGCAACGGGCGCAAGCGTCGTAACTGGAAATATTAGTTTAGACGAAAACTTTGCCCCTATCGCTAACTTTGTCGTTATAGATAACGGCGTTACGGGAAATTTTGGAAATTACGATTATAACCTAAGCCCTAGAGTAAACGGCTCAAAAGTAGATATCGGCGCAATTGAAAGTAAATAACGTAAAGCAAAAAAATTTGCGTGGACTTTGAAAAGTCCACGCGTTTTATTTTTTAGAAAAATAACCCTTCAATAAGTATTTTTAAACCTATTAAAATTAAGATAATACCACCAACAAATTCTGCTTTTGATTTATATTTCGAGCCGAATAAATTCCCAATCTTAACCCCGACGGCAGAGAACGCAAACGTAGTTATTCCAATGATAAGCGCGCTTATCCAAACGTTTGCATCCATTATTGCAAAAGTGACGCCTGTTGCGAGCGCATCAATACTTGTCGATATTGCAAGCGGTAGCATCTTTTTGAACGATAGCGAACTATCAAGCGCATCTTCGTCTTTAGAAAAACTTTCTTTTATCATACACGCGCCGATAAACGCAAGCAAGATAAACGCAATCCAGTGATCTATCGCAGAAATTAAATCGCCTAAACTTGAACCTAAGAAATACCCAATAATTGGCATTACTGCTTGAAATAGCCCAAACCAAGCACCGACGATAAGCGCATCTTTAAGTTTTAATTTTTGAATTGAAAGCCCTTTACCTATCGCCACACTAAAGGCATCCATAGAAAGAGCAAAGGCAGTAATAAAAATTGTCAATAATACCATTGAAATACCTTAAAAAGCGTGCTATAGCACGCTTTTGTAAAATTTGTACGCTAAGCGCACTAATTTTTAGTGAAATGAAAAGTCGTTGACTTTTCGTGAAATTGTAACCTGTCGGTTACAGTGAAATTTTATCTTGCTTTTTGCGCTCAGCCTTCACCTTGAGGGGAAGGTGTCGCAAAGCGACGGATGAGGTGTACATTATATAATATTTCGGAACGCGTAGCGTTCACGACCATTACGCAAGTTGCAAAACTTGCTATCGAGTTGCGTAAGCAACATATCGAGCGCGATGTTCGCGCATATCGAGCAAAGCAACGCTTTGCATATCGAGCGAAACGACAGTTTCGCATATCGAGTAGCCGTCAGGCTACTTAATTTAAGCCCATACCTTTTCCATAGAACGGAGAAGTAGGTTTTAATCTTGCAAAGCCGTTGTTTGGAAGCGAGCCGTCACTTTGACGCGGTGCTTTTGCATCTTCTACTGAGATAGTAATAAAATCGTCTGCTGTAATCTGCATTGATTTGTCTATAACCAAGTCACCACCGTCACTTGTAAAGTTATTATTTACTAAATTTGCGTTGCTTGCAACTTCACCTGGTCGTAATGGGGTTCCCTTTCTACAGCCAGAAGTTTGGAAGGAAATATTATTTATAAACTGGCAAACTTTAGTGCCATCTTTGAACATATAATTTTTACAGTTATCCCAAGCGACACAGTTTAAAATATAATTGCCATCTTTATGATTGTTTTGGTCAAAGCCCTTTACAGAGTCGCCAGCATCATCACACTCGAAGACAACGCAATTATAAACATAGTGAATTCCTTTAGACTCTCCACCCGTTCCTTTTCCACCGAGTTTTATACCGTTTCCGTTACCTGCACACGAACTTACTTTTGCTATTTTTTTACTTGCATTAGCATTTTTTCTATTTACAAAACTGTCGCTAGTAAAAATTGGATCAGTTTTAAAAACAATATCCTCACCACTATTCCATGCCCAGCAGTTTTTTATATAAACGCTGTAGTCCGTTTCAAATAAATCCCAAGCGTCGTCACTATTATCCCAGGCTCTGCAACCTATAAAGATATTTCCCATACCGTTGTGCATCTTGCACGCAAATCCGTCGGCGTTACCACCTTTTCCGTGATAATCGTAGTTAAGGTATGAATCGCAGTTTTCGATTACGTTATAAGCACATAAAAGTCCAGTAGGATTTTTCGTATCGTGACCAAAACCTAGTTGAATACCTGTATCAAGGTTATGGTGCGTTACGCAACGACCTATATAATTGTACGAGCCTTCTACCTTAATACCATTGTCACCCGAGTAGCATACTTCTAAACCCTGAATTTTCCAGTAATTACCTGAAAGATATATACCACAATATTTAGAGTCGTTATTTCCCCATGGCTGGTCGGTAAAGTCCAAAACGACTTTACCCCAATTATGAGCTTGAATAGTGATAGGTGCGTCCTTTGTTCCTGATTTTGTCAAATCAATTCTTGAAGGACAAAGGTAAGTACCTTCCAAAAGAAAAATAGTCGTTCCTGCGGTCGCTTTTGTTACGGCTGCAGAAAGAGTTTTTAAAGGACTTCCTTTTGTTCCTGCGTTAGAGTCGTTACCTGTTGGAGAAACGAAAATATCGCCATTTTTTTCGTTAGGATAAGCACCACCTGTTGGAATCAAAGACATATCTATAGAAGAATAAAACTGATTGATAAGTTGGTCTACTTTCACGTCTTCAATAGGTTCTTGTCCTCCAGTAGGAGTGTCGTTATTGTTTCCACCTTGAGTGTTTCCGCCACCTTGAGTGTTTCCACCACCTTGAGTGTTTCCGCCACCTTGAGTTTGGTTAGATTTTTCGCCGTTTGAAGTCGTTTCACCGTTTATCGAAGTTGAAGTGTCCCCAATATCAATCTGGCAACCTGAAAGAAAAATCATAGATAGCGCGGTTAAAACTGCTAAAATTAATAACGTTAGTTTTTTCATAAATATAAAAACCCCTTAAAACGGCTATGTGCAAAATTTATTCACATAGCGCCTATTTTAATTTACTACTATGTGGTTCGCTTGTCAATAAAAAGAAAAAAATCCCACCGATTTGTCTAATTTGTGTTCCGTTTTTTAAATATAAAAAACCGCGCGAGCGTTTGTCGCCCAAATTTTGTAATTTGCAAATTGCAATTTCCACCTTGACAATAATTAGTTTTAGTGATAAAATAAATTCCATAAATAATATAATTAAGTCAAAGGTATGAATATGCAGAAGAAAATTAGGCGAAAGCCTTTTTCAGGGTATACGAAAACCCTAAAAAACGAATTTAGCGGATATAACGGAAAGAAATTTTTACAAGACTTAATAGCAGGTATAACCTTAGGCGCGTGTCTTCTTCCAATGATAGTTGCAATCGGTGCGCAGAGCGTTAACGCAAGCGTGGTTGCGGTTGGAATAGTCGGTGCGCTGATAACGTCAATTTTATCTAACCTTATACTTACGATAACGGGCGGTGGCACGCATCAAATAGCGACTCCGTGCTATGCACTTACGGTTGTCGTCGTAGGAACGACTTATTCAAGTTACGGCTTGCAAGCAACCTTTTTAGCCTGCTTAATATCTGGGTTACTTCTCTTTATCGCAGGAGTCGCAAGAATTGGCAAGTTTGTTAAATTTATTCCGCGCCCGATAATTTGCGGTTTAACTTTTGGTTTAACTTTTACAATCTTGGTTTTGCAACTTGGCGGTGCGTTTGGCGTACCAGTTAGCGGGGATAACAACGTTCAAAGACTTACTTCTTTTTTTACAAGCGGAATAAAAGAAATTAACCTAATTAATCTTGCCGTTTTCGGTGGCGCGCTATTAATTTTATTAATATACCCTAAAAAATGGGATAAAGTTATTCCGTCAGCCTTAATTTTAACGATAATTTCTGCCGTGCTTGTTTTTGCAATCAAACTCGATATCCCGACTGTTGGAAAATTAGAATTTTCTATAATAAACAGTCAAAGGTTCAACATTGACGGAACGACTCTTACTTTGACCAAAAGCGTGCTCGTCCCTGCGCTTTCAATTTTTGCAATCACTCTTATTCAAAGCGCAATCGCTGGCGAGCGTTCGTACGATAAAACTGGAAAAGACTTTAACGCAAGTTACCAATTTGCATCGCTCGGTCTATCTAATATTATAGCGCCGTTCTTAGGCGGTATGCCAGTTTCTTCAAGTTTTGAAAGTATAGCAGTTTCAAATAAAACTGGCGCTCAAACAAGACTTACTAATCTATTTACCGCTGTTACTTTACTTGTTTTATGCTACTTTGGAAAAAACGTTATCGAATTTATTCCAAACGCAACCTTATCTGCAATTTTAATCGTTTCAACGTTTAAAATATGCGACTATAAGTCGATTATCCACTATTTTAAGCGAAAAGAATACGGCGCGATAGTCATTACTTTCGTCTCGTTTATTTCCGTAATTTTCTTAAGTTTACCGCTTGCTTTCTTAATTGCAATGGTGCTTGCGCTCTTTATCGTTTTATATAACACTCGCTCGGTTGAAGTTTACGCAGAACTTAAAAAAGACTTAAAAACCGTCGGGGTAAACGTAACTGGCCCTATCTACTTTGCAAGCGTTGACGATTTAATTAATAAGATTAAAGGAATAAATTGCGAATACGACCGTCTTATTATCGACCTTGGCGGTGTAACTTATATCGACTCGACAGCACTTCAAAAAATGCTCGACTATTTAGAAGAACTTAACAAAATTAAGGTTATAAGTTTCTGCGGTACGCGCATTAAAGTTTTAAAGGCTATCGCGATTGACGGCTTTTATCAAACGTTTGGAGCAGACAGTTTCTTTAACACCTTCAGCGACGCCTACCGCGAAAAATTTAAACCGCGCGAAATAGAAATGCCTGTCGTTGCAGAAACTGTTGGTAGCGAAGAAATTAAAGAAGTTGCTACTACAGATGAAGAAAAAATTCCTTCTTACGAAGAACAAACCGTAAAAGCAGACAACGAAGAAATAACTAAGGTTATACCACCGCAAAACTAATGAAGTTTGCCTAGATGACAAATGAAGTTATCCTTTGGATAATGAAGTTTACTTCGTAAATGAATAAATAATGCGCTCGTCAAAAACGAGCGCATTATTTTTTATTCTTTCTTCTTTATTTATCGCATCTTAGGTATTTTCTATAAACGCAGTCGCAATTTCTGCGTTTTATTTTTTTCTTTTTGCAATCTTCTTCGCATTTATTTTGGCTATTTTTATTACAAATAGTGGCAAATAGCACGATTATTAATAAATCTTTAGTATTCATAATATTTAAAAAGCATTAACGCTTTTCAATATTATACTATGCAGAATTTTTACTTCTTGTTAAATAAATTGCAGAATATCAAAGAATATTGCAACGCCTAATAAAACGAACAAACCGATCGTATGAATCATACCTTCAACGTTTCTGTTTATAGGCTTACCCCTTACCCACTCGATTGCAACGAATATTGCGCGCGCGCCGTCAAGGGCAGGAATTGGTAAAAGGTTGAATATTGCAACGCTAAAACCGATAAGCCCTGCAATTTCCAAAAGGAAGTTAAAGCCGTAGGTTGCGTACTGCGCGGTAAGTGAAATCGTACCGATAGGACCTGTTACAGAGTTTAGCGGAACGCTTCCATTAAACAACCCAAAAAGTGACGTAAACGTCAAGCCAATCGTTTTAAAAGAATACACGAAAGGTCTATATAAAAGTTCGCCAAAACTTAATTTTGCGTTCTCGGTAGAAACTTGATAACTGTATCCAACAGACTCAATTCCGAAAAGTGCTTTAAGTGCAACTAAGTCAGTTTTATCCGTTTCGGTAAAGCCCTCTGGGATAGTTAACTCTATAATAACTCTACCGTCGTCGTCCGTTTCGTCGCTAGTAGTCATCCAAATTTCAACTTTGTCGTTATCGTTAAATTTTTCAAGGTAAGAAAAGAAACTTTGCGTGTCGTAAATTCGGGTACCTTGAGAATATTCTTCGCCGTCGTTAAATCTTAATAAATACTCACCGCTAGGGATTTGAGAGTTTTCAGCCGTCGTAAACGCAGGAACGGTGCCTACCCCAAGCGAACGGAAAACGTCGCTGTAATCTGTAAGCCCTTCTGGCGTTACGTCGCATCTGAGCATAACGTCAACTTTTTCTTTCTTTCCTTCTCTTAAAACTTCAACGGTGACTATATCGTTTTTCTTTTTGCCGTCAAGAGAAGATATCATATCGACCGAGTGGTAAATAAAATGTCCGTCAATCGAAGTGATTATATCACCTTTTTGTAAAGAATATCCGACCGTTTCGTCAGGTCTGATTTCAGCTGGAGCGTATGCCGTGTGACCAAAAATAGAAAAGTTTGCAATAACTATAACCATTGCAAAAATCATATTAACGGTTGCGCCTGCCAAAAGAACTAAAATTCTCTGCCAAGGCGGTTTGTTGTTAAACGCGTTTTCTGAAAGAACTTTTTTCGGTTTTTGTTCAATTTCAGTCTTAACATCCCCGTCTATAAGTTCGTTATTCACCGTTTCTTGCTCTTTTTCAAGTTTTGCGTTTTCAGCATTTACGGTTGAATCGTCTTGATCTTCCCCTTCAAATTCGCAAAAACCGCCAAGTGGTAAAACTCTTATAGAAAAGACTTCGCCGTTTTTTAGGTTGCGTTTAAAAAGTGCAGGTCCCATACCGATAGCGAACTCGTTAATTTTAAATTTAAAAATTTTACCAACGATATAGTGACCAAATTCGTGAACGGTAATAGTTGCAAGCAGTATCAAAACCGCAACTATAATCGAGCCTATCGTTGATAAAATATCAACAAATGCAAGTAAGTTATTAATCACTTCAAGTCTCCTTTATATTTTTCATAAACGAACGACCTAGCGAGCGCGTCTGTTTCGAGTAAGTTTTCAAGCGTAACTTCGCGCCGTACAGTTTTTTCTAGCGCGTACAAAACGTAGTCGTATATAGATAAATAAGGAATAAGTCCTTTCAAGAACAAATGCACCGCAACTTCGTTAGCAGCACTTAGCGCGCATGGGAAGTTATCACCAAGTTTTGCACTCTCTAGCGCAAGTTTAAAGCAAGGGTATTTATCTAAATCGACTTTTCTAAAAGTTAAATTTTTAGATAAAAAGTCGTAACTTTCTACGTCGGTTTTAAGCCTATCCGGGTAAGATAACGCAAGTTGAATAGGAATTTCCATCGAAGGGTATGAAATTTGACACACAACCGCGCTGTCAGCATATTCCACCATAGAGTGAATAATACTTTCAGGGTGAATTACCACGTCAATTTTTTCAAGTGGGCAGTTAAAAAGCCACATTGCTTCCATAACTTCCAAGCCCTTATTCATCATAGTAGCGCAGTCGACCGTTATTTTATCACCCATAAGCCAGTTTGGGTGCTTAAGCGCGTCGCTTGCCGTAACCGACTTTAATTCTTCGTAAGTTTTATCGCGAAAAGCCCCGCCCGACGCGGTTAATATCAATTTTTTAAAAGGTCTATCTTTATCAAGTCCAAGCGATTGCCAAATAGCAGAATGCTCGCTGTCAATAGGAAGGAGTTTTGCTTTTGGGTGCTTTTTCAATAAATCGGTAACGAGTTTCCCACCTGCAACGAGTGCTTCTTTATTAGCAAGCGCAACCGTTTTATCCATTTCAATTGATTTTAATACGCACTTAAGTCCGCAGAACCCAACGACAGAAACGACGACTATATCGCAATCAGGCGTAATTGCGTGTTCCATTGAATTTTCGCCAAAATACAACGTAGTCGAATTTATTCTTTTGATATCACTAGCGTTTTCTGGGTTTGTAAGCGTAGCAATTTCAGGTTTATATTTTTCAATTTGTTCGGCTAAAAGTTTAGCGTTACTTCCAGCCGACAGACTGACTATCTTAAATTTGTCTAGATGACGGTCAACACAATTCAAAACTTGCCTACCAATCGAACCAGTGCTACCTATAAGAGCAATTTTTTTCATAAGCCCCCTTTAAAAAATAGCGGAATTTTGTAAAAAAGTTCCGCTATAAGTCGTTTATTTGCAATTTTTATCTTATAAACATAAAGAAAATAAATATGAACATTGCACTAAGCATTATGCCGTCAATGCGGTCGAGCACGCCACCGTGACCAGGCAAAATCGATCCCATATCTTTAATAGTTAGTTTTCTTTTAATAGCACCTTCAATCAAGTCGCCAACGATAGAAACGAGCGAGCCGATTACGCCGATAATCAAGTATATCAAAAGTTCGATATACCAAACTTCAGTGATATGCCCTTTTGAATAGCACGCCCAAACGAGCACAGAGCCAATAACACCGCCGATAATTCCACCGATTGCACCGCTTATCGTCTTTTTAGGACTGATATTTGGTATAAGTTTTCTTCCTTTAAAGAACGAACCGATAAAATAAGCGAACGTATCTGCACACGGTGCAACTATAAAAGTTAAAAGTAGTGCAAGTAACGAGTGTGTTTCAAAGTTATTCATAAGAATAATTGGAAGTAGCATTAAGTTTGGATAGAAACACGCTAAAAACGTATATCCAACACTATCAATTTCCAACTTATCAAACTCAAAAACAAGGGTTAAAAGACTTAAAACGCCAACCGTGAACGCAATAAGTATTGACGCTTTAAAGCCTAAGAATACGTACGCTGGCAAAAAGCAAAGCGAAAATGCAATAACTATCGAGCGTTGAAAGAAACTTATTCGATAATCTAACGCTTTAAGCATTTCAAAAGTGCCTACGACCGAACAAAGATATATTAAGATATAAAACAAACGGGTATCAATCAATCTTAACAAGAACGAACCGACTACTAAAGCAATAAGTAGTACCCCCGTTAATATTCTTCTAAACATACTTCTCCTTTAAATATATTACTGACTTATTAAAAATATTCAAAGCCACTAATAATGATATTCAACTACTTTTACCATATCTACGCTCGCGCGTTTTGTACCACTCGATTGCCTTATCAAACTCTTTTTCGTCAAAGTCAGGCCACAAAACTTCGGTAAAATAAAGTTCGGAATAACTTGCCTGCCACATCAAAAAGTTACTAAGTCGCTGTTCGCCACTCGTTCTAACAATCAAGTCGGGATCTGGTAAATCTTTAGTATAAAGATATTTAGAAAGTATTTTTTCGTCACACTTTCTAATACCGTCAGAAATCATATTATTGACGGCGTTTACAATTTCCGCACGCGAGCCGTAGTTAAAGCAAATATTTACAGTATACGGCGAAAACTTTGAAGTTTTTTCAATAAGGTCGTTAATAGCCTTAACGGTGCGCGGTTTTAAAACGCTGTAATCTCCGCTTATGACGAGCCTAATTTTTTCTTCAAGAAGTTTCTTACCTGCAAGTTTTAAGGCTTTTGACATAAGCGATAAAAGTTTATCAACTTCTTCTTTTGGTCTTGACCAGTTTTCAGTAGAAAAAGCGTAAAAAGAAATTGTTTCAACGCCAGATCTAAAGGCGTGCGCAATAATTTTTTGAAGCGCACCGTAGCCTGCGGTATGCCCAGCCGAGCGCGCTTTATGGCGCTTTTTCGCCCACCTGCCGTTACCGTCCATAATAAAGGCTACGTGTTTAGGTAAAAGACTTTCACTCATTAAACAGTCATTAATTCCTTTTCTTTTTCTTGTTGAGCCTTGTCGATAATTTCAACGTTTTTAGTCGTTAATTTTTCAACTTGCGCTTCAAAACCTGCGTATTCGTCATCAGTAATTTCTTTGGCGTTCTTCATTTTCTTTAAAGTATCTAAAGTATCACGTCTAACGTTTCTGACTGCAACTTTGCTATCTTCTGCCATCTTTTTGACTTGCTTAACAAGGTCGCGACGGCGTTCTTCAGTTAAATCTGGGAAAACAAGTCTAATAACGTTACCGTCGTTAATTGGGTTGATACCAATATCAGACATTTGAATAGCCTTTTCGATAACCTTTAATAAACTTTTATCCCAAGGCGCGATAACGAGACATTTACCTTCTGAAACGGAAATGTTACCAACTTGGTTAATCGGTGACATTTGACCGTAATAATCAACTTGAACTTTATCTAAAACGTGTGGATTTGCTCTACCTGCTCTAATTGCAAGAAAATCGTTCTTAAGGTAGGTAACTGCTTTGTCCATTCTTTCTTCTAACTCGAGTAAAATCATCTCGATTTTTTCCATATCTGCTGCCATAATTATCTCCTTTATCAACAATTTTTAATTAAATAATCGACTTATAGCCGACTATTTTATCAAAGTGCCTAAATTTTCGCCACAAACGGCTCTAATTATTGAATCATTAGTAAAGCCGAACGCAAGAACCTTTACGCCGTTTTCCATACACATAGAAATTGCCGTAACGTCCATGGCTTTAAGACCTTTTTCAATATATTCTATATAACTTATCTCGTCATACTTTTTAGCGTTTTTATTCACCTTCGGATCGCTGTCGTAAATACCGTCAACGTTTTTAGCAAGTAAAATTACGTCCGCTTCGATTTCAATCGCGCGTAGCGCTGCGGCTGTGTCGGTAGAAAAATACGGGTGTCCCGTTCCGCAAGCAAAGATAATAACTTCACCGCTTTCTAAGTATTTAATAGCGTTTTTTCTATTATACGGCTCGCCAATTTTATCAATGGCAAGTGCCGTTAAAACTCTTGTTTTTACGCCGACGCTTTCAAGCGCGTCGCTTAAACATAAAGCGTTCATACAGGTTGCGAGCATACCCATATAGTCAGCGGTTGTTCTTTCAATGTTTTCGCCTTGACGACCGCGCCAGAAATTTCCGCCACCAACGACTATACCGACTTTAGCCCCAGAATTAACAACTTCTTTAATCTGAGCGCAAACGTTTGCTAAAATTTGAGCGTCGTAGCCAGTGCCTTTAGCCCCGCTAAGTGCTTCACCGCTTAATTTTAAAAGTATTCTGTCGTACTTTCTATCCATTTTATTCCCCTTTTCAGGTTTTTTCAATTATGTAGTAACGATAGTTATAAAAAGGGGGAACACTATTTAGATGTTCCCCTATAAAAGTTAAAAGTTATTAGTTCTTCATTGCGTTAACTTGAGCAGCAACTTCGTCTGCTAAGTTTTCGCTCTTTTTCTCTAAGCCTTCACCCATTTCGTAACGAACGAAACGACGGATAGCAATCTTTTCACCGATAGTAGCAGTTGCTTCCATAACGAGTTGTTCGATAGTCTTAGAAGGGTCTTTAACGAACTTTTGATTTAATAAGCAGTTATCGTCGTAGAAACTCTTAATTCTGCCTTCAACCATCTTATCAACGATCTTTTCAGGCTTGCCTTCAGCGATTGCTTGAGCGCGAAGAATTTCTTTTTCCTTAGTTAAAACTTCTGCTGGAACTTCAGCGCTAGTTAAGTAGATTGGGTTAGAAGCAGCGATGTGTAAGCAGATGTCGTGTGCAAGGTTCTTGAATTGGTCACCACGAGCAACGAAGTCAGTTTCGCAGTTGATTTCAAGTAAAACGCCAACTTTACCACCCATGTGGATATAGCTGTCAACGATACCTTCAGCGGCAATTCTACCAGACTTTTTAGCAGCCTTTGCCATACCCTTTTCTCTTAAATAGTCTATAGCCTTTTCCATATCACCGTTTGTTTCGGTAAGAGCAGCCTTGCAGTCCATCATACCACAGCCTGTTCTTTCGCGGAGTGCTTTAACGTCTTGTGCAGTAAAACTCATTTTTATTTCTCCTTCTATATTTAGATTAATTTTCGATTATTATTCAGAAACTGTATCGTCAGCCTTTGCTTCAGTAGGTTCAGCCTTTTCCGCTTGAGCCGCTTGGCGCATAGCGATTACAGCGTCTTCACCTTGCTTACCTTCAATTACAGCGTCAGCAATGATAGATGCGATAAGTTTAACAGCCTTAATAGCGTCGTCGTTAGCAGAGATTACGTAGTCAACCATATCAGGATCGCAGTTAGTGTCAGTGATAGCAACGATAGGAATATTAAGTTTTCTAGCTTCTTTAACAGCGTTTGCTTCGCAGTTAGGGTCAACTACGAACATAATGTCAGGTAAACTTCTCATTTCGCGAACGCCACCAAAGTTTGCTTGTAACTTTTCTCTGTCGTCTTTGAGTTTGATAACTTCTTTCTTAGGAAGAAGGTCAAATTCGCCAGTCTTTTCCATGTTGTCAAGTTTGTTAAGTCTTTCAACGCTTGAACGGATAGTGTTGTCGAAGTTAGTGAGTGCGCCACCTACCCAACGAGAGTTGATGTAGTACATACCGCAACGTTCTGCTTCTTGTTGAATTGCTTCTTGTGCTTGCTTTTTAGTACCTACGAATAAAACGGTCTTGTTTTCTTTAACAGCATCTGCAACAAATCTGTATGCACTTTCGATAAGTTTCATAGTGATTTGAAGGTCGATAATGTGAATTCCGTTTCTGTCGCCGTAGATGTACTTTTTCATCTTAGGGTTCCATCTTCTCGTTTGGTGTCCGAAGTGAACGCCCGCTTCGAGAAGTTGTTTCATAGTAGTGATTTCCATAAAATATACCTCCGTTAATCCTCCTTGCACCGCTTTATTAGTGGGAAACTGCTTTCCGATACGATTTTTTTTGAAAGCAACGGTAACCACGTTCGATTGCAAGTGTGAATTTTAGCCTATGTATTGTAACACAATTTCAAAACTTTTGCAAACGATTTTACGCCTTTTATCAATATAATAAAAGGAAATTTGAAAAATTTGTCAATTTTGCGATTTTTATAAGATGATTTGAAGGCAAGCCTTCATGATTTGAGCGACAGAAGTCGCTCGTGATTTGAAAGTAGAACTTTCATGATTTGCAAATCAAAATGATTTGCATTATTGTCGTGCAATTTTTCAAAAATTGCCAAATCCAATATATTTTTACAAATACTTATACATATTTAAGACGGAGCGCGTAGCGTTCACGACCACAATGAAAAAACTCGTTTTTTCAAATCATGCAATCTGCTTGCGGATTGCAAATCACGCTAACTTTCAAGTTAGCAAATCACGCAAGCGAAGCTTTGCAAATCATCCTTGTCTTTTGCGTTTGCGCAAAAACGTAGAAACCGTAACCGCAAGCACCCCAACCACAAGCGTTGCAACCAAAATCACGATTGCAACTTTAAAAAATATGCTGTCGAAAAACTTTTCAAAAAAGTCGTCGTCACTAGTTGCTTTTACAACGCCAACGAATTTAACGAACTCGTTTTCGCCGTCGGAAATTAGCGCGTAAATTACTGCGTTTTCTTTTATATCAAGTTTAGATTTTTTAAAGGAAATCGGCGTAGACTTAGAAATAACCGTGTTATAGCCCTGCATTTTGCCCGATTTTATCTCACTTGCACTTGGCAAAACTTTCGCCAAAATACTGTCGTCTGACGAATAAACGAGCGAGTCTTGATATTCAACGGCAAGCAAGGTTACACTGCCTTTTCTTGCCCCTGACGTCCACGAAACTTCAGTTTTGTTATCCAAAGTTTTAGAAAGTGAAAAGCCGTCACCGTTTGCTACTGGAGTTGACTGGTCGTCAAAATCTATATCAAAAGTTACGCTTTTTGCGTCACTTGATAACTTTATATTCTCAATCGCAATACCGCTGTTTGTCGTATCGCCGTAAAAAATTGTCGTATTGTAATAAGTTAAAAATGCACCCAAAATTCCAGACGGATGGTAAAAATACACTAAATCTTCCACCGTTTTATCCTTAGTTCCAAAAATATCTTTTTTGTAAGTATGTCCAACTACAACGCTTTTTCCGTTTAATATAGCAAGCGAGTCTCCCACGTCGTTATTAACTTTTTCACCAGCGCCTTCGCGATAGACGTAAATTTCTTCGCTATTTTTGGGTGTGTACATATTGCCGTAACAAATTTTAGAATAGTTTCCGTTCTCGTTTAAAAAACCATTTTTCTCGTTGACACGGTAGATTATCAAACCGCTTTCAGATAAAAGACTATCAAAACCACCACCTTGATTTGAACGCATTTCCATCATAAAATATTCGCCAGTTTCAAAGTAGTCGTTTAAAACGAGTTTATACGCCTTGACTTCGTCGTCACTAGTTACGGCGTTTAACGTATAAGTCCCGCTTTCTTCTATCGCCAAAATATTTTCGCCTTCAGAAAGCCAGCCGAGTTTTTGTCTATTATATGCAAGCGACATTTGTGGTATTGGGTGCGTAATACCTAGAATATCCACTTCACCCACCGATTCATAATCTTTAATCGCGTACGAATAATAATCGTAAAGTCCTAGCGTATGGTAAAATTCGTGGCACAAAACGCCAATGTTTGAAAGCCCTTCAAAGTCGCCTGAAAGACTGTATCTTTCTAAATATTCAGTCGTTAAAAAATTGTATTTATTTACCTTAAGTCCGTCTATATGCACGTCATTAGCAAGTTTTTTAATATTTTTATCGTAATAACCTTGAGGGACAAAGTTGTTTGCATTAACGAGATCTTCCGTTAGGTTGTAAGCCATAGTCATATGTGGCCACAAAATCCCGTTCCACTCGATTTCATCAGCATTTTCAATGTTTAGAATAAAAGTAACCGAATCAATAACCCCGTCTCCGTCACTGTCGGCGTTAGTTAAATTTGCGTCGATTTTTGAAACGACTTCGCGCAATAGTTCTTGTTCTCTGACGGTACGCTCGATATGCTCTACTGCGCCAGAATAGTTTGGCGAAACGGCACTTGAGTTATAAAAATATCTGTTGTCGTACCCAATCGGATTTATTTCTTCATAAGAGTTAGTTACAATGTTATACTCGCCAAATCTCGGCAAATAATATTCTTTTGGTTTTTCAATGGTAACCGCACCGCCACCACTTATAAAAGAAGTCGTAACTGAAAGAGAATTTAAACTCGATTCTAAAAAGTAGTTCTTCAAAGAAATTTCCGAAGTATTATACATAGCGTCAAGTTTTGATAGGTAACTACTACTTGGAAAACTGTCATCCCCTTCAAAGCGTATCAAAACGACGTTATTCGTCATCTCGACGACCTTTTTCTCTGCAATTTCTTCCGCACGCGCAAAACTCGGCTTACTTAAAACTAAACAAGTAGCCACAAGAATTGCTATTAAGTTGAAAATTAAAATTTTCACTTTCATAATGCAATTATACCATAAATTTGATAAATTTCAAATAAAAACGTTTAAAATTAATTGATTTCTACAAAATTAGTCGAATTTTTATTAAATAACATAAAATATCACAAGTTTCTTAATTTATTATGTAAAAAAATCTTGATAACCTAAAAGGAGTATCGTCTTGAATAAAAATCGACTACTACTTCAAAGCATATTAAAATACGTCGTAATATTGGTGTGCTTTTTCTCGCTAAACAGCGTTATAGACGGTGTGTTTTTTGCTTATTCTCTCTACGTTGGTTTGCTTTACGCAGGCTTTTCACCGATAGTTATATCACTTTTATATCTTGTAAGTTTTTTTGTTTTCAAATCTTACCAAACGCTACTTTTCGGGCTTATTCAAGCGGTGCTTTTTTGTGGACTTTTTATTTTGTATAAACTTAAAAATCAAACGCCCAAACTTGAAATCATATTATACTTTTTAGCAAGCATCTTGCCGTACGTTCTTTTTGGGGGCAATTTAACTCAAAAACTAGTCTATGCGACGGTTATCTGCCTTTTTTCGTTTATTTCAATTCAAGCCGTATCAATACTTATAACGGTAAAAAACCGCGCAAAACCAGAAATTTTTCCCACACTTTGCTTTGCAGTAATTTTTATTCTATCGTCGGTAGGATTTATTAATATTTTCGGTGTAAACGCCTTCAAAGCGTTTTCCGTTTTAGCAATTTTATTTTCGCAAATTTGTTTTGAAAAATATACGCCTTATCTTATAAGCGGAATACTAGCATGCCCACTTGCTATAACCCAAACTGCACCGGAATATTTTTGCATCTTGTTTTTATGGCTGATTCTATCCGTAATATTTTCTGATAAAAGCAGGTTTTTCTCAGCAACAGGCATCATTTTTGCAGAATTTGTTTCTGCCTTCGTCCTAAAAATCTACCCCTCTTATCAAGCAACAGACGTACTTTTTGTCGCAGTGCCAGCAATAATTTTTGCGTTTTTACCGCCATTTATATTCAAAAATATAAAAGAATTTTTAAATCTAAACCCAAAAGAACTTTTATACTATAACTACCTAAACAGAACAAGGACCAATTTATCTCAAAAACTTTACGAAATAAGCGGTGTCTTTTTTCAAATGAAATCTGCTCTTTGCGAATTAAAATCTTCAAGTTTATCACGCTCGGAAATCACCCAAAAAATCACTCAAGAAACAATTTCAAACGTATGCATTGGTTGCACTTTTTACGAACGTTGCCAAATGAAAAATCAACCAAACGTAGACGTTTTCAACTCTTTTATTTTAATAGGACTATCTAAAAATAGACTGACACTTTTCGACCTTCCGCGATCTTTTACGGAAGTTTGCGGTTATCCAAACAGCATAATTTTTGAAGTTAATCGACTTATTGGCGAACATTTAGATATAATTAAGCAATCTGAAGACGTTTTACAATCAAAGCAAATAGTCTCTACCCAAACAAACTCGCTCGGCGAAATTTTGAAAAATTTAGCCTTTGATTTTTCTAAGACCTTTTCTCCTGACAAAGGAGCAGAAAAGTCTTTAGTCGACGGCTTAAAACGTCGCGGATTTTTTATAAGTGGTGCGCTTATTCTAGGCGAAGGAGAAAATGCCGAAATTCATATTTTTACAAATGAAAAAACTTTTAAAAATCCGCGCTTTTTAGAAGCGTTGTCCATAATTACAGGCGAAAAACTTTCATTTTTTTCAGTTACACCTTTTAACGACGACTTAATACTTGTCGGAGCGAAGAAAAGCCCACCGCTCGACGCCGTTTTCGGGATATCGTCATCACCTAAAACGGGCTCTAAATACTCTGGCGACACACATTCCTTAATAAAAATAAACGAAGGTAAATTTTTAATAGGTTTATCTGACGGTATGGGAAGTGGAGAGACTGCGAGAAACGTTTCTACGGCTACTCTAAACTTAATTGAAAGTTTTTATCGAGCGGGACTTAGTCACGATTTAATACTTGAATCGGTAAATAGTCTTTTGACACTATCAAGTAGTGAAAATTTTTCAGCAGTTGACCTTGCGGTATGCGATCTTTACAGCGGAAAATGTGATTTTATTAAAATTGGTGCGCCTTACGGCTTTATCGTAAACGAAACGGGGGTGCGCTTTATTGAAGGTGCTTCTCTTCCAATCGGAATACTCAACGAATTACACCCGTCGTTTTTAGAACTACCCGTCACTAGTGGTGACGTTTTAGTTTTAATGAGCGACGGTATAACCGACGCCTTCGGTTCATCAGTAGAGATAACCGAATTTTTGTCAAGTGCAAAACTTAAAAATCCACAAAATTTAGCAGACAGTATTGTTGAGACAGCAATCAACCTATCCGGTGGCAAAAAATGCGACGATTTAAGTTGCGTTTGCGTTCGGTTGATAGATAAAATTGCTGTTTAATCGACTTATAGCCGACTTTTTTATTTTCTCTCCTAGCCGAAACGGCAAAAAATATGCGTGAACGAGTTTTTTGTTCACGCAATTTTTTTATTCAGTTTTCAGTATTATCGTCGTCATCAGAGTCAAAGTCACAGCAAGATAAAATAAACGAAATAACGTTTTCAAGATCCTTTTCGTCAATGATTGAAGAAAGATTTTCTTTTAAAATTTCCTTTAATTCGTCGCAAGTTGCCGACTTATGCTTTGCAATTTTTTCCAAAATTTTATCAACCACTTCATCAAGTTGTTCACTTAAAACTATGCTCGACAAGAGTTTTTCAAGTTCCTTTTTGATATCACCATTATCCATAAACGCAAATTTTTTGACAAAAAGTGAAATTATAGCAGATAGTCCGCCACAGGTTATCGCGTTAGCGATTTCTAAATAAATAGAACCGTCAAGCGAAATAACTGCAACGATTAAATACACGCCTACGCCAATGATAAAAGAAAGAAAGATGAAAATTTTGTTAGAAAGTTTTAATATTTTTTTTAAAATGAAAGAAAGGGCGCAAGCAATACATGCCGAAACTACTATTTCCCCACTGTATTTTGATAATAAACCGACGATGTTTATTTCCTGCATAGTTTAGTCTCCTTTTAGGGGACTAAAAATAATCTTGCAAACGGATAGAGTTTGATTTTTTTATTAAATCAAGCCGTTTTCTGAATTTGTTTTTAAACGGATATAACGCACACTTAATAATTTTTAACCCCCTTATTTTCCAAGCGCACGTATATTTTAACACCAAAATTTTATTTGTCAACCCCACTCTGCCACCTATTTTTTACTAAAAAGGCTTTCTATAACTCGATTAATACATATTTTATCAAAATTTAAAAATACTTAAATTATGAATTTTGAAAAAAGTATTGACAAAAACGAGAAAATTCTAAAAAACGAGTTATCTAGCGACGACGTAATTTTTTATAACTTTTTATACCATAAAAAAAGTTGTATCGCAGTCTACGTTGACTCTATGGTCGACAAACAAGTTTTGGGTGACTTAGTTATCCGCTCTATTTTAGAACTTGACGAAAATAAGACTATTGACGATATAAAAACTAGCCTATCAAACCCAGAGTGCAAAACGCAGGAAAAAATTGAAGACGCCGTTGACGACGTTTTAAACGGCTGTGCGATAATTTGTATCGACGGCGAAAAGAAAGCATTATCAATCGACTTAAAAAAGTTCGACTCTCGCGCTGTTTCCGAGCCACCTACCAGCGCAGTTTTAAAAGGGCCGCGCGAAGGTTTTACTGAATCAATGAAAACCAACCTTTCTTTAATTCGCAGACGAGTAAAAAGCAAGGACTTAAAGATTGAATATCTAACTTGCGGTAAATACTCTAAAACACAAATTGCAATAGTTTACGTTGACTCAATTTGCGATTTAGATATAGTAAAAGCCTTAAAAGAACGAATAAACACGCTCGATATCGACGGAATTTGTGATAGTTCTTATATCTCAACTCAAATAGTTGAAAACAAGACTTCACTATTTAAACAAGTTGGAAACACGGAAAAGCCAGATATCTTAATGGCAAAAATGCTTGAAGGACGAATTGGTGTGCTGTGCGACGGCTCGCCTATCGCGCTGACCGTTCCCTACCTTTTAATTGAAGACTTTCAAAGTTCCGACGATTACTTTAAGTCGTATTACCGAGCAAACACCGAGCGTATTTTACGATTAATCTCCGTAATTTTTGCAATCTATCTACCTGCACTATTCGTGTCGGCACAACTTTTCCACTTGCAAATTATACCACTTAACTTTTTGTTGACCATAGTAAACAGCATTAAAGGAATACCACTATCTCCAAGTTTTGAGATGTTTTTTACTCTTTTAATATTTGAAATGCTAAACGAAGCAAGTATCCGCATGCCCAAATACGTCGGTATGGCACTATCTATCGTCGGGGCGCTGGTCGTTGGCGATACCGCAGTAAGGGCGGGGATTGTTTCTACACCAACGATTATGATTATGGCACTTAGCGGAATTTGCATATACACCGTTCCAGAACTAGTGGATACAGTTACTTTTTTAAGACTTATATTTTTAATAGTCGCAGGCGCTAGTGGTGCGTACGGAATTTTACTTCTTACCTGCTTTTTAGTAATTTATCTATGCGCGACAGAGAACTTTAACGTTTCAATCTTAGCGCCGTTTGCCCCACTTGTTAAAAACGACTTAAAAGACACTTTTTATATGACGTACGTTCACCGTATGGACAAGCGTCCACTATCGTTAAAACCAAAGAATAAAACTCGCAGAAAAATAAAAAATCAGGGGGAAAAATAAAATGTCCCACACTATTAAAAACGATATAAAACTTCGTCAAGTTGCGCTAGTTTTTCTAGCGCTTATGCCCGTTACGAAAATCTTAATGCTACCGTCAATCGTTGCAGGATTCGTCGGCGAACAAATTTGGCTTCCGATAACGCTTAATTTACTATTTGACGCGCTAGTCGTGTTTTTAATACTAAAACTTGGTCAGCGTTATCCGAATATGACTTTCTATCAAATAGCGGAAAACAACTTAGGAAAAGTAGTTTCAAAAATTCTTTTCTTTTTTCTTGGTGCGTTTTTCTTTTTAAAATCGCTCGTTCCAATTTTAGAGCAAAAGCATTTTGTCGACAACACGTTATACGAAGTTTTTCCAAACTTTATATCCTTTTTTCCGCTTATGTTTTTAAGCGCATACGCTTGTTTAAAAGGTCTTAAAGTTTTAGGAAGATGTCTAGATATTTGCGTGTTCTTTACCGTTATTGGACTTTTAGTAATAATCTACTTTTCAGTAAGCACCTGCGATATAACTAATCTTTTGCCAATTTTTCAAAAACCGCACAATAGCACGATTAACGCTATGTTTTCAAGTGTTATTTGGTTTACGGAAGGCGCGTATATGCTACTTTTTTTAGGAAGATTTAACAATGAAAAAAACGGAACGATAAAGATAATGACTTGCTTTTTAATAGGTAGCGTTTTCGTCGTAGCAATCGCAGTTATATTTTACGGTATATTTGGACCAATCGCAAATACCCAAGTTTTTGCCGTGTCCGATATGACTATTTATACGACTAAAATAATAAACATCGGTAGATTCGATTATCTTGCGATATTTATGCTTTTATTTTCAAAAATTTTCGCAGTTTGCCTACCTGCATACACTGCCACAAAGTTTTTCGAAAAGTGTTTTTCACTTGATAAAGCCTTAATACCTGCACTTATGGTAAACGGCTTGTTACTTGTCGCAATATTTTTGTTTAAGGACAAATTTTTAGCCGTTTTAGAATTTTCAAACAAATATCTCAACTGGTATTTCGTGTTAATGGGCTATTTAATGCCTATTGTTTTTTATCTAGTTTTAAGAAGGAGAAAAAGTGAAAAAGTTTAAAACTCGTATAATGATAATCGTTGCCGTTATCGTTACAATTTTATATTTTACGGGCGACTTTTCGCTTATTGATATACAAAAGACTGCGATAATAGTAGCGCTCGGTATCGATAAAAAAGACACTTCATACGAAGTAACTGCGCAAATTGCCATACCGCAAGCAACCGATCAAAGTTCTCAAAATAACGACGCAATGGTTTCAGCCGAAGGCGACACCGTCTTTCAAGCGATAGACAATATCGGTATAAAAACAGGCTGGCAACCAAAACTTTCCTTTTGCGACCTTATCGTTTTCGGAAAAGACGTAAGTGACGACGAACTAATCTCACTTATCGACCACGTAATTGCTTCACAAAAATTACAAAATTCAGCCCAGATTGCAAAATGCGAAAACACGGCAAAGGAAACGCTTTCCCACACGACTGCGCTTGATGCAATCTCATCTTTTGCGATACAAAAAATACTATTAAAAAACACTTTAAAAGTAAACACCGTCTCAAGAAGCAACGTTCGCGAGTTTTCAATCATGCACTATTCCCCGTCAAAAAGCGCGTTTATGCCACTAATTAAAGTCGAAGAAGGAAGTTTAGACGGACAAGGAAATTCTAGTTCGTCACAAATGACCGCGTCAACCGGCTCTAGCGACACACCGTCAAAAAGTAGCGAAGGCGAACAGAAAAACGTTATTTACGATGCAACTACTACGCTAGTTTTTTCAAACGGAAAAAAGGCTTGCGAACTTGAAAAAGAAGAAACCTTACTTTTTAATTTATTGTTAAAACGAGTAGACGAATCCTTCTTGTCAATAGAAACCCCTAACGGAAAAGTCCTTCTATCTATCACAAAGAGCAAGCATAAAATTACCGTTGATTTTTTAGAAAAACCGACTTTAAACGTTAAACTCGATTTATTCGTCACGCTAATAGATAGTGAAAAAACACACGAAAAGAACGCTTACGAAAAAGAAATCGTAAGCCCTGAATATTTAAAACTTGCAACCGAAAAAGTAACTGACGACTTGACCAAACTTGCAGATAAACTTTTTAGTGCAGACGCCGACGTCTTAAGTGCAAAAAGTTACGTCTATAAATTTCACCACGATAAGTTTAACGGCGTTAAAGATTTAGCACTTTCAAACTTTAATTTCAACCCGATAGTATCCGTTAAAAGTTTAGATTAAATAAAAATCTCGGCAAAACTTGCCGAGATTTTTATTTATTAATCGACTTATAGCGCGATTATTTCTTTTCAACCCTAACTTTTTTAAGTTTAGCAAAGCGCGGAAGTCCGTTTTCAAGCGGTGCTTTTGCGTCACCTTGAATAAGCGGTAAACAATAATCAAAAAACTCTTTTGATACGCCTGTTCCGTCGTTTATAATCCACTCGATAGGGAACGCCTTTTCGGTGTTAGCCGCAAGTTCTAACGGCATAAGTTTATAGTTAATTTTATACTCGTCACCTTCTACTCTTTCGTAAACGACCATCTTGTCGGTGTCACCGCTTACCGCCGCTTTAACCGCTTCGCGACCAGCCTGGCACGCTTCTTCAACGTCAACTCTACTTGCTAGGTGCGCGCCACATCTTTGCATTAAAGAAAATTCGATTGCGCGAGTTTTTATTCCAATTCTTTGCTTAATAACGCCCGCAAGCAGTCCGCATACGCCACCAAGTTGAGCATGTCCGAACAGGTCGGTAGTTGAAGTTTGAAACTCGCCAACGTATTTTCCGTCGGCAAACTTAATACCTTCTGAAACGACTACTATACATTGATTGTTATTCTTTTCTAAAACGCCCTTGACGTCGTCAACGAATTTATCCATATCGAACGGAACTTCTGGTAGATAAATAAGGTCGACAGAGTGAGAATTTATATTAGATAAAGCGGCAGAAGCAGTAATCCAACCAGCGTTTCTGCCCATCGCTTCAACGATACAGCACATACCCGTGTCGTAAACTTTCGCATCAAGCGCAAGTTCTGACATAGTTGTAGCAACGTATTTCGCAGCGCTAGCGTAACCCGGGCAGTGGTCCGTTCCGTAAAGGTCGTTATCAATAGTTTTCGGAACGCCGATAACGTTACAATCCCAGCCGGAATTTTTCATAAACTTAGAAATTTTGTTACAAGTATCCATACTGTCGTTACCGCCGTTATAGAAGAAATAACGAACGTTGTATTTTTTGAACACTTCTAAAATTCTTTCGTAGTCGGTTGCGTCGACCGTAAAATCTTTAAGTTTGTATCGAACAGAACCAAGCGCAGACGACGGTGTATACTTTAAAAGTTCAAGCTCTTTTAGATCTTCTTTACTGATGTCGTAAAAGTTTTCGTCAAGTACGCCACGAATACCGTGAATTGCACCGTAAACTTCGGTGATGTTATCTTGCTTTAACGCTTCCATAAATACGCCTGCTGCACTTGAATTTATTACCGAAGTAGGTCCACCCGACTGAGCAAATACGCACGCTCCAACTAAATTTTTCATAATCTCTCCTAAAAAACCGTTAATAATCGACTTATACAGCGATTTTTGGTTTTGATTTACCTTCCTAAAATTTGTGCCATTTCGTAAAGTTTTTTGTCAATTTTTCTTTTCTTTGACAAAGCAACGGCAATATCTTCGTCAAAAATTTTGTTATTTTTTATGCCTACTACCCTGTTTTTAGCGCCTTCTATCAAAAGTTCAACGGCGTGAACTGCCATTTTCGTTGCCAAAAGTCTATCAAACATAGTTGGCGAGCCACCACGCTGGATATGTCCTAAAGTCGTAGTGGTAATTTTTACGCCTGCCTTTTCGCTAAGTTCTTTACAAACGGCATCACGATCGCCTGCGCCTTCTGCAAAAACTATCATATTAGAAGTTTTACCCCGCTTTTGGCTTTTTCTTAAATCGGTTGCAATCTCGTCTAAATCAAACGGAATTTCTGGGATTAAAATATGCTCTGCACCACCGCAAATACCTGCGTATAGCGCGATATCTCCACAGTGACGCCCCATAACTTCAAGTAAACTAACACGTCCGTGCGAGCCCATAGTGTCGCGCAAACTGTTTATCGCCCAAAGCACCGTATTTACCGAAGTATCAAAGCCTAAAGTGTAATCGGTGTACGCTAGGTCGTTATCAATAGTTCCAGGGATTCCTATAATATTGACGCCAAAAAGTTCAGAAAATTCTTTGCCACCGCGAAAAGTTCCGTCGCCACCGATAACGACAAGGTCGGTTATTCCGTACGCAGAAAGCGTTTCGTAAGCCTTTTCCATACCGTCTTTCGTCGTAAATTCCTGCGAGCGCGCCGTTTTTAGAAAAGTACCACCGCGCTGAATTTTACTTGATACCGAACGCGAGTTTAAAAGTTCTAAGTTATTCTCAATCAAACCTTGATAGCCACGGCGCACGCCGTAAACGTCTATATCTTTAGAAATCGCGTATCTGACGACTGCACGTAGGCAGGCGTTCATACCGGGCGCATCACCACCACTTGTAAGCACTGCAATTTTTGTCATAAAGTTCTCCTTTATTGTAACATATAAAAATCGTCTTGACTATACTTTTTATGAAATTTATTGGATAAATTTGCATATTTTGGTAAATTTACGCGATTTTTAATCAATTTCTTTAATTATAATATCGTCTTTATCGACAAACGCGGTAAGTTCTGCGATTAAACCTTTGCAAACTCTGCACTTTTCAGTCATGCGGTAATTTTTACCGTCAATCTTGAAATAAACTTCCGCTTCACCCGGATAGCCGACGAGCGTTTCAATAATTTCGTCTTTATCTTTTACAGTTTCGTCGTTTAAGACTACGCAAATAAATTGTCTTTTAGTTTTAGGTTTAATAATTTCAACTTCTTCTTGCTTGTCGTCTTCCGTAAAAATCTCGAGTTTATCGACACATAGCGAAGGTTTTTCTTCGTCGCGAAGTTGAATTTTGCCGTAAACGACGACTATCGCGTCTTTTTCGAGCTTATCTTTAAACCTATCGTAAACCTTCGGGAAAAGCACACCTTCAATCTGATTATACGCGTCTTCAAGCGTTATAAACGCCATACTTTGACCGCTTTTCGTCGTCTTTTTACTAATAGCAGTTATCATACCGCCCATAGAAACTTGCTGACCGTCGGATAGGTCGGGATAAGTTCTTACGCCGTCTTCGTCTTCTTCAAAATAGTCGAGTGCTTCCAGCGAGAAGTTAAAGCGTTTAAACTTGTCGATATAATTTTCAAGCGGATGACCTGATACGTAAACGCCCAAGACTTCCTTCTCCATCGTAAGTTTATGCTTTAAATCGTACTCTGAAACGTCAGGATAATTGACTTCGAGCGTAGTTTCTTCAAGCATAGTTCCAAAGAAACTAAGTTGTTCGCTGTCGCGTTGCTTAGCGATAAGCGAAGCCCTGTCAATAAGTTCACCACTTACGCAAATAAGTTTTGAACGTGCTATTTTAAAGCAGTCGAAAACGCCCGCGTAAATCATATTTTCAACGAGTCGTTTGTTTAGCGCCGTCTTATCAACGCGCGAAATAAAATCTTCGAAAGATTGGTAATCCCCATTTTCTTCGCGTTCTTCTATAATACTCTTAATCGCTGCGTGACCTACACCCTTTAGGGCAACTAAGCCAATTCTAACGCATCCGTTTTCAACCGAGAAAAACTGCTTACTCTTATTGATATCAGGTGGCAAAACCTTAATTCCGCGTTGTTTTAGATATAAAACGTACTTAGTAATTTCTTCAATACTGTCAATGCGGTTGTTTAAAATTGCAGCCAAAAACTCTTGTGGATACAAAGCCTTCAAGTACGCCGTTTGATACGCAAGAACTGCGTACGCCGCCGCGTGGGACTTGTTAAAAGCGTAACTAGCAAAGCTTTCCATTTCTTCGAAAATATCTCTCGCAACGTCTTCTGGCACTCCGCGATAAACCGCACCTTCTATAACGATATTACCGTTTTCGTCCTTTTCGCCGTAGATGAAAAGTTTTTTCTGCTTTTCCATTTCTTTGGCTTTTTTCTTACTCATAACGCGTCGGATAATATCCGCTTGTCCGAGCGTGTACCCCGCCATTTTCTGAACGATTGCCATAACTTGTTCTTGATAAATAATCGTTCCCGAGGTAACTTTAAGAATACTTTCAAGCATAGGGTGCTTGTAGACGATTTTGTCAGGATGCGCTCTGTTTTCCATATACTGCGGAATAGAATCCATAGGTCCCGGACGGTAAAGCGAAATACCTGCGATAATATCTTCTAAGTTGTTCGGCTTTAGGTCGCGCATGAACTTTTTCATACCGCCAGATTCTAACTGGAACACCGCGTCGGTGTCACCGCTCGAAATTAAATCGTAGGCAACTTTTTCGCTGTAACCGATTTTATTAAAGTCAATTTTAACGCCGTGCTGTTCGTAAATGTAATCGCACGCCTTTTTAATATCGGTTAAAGTTCTAAGTGCTAAAAAGTCCATTTTGAGCATACCAAGTTGCTCAATCTCGACCATATTAAATTGCGTAACGATATCTTCGCCACTTCTAGCGAGCGGAACGTTTTCTTTGATAACTTTATTACAGATAACTACGCCTGCTGCGTGCATAGAAATGTTTCTCGGCATGCCTTCAAGTTTCATAGCCATGTCGATTACCATTTTCAGCGTTTCGTCACTTTCGTAAATTTCAACAAGGTCTTTAACCGCTAAACTTTCGCCGTGTTTTCCTAATTTTAACCCCAAAGACTGTGCTATAGACGACTTTCCGTCTAAAAGTTTGGTAATTCGGTTTACGTCGTTAAACGGAATTTTATAAACTCTCGCAACGTCTTTTATCGCTGCTTTTGACGCCATAGTACCAAAAGTAGCAATCTGCGCTACGTTGTCGTAGCCGTATTTTTTGCGAGCGTATTCGATAACTTCTTGTCGTCTATCCGTACAGAAGTCAACGTCAAAGTCGGGCATTGAAACGCGTTCGCGATTTAAAAATCTTTCAAAAAGCAAGTCGTACTGAAGCGGTTCAACGTCCGTAATTCCCATAGAGTAGGCAATAATACTACCTACACCCGAGCCACGACCAGGTCCTACCGGAATATCGTTTTCTTTTGCGTAGTTAATATAATCCCAAACTATCAAATAGTAGTCTAAAAATCCCATGTCCGCGATAGTTTTAAGTTCGTATTCAAAACGCGTTCTGATAGTTTCGGTAATTTCAGGATATTTCTTTTGTAAACCGCGTTCGGCAATCTCGCGAAGATATTCGTACTGAGTTTTACCGTCTGGCGGTGTATACATTGGCGTAAGTGACGCGTCACGCTTTGGCGAGCCGTCTTTGTTAAACTCAAACACGCTGTCAACGCACTTTTCGGCAATTTTTACCGTATTTTCGATAGCGTCGGGCGCATATTCAAAAAGACTATACATTTGGTCGCCGTCTTTAAGATAAAACTCGTCCGTTTCAAAGCGCATACGAGTCGGATCGTCCATCGTCTTTTTCGTGTTTATGCAGAGCATAACTTCTTGCATTTTTGCATCTTCTTTACGGATATAGTGAACGTCGTTCGTTGCAACGAGCCCAATATCAAGTTCGCGCGCAAGTTTAATAAGTAGCGGATTTACCCTTTTTTGGTCGTCAATTCCGTGGTCTTGAATTTCGATATAATAATCGTCACCAAAATGCGCTTTCATTTCTAAAGCGTGCTTTTTTGCAGCTTCGTAGTTACCACTAAGAAGAAGTCTTGGTAATTTTCCAGCAAGGCACGCAGATAGACAGATTACGCCTTCAGTATGCTGAAAAAGCGTTTTATAATCACAGCGCGGTCTGCCGTAAAAGCCGTCAACGTACGCAATCGAGTCAAGGAGAATAATGTTTCTGTAACCAGCACGATTTTTCGCAAGCAAAACAAGGTGATCAGGCTTTCCGCTTGACACCGTTTTATTCGTAAGGTCTTCGCACATATAAAGTTCGCAACCAACGATTGGTTTTATGTCGTTCATACGCGCAAGTTTAGAAAAGTTTAAGGTTGCAAACATGTTTCCGTGGTCGGTTATTGCAAGCGCGGTCTGTCCAAGTTCTTTACAGCGCTCGAAAACTTCACTCGTTTTCGTTGCACCGTCGAGTATACTAAATTCTGTATGAACGTGTAAATGAACGAAGTCCTTCATAGTTTCTCCTTTAAAATGTGGTCGTATAAGTCGATTAATAGGCTTTTTAATCCATAAATTGAATTATAATGTTATTTTGAACGTACAAATATTCGTCTTTTATCTTGATGCAATCTTCTGTAATTTCAAGGTATGACATAAGCATTTTAACTCTGTCAGAAAACCTTACCATAAACTTTTCGCCAAACTTTTCTTCGTATTCAGAAAAGACAATTCCGCGCGTAGTTCTAAGCGCAAGCATAATAAATTCGAACTTTCTTTCGTCCCCTTCAATGTTTTCACTAAAAATCTCAGGGTACTTGTCGTTTAATAAAAGATGAATATATTCGTCTATTTTTGAAGTGTTAGTGAACCGTCTTTCGTCAATAAAACTTGACGCGCTTACGCCAAAGCCTATATATTCTCCGCGTAGCCAATAGTTAAGATTGTGTCTTGAAAACTTGCCGTCTTTGCAAAAGTTAGACACTTCATATCTCGAAAAACCAAGACTACCCAAAAGCTTGACCGAAAAATCGTAAAATTCTGCGACTTCGTCTTCGCTAGGAAGGTCGCCGTTTAGATATTTCGAGTACATTATAGTACCTTCTTCCGCCTTTAAAGCGTACAAAGATATATGACTTGCGCCAAGGTCGTTTGCAAGGCGAATACTTTTTTCGATTTGGTCTTTAGTTTGATTTTCAAGCCCAATCATAATATCAACGCTGACGTTTTCGCCTTGTAAAAGTTTCATTGCACTTACAAAATCTTCGGTTGTATGTATGCGGTTAAGACTTTGTAGCATACCGTCGTCGGCGCATTGAAGCCCCACACTGAAACGGTTTATTCCTGCTTTTTTGTAAAGTTTAACCTTTTCTTCGGTAATCGTTCCTGGATTTAACTCTAAAGTAATTTCGGCGTTTGGTTTAATTTTAAACTCTTGACTTAAAAGTTTCATCGCGCCGTAAATAAACTTTTCGTTCACAAACGACGGAGTACCGCCACCAAAATACACCGTATCAAAAACTTTTCCTTTAAGCGTTTTTGCGCGATACTTAATTTCTTTATACATAACGGCAAAATAGGCTTCGCACTTACCTATCTCACGCGGGTAAGACGCAAAGTCGCAATAAGTGCATTTTTGAGCGCAAAAAGGAATATGAATATAAATTCCAGCCATAAACAACCACCTATAACACGATTATTAGCAATTTTTTAGTTATCGCTATCAATTTTTAAAATGGACATAAACGCTTCTGACGGAATTTCTACCGTACCGAGTTTACGCATTTTCTTTTTACCTTCTTTCTGTTTTTCTAAAAGTTTTTTCTTACGCGTGATATCACCGCCGTAACACTTAGCCAAAACGTCTTTTCTAAGTGCTTTGACAGTTTCGCGCGCGATAATTTTTCCGCCTATTGCCGCTTGAATAGGAATTTCAAACATTTGGCGTGGAATAACTTCTTTCAGTCTTTCCGCGATTGCTCTACCGCGAGCGTACGCCTTATCTTTATGAACGATTATCGCAAGCGCGTCGCACGGATCGCCGTTAAGATACATATCAAGCTTTACAAGTTCGCTTCTTTCGTAACCTTCTATCTCGTAATCAAACGATGCGTAACCGCGCGTTCTTGATTTTAATCCGTCAAAAAAGTCGAACACAATCTCGTTAAGCGGAAGTTTATAATTAAGTTTAACCCGCTTTTGGTCAAGGTACGTCATATCACGCATAACACCGCGCTTTTCTTGACACAAATCCATAATCGCGCCTACGTATTCAGGCGGTGAATAAATGTTTGCACAAATTATAGGCTCTTCCATATAATCGACGCCACTCATATCAGGTAGGCGTGACGGATTTTCAACTTCTACCATAGTTCCGTCTGTTAGATATACTTTATATGAAACGCTCGGCGCGGTCGTTATAATTTCTAAGTCAAACTCACGCTCGATGCGTTGCTGTATAATTTCCATATGAAGTAGCCCTAAAAATCCGCATCTGAAACCGAAACCGAGCGCAGTCGAATTTTCAGGCTCGAACGTCAGTGCCGCATCGTTTAGTTTTAATTTCAAAAGTGCTTCTTTAAGGTCGTTAAACTTACTTCCGTCAAGCGGATAAACACCCGAGAACACCATAGGAAGTGCTTTTTGATAGCCAGGGCACGGCTCGCTCGTAGGGTTTTCAACGGTAGTTATAGTATCGCCAACTTGAGTGTCTTCTACGCTTTTAATACTTGCGGTAATATAACCAACTTCGCCCGAAGTTAGTTCTTTTTGCGGTAATAAATCTGGGCTGAAAACGCCAACTTCAACGACGTCAAAAGTCTTGTCCGACATAAAAGTTCTTATCTTCATACCAGGTCTTACGACACCTTCCATAACGCGAACGAAACAAATTACGCCCTTAAAATTGTCGTAGTAAGAGTCGAATATAAGCGCTTTAAGCGGTGCGTCGTCACAAGATACGGGTGGCGGCAACTGCTCGACGATACCTTCTAAAACTTCTTCGATATTAATACCGCTTTTTGCGGAAATTCTAGGTGCGCGTGACGCGTCAAGCCCTATAACTTCTTCAATTTCTGTAGCAACTTCGTCGCACCTTGCGCTCGCTAAGTCAATTTTATTTAAAACAGGCATAATTTCAAGGTCGTTATCAACCGCTAGATAAACGTTAGCAAGCGTTTGCGCTTCTACGCCTTGAGACGAGTCAACGACTAGTATCGCACCTTCGCACGCAGCAAGTGAACGCGAAACTTCATACGAAAAGTCGACGTGACCAGGAGTATCAATTAGGTTGAAAACGTATTCTTTGCCGTCTTTTGCGGTATAATACATGCGTACGGGGGTAAGTTTTATGGTTATTCCCCTTTCGCGCTCAAGATCCATAGAGTCTAAAAGTTGATCTTTTAAATCGCGTTCGGAAACTTGCCCAGTCATTTCAATAAGACGGTCGGCAAGCGTGCTTTTACCGTGGTCGATATGCGCTATTATGCAAAAATTTCTTATGTTTTCCTTTTTTAAAGCCATACTTTCCTTTTTTTTACCGAAAAGGCTAATTAAACTAAAAAACTAATTTAAATGCCATTACGGCTACGCTAAATATTTTTGCGTTATATTATCCCATTTTAATAGTATATAATATTATTACATATTTAATATAAACAGTCAAGCGTTTCAAGGGTTATATGTAGCCTTACGGCTACGTGATATGCAAAACATAGTTTTGCGTGATATGTTGCTGTCGCAACGTGATATGCGAAATAAATTTCGCGTGATATGCAATTTTTAATAAAATTGCGTTGTGGTCGCGCATAGCCTTCCCCTTGAGGGGAAGGTGGCACTTTAGTGACGGATGAGGTGTAAAGTGAGTGAAATGAAAACTTTTGTCTTATGCAAAATTATATTTTGCAATTCATTTATTTGATTTGCCAAAAAATAAAAAATATATTACAATAAACTTAAAGGAAAATTTATGAAAACAAGATTACAAAAAGACAGTTGGCTATTAACTACGCCTATAATACATCGCGGATACGTCACAGGCGAAACGCCCGAAAACAGTTTAGGCGCGTTTCAAAAAGCAATAGAACTTGGCCATCCTATCGAATTTGACGTTCAAATGACAAGTGACGGTCATCTTGTTTGCGTACACGACGACAACCTAAAAAGACTTACCGGTTTTGACGGCGACGTTAGAAAAACAGATTATAAAACAGTTAAAAGTTTACGCATTTTAAACACCGAAGAAATTATTCCCGACTTTAAAGAAGTTTTAAATCTTGTAAATGGACAAGTTCCGCTTTTAATCGAAATAAAGCACCAATTAAACGATGGTATTTGCGAAAAGGTCGTTGACGAACTTAAAAATTATAAGGGTGAGTTTGCACTTGAGAGTTTCAACCCAACTTATATGAAAAAATTTAAAAAACTTGCGCCAGAATTTTTGCGCGGTCAACTTGGTACTGTTTTTAAATCTGGCTTAGGATTTTTTATTGATATGGCTATGAAGTATCTACCGCTAAACTTTCTCGTAAAGCCCGATTTTATATGTTATAACGTAAAAAACCTGCCTATAAGTCGATTAATAAGTAATAATCTGCCAATAATTGCTTATACAGTCAACACCGAAGAAGAAAAAACCATCTCAAAAAAATACGCAGTAAACTATATATTTGATAACAAAAAGCAGTAGCCACCGCTACTGCTTTTTTATGAAATGAAAAGTCTTTGACTTTTCGTGAAATGGCTATGCCGTGAAATGATTTTTTCAAAATCATGAAATGCAATCTTTGATTGCATTGTGGTCGAGCAAATTAAAATTTGCCAAAATTATATATTATGACGGAACGCGATTAGCGTTCGCGACAATAATGCAAAACTCGTTTTGCATTTCATGACAAACAAGTTTGTCATTTCATGACGGATTTTAACGTCATTTCGTGAAACCTACGGTTTCATTTCATTTGTTAAAATCCATTAGGGTTTTTAATTTGCCAATTTAATGCGTGAGCGCACATTTCATCAACGCCGTACTCTGCAACAAATCCAAGTTTTTCTTTTGCTAAAGACGCGTCCGCATAGCAAATAGCAACGTCACCTGGACGACGGTCGACAATTTTATAAGGAATTTCTTTTCCGAGCGCTTTTGAAAATGCTTTTACTAAATCTAAAACGCTATACCCGTTACCAGTTCCGAGATTAACTATTAAAAGACCGCCTTTTTCAATCTTATCAACGGCTAAAACGTGACCGCGAGCAAGGTCGACTACGTGAATATAGTCGCGAACGCCCGTTCCGTCGTGAGTCGGATAATCGTTTCCAAATACGTTAAGATAAGGAAGTTTGCCAACGGCAACTTTGGTAATATACGGAGCAAGGTTATTAGGAATACCGTTAGGGTCTTCGCCAATAAGCCCAGACGGATGCGCGCCGATAGGATTGAAATAACGCAAAATCGTAATATCCCACTCTTTATCGCTGTTATACAAATCTTTTAAAATGTACTCAATAAAAAGTTTCGTGCTACCGTAAGGGTTAGTGGTTGATAGCGGAAAATCTTCTGTAATAGGAACGGTTTTAGGATCGCCGTAAACGGTTGCAGAAGACGAGAAAACGAATTTTTTGCAACCGTACTCGCGCATAACTTCGATAAGCGCGATAACCCCACCGATATTGTTTTTATAATATTCGATAGGTTTTTGAACAGATTCGCCAACCGCTTTAAATCCTGCAAAATTGATGACTGCGTAAATTTCGTTCTCTTCAAAAATTTTACGAACGCAAGGCTTGTCGGCAATGTCGTATTGATAGAATTTAACCTTTTTTCCCGTAATTTCTTCTACGCGTTTTACCGCGTTATACTTACTGTTAGAAAGGTCGTCGCAAATGATAACGCCGTAACCGTTTTGTAAAAGTTCAACTGCAGTATGCGAGCCTATATAGCCCGCGCCACCTGTTACTAAAATATTCTTCATATTAACTCCTAATTTGTAAAATTGCGCGATAATCGACTTATCGCGCAATATTTTCGTTTAGCTATAAAGTGGGAAACGAGCGAGAAGTTCTTTAACTTCTGCTTTTACTTCCTTAACGGCAGACTTACCTTCTTTAATGATTCTCGTAATCATATTAGCGATTTGAATCATTTCAGGTTCTTTCATACCGCGAGTAGTAACGCTCGGAGTACCAATTCTAACACCGGAAGCAACCGACGCTTTTCTCTTTTCGTTTGGAACTGTATTTTTGTTTACCGTAATGTTTGCTTTTTCTAAAAGTTCTTCAAGATCTGCACCCGTCATATCAACGTCAGATAGATCGAGTAACATCAAGTGGTTGTCCGTTCCGTTAGAAACGAGTTTTACTCCGTTTGCAATAAACGTATCAGCCATAGCCTTTGCGTTCTTTACGATTTGTTCTTGGTAAGCCTTGAATTCTGGAGTCAACGCTTCGCCAAACGCAACCGCCTTACCAGCGATAACGTGTTCAAGCGGACCGCCTTGCATACCAGGGAATACCGCAGAATTAATCTTCTTAGCGTATTCTTCTTTACACATGATAACGCCACCGCGTGGACCGCGTAAAGTTTTGTGAGTAGTAGTCGTTACGATATCAGCATAAGGAACTGGGCTTGGGTGAAGACCTGCAGCAACTAAACCTGCAATGTGCGCCATATCTACCATTAAGAGTGCGCCAACTTTATCAGCGATTTCTCTAAAACGCTTAAAATCAATAATTCTTGGGTAAGCACTTGCCCCGCAAACGATCATTTTTGGTTTGCACTCAAGCGCAATCTTTTCAACTTCGTCGTAGTTAATAGTTTCAGTAACGCTATCAACGCCGTAAGGTACGATATTGAAGTATTTACCACTCATATTAGCCTTGTGACCGTGGGTTAAGTGTCCGCCGTGTGGAAGACTCATACCCATAATAGTGTCGCCAGGTGTTAAGAGTGCAAAGTAAACTGCTTGGTTAGCACTTGCACCGCTGTGTGGTTGAACGTTAGCGTGTTCACAGCCGTAAATAGCCTTTAATCGCTCTATAGCAAGGGTTTCTACTTCGTCAACGAACTTGCAACCGCCATAATAACGGTGTCCGCTGTAACCTTCTGCGTACTTGTTAGTAAGCACGCTACCAACTGCTTCTAAAACGGCAGGAGATACGAAGTTTTCACTTGCGATAAGTTCCACCGTGTTTCTTTGACGTTTAAGTTCTTTGTTTACCGCTGAAAAAACTTCAGGGTCTTGTTTCTTGAGTATTTTGTAGTTCATTTTAAAAACTCCCTATTTTATTTTCGAAATTCAACTTATTTGATTATACCCGATTTTTACTTTTAAGTAAACCTAATTTAGGCGGTTTTAAGGTATTTTTCAAAATTATTTAATTTTTAGGTAAAGTCTGCAATGACAAAAACCTTCAAAATTTTCGTCGGCAATCTGGTCTTTAAACTCTTGACACATACATTTATTTTCTTCAAGTTTTCCAAGTTTGCAAGGACAATACCCATCTTTTTTTGCCAAGCCTTCTTTTATTCTTTGAACGACTTCGTTATCAGGATTTAATATAACTTTCATAATTTTTCTCCTTTTAAATGAAATTATGTACGCCACTTAATGCAATTATACAGAAAAAATAGTCGTTAATCAAGTTTTTTAACGCTTTTACTATAAAATGAAATGAAAACTTGCGTTTTCATGAAATGGCTTGCGCCTTAGCCTTCCCCTTGAGGGGAAGGTGGCACTTTAGTGTCGGATGAGGTGTTAAAAGAGTGAAATCCGATTAAAATCGGGTGAAATTGCAACCTGTCGCTTGCAGTGAAATTTTACCTTGCTTTACGCGCAAGGTAAAGTGAAGTTCAACTTTTTGAAAAAGTTGAGTTGCGGTCTGGGCAGATTTTGCATAAAGCAAAATTGCCAACATAACGTATAACTTTTTTCTAAGGACTAAATTTATTATATAATATTTCGGAACGCGCAAGCGTTCGCCACCTTTACGCAAGTTGAAAACTTGCTATCGAGCAAAGCACCGCTTTGCATATCGAGTTGCGCTAGCAACATATCGCACACCATTTATGGTGTATTTAATTCATGACAATCGCCAGATTGTCAATTCATGAAAGTTACAAACTTTCAAATCATCCTTCTTGCGCAGTAAAACCGCAACTTTTCTCTTGACAATAATCGATAACTGTCTTATACTATAATATATTATATTCCGCTACGGAGAAATGCTATGGAAAGAATTGACGAAATTTTTGGCAGTCTAGTTTTTAACGATAAGGTTATGAAAGAACGTCTTCCTAAGGACGTTTATCTTGCTTTACAAAAAACCGTACACCAAAATACTGAACTAGACGCAAAAACCGCAACCGTAATTGCAGATGCTATGAAAGATTGGGCGATTGAAAACGGAGCGACTCACTTTACGCATTGGTTCCAACCTATGACTGGCATCACCGCCGAAAAGCACGACAGTTTTGTCGAGCCTGTATCGGGTGGCGGATGTATTTTGCGTTTTAGCGGAAAATCACTTATCCGTGGCGAAGCAGACGCGTCAAGTTTCCCTTCTGGTGGACTTAGAGCGACTTTTGAAGCGCGTGGCTACACCGCGTGGGACCCAACGAGCTATGCGTTTATCAAAGACGGAAGTCTTTGTATACCTACTGTATTCTGTTCTTACGACGGTAGCACGCTCGACAAAAAGACACCGCTACTTCGTTCGAACCAAGCAATCAACCGCGAAGCGTTAAGAATTTTAAAACTATTCGGAAGTGACGCTAAAAAAGTTGACGTAAGCGTTGGCGCAGAACAAGAATATTTTTTACTTGACAGAAAAACGGCAGAAAAACGCCTTGACATTATGATTTGTGGAAGAACGCTTTTCGGCGCGCGCGCACCTAAAGGTCAAGAACTTGACGACCACTACTACGGCTCGATCAAGCACCGCGTTTCTGAATATATGAAGGACTTAGACCACGAACTTTGGGTTCACGGCGTTCCTTCAAAAACTAAGCACAACGAAGTTGCGCCTGCTCAGCACGAACTTGCGCCAACTTACGGCGAGGCTAATCTTGCGACCGACCACAATCAACTTACTATGGACTTTATGAAATCGGTTGCGCGCCGTCACGATATGATTTGCTTACTTCACGAAAAACCGTTCAACTCTGTCAACGGTAGCGGTAAGCACAACAACTGGTCGCTAACGACCGATACTGGCGTAAATTTGTTAGAGCCTGGTAAAACCCCTTACGAAAACGCACAATTTTTACTGTTTTTAACCGCAGTAATTTCAGCCGTTGACGAATATCAAGACTTACTTCGCGCGTGCGTAGCGTCTGCTGGAAACGACCACCGTTTGGGCGCAAACGAAGCACCACCTGCTATCGTTTCAATTTTCTTAGGCGACGAACTTACCGATATTTTACACGCTATCGAAGAAGACGAAAGTTATTTAGGTAGCAAAAAACAAGTTCTTGAAATTGGCGTAGATTACCTTCCAAAATTCAAGAAAGACACGACCGACAGAAACAGAACTTCACCTTTTGCGTTTACCGGCAATAAGTTTGAATTCCGTATGGTTGGCTCGTCGTCGTCTATTGCGGAGCCTAATATCGTTTTAAACACTATCGTTGCGGAAAAACTTTCAGAGTTTAGCGATATTTTAGAAAAAGCAACCGACTTTAAGTCAAGTTTAAACGAACTTATTAAATCTAATATCAAAAAGCATAAACGCATACTTTACAGCGGTAATAACTACGCAGAAGATTGGGTTAAAGAAGCCACTTCCCGCGGACTTAGCAACCACAAAACCGCAGTTGACGCTATCCCAAGCTTTATCACCGATAAGAGCGTAGAATTATTTACTAAACACGGAGTATTTTCTAAGCAAGAACTTTTCTCGCGTTGCGATATTATGCTTGAAGCGTACTATAAAACTATCGCTATCGAAGCCTACACTATGCTCGATATGGCGTCTAAAAATATTATCCCTGCTTGCTTTAAGTATGAAAAATCACTTGCAGAACTTATCTCTATGAAGGAAAATAGCGTTTCTGGAATTTCTTGTAAAGCAGAAGAAAAACGCTTGAAAGTTATTTCAATGCTTACCGACAAACTTTACGACGCAACCGAAAAACTTTCAAAAGATTTAACTTACCAAGACAAACACTACGGTGTTTACGAAACGGCAAAATTCTTTAGAGATACGATTTTATCCGATATGGAAACCGTTAGATCTTTCGCAGACGCGCTCGAACCAATCGTAGCAAAAGAATACTGGCCTTTCCCAACGTATTCCGACCTACTTTACAGCGTTAAATAATTAAAAATATCTCGAAAAAAAACTTAAAAACCGTGCAATTGATACATTGCACGGTTTTTGTATGTGCTTACCGCGTAAAGAATAAACTAGTTGTAATTAATAAATCTGGTGTTAAAAACACCAGATTTAATTATTTTGTTTATAAAACCTATAGACTTATTAATTAGTTTGATCAGCATTTATTAATGTAAAATAAAATATTTAGCAGTTGATCCTGTGCCAGATCTATAAACTGTTGCATTACTTCCATAAGTTATTGAAGTAAGTGCGCTAGAAGAAGAAATGATTAAACTTCCATCATAATTATAATAATTATATTCATAAGAGTAATAAATATCCGAAGTCTCTTCTATACACATATAGTAATTAGAATAGAAGTCGAAATCGTATATCGTAGATTCATCTGGATTGGTATTAAATAATTGTGAAACACCATTTCCATTAAAGATATAATATGTATAATATGTGGTTGACGGAGTATGATTAGTTTGTCTAAAAATTATGTTTTGCCCTCTCAAACTATGAAATTCATATCCGTTCAAACTATAATCAAAAAGTTTATTAAGATTATAATCATAAATAGCTTTATCTGTAATCAAATATTTTTCTGTATTATATTTTACACCGTTTATACAACCAAGATTTTGTCCATTTTCGTTAAACAAATATTTATTATCACCACTTACAATAAAACGGTTATCGGCAACAAGTTTACAATTGGTTTGACCAGTAACGTAATCATTAATAGAACCAAGAACCTTAAGGTCATCATCTAATAAAATATATTCGTCGTTATCTGATAATTTTTTATCAACGATTTTTGATACGGTTGCAACATTTTTAACCGTGTCTTTATAAGTATCATTGAAGGTTTTAGAAGTGTGTTTATTAGAAATGCTATCTACGAGAAATCCTAAATTAACTTCTTCTAACTTACCAGTAATTGTGTTGTAAATATATTGATTTAAATCATACTTTAATCCCGTAGAGTAACTACTACTAACCATAATATCATATTTATCGCTTAAAAAATCTACTTGAGATAACGTTTGTATAAGGAAGTTTTCATTGCTAAGTGGAACAATATTTGATTCAGCAGTACCATCCAATTCGTAGTAATAGACAATTTCGTTTGCTTTATTGTAAACAGAAATACTATTATTGTCATATGAATAATTTTGTGCGTCACCTTCTAAATCGTAATTGAAAGAACCTGCTAAATCATTAACCGAGGCATTTACTTCAGTCAAAGTTTTATCCTCGTTAATTTCATATTTTTTATCGCCTACGTAAACGTAGTTACCACTTACATAAACTGCACTTCCGTCGTCGCAAAGCAAAGTTCCATTCATTTGATAATATGAAGTTTTTTCACTTTCTTCAATTACAAAGTAATAACTTGAAGGAAATGTAACGTATATATTCTCCGAACCAGAATATGCGTATACCGTTTTATCTAAATTGATATTGTATACGTAATAGTTGTAGTTTGAAGTTGCCGTAGTACCTGCCTTATAAAAAGAAATCATACCATAAGAACTTGAGGTGCGATCGACAGAGTATCCAGTAAATAAAGACAATTCTTTGTTTACTGGCGTAACTGATTCTTCGTAATTGCAAGCAAATACTTCAGAAAAATTAGCATTGCCCCAATTCGCGCTGGTATTTTTACATGAAGTTGCAAAACAAACCACTAAAACAATCGCCATAACGATTGAAGCGACTTTAAATTTTCTCATTAGTTTTTTACCATCCTTTTTGTTTTTTAATTTTTAAAACCTATAGATTTATTCACAGTTTTAGTTTGACATAGTCACTATATCATATGCAACCTTTTTTGTCAAATAAAACCGTGCAATAAGTCGATTATTGCACGGTTTTGTTTATTATCTTTTTGGGATTTCGCCTTCGGTTTTAAGGTCGAAATAATCGTTTTGGCGAAGGGCTTCGTATAAAGCGATTGCAACCGAGTTTGAAAGGTTTAGCGAGCGCGCGTCGGAAATCATTGGGATTCTAAGCGTGTGGTCGTAATATTTTTCTAAAAGTGGTTCTGGAAGACCTTTCGTTTCTTTTCCAAAAACCAAGAAGTCGCCGTCGGAAAATTTTGCGTCAGAGTGACGAAGTTTAGCCTTAGTTGAAAGAAAATAGAAATTACTTCCGTTATAGTGTTTTTCCATAACTTCTTCGATACTGTCGTAATAATGAATTTCGGTTAAGTACCAATAATCAAGACCAGCGCGCTTAAGATATTTATCGCTGGTATCAAACCCAAGCGGACGGACAAGGTGTAAAACGCTTCCAGTTGCCGCGCAAGTTCTTACGATATTTCCCGTATTTTGTGGAATTTCAGGTTCAACCAAAACGATATTGAGTTTCATAATTATCTCCTAGCCGAATACTATTTTTTAATCTCTCCGCGAGTTTTTACCGTGTATTCGGTATATTTTCTTTTTGTAGATAGTAATGCGCTTGCGCATTTTTCGTTAGAATAAAAACTAAGTTCGCCGTTTGGGGCACACATTATAACGGTATCGCCACAAAAATAGCAAATGGAAATACCGTATAAAAAAGATAGTGATTGACATAGAAAATCAGCCCTAAATTTTAAAAAGTCGCCCGATAGCGCGATTATTGCGTCACACTCGCAGTCAGAAAAGCATTTTATAGCGTCGACGTTACAAATATCGTCAACCAATACGCCAAACCTACCTTTATCGGTATTGTAAATTTTATAGCCGTGCGAGACGGAAATTTTATCCGAATTTTTAAAGTTCGAATCGCTTATTCCTAAAATCTTTCCGTCGTACGAACACACCACCGACCTACGCTTAAGTCCGTAACTGTCGGTATCGACACCAAAAAAACAAACCGCGCCAAGCGCTTTTGACGTTTTTGCCATATCGCTTAGCGTTTGACTTTTTCCAGCAAGTTCGCTTTTAAAACTAATCTCTGAAAAAGCCCCGAACCCAAAAAGCGCGATATCTACGTCGCCAACAAAATCTTTATTTTTACTAAATCCAACTTTAAGTTTATTTACCATAGCCTTATATGGTATTCTAAACACAAGTTTTTTGTTTACTAAAATTCAAGTTCGTTTAAAATTTCTTTAACTTCGCTAAACTTAGTTGCGCTAAAAATTCTAAGTTTTGCTTGCTTAGAATTTTTAAGTCCCGCTACGTAATAGGCAAGCTGTTTTCTTAAATACCTTACGGCAAATTCTTCTTCTAAATCTTGCAAAAGTAGGTCTATATGTCGAAAAACGACCGTTTTTTTATCAATTTCAGAATTAATATTCAAAATCTTGGAAAAAAGTAGCGGATTAAAAAGCGCACCGCGAGCAAGCATAATTCCGTCAGCACCCGTTTTTTCAATCAAGTTATCTGCATCTTTTTTTGTAAACACACCACCGTTTGCGATAACTGGAATTTTTGCGTTTTTCTTTATAGTTTTAATAAGATTAAAATCGACTTCACCGCTATAATAATCGTCGCGACATCTTCCGTGAACGGTAATAAGGCTTGCACCGGCACTCTCTACTCTTTTAGCAAGTTCTATCGCAGTGTTTTCTCCCCTTTCTACACCAGAGCGCATTTTTACGGTAATAATTTTACCACTTTTCACGCACTCAGAAACGATTTTTTCTGCAAGGTCTAAATTATTCAAAAGCGCGCTACCTTCTCCGTTATTAAAAACCTTCGGAACAGGACAACCCATATTAATATCGACGATATCAAATTTTTCTAAGTCGTAACTTTCGCATGCAGAACGCATAATTTCAGGGTCTGAACCGAACAGTTGAACGGCAGGAATTTTTTCGATCTGGGAAATTTTTAAAAGGTCGCGCGTTGCTTGATTGTTATATTTTAAACCTTTCGCACTTACCATTTCGGTAAATGCAAGACCTGCGCCAAGTTCTATACAAACTTGTCTAAACGCCCTATCCGTAAAACCTGCAAGTGGAGCAAGAAAAAGGTTATTATCGGTCGTTAATCGACCTATTTTAAGACTTTTTACTTCCATTTTAGTTAATTAGACTTTCTACGTATTTTTCACAGTCGAAATCTTTTTCAGTTTTTGCAAATTCGCTGACGAAATTATCGACGGCAAAATACAAACTTTCTTCGCCGTCAACACCGAGTTTTTTCAAAACTAAACACGCCAAAAAGAGTAAACTTCCCGAATTTTTTACTGTGTTTTCACCCTTTTCAAGTTTTTCTAAAATTTCATTAATTACGTGTTTTATACTGCTAAATGGGGCGTCGCTTTTTTGATATTTTGAAACGCGTTTGATAGACTTTTGCGTTCTTAAAAGCGCAGGAAAACTTTTAGGAACGTCTAAAACGTAATCGCTAGGCGTAGAAAAACCTTTTTCGATTTGCTTGTTCTTATCCCAAACGTCTAAAGCGCCAGACGCACTCGTTACTTTATCTTTTCCAAAAATATGCGAGTGACGGAAAATAAGTTTAGCGCACTCGTCACTTAGCGCGTCAGTTTTTGAAAACGCACCGCGTTCTTTTGCAAAAATTAAATGAAACACCGCTTGAAGTATTACGTCGCCAATTTCTTCGCAAATTTTGTCGTCGTCAGATTGATCGATAGCGTCAGCAAGTTCATAGCACTCTTCAATAAGATTTTTTCTTATGCTTTGAGGTGTTTGCTCCCTATCCCACGGACAACCGTTTGGCGCGCGCAAAAGTTCGACTATATCAAAAAGGTCGTCAAAATCGAAACGAGTTTTTTCAAGTAGCGGTATATTATCAATAACGACGGCAGTCGAATAATCGTATGAAACAAACCTATCAAGCTCGTATAAACTTATAAGTTTTGGCTGTTTATCGATATATAGCCACACTTTTTGTTCTTCACCGATAAATTCGGAAAGTTTAATTTTCCACTCGCTTGCAAGAACGAAATTGTCCAAATCGAATATAACTAGCGGAAAGGTAAAGCGCGAAAATTTATCTAAGTCGTAGGCTGAATACGCCGTAAAACTAGGGGAAGCGATACCACAACGAGTTAGCGCGTACTTAGCCTTTGACACGCCTTCGTAAACGCACGCGTTTTTATGCTTTTTTAAAATAATCTTGCACGAACTGTCTTCGCTTACCGCGCCGTCAACGAGATAGCAACAAGATTTTTCTTTTGATAAAGATAAAACTCTTTTTGCTAAGTTTTTTGAAAGAGTATCAAAATTTCTCGATTTTCTATACTCGTCGTCTAAAGAAATATAATTAATATTAGCGTCTTTTAAAAACTTAACGGACTCGGCAAGTTCCGTTCTGACGATAACGCAGTCTGACGATTTGATTTTTTCAAATGCTAGATAAGATAAATCACCGCTATTTATACCTAGTCCAATTAAAGTCAGTTCCATTTTAAACCTTTTGAACGATTTTTTTATAAGAAACAAAATTTCTTACCTTTATAATATACAACAAATTGAAAATAGTCGCAACCAAAAAGCAAGTTATATCCGAAATTGCCAAACCGTAAATTCCAAAACTAAGTTTTGGAACGAGCAAAATTACCGTCAAAATCTTTACCGCCACCCCAACGCCTAAAGATATAGGCGGAACAAATTGCGCGCCTACTGACACTAAAATAGAATTTAACGTTTGTAAAATTGATAGTAGCATTATTTGAATTGACGAAATTTTTAATAAATTTATCATAAGCGCGCTTTCTTTTTCGTTTAACTTTGGGTAAAGAATATTAACCGCCGTTTTTGAAAAGAAAAAAACGGCTAGCATTGAAAGCGCGCTAAGAAGTAAAGTGTAAAGTATTAACTTCGCCTTTAGTTTTTGATTTGATTTATTTTTTGCAATCTGCGGAATACCGCTTACCGCTAAGCCGTAACAGATAGCAACCGGAACGCCTATTAAAGATTCGACACCGCCAGAGTATATTCCGTACTGAGCGGTTGCAATTTCCGTTTCAAGTGGTAAAAGATTGATTATTAAAAAGCTGTCTAAAGTTCTGCTAAGTGGAATAAGCACGGCAGATAATGCTATCGGAAAAACTGTTTTTACTATTTCGCTCAGTCTGATTCCGTCACCACTATATTTTGTCTTTTCTCGTTTATACCTTATATAAATATAGCCAAGCGATAAAAACTCGCTTACGGTTACCGCTAGACAGCATATACTTGCAAGTAGCATAGCCGAGCCTTTTACAAAAGATAGAACGGTTAACGCGACGATAAGTTTAATAACTTGCTCGATAATCTGACTAAGCGTAGTCGGTAGCATATTAGATAAACCTTGAAAATATCCGCGATAGCAAGATATAATAGACACTATAAACACCGACGGAGAAAGCGCGATAAAAGAAAGGAACGCATCGCTATTTCCTTGTAGCCTAGATATTGGTTTACACAGTAAAAGCATAAACAAACTGCCAAGTAATCCTATTAAAGAAAAGCATTTAATCGACTTATATAAAACCTTTTTCGGATTTTTGCCTTCTGCAATAAGTTTTGAAAGCGCGTTCGGAACGCCCGTTGACGAGAAAGTTAGCAAGATAGAATAAAAGGGAAATACCATCTGATAAATCCCTAATGCACTTGGTCCTATTAAGTTCGTTAAAGGCACGCGGTAAAAAGCCCCTATAAGTTTTACAAAAACCGAGCCTACCGACAAAATTAGCGCGCCTTTTAAAAGAGTTTTCTCTTCTTTCATGAAAATTGTCTTTGTAAAAAATCTTCGCAGAATTTGCAAACTGAAACGTCTTCTTGAGTAATTTTATCGTTTTTAGCAAGTAGCACGATAGCACCTAGCGCATCGCCCTGACAAAGAATTGGAACGATTAGTTCCGACGTAAAACCGCTTGGATCAAAATCGGTAATTGCCGTTAGACTGTCGCCGTCTTGCGAGCACTTTTTAACGGTTTTTCTCATAAGGATTGTCTTTTCAAGTTCGAGTGATATCCTTTTTTTATCAAAATCTTTACCGCTTTGACCTTTTGAGTGTAAAACTTCGTCCATATCGCAAATCAACACCGTTTTTCCAGTTTGAAGATTAATTGCTTCGCACAAGTCTTTTGAAAAACTTTCTAAACTGTTAATCGGCGAATATTTTTTAAGTAAAAGTTCACCGCTGTCGGTATAAATCTCAAGCGGATCGCCAACGCGAAGGCGCAAAGTCTTTCTTATTTCTTTTGGAATAACGACTCTTCCGAGTTCGTCAATTCTTCTTACAATTCCTGTTGCTTTCATAATTTTCTCCTTTTTCAGTAGTATTTTAATCTTTTGGGAAAATTATGTAAAATTTACAAAAAAGCAACTAAAAACCGCGCTATAAGAGCGTTTCTCTTAGGGATTTTTTAGTCCATAATAAAATATAGCACACTATACTTCGCATTAAGCGAAATATAGTGTGCTTTTCTTATCCAAATAAGATTAAAATATTATAAGTGATATTTTAGCCTTGTGGCTAAAAGTTATATGCAAGACAGGTCTTGCGTCATATTGCGACTTATAGTCACAGTTATATTAAATAAATCAAAAACTTGCCGTAGGCGAATATCACTGCCGATAGGCAATATCACTCGTCGTTAGACGAATATCACAAATCCGTAAGGATTTATTTAGTTGTCGCTATTCCCTACGGGAAGAGCGACTAGCGCGGTTTTTGATTGTTTTTAGACTTTTTCGTTTGTTCCGTAATAAGCGTTTAAATACATCTGCTTTATTTCGCTAAGAAGCGGATAGCGCGGATTAGCGCCAGTGCATTGGTCGTCGAAGGCAAGTTCCGTCATTTCGTCTAACTTTTCTAAAAACGCCTTTTCGTCGGGAACATAGTCGGAAATTTTTTCTTTTATTTCTATCTTTTTCTTAAGGTCGTTTATATGCTTAATTAGACTTTCAAGTTTTTCTTCGTCGCTATCTCCACCTAGCCCAAGTTCGGTTGCAATAAGTGCGTACTTTTTAAGAGTATTAGGATATTGATACTGAGAAAAAGTTCCCATTTTAGTAGGAATTTCTTCTGCATTAAAGCGAATAACCTGCTCGATTAAAAGTGCGTTCGCTAAGCCGTGCGGAAGATTGAAAAATGCACCGAGTTTGTGCGCCATAGAGTGACAAACCCCTAAAAACGCGTTCGCAAAAGAAACACCTGCCAAGCTTGCCGCATTTGCCATTTTTTCGCGAGAAATTTCGCAAGAGCCGTTTTCATATGCGCGCGGTAAATGCTCGAAAATAATTTTTATCGCTTGAAGTGCAAGTCCGTCTGTAAAATCGGTTGCAAGCATTGAAACGAGCGCTTCGAGCGAGTGAATTAGCGCGTCAATTCCAGATGCCATAGTCAAACTTTTTGGCGAAGTTAAATGAAAATTAGAATCTACTATTGCCATATTTGGCATAAGTTCATAGTCGGCAAGCGGATATTTAATACCTGTTTTTTCGTCGGTGATAACGGCAAACGGCGTTACTTCCGAGCCAGAGCCTGCGCTTGTCGGAATAGCAATAAAATACGCTTTTTTACCCATTTTATTAAAAGTATAAACGCGCTTTCTTATATCCATAAACCTTAGCGCCATATCGGAAAAATCTGCGCTTGGATTTTCGTAAAGCACCCACATAATTTTTCCCGCGTCCATAGCGGAGCCACCGCCAAAAGCAATAATACAGTCGGGAGAAAACGCAGACATTTCTTTTGCACCAACACGCGCACTTTGTAAAGTCGGATCAGGCTCAACGTCGTAAAAAACTGTATATTCTATATCTAACGATGCAAGTTTTTCGGTTATAGGTTTTAGGTATCCGTTTTTAAATAAGTGGCTATCCGTGACGATAAACGCGCGTTTTTTGCCTAAAACTTGACTAAGTTCGTCAAGAGCAAACGATAGACAGCCTTTTTTTAAATAGACTTTTTCAGGAGTCCTTAGCCACAACATATTTTCCCGCCTTAAAGCAACCGTTTTAATATTAAGCAAATGCTTCACCCCCACGTTCTCGCTTACCGAATTTCCGCCCCACGATCCACATCCTAGCGTTAGACTTGGCGCAAGTTTAAAGTTATACAAATCCCCTATTCCACCTTGCGCGCTCGGAGTATTTACAAGTATTCTTGACGTTTTCAACTTTTGCGAAAAAGCAGATATTTTTTCTTTCTCGTTTTCGTCTATATAAATTGACGAAGTGTGACCTAGTCCACCGAACAAAACTAAGTTTTCAGCAAGAGAAAAAGCGTGGGAAACATCGTCTGCTTTATACATTGCTAGAATTGGAGAAAGTTTCTCGTAAGAAAAAGGCTCAATCTCGCCAACTTTCTCGACTTCGCCTATTAAAATTTTAGTGTTTTTTGGAACTTTAATTTCGGCAAGTTTAGCAATATCGACAGCCGTTTGTCCGACTATTTTAGAATTTAACGCACCGTTATCAAGAATAATTTTTCTAACTTTTTCAACTTCGTCACCTTTTAAAAAATAGCAACCGCGATTTAAAAACTCGTCTTTAACCGCGTTATAGACCGATTTATCGACGATAACCGACTGTTCTGACGAGCAAATTAGCCCGTTGTCGAAAGTTTTCGAGTGGATAATAGAATTTACCGCAAGAATTAAATTTGCCGACTTATCAATAACAGCAGGAACGTTTCCAGCACCCACGCCGATAGCAGGCTTTCCGCTAGAGTACGCCGACTTTACCATACCAGCCCCACCTGTTGCAAGTATCATATCAACTTGTTTCATAAGTTCGTTGCTTAGTTCAAGCGTTGGGTTATCTATCCACGAAATAACACCTTTGGGCGCGCCCGCTTTTACGGCAGAATCTAAAAGAAGTTTTGCCGTTTTTATAGTTGACTCTTTAGCGCGCGGATGCGGACTTAGGATAATTGCGTTTCGCGTTTTTAGACAGATTAAAATTTTAAAAATCGTAGTAGACGTTGGATTCGTGGTAGGAATAATTCCAGCAACTACGCCTAACGGCTCGGCAATTTTTTGGATACCGAAAGATAAATCTTCTTCGATAACGCCACAAGTTTTTACGTTTTTGTAAGCGTTGTAAATATATTCTGACGCGTAGTGGTTTTTAATAACCTTGTCTTCAAAAACGCCCATGCCCGTCTCGTCAACCGCAAGGCGCGCAAGTTCTATCCTATGATTTATCGCGCAAGTTGCAACAGCGTGGAAAATTTCATCTACCTTTTCTTGCGAAAAAGTCGAAAACTTTTCTTGCGCGTTGCGAACGGAGTCTACCATTTTTTTAATTTCACTTACTGCATTTTTTGTACTCATAACCATTTCCTTTAACATTTTATAGAAATTATAGCGTTTTTCAATCTTTTTTATACCAAAGTAACGCACAAAAAAGAATAATAAAAAACAAAATATTTAATAAAATATATATACAAAACTAAAAAATCGTGATATACTATATAAAAAATACACTTTGTATAGGTGCATAAAATGAAAGACGTTAAAAACGAAAGATTTATAACTATGGGGGAATTGCTTTTAAGACTTTCTCCACCTAACTATGAAAAAATTAGAACTACCGACGAATTTAAGGTAACTTACGGTGGCGCGGAAGCAAACGTTGCAGCGTCACTTTCTAACCTTGGCGTTGACAGTTCGTACTTTACGGTAGTTCCAAACTCACCAATAGGAAAAGCGGCGATAAGATATCTTCGCTCGTTTGACGTGCACTGCTCGCCGTGTCTTTATTCTGACAAAGGAAGAATGGGCATATACTTTTTAGAAGAAGGTTTTGGAGTTCGCTCGTCAAGAGTAACTTACGACAGAGAAAATTCTGCGTTCTCGCTTTTTGATTTCTCGACTATCGATTTTAAAGAAAAATTAAAGGGCTTTACTTGGCTTCACTTAAGCGGTATCACCCCACCGCTATCGAAAAACTGTCGCGAACTTATTTTCTATGCGTTAAAAGCCGCAAAAGAACTTGGTATGACGGTAAGTTTCGACTGCAATTTCCGTTCGGCACTCTGGGAGTGGCAAGAAGCGCGCGACTGTATTACCGAATACCTTCCGTACGTTGACGTACTTTTTGGTATCGAGCCAATTAATCTATTAGACGAAAACGGAAAAGATATCAAAGACGGTCTTTCTATGAATCCAACCTACAAAGAACAAGACCGCATTTTCCGCGAGCTTTATAAGCGTTATAAATTTAAGGCAATCGGAAGACATATCCGCTACGTTCACTCGGGCAGTGAAAACTCGCTTAAAGCGTTTATTTGGTACAACGGCGAAACTTACGAAAGCCGTACTTTCAGATTTAATATTTTAGACCGCGTCGGTGGCGGTGATGCGTTCGCAAGTGGTATGATTTACGCGATAATGCGCGATATGAAGCCTGACGATATTGCTAACTTTGCAGTAGCATCGTCTGTAATTAAGCACACTATCCACGGCGACTTTAACCTTAACGACAACGAAGAATCAATTCAAACAATCGTTAATCAAGAATTTGAAATTAAACGCTAAACGCGTTAAAATTGTAAAATAATCGACTTATTTAACGACTTTTGCGTTTTTTGTCAATAAAAATTATACGTTAATCACGGAACGCTGAAAGCGTTTGCGACCACAATGAAAAACTTGTTTTTCAAATCATGCAACGACGTTGCAAATCATGCTAACTGACAAGTTAGCAAATCACGCAAGCAATGCTTGCAAATCATCAAATAATTTTAGGAGAAAACAATTATGAAAGATACAAATTGCGCATACTGTATGCGCGGAGAACTTTTAGATAAATTTGGCATTTTCGTTTGCGATTTAGAAGTTTCGTCTTTAATTCTTTTTAAAGAACAGTCTAAGCGCGGTAGATGTATAGTTGCGTACAAAGACCACGTTAGCGAAATCGTAAACATAACTGATAGCGAAAGAGACGCTTTTTTCAAAGACGTAGACACTGCTGCAAAAGCAATTCATAAAATTTTTGCGCCGGATAAACTCAATTACGGTATGTACGGCGACACGGGCTGTCACCTACATATGCACCTTTGCCCTAAGTACGCTGGCGGTGACGAGTGGGGCGGAATTTTCCAAATGAATCCGCAAAAAACTTACCTTGACGACGCTGAATATCAAAAAATGATTGACGACTTAAAGAAGGAATTATGCAAATAATATATAAGGAAGACTATGGCACACAACGTTATTGTAGAAGCAAAAAGATGCTTAAATTGTAAAAACCCACAGTGCATGAAGGGTTGCCCTATTTCAACTAATATCCCAAGTTTTATCTCGACTTTACTTAGCGGAAATATACAAAAAGCAGGAAAGCAACTTTTTGATAACAATCCGCTATCAGTCGTTTGTTCGATGGTTTGTAACCACGAAAAACAATGTCAAGGACATTGCGTTTTGGGAATTAAAGGACACCCAGTCGAAATTAGCACGATTGAAAACTACGTTTCCGAGCGTTATCTTGACAATTTAGAACTTGAAAAGGCAGAGCCTAACGGAATTAAAGTTGCCGTCGTTGGCGCAGGCCCTGCTGGTATTACTATTTCTATAAAAATGGCTCAACTCGGCTATGACGTAACCGTTTTTGAAAGCAAGCCTAAAATTGGTGGCGTGTTGCGCTTTGGTATACCTGAGTTTAGACTTCCAAAGTCCATTTTAGACCGCTATGAAAAACTTATGCGTAAACTCGGAATAAAAATCAAGCCAAACATTACTATCGGTAAGACTTTCGGCGTTGAAGAACTTTTCCGCGACGGTTTTAAAGCAATTTCTATCGGTACTGGCGTTACGTATCCAAACACCCTAAATATTAAAGGCGAAACGCTTGCACACGTTCACTACGGGGTACACTATTTAAAAAGCCCTGAAAGTTACGTTTTAGGCAATAATTTAGTCGTTATCGGTGGCGGTAACGTAGCGATGGACGTTGCTAGAACTGCAATGAGACAAGGCGTTAAAAACGTTAAAATTACCGTGCGCTCGAACAGTTTATCTGCAAATAAAGAAGAGTCGGAATACGCCGAAATCGAAGGAGCAGAATTTATGTATAACCTAGCCCCTATCGAAATTACCGACGACGGAGTTATATTTAAAAAGACGGTAACAAAGGAAGACGGAAAAGTTAATTACACTGACGAAACTTATCTTGAAAAGTGCGACAGCATTATAATTTGTATATCTCAAAAACCGTCTAACTTGATTTTAACTCAGACAAAAGGACTTGAAATTAACGAAAAAGGTCTTGCAAAAATCAGCCCTGACGGCGTTACGTCAAGACCTGGAATTTTTGCTTCTGGCGACGTCGTTAAGGGCGCAAAGACGGTTGTTGAAGCGGTTGAAACTTCTAAACGCGTTGCGCTTGCTATGGACGAGTATTTGAGAAATTTAGATAAATAAAAATCAAAAAAGTGCGCGATAACACGGTTATCGCGCGTTTTTGTGCAAATTTTTGCTATAAAAAATATACAATTCGTCAAAATTTAATAACAATTTAGCACCGTTAAAAATTTAGGTATTGACACTTAGTTTTCTTTGTGTTATAATTTTTAGCGTATAAAATTTTTTAAAGGGGTAAAAAATGGAAGAAGAAATAAAGAACCTTGACGATATGGAAAGCGCAGAAGAACTTGCGGAAGATCCTATCGAAGAACCTGTAGACGAACCTGCGGAAGAACCTACCGAAGAATCTGCGGAAGAACCTACCGAAGAACAAGCGGAAGAGCCTGTTGAAGAAGAAACGGAAGAACCTGTTGAAGAAGAAGCGGAAGAGCCTGCAGAAGAACCAGTGGAAGAACCTACTGAGGAACCAGTGGAAGAGCCTGCAGAAGAACAAGTGGAAGAACCTACTGAAGAACCTGCGGAAGAACCTGTTGAAGAAGAAGCGGAAGAACCTGTTGAAGAAGAAGCAGAAGAACCTATTGAAGAACAGCCTGCTAAACCTGCAAGAGCGTTACCTGTTTTTGAAGAAGACGAAGAAGACGAAGACGATTTTGTTCCAGCGCCAATTCACACAAGACCAAGACGCTTAGATGATGAAGACTTAGACAGAATGTTCGAGCCTGTTGACGAAGATGAAGTTCCAAAAAAGAAAAAGAAAAAGAAGAAAAAGAAGAAGAGAAAGCCTATGGATCCTACAGTTCAACCTGTAAAAGCGGGAAAATTATTTATCGCGCAACTACTTATAAAAATTCCGATTATCGGCATAATTTTTGCGTTAATTTATATGCTTAATAAAAAAGCAAATAAAAACATTAGAACTTATGCAAGACTTGCCCTTATCTGGCACGTAATTGGCTTAGCGTTATTTATATTCTTCTTAGCAACCGACGGTTTTGGTTACTTAATCAGTTGGATTTTTGATTTGTTTAATATAAAAGGAATTAAATTCTGATGATTTGCGACCTTATGTCGCATGATTTGCTTCCTTGCGTTAGCGTGATTTGCAATCCGCAAGCAGATTGCATGATTTGAAAAAAACGAGTTTTTTCATTGTGGTCGTGAACGCTCTGCGTTCCGAACAAATTATACAATAATTCGGCAATTTTTTAAATTGCTCGACAATAATGCAAATCGAACGATTTGCAAATCATGAAAGTTCACTTTCAAATCATGAGCGACTTAAGTCGCTCAAATCATGAAGATGCAATCTTCAAATCATCAAAATTAGCATTGATATTATCCAAACAAGAAAATTTTTATTAAATTTAGATAAAGTACTTAACAAAACTTAAAAATTGTGTTATAATGATGACGATAATAAAATTTTCGGAGAATAAAAATGAAAATTTATAAAGTTGTACCATATGCTGGCACGGTAGTTTTAAGAAAAGGGGAACTCGCTCAAGATGCAGTCGTAAGATATTTCGACGTAATCAATCAAGAATGTGTTGACGGTTGGGAATTTTTAAACCTATGCCCTATCACCGTTACGAGACGACTTGGAAGATTAAGATCTCGCAACGAAACTTACCATGCGTTTATCTTTACGAAGGAACAAGTAGACGAATAATTAAAAGCGGTTTGCAATTTTTTTTGCAAACCGCCTTTTTTACGGCTATTTTTTTGATATTACTGCTTAGGCGGTAATATTTTTTTGCCATTTTTTGTATGGTAAAAATTTTTCACTAAAAAATGTTGTAATTTGTCGAAATTTGTTATATAATGATAAGCAAGTTTATTATTACATAAGTAATAATATTAAAGAGTATATTTAGTAGCGCGCGTGAGAGCGCGCTAAAAGGTTAATAGATGAAACTAACAAACATAGGCAAATTTAGCGATATAGTATCTTTCGTAAAAGATAAAACGGAAAGATTTTCAAAAGAAAAAAAGACTTTAAAGTCGCTTTTTTATTATATGTTCTCTGAACGAGAAAATATTTTTTCTGAAACGAGCGACGGATTTCGCATAAAAAAGACGACTTATGGGGAGTGTTTTGACAGTATTTTGCAAACCATCCCCGTCTTAAAAGAAAAACTGAAAGATACTCCCAAAAACTCGATAGTCGGGTTATATATGCAAAACTCGCCAGAATTTATTAAATTATTATGGGCAATTTTGGGCGCGGGCTATCGCCCACTTCTTATGAATTTAAGACTATCGAAAAGCGTTTTAGAAAATATTCTAGCGTCTAACGAGGTATCTTGCGTATTAACAGACAGCGAAGTTTTTTCTGTCAAAACCTTAATGGTTTCAGAAATTTTAACCGTAAAACTTGACGAAAAAGACGGCTTAGACGACTTTTCAGACGAAATAATTTTTATGTCTAGTGGAACGAGCGACAGCGTTAAACTTTGTTTTTATAACGGCGAAAACTTTTTCTATCAAGTGCGCGACAGTTTGACAATTATTGAAAACTGCCCCGACATAAAAGAACATTACGAAGGTGAACTTAAGCAACTTTGCCTACTTCCGTTCTATCATATTTTTGGGTTTGTAGCGGTTTATATCTGGTTTGGATTTTTCTCAAGAACTTTCGTCTTTTTAAAAGATTTATCCCCAGAAACGCTTGTAAACACGATTAAAAAACACAAAGTAACGCACGTTTTTGCAGTTCCACTCGTGTGGGAAACGGTTTATAAAAAAGCGCTTACAGTAATTAAATCGCGCGGTGAAAAGACTTATTCTAAGTTTAAAAAAGGCTTGAAAATCTCTTTAAAAGGCGGTTTTTTAGGAAAAATTATTCGCAAAAACGCGCTTAAAGAAGTTCGCGACAACATTTTTGGCGACAGCATAAAATTCTTAATCAGCGGTGGTAGCAGTATCAAAAAAGAAGTGCTTGAATTTTTTAACGGCATCGGCTATCATATGGCAAACGGTTACGGCATGACTGAAGTTGGAATAACGTCGGTTGAACTTTCGTCAAAATCTAGCGTTTTATGCTCGGGCACTATTGGAAAGCCGTTTACTTATTCTGAATATGAAATTGATAAAAACGGCGAACTATTGATAAAGAGTAAAACTCGCGCATTTAAAATCGTTGAAAACGGCGAAGAAAAAATTACTGATTTTAACGAATTTTTTAAAACTCGAGACCTGGCAAGGTTTGACGGCAAAAGATATTTTATTGACGGCAGATTAGACGATTTGATTATTGCAAGCGACGGAGAAAATATCAATCCGCAAATAATTGAATCAAACCTTAATCTCCCCGAAGCGGACTGTTTTTCGGTGTTTTGCGATAAAGATAATAAGGTAATTCTTTTAATTAGCGCAAGAACTTGCAATACTAAAGAAAAATACGACGCCCTTTACAAAAAAGCAAACGAAAGTTTAGCGACGCTACACCTTGAGAAAGTCGTTAAAAAGATAGCGATTACGAAAGATTCGCTGATTTTAGGTAGCGAATTTAAAGTCAGTCGTAAAAAACTTGCAAAGCGCTATGAAAAGGGCGAAATAACCGTTATTAGCGAAAACCTGAAAGTTTTTGAAAATATTTCAGACGAACTTGTAACTGAAATAAAAGATATTTTCTCAAGGGTTTTGAAAAAGCCTATAAGCGAAATTGATATAAACGCCGACTTTTTCATCGACCTTGGCGGGACGAGTTTAGATTATTTTGAACTTTTAAACGAAATAAAATTGAAATACTCCGTCTTTATTCCTGAAAACAACGGAAAAACCTTATCAACCGTAAAAGAATTTTACGAGTTTATTAAAAATATTTAAAGTTACCGATGAATCGCTAACCTTAAAAATGAAATGAAAAGTTAACCACTTTTCATGAAATGGCTTACGCCATGAAATGAATACTAAGTATTCATGAAATGCAAGCGTAAACGCTTGCATTGCGGTCGTGAACGCTACGCGTTCCGAAATATTTATGAAAAATTTCCTTATTTAAGGAGAAGTAAATAATATGGTAAAATCACTTGATAAAAAATGGAAAGAGTTTTTGTATTCTTTCACTGGCTTTGGACCTAACTTTTTAATGGTTCTTATGGGCGCGTACTTTACAGACGCGATAAACCCTGCCGCGCTAGGTATGACTCAAACGCACCAAGCAATCGCACAAGGCACGTGCTTTATTCTGCCTGCAATATTCCCTATTTTATACGCAATTGCAAAGGCGTTCGACGGAATTATTGACGTACCGTTTGCACACATAACGGATACGCTTTCAACCAAGTGGGGCAGAAGAAGACCTGCGATTGCAGTATGTATGATTCCTATGGCGCTAGCGTATGCAATGCTATGGCTACCTATCGGCGGTGCTGGCGGACAGTTACTAAACACTATCTGGATATTTTTCTGGTGTTTAGTATTCTTCTCAACGTATACTATGTGCTTAATCGCGTTCTACGGCTCGTTATCAACCACTTGCTGTGACGAACCGCAACGCTTGAGAGTGTCGGGCTATAAGTCGTTTTTTGACACTATTTCATACTGTTTAGTATACGCACTCGTTCCACTTCTTTTAGACGGATTAAACGTAAATATTGACAAGTTTGCCCTATTTTCGTTACCGCTTATGGCAACGATTACGATTCCGCTATTTTTAATTAAAGAAGGCGAAAAGTACGGTTATCCTGAAAACGACGGGCTTAAACCTGAAAAACTTTCAATCATTCAAAGCATCAAACTAACTTTTGGAAACAAACTTTATATGCGCTTTTTATTAGTGCATAGTTGTACTTTTTTTGGACTTCAAATGTTCCTTGTCGGTATGAACGCAATGCTTATTGGCGGTATGGGCTTTAACGGCGGACAAATGGCGCTTGCAAACACTTGCGCTTTCGCACCAGTTCCGATTATGCTTTACTTATTTAACAAGTTAAAAGCAAAAAAAGGCTTGCGCTTTACTTACCAAACCTGCTTGATTTCTTTCGCTATTGCGATTATGAGTTTCTTTATCGGCTCAAATTTTGTCGTCGGTTATAATAACAAAGCACTTCAAATGATAATTGCGTGCGTTGGCGGTGTGTTTGGAAGTTGGTCGATTGGCGCGTTCTTTATGATGCCGTTACTTGTTCCTGCGCAAATTTCAAGCGTTGAAGAAAAAGTTACTGGACAAAACCACTCGGCAATGTACTTTGCGGCGCAAGCACTCGTAACGAGTATTATAGGCGCAATTTCAGGCTCGCTTATCTACGAAATGATTAAAATGCTTTTCATTTCAAAGGACGCTAGCGGTATCGTTTGGGCTGAAAACGAATTAATAGCGTCGGGACTTTTCGGGGTTAGCGAAACAAGCGTGTTCAACCTTGGCACGATGCTCGTTCCGTTTATCGTTAGTATCGTTTGTATTTTAGGCTTTATTTGGGCGTTCAAAATGCCAAAAGATTACACCCCTTGCCTTGTTGCTAAAGAACTTAAAAAACAAAATCCGTCTTTAGATATTTCCGCTTACGAAACGCCTGAAAGCGACAACGTAACACAAGAAAAAGGCGAAATTTTGTTCGTACAAATAGGTTTATCAATTCTATCCGGCTTTATCTTTGGGTTTATCTGGACGGCGTTTTTACTTAAGTCGCTTAAAGAACTTATCGACAGCAAAAAGACGGCTTTAAAATGGATATTATCTTGCTTTATTCCGTTTGTAGGAATTTACTTTGCAGTAAAAGCGCACAAAGCGTTAGATGAAAAATTAAAGCCAAGTGGCAAAAAGGCTTGCGGAAACGCAGTATTACATATTATATTTGGTATACTATTCCCAATACTTCCTATCAATATCATCTCGTTAAGCCTTTTACAAACAAGCATAAACAGACTTTACGCGCACGAAGTAATAAGCGAAAGCAAAGTAATAGATGAAAAGGTTTCAGCCTAATGTGGACGTTTATAGTTAACTGGTTCGTTAAAATTACCGCGTATATCCCGCAGAAAATAGTTTTTCGAACCAAGGTTTATTATCAAGACAAAAGCGCGCAATCAAGAAAAATCAAAAAGCAAGCGATAGTCGTTTCAAATCACCGCTCGCTTATGGATTTTGCAATGCTTATGTTTTTGTTCCCCTTTAGAATTTTAAGGTGCGTAGTTGCAGAGATAATGTTTAGAAAAAACTTTCTATTCACCTTCTTTTTAAAGTCTATGGGAGCGATTAAGGTCGAGCGCGAAATTCACGATTTTTCGTTTTTGGATAAGTGCGAAAAAATCTTAGCGAAAAATCGCGTCGTAGAAATTTTTCCCGAAGCGCGACTTCCCAAAAAAGGCGAAAGTATACCGCTAGAGTTTAAACCTAGCACTATCTATCTTGCGTTATCTAGCGGTGCGCCTATCGTCCCCGTTTTTACCGACGGAAACTACTTTACAAAAAAGAGAAATCGCGTAATTATTGGCACGCCTTTTAACGCGCGCGAATATTACGACGAAAGTCTTACGGAAAAAGAAAATATTGAAATTATAACGAATAAATTAAGAGAGAAAATTATAGAACTTGAAAATGAACTCAAAACCCGAATTGATCGAAAACACAAAAACTAAAACTAAAGAAAAACCAAAGAAAAAGAAGAAAATTGGCAATTTTTTCTACGATTTTGTTAAAGTTACGGGCGCAATCCCTACCCTTATTTGGGCAAGAGTAAAAGTTATCGGCGTTAACGGTAAAAAGCCTAAAAAAATTAAAGGTGGCGTGCTTATTTCGTCTAACCACGTAAGTTTTCTAGACCCAATTATCGTGCACTGCGCGTTTTGGTATCGCCGTATTCACTCGCTTGCAACTACCGATTTATACAACACTAAGCTTAAAGATTTTTTCTTTAGACGCATGCACTGTATACCCGTAGACAAAAAGAATTTCAGTATGCGTTCGCTTCACGAAGTTTGCGACTCTTTAAAAGAAAATAAAGCGGTGCTAATTTTCCCTGAAGGTCAAGTAAACCGCAACGCAAACGAAATTTTATGCTTTAAGTCGGGTGCTGTGTTAATGGCTCACAAAAGCCAAAAGCCCGTTCTTCCTATCTTAATAATAAAAGCGGAAAAATGGTATAACCGCCAAGTCGTTTTAGTTGGCGAGCCTATCGACGTTTATAAAGAGTGTGGCGAGCATCCTACCATGGAAGAACTTAACAAAGTCAGCCAAAAAATTCACGACGAAGAAGCCAAACTTTACGAGTATTACCAAAGTTTAAAAAATAAGAAAAATAAGAAAAAGGATAAATAATTATGACGGTATTTGATAAATATACTGACGAAAAAACCTTATCAAAAATAGTTGACTACGACAGCGTCAGCCATATGTGGCAAAGCGTTATAAAAGAATATGCATCAAACGTTGCAGTAGTTGACAAAAAAGACTACACTTTCTCAGAAATTGAAGATGAAGTTGCCCGTTTTCGCGCTGTGCTTACTGAAAAAGGCGCAAAGAAAGGCGACAGAGTGGGTATTTTTGCGCCAAACGGTATCGAGTTTGTAAAATCTTACCTTGCGGTAACGACTTTAGGTATGGTGGCGGTACTTCTTCCCCCACACCTTGACGAAATGACCGTTTTTGGATGTTCGTTAAAGTTTTCGCTATCTTTTGTCATTTACGACGAAACAACGAGCGACCGTATCGGAATACTTTCTGCAAAAAACCCAAAAGTCGGTTTAATAATCGATACGGAAACTTCTGAAAATAAAGTTGACCTTGTTTTAATGGACAAATCGTCACCTAGTACCGTTCTATTTACGGGCGGAACTACGGGAAAAAGCAAGGGCGCGCTACTTTCTAACGGCGCGATTATGCGCGGAACTAAGAACGGTTGCTACGGTTTTAAGACGGTGTTTGAAGAAAAGTATTTCTTGGTTTTACCGCTAACGCACGTATTCGGGCTTGTAAGAAATTTATTGACTTCGCTTTATACTGGAAGTTCAATTTATATTTGCAAAAACAATAAAGATATGTTTAGAGAAATTGCCGTGTTTAAGCCTACTATGATGGTTATGGTTCCAGCGCTATGCGAAATGGCGTTAAATTTATCTAAGCAGTTTGGAAAAAATATGCTCGGTAGCGATTTAAAATACGTTATCGCAGGAGCAAGCCAAGTTTCACCTTACCTTATCGCAGAATATAAGAAGATGGGAATTACCCTACTTCCTGGATACGGCTTGACGGAAAGTGCTAACCTGGTAAGCGGTAACCCAGAAGCTGAATATAAACCAAGCTCGGTAGGTTTTATCTACCCGGGTATGGACTATAAAATCGTCGACGGTGAACTTTGGCTTAAAGGCGTCAATATGATGGACGGCTACGTTGGCGACGACGAAGAAAATAAAATCGCCTACTCAGAAGACGGCTATTTTAAAACTGGCGATCTAGTCAGAATTGACGAAGAGAACTTTTTGTATATCGTCGGCAGAAAAAAGGAAGTAATAGTTTTACCGTCAGGCGAAAATATATCCCCACAAGAACTTGAAGCAAAATTTTACGCAATCGACGCCGTTTCCGACTGTATGGTTTACGAAAAGAACGGACTACTTGCCGTTCAGATTTTACCGCGCGCATCCGTTCTAAAGGCAAACGGTATTGAAAACGCTGAAGAATATTTTAAAAAAGAATTACAAAAAATAAACGAATCACTTCCAAGTTTTGCGCGCATTAACAGACTCGTTATTCGCCAAACGGATTTCGTTCGTTCAAAAAGTATGAAAATTGTGAGAGATCAAAATGACGAGAACTGAAATTATCGAAAAACTTAAAGAAGTGCTTATTATGGCGCTTGGAAACAACGCTGACGCGTTAGAAACCTGGACTGAAGAATCTTCGCTTACCACCGATTTAGGTCTTAATTCGGTTGGAATTTTATACGTCGTTATCGCTATTGAAGAATTTTTCAATATCCGCTTCGACGACGTTGGTTTTAACGACTTTTCTACCGTAAAAAGCGTAATTGATTACATAGAAAAAAAGGTAAACGAATGATTTGGACTTTAAACGAGCCTTGCCGTGGCGATATGATAAGGGTAAAGCTTGGTAGCATTTATCATTACGGAATTTTTATAAGCCCAGATGAAGTTATTCAATTTGGCTTACCCCCTTCTGCGCGACCAAACTTAAAAGACAGCGAAGTCGAAGTTTTATCGTCGGATATTGAAACTTTTTTGCAAGGTGGATTCGTCGAACGCGCAGAGTATGATAAAAAAGAACGCAAAACCGTAAAAAGCGTCGAAGAAATCGTAAAAACTGCTAAAAGCCGTATCGGCGAAAAAGGTTATAGCATTTTATATAATAACTGCGAACATTTTTGCTACCAGGTTGTTTTTGGCAAAAGTTATTCGTCGCAAACTGACAGCGTGAGAAAACTTTTTCAAAGTATGCCTATTTTAGACGTTTATATCGCGACTATTCCAGAAAAAGGCAAACTTGAAAAAGTCTACCCTAAAATTCGCCAAAAAGAAATTTCTGCGTGCAAAAACGAAACCGTTAAAAAAGAAAAATATTACGCGTGGAAACTTTTAGAATACGCACTTTTTAGAACTTTCGGACTAAAAATTCAAGACCAAAAATTTGAAAAAACAGATAGCGGTAAATGGATTTCTCAAAATTTTGAGTTTTCTATTTCCCACTCTAACTCTCAAGTCGCAGTTGCCATCTCACGCGACAAAGTCGGCGTGGATATTGAACTTTTAAAGGCAAGAAAAACAGAAAAACTTTCTGAAAAAATATTAACCGATACTGAACTTGACGAATTTAACAGTTTATCTATAGACGAAAAAGACCAATTTATAATATTAAAGTGGTCGGAAAAAGAAAGTCTTTTCAAAATGGCTGGTGACGGAGTTTTTTCGCCTAAAAGTCTATCCCCTTCAAAAGATTTAGTAAATTCGCAAATAATATCTTTAAACGGCGAGAATTTTGCTTTGTCAATTTCAAGCAAACATTTAAACAAACTTCGCCTTTACCAAAATATTATTCTTTAAAAATTATGTCAAAAAAGAAATCAAAAAAGAAACTTATAGCGGCAATACTTGCCACGACTACCGGCTTTAGCGGTCTTATGATAGGGTCTTCTATCATTGCATACGACGCGTGCTTTCCTAAATTCGCTAGACCTGACTACGCGATTTACGCGGGCAACTACTGTTACGAGTATTACAAAGACACACTATACCGTGACGAGTTTTATTTCCCGTCAGACAAAAACGATTTATGCGCATATTTTTATCCGACAAGTTCTGAAACGGAAAAAGGTATGGTAGTTTTTGCACACGGCTTTAAGTCGGGCGCAGACGATTATTTGCCTATTATCGAATATCTCGTAAACAACTCTTACAGCGTGTTTACCTATAACGCAACTGGCGTTTACGAGTCGGGTGGAGATTCTCAAATAGGTATGTGCCAGTCGCTCGTCGACCTTGATTACGCGCTTAAATTTATCAATAGCAGCGCGCTATATAGCGATAAACGCCTATTTTTACTCGGTCACAGTTGGGGCGGTTACGCCTGCGCGTCCGTACTTGCGCTACACGATAACGTCTTAGCGTGCGCGCTTATTGCGCCTATGTATAACGGCGCGACTATAATGCTTGAAAAAGGCGCAGAGTACGTCGGTCCGCTTGCGTCAATGCCAAAACCGATTTTTTCTGCGTATCAAAATATTTTGTTTGGAAGTTACTCTAAACTCAACGCGGTAAAAGGTATTAATTCAACTAATATTCCAGTCTTTGTCGCGCACGGCGTTGACGATACGACTATAAGATATCAAACCCAGTCTGTAATTGCGCATAAAGATGAAATTACAAACGAAAACGTCACCTACTACACCACAAAAGGAATATTCGGCGGTCACGAAAGTATTTGGCACTCGCTTGAAGCCAACCTTTACAAACTCGAAGTTGAAAGTGAACTTAAACTTTTAACTATGCAAAACAAAAAACTAACTTATGAAAAGAAAGTCGAGTTTTATAAAACCGTCGATAACAGGCTTTATAGCGCGGTTAACGAAGATTTAATGAATAAAATTTTAAGCGTTTTTGCAAGCGCTTATTAAAGGAGATAATATGTATCAATGTAGAAAGTGCGGAAAGCAACTTACTTATGAAGCAGAATATTGTAACGATTGTCTTGAAGAAATAAACGCTTCTAAAAAAGCAAGTTCATCTGGTGAAATTAAGCCTAAAAAACAAAAAGGTCGCGTTATGGACGGTTTTGGGCTAGCGCTAACGGGAACTATATTAGGCGGTATCGGCTTTTCTCTCATTTTAATTAGTTTTTTCGTTGTAGCCGCGGCAGTTTCCGCCGTAATAGCACCGTATGATCAAATCAAACTTTTGCAATTTATGAATCCCGAAGTTAATTATATCACTCGAGACGTTTACCAAAATTTACAAGTCGGTGCTTGGCTTTCGTGGGTTTTTGGTTTAATCTTAATAATTCCGTCACTTATTCTCGGAATTAAGTCTATTATGTGTTTTGTAAACGCAAAACGAAAAAACCGCAAAAAACCTATCCCTGCTCTTATTATCGGTATAGAAACAGTAGTAGGTGTAGCGTTTGCGTTAATTTACGCGTTATCGGCGCTTTCAGTATTAACAATTCTTTAAAAACAAAAAAAACGGCGTATAAGTCGATTAACAAAAGGAGAAATATTATGTATTGTAGAAATTGTGGAAAAAAACTTGACACTGATGCAGAATTTTGTAACGAATGTCTTGCTAAGTTCGACGACTTTTCTGACGACGGCGAAGAAATTAGCGAAAATAAAAGTGAAGTTGAACAAACTATAACCGACTCAACTTATTCTTACAGTTCACATGCAACCTATCAACCGGAAAAAAGAACGCCATCTCAAAAAGAAGGCAGTATTATGGCTGGCTTCGGACCAGCGCTTACAGGAACTATTTTAAGCGTCGTAGGTTTTATCTTTGTTTTAATTGCGTTTGTTATGGGCACTATGGTAGCGGCATCAGAAATCGTTCCAGGAGATGCAATTAGTTATTATGAAACACTTTATCCCGACACTGTTTTTCTAGCAAAAGAAATGATTCAACCTTTAAAATCCGCTGGTTGGTTTTTTTGGATTTCAGGTATAGCGATGACTATTATTTCACTTATTCTAGGTATTAAATCAATCAAACTTTTCGTAAACGCAAGACGCGAAGGCTTGAGAAAAAAACCAATCCCTGCACTTGCTATTGGTATTGAAACGGTTATTATGGCAGGAATTGCAATTTTTTACGCATTATTAGCACTTATTGTGTTATCGGTTATATAGAGTAAAAATAGCGGTAATCGACCTATATGTCGATTACCGCTATTATTTTTATAATTCACCTAGCCCACTCATAACGAGTGCGGTTAAGATTATCGAGCAGGTTTCTGCCCTTAAAATTCTTTTGCCAAGGTACACGGTTTTAAACTGTAAAGATTTTGCAAGTTCAAACTCTTTTTGAGAAAAGCCACCTTCGCTTCCTATAACTATCGCAGTCGAACCGTCGATATTCTTTAAATCAACTTCTGTTTTATCAGCAAACTCGCACGCAAAAAACTTGTTCTTATAATCGCTAGCAAAACTTAGCGCGCTTTCAAGGTCTTTTGCATATTCAACACTAGGCGCGATTGCGCGCTTGCATTGCTTAGACGCTTCAACTGCAACTTTGTTTAGCCTTGAAAGTTTGTTGTCGTTTATATATGCCGACGAAAACTCGCTTGAAAAAACGACTATTTTCTTAACGCCAAGTTCGGTTGCTTTTTGCACGACAAGTTCCGTTTTATCCCCTTTAAGGTATCCACAAATTAAAATTACGTCTTCTTGAGTTTCCGTTTCAGAAAGTTTTTTATCGTAAACGCTTGCGATAAAATCTTTTTTATTAATCTTATCAACCTTTGCAAAATATTCGTACCCCGAATTATCGCAAAGAATTACGTCGTCACCTTCTTTTATTCTTAAAACGTTTATAGCGTGACGAAATTCTTCGTCCGAAACGGTAACAAGATCTTGAATTTTATCAACAAAAAATCTTCTTAAATCTGCCATACTTTGATTATACCATTTACCAAATCTAAAATCAACTGTTTGGTAGTATTTGTAGCCGTTGGCTACGTGATATGCAAAACAAGTTTTGCGTGATATGTTGCTTACGCAACGTGATATGCGAAATAAATTTCGCGTGATATGCAAGTTTTCAACTTGCGTAAAGGTCGAGCAGTTTTTGTAAAAAAACTGCCGTAAAATTTATATAATTAAGTATTCCTTAGAAAAAATTATATGTTATTCACGGAACGCGAAGCGTTCGCGACCACAACTCAACTTTTTTTTAAAGTTGAATTTCACTTTACCTTGCGCAAAAAGCAAGGTAAAATTTCACTGCGACCGACAGATTGCAATTTCACCCGATTTTAATCGGATTTCACTGTTTTTTACACCTCATCCGTCACTAAAGTGACACCTTCCCCTCAAGGGGAAGGCTATAATGTTATGCTGGCAATTTTTTCGAAGAAAAAATCTGCGCGACCGAAATGAAAAAACTCGTTTTTTCAAATCATGCAACAATAGTTGCAAATCACGCCAACTGCCAAGTTGGCAAATCATGCAAACACAGTTTGCAAATCATCAATAAATTTACACCTCATCCGTCACTTCGCGCCACCTTCCCCTCAAGGGGAAGGCTGAGTACACTTGACTAAAAGTAAAATGTAGTGTGCTTTTCTTATCCACAAATATTAAGTTAAATAAGTTATATTTTTAGCCTTGTGGCTAAAAGTTATATGCAAAACAAGTTTTGCGTTATATTTGCGAGAGCAAATTCAAGGTTCTGCCTAGCAGGTTCTTATATTTTTCTCTCGCAGTTATATTAAATAAATCCAAAACTTGCCATAGGCGAATATCACTGCCGTAGGCAATATCACTCGTCGTTAGACGAATATAACAAATCCGTAAGGATTTATTTAGTTGTCGCTATTCCCAATGGGAACAGCGACAATCCGTCGCTTTTTTATTACTTAAAGTATCTTTTTAAAAGTCCTTCAAAGGCTTTTCCGTGTCTAGCCTCATCTCGAGCCATTTCGTGAACTGTGTCGTGAATTGCATCAAGATTGAGTTCTTTTGCACGCTTAGCAAGGTCAACTTTTCCTTGAGTTGCGCCGTTTTCTGCTTCAACTCTTAACTCAAGATTTTTCTTAGTTGAATCGGTTACGACTTCACCTAAAAGTTCTGCAAATTTCGCAGCGTGTTCTGCTTCTTCCCAAGCAGCCTTTTCATAGTAAAGACCGATTTCAGGATAGCCTTCTCTGTGCGCTACGCGAGCCATTGCAAGATACATACCAACTTCGGTGCACTCGCCGTTGAAATTCATTCTTAAACCTTCGATAATTTCAGGATCTACGCCTTTAGCAACGCCAACAACGTGTTCTGCCGCCCAACTCATTTCACCAGATTGTTCGTTGAACTTAGATGCAGGAACTTTACAAATAGGGCACTTTTCAGGTGCGCTGTCACCTTCGTGAACGTAACCACAAACACTACATACAAATTTTTTCATAACTTTATTCTCCTATTGTTTTTTATATTTTTTAAATTAATTTTTTTGAATACAATCTTCGCAAAGCCCGTAAAATACGCATTTTGCAGTTTCTATCCTAAACGCCCCCACTTCGTCTGGAAGCTTAGGCTCGGAAAAAATATCAATAATCTTTCCACACCCCGAACAAATAAAATGTTGATGCGGTGATATATCCCCGTCGTAATGAATTTTTTTATCAATCGTCTCTAAAGTTAAAATTTTATTGTCTTTAGAAAGACTTGCCAAATTTCTGTAAACCGTTCCTAAACTAATATTAGGCTCAACCGCCCTTGCGCGCATATAAATTACGTCAGCAGTCGGATGATCTCGACAATTTTTTAATATATCTTCTACCAAATTTCTCTGTCTAGAATTTCTCATATACACCCCTTAAATCGCTAAGTAGTAATGATTACTATTATTATATTCAACTTTTACTAATTTGTCAAGAGTTTTTTCAAAAAAAGTTTAAAAATTTTTTCGATACGAAAAAAAACGGCTTCTCGAAAAGAAAAACCGTTTTCTAATTATATAATTATTTAATTTCAAAATCGACTATTTTGCCATCTTTTAACGACTTTTGAACGTCGATAATGCGTTGATTTGAAGATCCGCGAAACTTAAGACGAATATCTTTTTGGCTTTCTATAAACCTTCCGTCAACCAAAACGTCAATAAGCGATAACATATCTTTAGATATATCCGTCGTGCAACGCGCATTTGTTTCGCCTACGATTTCTTCAAAGAGATACCCCGAATAACACCAAACGGTTTTATCCGGAAAAAGATTTTTGACTTTTTTTAAAAAAGGATATAATACTTTTTGATTTTCAGGCTCGAACGGCTCGCCCCCTAAAAGGCTTAAACCGCGAATATACGACGGTTTTAGAAGGTCTAAAATATAATTTTCAGTTTTTTCGGTAAACTTTTCGCCAAAGTTAAAGTCCCAAGTTTGAGCATTGAAACAGCCCTTGCAGTGGTGCGTACACCCTGAGACGAACAGCGAAACACGACACCCTAAGCCGTTAGCAATATCACAATTTTTAATTTCACCAAAGTTCATATTAACCTTAATGCACCGTATACGGTGCGCGATATGCAAAAATAATGATGTGCAAAATAAATTTTGCATGATGTGCTAACTTGTCAGTTAGCATGATGTGCAATCCTACTTTTTGCGTACGGATTGCATGATGTGCAAGTTTACAACTTGCATTGTGGTCGCGAACGCTACGCGTTCCGTTAATAACGTATAATTTTTTCTAAGGAATACTAAAATTTTATAATTTTTCAGTCCGCAATTAAAATTATATGTCGGGTTGGCAATTTTTTCTAAGAAAAAATCTGCGCGACAATAATGCAAAAATGAAATTTTTGCACATCATGAAAGTTTAGCGCAAAAAGCAAACTTTCACTTCATGAGTGACGACAGCCACTCACATCATGAAGGCTTTGCCTTCACTTCATTTT
>JAZSKA010000007.1:0-38536 GCA_045534605.1 Christensenellaceae bacterium | reverse complement strand
GTTACCGTCTGTCGTACACGTTTCTTCTGCCGCATTAACATGCATTGCACTATGCCCTAACGCTTCTAATTCTTCGTAAGTTGAATAATCGCAACGCGTGCAAATTTCATACGCCTTCCAACCTATCTCTAAACAAGTTTGTTCTTTTGCTTCGTAAGTTTCTATCAAATGCTTTGCTGGTATCAATAAATCTGCAAAAGATATTTGACTGGTACAACTTTGATTTAAGTAATAGTTTTCACAATTCACGCAATACCAATATTCGATATTGCCGTTTGTCGTGCAAGTTTCTGCTACCGCATTAGCGTGCGTTGCGCTATGTCCTAACGCTTTTAATTCTTCGTAAGTTGAATAATCACAGCGCGTGCAAGTTTCATACGCCTTCCAACCTATCTCTAAACAAGTTTGCTCTTTTGCTTCGTAAGTTTCTATCAAATGCTTTGCTGGTATCAACAAATCCTCAAAAGATATCTGACTCGTACAACTTTGATTTAAGTAATATTTTCCACACTCTTGACAATACCAGTATTCAATATTACCATTTGTCGTGCAAGTTTCTTCTACCGCATTAACGTGCGTTGCTCTATGCTCTAACTTTTTTAATTCTTCGTAAGTTGAATAATCGCAACGCGTGCAAGTTTCATACGCCTTCCAACCTGTTTCCGCACAAGTCGGTTCTTTTGCTTCATGTTTTTCTATTAAATGTTTTGCTGGCACCAATAAGTCAGCAAAAGATATTTGGTTCGTGCAACTTTGATTCGAGTAATATTTTCTACACTCTTCGCAATACCAATATTCAATATTACCATTTGTCGTGCAAGTTTCTTCTACCGCATTAGCGTGCGTTTCTCTGTGTCCTAACGCTTTTAATTCATCGTAGGTTGAATAATCACAACGCGTGCAAGTTTCATACGCCTTCCAACCTATTTCCACACAAGTCGGTTCTTTTCCTTCGTGCGCTTGTGTTAAATGCTTTGCTAAAACGATCGTATCTTCATAAGATATTTCATTTTCACAAGCATCGTCAGTATAATATTTTCCACACTCTTCACAATACCAATATTCAATATTACCGTTTGTCGTACAAGTTTCTGCTTCGGCGTCAAAATGCAAGCAATTATGACTACAAGAGTCACCATTGCTAGAATTTATACTTTCGCCCAAAGAGTTTGAAGATCCCGTAGAATTAGCCGGTTTACAAGCCCAAAAAACAGCGAGTGAACAAACTAAAATAACGCCTAAAATTAAGTTTGAAAACAATTTCTTTTTCATAAAACTTTTCTCACTTATTTTCTTTTATTTGATATGTATTATAGCAAGTATTTATAGTGTTGTCAACCCCAAAAATAAAAACAAAATTCATGTTTTTTGAAAAATCATTAACGGACAAAACCTGTCAAGGATTTCTTGCTGAGTTATATCATCTTTTCGCATAGCGATTCGATATATTCTCTTTTTATAAGCGTGTTTTTCCAATCTTCACAAATAGAATCGTAGCCGTATAGCGCGCCCGCTAGTCCACCGGCGATTGCACCAACGGTATCCGTGTCAGAGCCCAAATTAACCGCTTTTAAAACACAGTCTTTATAAGTGTCGGTATTTAATAAGCACCATATAACGGCTTCTAAAGTGTCGACTATATAACCACTACTTTTTATCAGTTCGCGCTTAGTTTTTGCGAAATTTTGGTCAAACAATCTATTGTAATAGCTTAATTCAGTATTTTTTTTATAAAACTCTTTTGCCGTTTGTAAACTCTCAAAAAACGCTTTTTTCGAAGGATTTTTAAGCAAACCCCACAAGATAAACGCATATATTCCACAACCTATTTTCGACCTTTCGTGCGCGTGGGTTAAAGCCGAAACGTTATGAATAATTTCTATCTTTTTATCAATTTTCAAATCTTTATTATAAAGATATAAGACTATCGGATGTATCCTCATTAAAGAGCCGTTTCCATTATCAAATTCGCCGTCTTGACCGCATTGTAGCGCCGGCGCTTGCTTTGACAAATACTTCTTTAAGGCTACAACCGTCGTTATTCCCATATCAAAAACGACTTCGGTCGGAGTGTATTTTGCCTCGTTCATCCACTTACAAAACTTTAGCATCATATCGTCGTAGTCTATGCCGCTTGAAAGACTGTCCATGCATGCTAAAGCCATGCTCGTATCGTCAGACCAAGCCCCTTTTGGCACGGGATGAACGCCGTACCCTTCCATATCCGTTACAGGATTTATATCTAGATTTTGTCGACTGGAAAACTCTACGGGAACGCCTAGCGCATCACCTACCGCATGCCCTATCACAACCGCTTTTACTTTTTCTATAAACATAATAACGCTCCTACGTCTTTTTAACCATTATACACATAATATCAAAAAAATCAAGCGCGAAAACAACATATTCCCAACAAGCAAAAGCCCTATTTATCAACCTTGGACAATAAAAAAGCAACAGCCGTTTGACTGTTACTTTTTTATTGTTCGCCGCAATTTGACCGTAAATCGAACAATTTTCCGCTCTTTTTTATTGTAAAACTTTTTATTGTTTTTTTTGTTGATTTTATTGTATATTTTTATTTATGTTTAATAAAATTAGGTCAATATATTCTTTATAAAGTTTGTCTGCAATTTGAGCCTCTTTTTGTGCCTCTATAGACATTCTATCCATAATGTTGACAAAATTGTTATAATGTTGAACAAAATCATTCCATTTCGTGATAATTTCTAACGCAACTTCTGATTCATTATGGTGTTTAAAAACGCTTTTTTCACGATAGCAGTAAAGGTCTTCTATTTTTCCTAATAATAAAGGAACAACTTCGTTTATTTTTTCTTGTTGTCCATGCATTATGGCACTGCGAAATTCTATTGAAAATCCATATAAATCTTTCAAAATTATTAGAAAGATATCATCGACCGTTTCACCTATTATTAAGTTATTTAACTTTAGCATAACTTGTTCAAACAAAACCGCATTATATTCTACACCGTGTAAACTCATTATGCCCGATATGTCTACTGGTAAATTGTTGGGTTTTTTAAAATTAGGCATAATCAAAGGAACAATCGTTCTTTTATTTTCTAATGCACATTTAATTTCTTTCCTCACCCAGTCTGAATCCAGAGCACCCTCTGTTAAAACAACGATAAAGCAATCACAAATTTCAATATTTTCTTTGATTTGTTTTTCAAAATCCCCAATTCGCATCGAGTTAATATCATAGAAAACTGTATGACCTCTTGCTACGAAAAAATCCTTGATTCTTGCTGCAATATCTATACCAGTTTCCCGTCTATAACTAATAAATAATTTCATAACAACTTCTCCTTTACATAAATTGTCTAAGATGAGATTTTTAGCCTCTAAAACATATGGTTCTAAATCAGTATAAAATAGTGGAAAATGGTTGACTCTAAATTATTTTTAATATGTAAGGTGAGTCGTTAATCAAAACTTCACTTACACCACTTAATTAATTTATTTACGTCTGATTGCATATCAACTTTAATTAATATGCTATCATTTTCTGTGACAACTCTAACGTGTTGTAATCCATCATCTTCAAGTCCCGATGCCGTTTCCTTTTCTATACTCTTTACAGAATTTCTATGTAAAGCAAAATCACCAATTACTATTAACCACTCGTCGGATAAAAAAACTTTCCAACTCATTTGTCTTAAGTTTTCAACCTTAAAAACAACGTTGTATTTAGTTTCTTCTTCTTTAATACTTTCAATAAATTTACGGTTTCCTGAAAATACAAGACCAAAAATTATAATATCTGCAATTATGCCGATAGCAAGCCCTATTATTAATTCTATGACGGAATCAAAAGTTCCTAACCACATTATTACCATAAAAGCATAATATAAAATTGAAAAAGGTATGGCTAATTGAGATACTCTTATTACGTTTCTTTTACAAAACACTTTAATTGGTTCTTTAGAAAAATCTATTCTTGGAGTTCCTTTCCAATCAATTTTTTCTGGAGAATAATCGCCAACTGAAACAACATGTATGTTATTATCACCATCAACAAATTGCTTTACGCAATTACAAAATTCTTCAAATTCTTTAAATGATGTTTCATTGACGTAATATTCTTTGTTAATCAATGCACTTGAAGCGTTTTTACTTTCTTAAGAAGTTCCAATTTTTATTTTGTTGTTGTCCTTATCCATAATAACAATATCTATCATATCATTATCTTCCGCAAGTGATAAAACTAACTCAGTTTGGATAAAATAAACTTTTTCACCTTGCTGTAATATACTATCCATTTCCGTCTCCATTGCTTCTGCCATACTTCACTATAATTGTATTGTATTTTCTTTCTTCTGTCAAGCGACTTAAAACGTCATCCTTATAAAAGAAAAATCACCGCTTGTAGCGGTGAATATCATCAATTTTTGCAAAAAATTGTATATTATCAAAGCATTGCTTTGTATATCATCATTGCGAAAAATATACAGCCTACGGCTGATGATATGCACCTTCGGTGATGAGATGCACGCTAGCGCGTGATGATATACCACTCCATCGCAATGAATAAAAAACCTAAATCGAACACCCGAAGGTGTTCGATTTAGGTTTTGACTGGTGACCTGTCCACAAGCCTAATAGAACTAAAAATTCTTAGGAAAAATCACCGTTTTTGCGTTTTTTCAAAACGCGAAATTTTTACGTTCTTTTTTTATTATAAAATTAAGGGCGGGACATTTAGCCCCGCCCTAAAAGATTTGATATTAAAGTTTATAATTCCCTCCCATAAAGAAACAAAAATGAAATACCAACTCGCTTCTTAATATTTAGGATTTATTCTCTTGCTTTTCAAACTCTTTTAAGATTTGTATCAATCTTGCTTGGATATTTGCATATTCTAAGGCTAGTTGTTGTTTTGCTAAATCCGTCAACAGTGAAGTATGCCCAACAGCATCCCTCATGGGTTTATAAATAACAGCGGAACGGGATAACCCTGCATCCCTGAGTTTGTCTGGCGTTTTATCAATTAAATTTGCTAAATCTGTCATGCTGAGGTAATAAATATCATCCGCAGATTGTCTAACATCATAGCTTATATTTGCAGATGCTTTGTTCCCAGATTCTGCATTACGCCATCTTGTGGCTTCTTTAGTCGCTTCAGGAGACAATGGAGTCTTGGTATGATTTATATAATTACGTAACAAGTTTTCAGAAATAAAACATTCTGTATATGAAGGAATATTAAATTGAGCTTCTTCTGCTAATTGCATAACCCATTTTTCAACTTCGCCACCTTTTTTACCTATCTTTTTGCCGTCATCCATATCTTTTATTGTTTGATGATATAGTTCTTGAGCTCTACGGGCTTTTTTAGTAATCTTGGTATTATCAGGGTCGCCATCAGCTCCATATTTCCTTCTTAATTCATCCCATTCATCAATAATACCGCGGAACAGCCTATTTATTTCAGCTAGTAAAGATACAAAATCCTTATCATTAGATATTATACCTTCTCTGCTGCTTGTAAAAACATCTTTTCCATTGCCACTATCAAGACCATCGCAATGTAATTGTCCAAAAGTATAATTTTCCACGATACGTGCGGTAGGAATGTGTTTAAGAATATCTTTTTCTCTTAAACGTCCATTTACAAACATATCTAACGTGATTTTTTCATTTGTTCCTCGAATCTTTATATCGGCTGGTTTAAACGCAGTCGCTATAAAACCTTTGATTGGGAATGAGGTAGTCAACCGTTTGACTTCTCTAACATTTTTTATCGATGTAACATTATTTAAAAAAGAATCAGAAGATTCGTTTATTATCCAAACAAATTCAGTTTTTAAAGCAAAATCGCTTAACAGGGAATTGTCGATTTTATCTCCATTTACAAAAATTGAAAAATTGTTATCTACTAAGGCAAATTTAAAATATAAAGCTATGGCTTTTTTAATATATTCTACCGTATTTACGATTTCGTCATTTATATTTTCAAAACATATAACTGTGCCTTTTTTTACGGAATTTAATTTATTCTTTACCTCTTGTGCAACAGCTTGTAACACATAGTCTTGAGAGTTTAAATCATCTGTTATTGCTTTATCTAACTCAGAATTATCTATAACACCACCGACGATTTCCGAGATTTTAGTTTTAGTTGCAATATGTATTTTCTGCGCGCAAGAAAGTAATGCTAATTTACCGATACCCTTTCTGCCTATGAATGGGCGACCATTATTTGATTTTGAAATATTATTTTTGCGTTTAGAATATCCTATTTTCAAAAATTTATTTTGAAAACCATCATCATCCATTCCTTCGCCATCATCAAGTATGGACATATACTTTTTTTCTTTGTCGATTTCTATCCATACATTGTTAGCATCAGCATCCCAAGAATTTGATATAGCCTCGCCTATAACCGTAATGAAGTTTCTATATAAATTTCGTCCAAGATGATTTAAAACACTTAAAGAGATATTAAAATTAAAACTCATTATTTTCTCCTTTGTAAAACAAGAATTAGTTATTTTCTTTTAAATGTTGTCTAATTGATAGACCAATAACTTCGCCTAAACGAACAGGCACAGCGTTCCCAATATGCCTTGCGATATCTCTCATTACAAAATCCACACTCGGGTCAATAAAATCATAATCGGCAGGGAATGTTTGCAAAAGCGCGCCTTCGCGTAATGTCAACGCTCGATTTTGTTCGGGATGCCCATATCTGCCTGTTCCGTAGCAATAAAATTGTGTTGTTATTGTAGGACCGATTGCATCCCAACGCATTCTACCGTAAACGGAAGTATATGTTTGCCCCGATTCTTTTCTATGGCATTTACAACGTAATTCTTCCGGCCAATCTTTCCAAGTGCCACCTTGTTTTGAAGCTTGAATCCGCTTTAAATTGATTTCGGATAATTTAGCTGTTCTATGCATTTTATCGGTAGGACATTCTCCTCCAGCCTCAACAGGTGGTAAGTTTTCAATAAATTTCCGAACAGTAACTTCTTCTTTCTTATGTGTAGGGGAGAGCAATTCAATCTGTCCAAATTTTGAAGCCAATAATACAAAACGACGACGATTTTGCGGAATCCCATAATCAGGACAGTAAACAACTTGACCTTCGTCATTATTGCTTATAAAATATCCGTTATCTTTTAATATTTTGATGAATTTGGGGAAGATTTCCATTTTACGGATTTGTGGAACATTTTCCATTGACACGATTGCAGGTTGAACCTTTTCAATCATTCGCCCAAATTCCAATAATAAATCGTATTTTTCATCATCCTCTATGGACCTTTCTTTAAATCTTTTAAAGCTCATATTTGAGAAAGGCTGACAAGGAGCGCAACCGACTAAAATTTTCGTGCAATCTTTATCATAACAAGCAAGAATTTCTTCTCCCGACATTTCTCTTATATTTTCTTGATGAAATTTTATATTGTTGTTTGTTTCATAAGTGTATTTACAAGTTTCATCTATATCAAAGCCGCCGACCACTTCAAGCCCAGCATCTAATAAACCTCTCGTCAATCCACCTACACCACAAAATAAGTCAACGACTTGTACACTCATTTCGCACCTCAAAATTACAATTTACTTTAATTCTTCCAAAGCCTTTTTCATACTTTTCGCCAATGCTTTAGCCATTAAAACGGGGATAGCATCGCCAATTTGTTCATATTTATCCTGAAGAGGGTCACTATGGAACTTAACATAAGGTCCATTGATGCAATACCAATCCGGGAAAGCCTGCAATCTCGCAACTTCTCTCGGGGTAGGTTGCCTATCAAATACAGGATGTATCATTTCATCCAAACAGTGTGACGTAACAGTATAACTAGGCTCATCGGGTTTTAATCTTCTATTTCTAGAGGCATAAATCTTGTTTGGGAAAACTTCTTTAACCAAATCTTCTTTGCCTTCAGAAACCAATCTATCAACAGCCGATTGCATGCCTTCGCCTTGTTGAATTTCGTGCAATCTTCTAATCATTTTAGGATTATGATTCAACGCTTTATGGAAAGTAATTACATTAGGGGAATAACTTGCGTTTCCGCAATATGTAGTGTCAAAAATAAACTTATAATAGTTATACGCCGCTTCCGTAATTAAACCGTTTTCATAATCTTCTTGATAAGTCGGATAATAAGGCATCATTTCATAGCCTTCGCCACTCTTAATAGGAGGTAAATATCTAAACGCATCTTCTACGGTAACATAATCATATTTTCTACCAGGTCCATGTGTTTTTTCAGGATAAACAAACGGATTTTCTTTATATTTACTACTACAGCCAACAATAAAGATTCTTTCTCTTTTTTGGGGTGTACCATAATCTGCCGCAACGCATTTATAATCTGTAACGTTTTTACTTGCAATTCGGTAGAAAACACCTGTTTTTTCATTTACTTTTTCAAACTCGTTAAATACGTATTCTATCTGTCCGCCTTTTTTACCATCTCTTTTTTTGGTAAGTAACCCAGGCACATTTTCAAACAAAGTGAATTTTGCCTTTACTGCGTGAGCAATTCTAAGAATATTAGAGAATAAGTCATTACGGTCGTCTACCTCAAGACGTTTTCCTGCCATGGAAAAACTTTCACAGGGTGCGCCACCGGTGACAACATCAACCGTATCTTCGCCGAACTTCTTTTTAAGAATTTCACGAATCATTTGATTGGAAACCTTGTTGATATCCCCATGAATTAAACAAGTCCTCTTGTTCTTTTTTAGAATGTCTTCTAAATGCCCCAAATTATTTAAAAGGTCATTTAGTTTATATATTTCGGCATTATGGGATTTAGCATAGGTTTCAACCGTTGTATCGCTCCATTCAACAGCAATTCTTGGAACGAACCCCTCACTAATAAATCCCGTACAAAGTCCGCCTGGACCCGAAAATAAATCTATATAGGTGTATTCTTTCATTACTTTGTCTCCTTGAGAACTCTATGCATTGCTAGTTCACAATAATCAATTTCAATATCGATTCCGATTCCATTACGATTGTTTTGTTTTGCAGCTACAACGGTTGAGCCACTACCCATAAATGGATCGAGAACTGTATCTCCAACAAAACTAAAAAGTTTAATGCACCGTTTTGGTAATTCTACTGGAAATGGCGCAGGGTGTCCTATTTTTCTTTTACTTTCACCCTTAAATGTCCATACACCGTTTGTCCAAGATATAAATTCTTCTCTTTTAATATCAGACTTTCTACTGCCACTTGTTTTCTTCCATTTATCTTTATACAAAAGAACAATTAACTCAACTGGGGCAATAACGTAAGGGCAAGAGGCACTCATCCACGAACCCCAAGCAGAACTTTTAGATATATTACCTTCATTCCAAATAATCGTGGAATGATACTTAAAACCAACTTTTTTTGCTATTTCAACAATATCTGCTCCAACACTTTGGTGCCCGCCTTTGTTTTTATCTAAAGGGATATTCAAACACATTCTTCCGTCACTTTTTAACCACTTTAAGCAACGTTTTAACCATGATTTAGTAAACTTTAGGTATTCATCATATGGTTTAGCATCATCATGCGATTTATATTCAATATCTAAGTTATAGGGCGGAGATGTCACAATCAAATCAATACTTTCTTCAGCTATTAGTCTTGTTGTTAAAGTATCTGCATAAAGAATCTTAACATTTTCTTCTTTAAAATAAATTCTGTTTCTCATTACGTTATGTATTATACTATAAAATGTGTCTTATAGTCAACAATTTATGCCTTGAATTGAATTTTTCTTCCGCCAGAACCTGAAGCGTATGTCCAAGAAAGTCCTGTGCCAAAACCACCGCTTCTAATTTTGCCGTTTTTATCTTTCATTGTTAAATCTATATATTCATCAATAGTATAAATTGAGTGAGCTTGGTAATGTAATTCGCCTTTGTCAACCTTAATATTAAACCTATCTTTTGGTTTGCATATTTTAAACTTAACTAAAAGTTTTGGGAAAACAACATTATCTGTATCTTTTTCTGGGCTTCCTGTGATTGCCCAACGAACTAAATTCCTTGAATAAGGCTGTAGAAGATTTTTTAACTCTGTCTTTTCGGATTCTGTTAAGCCTTTAGCTGATTTTGCGACTTGAAATTTTCTCATAAGTTCTCTAATTCGAGCATTATCAATTCCAGCTTCATCACAAATTGTATCAATGTCAAATTCAGCAACGGCAACTTTGCGGACATATGATTGTTTGCTACTTATAGGAAGTTTGAATTCTTTTCCGTCAATATATGTAATAGTTGCTATCACATCCGTTTTTGCATTACCATGCGTTTTTCTGTGAGGCACAACATTAGTTGCCGTAATTTCTTTAATGTTTACAATATCTTCTATGCCTGATTTTGTTAAAAGGTTTTTAAATATATCAAACTCAACGCTATCTATACTTTCGCCTCGTTGTAATGCAACGAGAAATTCTTTATTCGTAAAAATCGATATACAATATTCCTCATAAACATCCCCCAATTTATCATGAACTTTACCGTATGTTAAATTGGCAATATCATATTTTTCATAAAGTTTATTTAACAATGCTGTATTCATATGTATTCTCCTGTGTGCTTAAAAATCAAAAAAATCTCTCAATGTTACTTTAAGCGCCGTGGCAAGTTTTTCAATATTCACAATCGAAATATTTCTTCTTCCACACTCAACGCTTGTAATATAAGTTCTATCAAGTTCTGCAATATCAGCCAATTCTTCTTGACTAATACCTAGCTTATTACGCAACTCTTTGACACGTTTTCCAACTACAATTTTAATATCCATAGTTTTCTCCTTACACGATATTTATATTATATTTAAAAGTGACTTTTTTCACAACGGACTTTAAGTCACATATATATTGCCACTAAATTTCTTTTCTGATTGCAAGATGCTTGCTTATCTTATTAGAAAAAACGCCATAAAAAGCAAAAAAACGCCCCTAAGGACAACCTTAAGAACGTTGCAAATAAAAATCCCCAATAGAACAAAAGTTCTACTGGGGTTGAGACTGGTGACCCCTACGAGAATCGAACTCGTGTTACCGCCGTGAAAGGGCGATGTCTTGACCGCTTGACCAAGGGGCCTTATTTATAATGGATGTGGTAGCGGCGGTCGGACTCGAACCAACGACCTGCCGGGTATGAACCGGCCGCTATAACCAACTAAGCTACGCCGCCATACTGTATCCATATTTTATTAATGGTGGCGGAGGCTGGATTCGAACCAACGACCTTCGGGTTATGAGCCCGACGAGCTACCAACTGCTCCACTCCGCGATATTTAGCCTTGTTATTCTATACAATATTTTTTATTTTGTCAACTGTTTTTACGCTATTTTTTAGTTTTTATTTTTTATTTTAAAATTTAAGTGCTAATTCTCGGTTTTTTATTGTAAATTGCGTTTTATTATGGTATAATACAAAATATGAAACTTTGTGCTTTAGAAAACTTAATAGCAAAAAACGACGTTGTTGCTGTGGCGCTATCTGGCGGAAAAGATTCTCAAGCGCTACTTCACGCGCTTATTTCTTTAAAAAAGGAAAAGAATTTTACCGTAAAAGCGATTAACGTTGATCACGGGATCAGAGAAAACTCTAAATCGGACAGCGAGTTTTGTAAAGCACAAGCCCAAAAATACGGAATTGAGATACTTTGCTTTTCGGTTGATTCAATAACCTTTGCAAAAGAAAACAAACTATCTTTAGAAGAGAGTGCGCGCCATCTTCGCTATGACTGTTTCAAAAAAGCAATCGCCGACGGTTTTTGTGATAAAATTGCAACGGCGCATCATAAAAGCGATCAAGCAGAAACTGTTTTATTAAACCTATTTCGTGGCTCAAGCCTTAAAGGCGCGGGCGGAATTAAAGAAAAAAGCGACGATAACCGCGTTATTCGCCCACTTTTACACACAAGCCAAAAAGAAATTGAAGATTATATTTCTTTTCACTCTATTCCGTTTGTTACCGACGAAACTAATTTTAGCACCGACTTTTCGAGAAACTTTATTCGCCTTGAAGTTTTGCCACTTATCGAAAAACGCTTTCCGTCAGCGACGGAAAACATTGCAAGTTTTTCGAACCTAACAAAAGCCGACGACGAGTTTTTGTATCGCCTTGCTGAAAAAGAACTTATCTTTGACGGTGAAAAAATTAAAATTTCAATAAATCTTGAAAAGCCTATTTTGTCAAGAGCAATTTTACTATCTTTAAAAGCACTTGGCGTTTTAAAAGATTACACGAAAACGAATATTGAAGATTGCGAAAAACTTTGCTTAAATCAAACTGGCGCGAAAGTAATTTTACCAAAAAACGTAGTCGCGGTTAAGGAATACGATTTTTTAGTTTTCTTTAAGGAAAAAGAAACAAACGCTCTCTTTAAAGAGTTTTCTTTGGGCGAGTTTATAACCGACGAATTTTTTATAAATTTTGAAAAAATTAGCCTATCAGACTTTAAAAAAGAGAAAAAACAAGGCTATAAGGCGATTAACGGCGACACTTTCTCACCAATCACCCTTTATGCAGACGCGGAATTTTTCGATTATTCTACTTTACAACACCCGACCGACGGCGACGTTTTTGAAAAGTTTGGCGGTGGAAGAAAAACTTTAAATAAATATTTGATAGACAAAAAAATTCCTAAAAGCGTGCGCGAAAAATTAATCATCGTTAAAAAAGACGGAAATATTTTAGCCGTTTTAGGTGTAGAAATTTCAGACCTTGTAAAAATTACCGATAGAACTATTTCAGTTTTGAAAATAAGCTGTAAAAAACGGAGATAACTATGGAAAAAGATATTAAGAGAGTTTACATAAGTGAAGAACAACTTGCTGAAGGCGTTGAAAAAATTGCCCGTTCACTTTCTGAAGACTATAAAGACAAACGCCCGTTGATGGTTTGCATTTTAAAAGGTAGTATCGTTTTCTTTTCAGACCTTATAAGAAAAATGAACATAGAACTTGATATCGACTTTTTAAAGGCGTCAAGTTACGGCGCGCAAACCTTTTCAAGCGGTGTTGTAAACATAAAACAAGACCTTACCGCAGACATTTCCGGTAGGCACGTCGTTTTGGTTGAAGACATTATAGACAGCGGAAGAACGCTTAGCATTTTAAAAGAATATTTTGCAAAAAGAAACCCTGCATCAGTTAAGATTTGCACCCTACTTGATAAACCAATGAGAAGGGTTACCGCGCTTGAGCCTGACTATAAAGCGTTTGATATAGAAGACGAGTTCGTCGTTGGCTACGGGCTTGACTTTAATGAAAAGTATAGAAATTTACCGTACGTTGGAATTTTAAAAGAAGAAGCGTATAAATAATGATGTTTACCTACGGTAAATGATGACGGCTTTAGCCTTATTGCGCGATATTCATAAATGTATCGCGCAGTCAAATCCGTCTTCGACGGGTGAAATTCACCTATGGTGGATGAAATCGCTTTCGCGATGAAATCCTGCTTCGCAGGGTTTAAATTAGACGGATTTGATTTCATCCAAGGTAAACCTTGGACTTCATCTGAACGAAGTGAAGATTTCATCGTTGCCGTGCAACGATTTCATTCAAGCAACAAAAAAGAGAGAGCATTTCGGCTATATACCGATTTGTTCTCTCTTTATTTTTGTAATATGGGTTTTATCGACTTATTCGGCGGTTTCTTCATTAATTTTTATATATTTCGAAACGGTATCAAACTCGTACGGCGGAATTAAAAATTCGTATTCTTCAAGTTGATATTCAAATTTAACCGCATAATAATAAGGCATAAATATAACGCCGTTTTTAACCGTTAGTTTATAATTTTTAAAATTTCCTTCGTTAATACCAAACTCTTTATTCCAACCGCTTACTCCAATTTTTCGCTCGACTTTTTCAATAGATTTGAACGAATTATTATAAAAAGCAAGAACGGATTCTGTATCGGCAATCATAAGTTTTTCGTCTTCAGAAAAGATATGACAGTTAAAGTTTAAAAACTCAAAAAACGGACTTACTGACTTTTTGACACCGTCTTTTTCTCTGTACATAAACAAAAGAACGTCTATTTCTTTTGCGTTTTCTGGAATTTTCAGTTCTTTTAGAGATTTTTCGTAAATCTCTTTACTTTCTTCAAGCGTATTTTTAAAATCTTCGCTATCAACAATCTTTTTGAAAACCGATTTTATGTAAATAATAATAAAAAGCGAACTTAGAAGTAGTACAATACCAATGCAAGCAGTAACGACGATTGCAACTTCGTTTTTATTTTCGTTAAGCAAAAATCTTACGACCAAAAATAAACAAAATAAGAACGCGTAAAAGCAAATATTCTTTAAAGTTTCCAAACCTTTTGGTCGAGCCTTTTTTTGGTACTGGTCAAGTTTTTCCTGACACTTATCTTGTGCTTTTGATAAATCCGCATCAAGTCTTCTTTCCACGAAAAGATAGCCTTCTATTTTTAAATTTTCCTTCTCGGCGTTTATTCCGAACACGTTTTTCATAACCTTTCCCCTATAAAAACTAGTATTTAATCGCGTTATAGCCCTATTTTTTACAATTCAATAATTTTTAAACCACGTTTTTTAGCATAGTTTACAGTATAAAACGTACCGCCAGAATCTTTTCTGTTATAACATACTAAGACTGACGAATTATCTACCATATATTTATTTCTGACAATCATACAACCTTTATAGTAATGCTCTGATAAAAGAATAACTTCGTCGCTATCTTTAAGTAATTTCTGATAAATTTCTTTTTCTTTTTCAGAAAAACTTTTATCTTGATCTTTACACGGTACGCACGCGTATATATTTATAGGATAAATTTCACGAAGTTCTTTTAAAATTAAAAAACACTCTGTATCAAAACCTACTGCCATACCGCAAAGAAAAGTATTAAAACCTTTTTTTATTAAGTTTTCTAAAACCAATAAAACTTTGTCTTTTTTAAAATCTGAAAGTAGTTGTCTGTTTCCGCTTAAACTTACAGTTTTTTCTTTATCAATCATAACGGTTTACTTCTTTCTTTTCCTTTTCCACGCGGATATTTTGGTGGAGTATTTTTAATTTTTTCAATTATTACGAGATATCTATCCCCCATATTTTCAGGAAGGGAATATTTTATTATTTCAGATATTTTTCCACCTAGAATATTAATTGCGTTTTTTGCGTTTTCAATTTCTTCGTCGTTGACACTTTTATAAGCAATCATTTTACCACCTATTTTAACAAACGGTAGCATATATTCACAAAGTGTTGATAAGTTAGCAACGGCGCGGGCTATAGAATAGTCAAACTTTTCACGATATAAACCATCTTTTGCCAGATCTTCGCACCGAGCGTTTTTTACTTCAAAATTTTTAAAATTAAACTTATTTTTGACAAGGTTTAAAAAATTACACTTTTTACCTATGCTTTCAATCAAGGTAAAATCTAAATCTTGACGTAAAATTTTAAGTGGAACTGACGGAAAACCGCCACCCGAGCCTATTTCCACGACTTTAGCACCAGAAGATATGAACTTTTCACCGCTTAAACTGTCGTAAAAATGTTTAATATAAATTTCTTTATCTTCCGTGATGGAAGTTAAATTGAACTCTCTATTTTTTTCAACCAAAAGATTTTTAAAAATTTCAAAATTTTCACTTATTTTAGAATCATCAAAAAAATTACTCAACATGAAAAAATTATAACATATTTATTTTAACAAGACAATAAAAATTTTAATTTTTTGAAAATATTTATCTTTCAACAATAAAATTCCTTATAAAAAGACTGATTTTTGAAAATTACACAAATTTAAAAAGTTATCAACACATCTATCCACAAAAAAATTTTTCTTTTTTTAAAATTTATTTAAAAATTAATTAAACAATACAAAAAGTAACTAAAATGAATTGCTTTTTTCTTATATATTAGTTATAATATATAATAGTTAAATAAAAACAGTCGAAAGTTATAAAATTAATTATCCACCAAAAACTGAGTTTTTCACTTTTTATAAACTTAATTATCAACTTTTTATCAACATAAAAAAAACTTTAAAAATTTTTAAAATTTCAGATAAAAAGAAAGATTATAAAAGGCTTAAATTTTTATTAACAAATTCACAGCACCCTACTACTACTATTACTATAAATTATAAAAAAATATTTTATCTATCAAGGAGCGAATTTTTCATGAAGGCAATCGTAAAAGGTCTCGATTTATCAAACGCAGTATTAAAGGTTGTAAAAGCAGTATCAACAAAAACTCCTAACCAAATACTAGAAGGTATTAAGATTACTTGTAAAGGAGATAATCTAATTTTACTTGCTACCGATATGGAAATTGCTATTGAAAAGACTATAAGAGCGGAAACTTTTATGGAAGGTGAAATTGTCGTTCAAGGTAGACTTTTTGCAGATTTTACAAAAAAATTAGAAAATGAAGACGATATTGAACTTACTTTGTGTGAAGATAGAAGATTAAAGATAACTTACGGACAAGCAGAAGGTTATATTCAAACTATGTCTAGTGAAGACTTCCCTGTTTTAAAGAAAGATATTAATCAAAATTCTTTCACAATGAAACAAAAAGAGTTTAAAGATATTGTAAATAAAACGAGTTTTGCATGCTCGACAGACGATTCCCGTCCTATTTTAAAAGGTTGTCTTTTAGAAGTTGAAGGTGACGTTTTAACTTGTGTTGCGCTCGACGGATTCAGGCTTGCTATCGCTAAAAAGAATGTTAGAGACGTTTTTGGTAACATAAAAGCAATAGTTCCTGCACGTGCGCTTGTTGAAATTACCCGTCTTATTGAAAACGAAGAAGATTATATTACCGTAATTATTCAAGAAAATTCGCTTCTTGTAAATATTGATAATACGATTTTTATGACTAGACTACTTGAAGGTAATTATATTGATTATAAAAAAATCGTTCCTAACAAGTTTGAAACGGTCTTTAGAGCGAACAAAAACTTACTCTTTAACGCTATTGAAAGGGCGTCTATCGTCGCAAAATCAATAAAAAACAGAATTAAGTTTGAAATTAAAGAAAATTATTTAAACGTTTTATCAAGTTCAGAAATCGGTAACGTCAACGAAAGCGTTATTATTAACCTAGAAGGTAAAGATTTGAATATTTTATTTAACTCTAAATATTTAATCGACACTTTAAGAGTTATTGACGACGAATTTATTAATTTCCACTTAACAAGCCCAATCTCGCCTTGCGTAATTAAGCCTTACGGCGAAGACGATCAAGATTATTTATACCTAATTTTACCACTTAGAAGCGAGTAGTTTTTAAAAATAAGTATAAATAAACGCTTAAACGATTGACAAAACGCTAAAAAATAAGTAAAATTCATAAGTAGTTTTAATTTTTTATTAAAAATAAAGAAAATAATTATATAAATGGAGAACAGATAAATGAAAAGAACTTATCAACCTAAAAAAAGACAAAGAAGCAAAGTACACGGCTTCAGAAAAAGAATGGCTTCTAAAAACGGAAGAAACGTATTAAAAAGGAGAAGAGCAAAAGGTCGTCATAAACTTTCTGCTTAATTTGTTTTGGATTTAAGATTAAAAAAACAAAGTGATTTTAATGAAGTTTTCCGTAAAGGTAAACGCTCGTACGCAAAAAATATTGCTTTGATTTATATTAAAAAGTCAGAGTTAAAAGTTGGTATCAGCGTAAGTAAAAAACACGGAAACGCCGTTAAAAGAAATAGAATTAAACGACTTATACGCGCAGTATATTACCCGTTTTTAGAAAAATTACCAAGTTATCATATCGTGTTTTTACCGAAAACGGGTATAGATTTTTCTTATAACGACCTTTTAGATGATATCAAATATCTTCTTAAAAAGGAAAAACTTTTAAATGAAGACGATTTTAATTAAAATTTTAAAGTTTTATAAAAAGAAAATATCCCCTAATATTAAAAGCAGTTGTATTTACACACCAACGTGTAGTGAATACGCTATTTGCGCGTTAAAAAAACATAATCTTTTAAAGGCTTTAAAATTAATAATTTTCAGGGTTTTAAGGTGTAATCCAATAGCACGCGGGGGTTTTGATCCCGTTCCTGATAGTAAAAAAGTCTTAAAATGGCTTTTTTAGACGCGTTTTTGTCGGAATAAATTAATTTTTCCGACTTTTTCTTTATTTACACTTAAAAATCTATCAACTTTTCGTATAAAGGAGTAAAATGGACTTTAATCTTTTAGCCGTATCCATTGAGACTTTTTCTGGGTTTGGCGAACCGTTCAGTCTTAATTGGATAGGTAGAATTATTCAATGGCTCATCGAAAGTTGTAACAGTATCGGTTTAGGTATTATTCTCTTTACCCTTGCGTTAAAACTTTTAACTCTTCCACTTGATATTATTTCTAGAACTTCTATGAAGAAAAATAATCTCAAGATGGAAAAAATGCGCCCTCAACTTGAAAAACTTCAACGCCAATACGCAAACAACAAAGAACTTTATAACAGAAAAATCCAAGCCCTTTACAAAAAAGAAGGCTATTCAATGTTTGCAAGTTGTTTGCCAACCTTAGTAACTTTAATTATCTTTATCGTAGTTATTAACCAGTTCTCAACCTACTCTAACTATACTAACCTTCAACTCTTTAATGAAATGAGTAGAAGTTACACCGCTGCTATCGAAAACTACGATTCTAACTACGTTTTAAGTGACGAAGACGGTAACAAAGTTTTAAACGAAAGTTACATTTTTGAAAACACAGACTTTTTTAGTTCGTACCGCCCTATCGTTACGGTTAATTCTAAAACTAACGACTATACGTTAGAATATAAAGCAACCGATATCAACGCTTTTTCAAAAAAAGTTGAAGAATTAAATAGTCAAGGCTGGAACGACGTTTTAGTTGGTGAAGATACCGCTAAATGCCATATTTTAAAAAGTGGCGAAACTTATTCTTTCAACGCTGGTATGTACCTAGAAGGCGTTTCTCAAGACGATATGAATATCGACGCTACTAATAAAGTTATGAATAAACTTATGAAAGACTACGCAACTTCTACCGTAAAAGAAAGCGCGCGTCAGGCTTCTAAACAAGTTTATCTCGATAACGCACCAAGTTTTTTATGGATTAAAAACTTGTGGCTTCCAGACTTACCGTACAAACACCCGGTAAACCCAAGTATTTCGAACTACGACTTCAACGCTAGACTTGAAGAACATAAAGACGACGACGCTCAGTTTAGCGAAATAACTTACTATTTATCCGAACAAAAGAGTGCGCCTAACGGTTTCTTTATTTTAGTCGTTCTCTCTATCGGAACTATGCTTTTGCAACAAATTATAATGAACAAGTCGCAAAAAGCGCAAATGGAACTTCAAACGGTTGACGGTCAAGGTGCAGCACAATCAAAGATGATGATGTGGTTAATGCCTATTATGTTCGGTATTTTCTCGTTTATGTACTCTGCATCTTTCTCACTCTATATGACCGTAAGTACTGTATTTTCAATGCTTTCAACCCTTATCATCAACTTCTTCGTTGAAAGGGCTTTCAAAAAGAAATACGGCGCATAAAATTTTTGCGTAATTAAAAAGGAGATAAAAATGAAGGAATTTACCGCAAAGACCGTCGACGATGCCATCGAACTTGGTCTTAAGGAACTCAGTCTTACGCGCGATCAAGCAGAAATCGTCGTGCTGGAACAACCTACTAAAGGTTTTATGGGTATTGGAGCGAAACCTGCAAAAGTCAGCATTTCTAAAATTAAAACTGACGCTGACCGCGCTATCGATTTTCTCGACGGCTTGTTTGATATTTTAAACCTTGACGTCGCTACGAAAATTGAACTCGATACCGAAGAAAAAATTATCATAAACCTTACCGCTATCGACTCTTCCCCACTTATCGGTTACCGTGGCGAAGTTTTAGACTCTTTACAATGCTTGTGCGGTGCTGTTGCTAACAAAACTAACGAAACTTATAAAAGAGTCGTAGTTGATTGCGAAAACTATCGCGAAAAGAGAGAGCAAACTCTAAAAGCACTTGCTGAAAAACTTGCTAACAAGGCTATTAAGACTTCAAGAAAGATAACTCTTGAACCAATGAACCCGTTCGAAAGAAGAGTTATCCACTCAACGCTAGCTGAATTTGATGGCGTTAAAACGGCTTCTGAAGGCAAAGAACCTGCTAGATATATCGTAATTATTCCAGATAACTACAACCCATCAAACCGCGAAAGAAAGCCGTTTAAAAACGGTGCTAAAAAGCGTGGTGACGGCGGTAGACGCGACAGTCGTCCACAACAACAAAAAGCCCCTAAAAAGTCAGGCTTTGGCGGTGGCGTATTCTTAGGAAACAGCCTTAAGGACAAACCGTCAGAAGAGTAAAAAAATAAATCGGTGCATAAATTTCTTGCGCCGATTTTTTAATGTTAATATTTACAAAATATTAATACGCTGAGTTTAATAATTAAAATCTTGTAATAATAAAAAAAATGTGGTATGATATTTTCGTAAAGGAGATTAGATAATGAATAATATTATTAATACGTTATTTCAATATGGTTATCACGATACGGAAATTACATCAATAGAAAGTTCTGAAAATACGATAATTCTTTATTTCAATAATGGACTTTACTTTTTAGACGAGAGTGGCAAAGAGACTTCATTAAGTTCTCCATTAAAGATTATAATTGAGATTAACAAAAAATGTAATTCTTTAGATTACGCGGTTGAAATAAGAGAGTTTGGAAGAAAGTTAAAATACTTGGATTTTAGAGTGTTTAAGAGTTATTTTTTAAAAGAACCTTTTAGCATAGCGATGGCGTATTTTAGTAATCTTGGCAACACACTTTTATTTGATGGTGGATTTACGGATAAGCAAATTTTATTTTCTATCGAAAGTATTGAAAAAGTGTCTATTGTTTTTAACAATAAAACTTAAATAGCATTTTTATATAATAAAGACGGAACGCGTAAGCGTTTTTAACCTTTACGCAATTTAAGAAAATAAAATATATAATTAATAAAATCCTTAGAAAAAATTATACGTCGGGTTGGCAATTTTTTCGGAGAAAAAATCTGCTCGACAATAATGCAAAACTTAGTTTTGCAATTCATGTAAGCCGTACGCATTAAGTAGGCTTACAATTCATGAGAGACGCCAGTCTCTCAATTCATGAAAGTTAAAAACTTTCAAATCATCAAAAAAACCTTAATTAATCGCGCTATAAGTCGATTAATTAAGGTTTTATATTTTTATTCACCTATTGGTTTATTAATTCTGTCAAGTAAATCGCTTATTCTGTCAAGGTCGTCGCGAGTGTAGTAGTCTATGTAAATTCTACCCTTTTTGTCGTTTCCAATAGCGCCGACTTTAGTGCCGAAACTTCTTTGCATCCTTACGACTAAGTCTTTAAGTTCAACGCTCATATTCGCGCCTTGTCCCTTTTTCTTCTTATCTTCTGGTGGATTGTAATAATCTTTAACCGCAATTTCAACTTCGCGCACGGAAAGTCTATTTTTAACCGCTTTTCTTGCGATAGAAATTTGAACTTCTTCAGGGAGCGTAATTAGCGCACGCGCGTGGCCTTGAGATAAGTCGCCTGTTGAAACGTAGTCGATAACGATAGGACAAAGAGTTAAAAGTCTTAAAGTGTTTGCAACAGCAGAACGGCTTTTACCTATACGGTTAGCGAGTTCTTCTTGAGTGATATTATAGTCGTCAAGAAGTTGTTTCATAGCGTTTGCCGCTTCAATCGGGTTCAAGTCTTCGCGTTGAAGGTTTTCGATAAGCGAAATTTCTTTAATCTTTCTTTCGTCGAAATCTTTAATAACCGCAGGAATAGTAGTTTTTCCAGCAAGTTTTGACGCGCGAAATCTTCTTTCGCCCGCGATAATCATATACTTTGATCCGCGCTTTGTAACGACGATCGGCATAATAACGCCGTGAACTGCGATAGAGTCGGCAAGTTCTCTAAGTGCCGTTTCATTAAAAATTTTACGCGGTTGGTTAGGGTTTGCTTCAACCTTAGAAATATCTAACTCAACAACGCTATTTTTAATTTCTTCGGCGTCTTCCCCTAAATTTTCAAAAGAGAAATTTACGTAATCTTCTTGAGTGTCCTGAAGGAGTGCCGCAAAACCTTTTCCTAATCCTTTAGCCATCTATTTCACCTCTTTGTAAAAATTCTTCAACGAGTTCGTTGTATGCAATCGTACCACGGCAACGCTTATCGTGTAGCATTACGGGTTTACCGTGGCTTGGTGCTTCAGAAATTCTGATATTTCTCGGTATAACCGTGTCAAACATTTTCTTTCCGAAAAACTTTCTAATCTCTTCAAAAATTTGGCGAGAGATAAGTGCGCGTTTATCGTACATAGTAATAAGCACGCCTTCAATGGTAAGTTTAGGGTTAAGGTGCTTATTGACTAGTTTAATAGTGTTCATAAGTTGGCTTAAGCCTTCTAACGCGTAGTATTCACTCTGTATAGGAATAAGAACGGAATCTGCGCTTGTAAGCGAGTTTATCGTAAGTAGCCCAATCGCAGGCGGACAGTCGATAAATATGTAATCGTAAAGCGGACGGATAACCTCAAGCGCTTGAGAGAGTTTCTTTTCTCTACCGCGCATTGAAACGAGTTCAACTTCCGCGCCGGCTAGGTCTATACTTGAAGGCATAACGTCGAGATTTTCAACTTCAGAGCGCATTATAACCGCTTTCGCTGTTTCCAGTCCCATCAAAACGTCGTACACCGACTTTTTAACACCGCTTTTGTTTATTCCAAGACCTGTCGTTGCGTTGCCTTGCGAATCCATATCAACAAGCAAAACTTTCTTGCCCTTAAGCGCAACGCCTGCGGCAAGGTTTATGCAGGTCGAAGTTTTTCCTACGCCACCTTTTTGGTTAGAAATGGCAATAATTTTACCCATAAATTACCCCTTAGTTTTTCTAAAAGATTGTTCCTATCGCAGTGAAAACCGTCGGTTTTCACTGCGATAGATTTTGTTTTTTACATTAAATAATCGACTTATAGCCTAGTTTGTGCCGTTATCGCCGTCGTCAGAATCTTTTCTGACTTCGTTTTCAAGTGGGTTTCTAAAACCACCGCTAGTTTCTACTTCGTTCATCTTAGCGATAATCTCGTCAGCAGAAATTCCGTCCATAATCATATCAACTTCGTCTTGATAAATGGTTTCTTTTTCAATCAAGACTCTCGCCATAGTGTCAAGAAGCGACTTGTTGTCAGAAAGTAACCTAATCGCTTTTTCATGCGATTCTTTGATAATGCGCTCAACTTCCATATCAATAGCCTTTGCTTTTTCTTCAGAGTAGTCAGAGCGTGTTTGATAATCGCGACCGACGAAGATTTCCGCACCGTCAGCGTACGAGATAGGTCCGATACTGTCGCTCATACCCCACTCGGTAACCATTTTGCGCGCGCGACGGGTAATAACCATAATGTCGTTGCTTGCGCCGGCTGAGATATCTTTAATAATAAGTTCTTCAGCAACGCGACCGCCTAAAGTCATAACGATATCGTCTAAAAGTTTAGACTTTGTTAAGTGGTTGTCGTCGCTGTCTGGTCTAGTCATAGTATAGCCTGCAGCCATACCTCTAGGTATAATAGAAACTTCGTGAACAGGGTCGCAGTTAGGAAGTAGTCTTGCGAGTATTGCGTGGCCTGCTTCGTGGTATGCAGTGATACGCTTGTCAGTCTCTGTAACGAGTCTAGATTTTTTCTGTGGACCGATGATAACCTTATTAATACCTTCGTATAAGTCGGTATTCGTGATAGTTTTTCTGTCTGCTCTTGCTGCTAAGATTGCCGCTTCGTTTAGTAGGTTTGCTAAATCTGCACCGCTAAAGCCGGCTGTCATACGCGCTAAAATCTTAAAGCTTACGTCTTTTGCAAGCGGTTTATTGCGTGCGTGTACGCGTAAGATTGCCTCTCTTCCGCGAACGTCTGGCATGTTGACGTAAATTTGACGGTCGAATCTTCCTGGTCTTAAAAGTGCTGGATCAAGTACGTCTGCACGGTTTGTTGCCGCCATAACGATTATACCTTCGTTTGTTTCAAAACCGTCCATTTGAACGAGAAGTTGGTTTAACGTCTGTTCGCGTTCGTCGTTACCACCGCCAAGACCTGCTCCGCGTTGACGACCTACCGCGTCAATTTCGTCGATAAAGATAATACAAGGCTGGTTTTTCTTTGCCGTGTTGAATAAATCTCTTACGCGTGATGCACCGACACCGACGAACATTTCAACAAAGTCCGAACCGCTTATCGAGAAGAACGGAACGTTTGCTTCACCTGCTACGGCTTTTGCAAATAAAGTCTTACCTGTACCTGGACTACCAACTAAAAGTACACCGCGTGGAATTCTCGCCCCAAGGTCTGAGAACTTTTTCGGAGTTTTCAAAAACTCTACGATTTCCTGAAGTTCAACCTTCTCTTCTTCTGCGCCTGCAACGTCGCTGAATCTGACTTTAACGTTTGAGATAACTTGCGCTTTGGTTTTTCCAAAGTCCATTGCACCTTTTGCTCCACCACCGCCAAGTTGTCTCATCATAATAACTACGATAAAGATTCCTACGCCGATAGTAAGCAGTGGCATTATTATTGAAGAAAAGAACGAACCTTCGTTCGGGTCTGTATAAGTTACGCTAAGTCCCGACGCCATTAAACCGTCGATAATGTGCGAATCGTTATCTGATCTTGCGTAAACCGATTTGTAAACGAGCGAATTTCCTTTATACGCTTTAAGCACGTAATCGTCAACGACGATTTTCGTAATTTCACGCTCTACATAAGTTACCGTACCGTCTTTATCCGTCGATTTGATTTTATCAACGATAACGAAACCGTTACCTTTATATAAAACCTTCTGACCGTTTGCGGTAAATGCTGATTCATCATAATTTGCATCGTCAACCAGTGTCAAGCCCGCTTTTTCGTAGAACTTGTCAAGAGTTACTTCTGATGCACTGTTATAAAAGGAATAAAGTCCTATAAGTACAACGACAGCAAGCACTGCAATTATGATGAGTAAAGTTTTCGTTGAACTTTTTTTCATCTAAAATCTCCCAATATGGATAACTTTTTAAGTTATCCAAAGTCTTTTATTATATTTTAGCATAATCTAAAAATTTTAGCAATTATTCAATATAAATTTTAACTAAATACATTAAAAATTATGCCGTAAATTATATTAAAATATGTATATGAAAACAAATTTCAAAAATGTGTTCAAATTGTTAAAAATTGTTAATATTTTAGAAAAATTCTATAAATTGACAACTTTAATTATCAAGCAAAAAAGATATAGCGCAAAGAAAAATTATAAGCGCAAAATTTGCAATATCAAAAATTAAGCCTTGTCCACCCAATTCATCACAAATTTGTTTAAGCGCATAAAAAATACTAACGCAAATTATTAAAGCGCAGATTAACGCAACAAATTTAGACAAATTTTGCAACTAAATAATATTAAATGCGCAATAAATTTACTGTTTTTAGCGTATTATATTTATTTCTAATACAAACTAGCATTTTTCTTAATATATCTATAATTTTTTATTAAAAACGAGTGTTTTTTGACAATTTTATAATAAAACCAACCTAAATCTACCCTGATTACTGTAATTTTATGAAATTTTCAAACTATGCATCAAAATTTTTCGTTAATTTCAACCGTTTTTATAAAGTATACAATTTATGCGGTATACTTATCTAACGTATTAAAAATTTTGGCGTCAATAATAAAATTACCTGATTTTACCAGTAAATTTAAACGAATTCTAACAGAATCGTATTATTTTTTCTCCCACTCTTTTTATATCTATTCTGTGGTAAAAATAACGTTATTTTGGCAAAAATTGTTCCATGTGAAACACTCTTGCGCCATTATATTGTATCAAGCGCAAAATATAAAAATTCAAATTTTAATAAAAATAAGTTAATTTATATATAGAAAAAATTTCTTTTTAACAAACGTTAAGTTCGTATAAAATATGCCATAAATACTATATATTTTCGTAAAAATCAATAAAAACACGAGATCATTTAATCAATTTTGACTTAATCAGACGTATATTCTAGAATATTCAATTATTTGTGGCTTAATGCAACCAAATTCTCTATTGCACTACGGTATTTACTGAAAAATTCAAGATTTTTGGCAATAGTTTACGTCTAGTATTATAATTATACTACCGTCTGACAAATATCTAAGCATATATATTATTTTTATTAAAAATCAACGATATTTTAAGCGAATTTAAACGAAATCTAACAGAATATATATTCTTTTTCGGCATATTTATTAAACACCATTCTGCTAGATAAATCTGTTTTTCTGCTTTTATTCTTATAAAATGTTTCCCGTGAAACAGTGTTGCGCTTAATCAACGCTATTAGTGCAAAATTGTTTTTGTCTTGAAAATTTTGATATTTTTTTCTATTAACCATATACTTAACTTAGCTAAAGTAACCGTTTATACGTTAAAAATATTTGATTTATACTATAAATTTTTAATTTTCGGGCAAATTTTAAGAGAATTTATTGGTTTTTCTACCGAATTTCTAAAACACTATTCTGTTACAACGCGTTTTGTCTAGTTTTATGCTTATATTTCAGATATTATCTAATAATCTTATGGTTTATCAATGATATTATGGATGCAAGAGTAGGGTGAGTTGACGTTCGAATGCCAGATTATCTGATATAAAATATATTTTTATCATTTATAGAAATATTATCTTAAAATTTAGCACTTGATCTTATCATACTTATAAATTGTAGCACAAATCAAATAATATCAATTTTATATCAAATTTTATACTAAATTTAAACGAAATCTAACAGAATTGCATTTCTTTTTTTGATTACTTATTAATCTATATTCTGTATAATATTTGGGCTGTTTTTACTTATTTTTTTGTAATTTTTTTCATTTTAAATCATTTTGCACTCGAATATTTCTTTTGCGTTAATTTTCAAAAATCAAGTTATAGAGTAGGGGATTGTTAAACTGTAAACTTCTTTGTCGGTTCAAGAAATCAATAATATATTAAAAAAATCTTTATACATACATCAAAAACATTGATTTTTCTTAATAAATCGATAACAACGTAAATTTTTAGCCGTGATTTTGGCAAATTCTAACAGAATATAGCTTATCTATTCGGCATTTTTTAACATCGTATTCTGCCTTATAAATTATTCAAACTATATAAATACAACAAATTTGTTTCATGTGAAACACTCTTGCGCCATTGCTTGTTAATTTGCGTCTGCGTCTATTTATTATATATAAGCGCAATATTATAATAATGGCGCATTAATAATGTTGTTAGTAGACTAAATATCTTTATAGTTTTAAAAAACGTTTCTTTTAGGCGTTAATAATTAGTAATTCGTTTGGTTTTTTTGGTCATTTTTTATATTTATTTCCTTCTTTTATGTTTAAATTTCATCTAGCAAAAGTTGAATATTTCTTGTATATTTAGCGCACAAACGCGAATATTTTACGCATTTTATTCATAGCGCGATTTGCGTTTGTTCCATGTGAAACAGCGTTCAAAAAATTGGAATTGTTTCACAAAACAAAACTTGAAGAAAAAATGAAACAAAATCTCAACCTTTTTCACGTTATTTTTTGGTGAAATTTCATTATATTTTATTAAAAATCACCCTAAAAACGGTCTGTTTTTTACCATTTTTTTATAATTTGTATAAAAATTGCCTTTTTTGAATAATTTATAAGAAAAATTTTACAAAATAAAATGTTTCACGAAAACACCCCTAGGTTTTATCTTGAATTTTAACGATTTTAATATTTTTTATACTTTTTGTAAAATTTCTCTTTGCATATTTTTATACGATTTTATACATTGGTTATAACTGTTTTTTTTGCATAAAAAATACACCCTAAAGTCGAAAGACTAAAGGGTGTAGGCATTATAGTTTGATTAAACTTAATATCCACTCGACTACGTTATAATTTGTAATAAAAGTTGCAATGTAAGATTCTGAAATATATCCTTTTATTCCTTCTATAAAAGTAAACGGTATTATTTTTATAATAAAGAGTAAAAAACTTAATTTTCTAAATAGTCCAAGTAATCCGAATATTGCGCCTAAGAGAGTGTCAACTTTTCGTATACCTTCAATCTCTCTGAGTTTACTTCCAAGTTTTCTTAAAAACATAAAGATAAGTTTTATCAAAACAAATATAAGAATAAACGAAAAAGCGAGAACTATATAGTTCGAAATTGCTCTTGCGATATAAATATTTAAGTCGATTTTTAAATTTACATCGCCTGCGCTATAGTTAAGTATCGTGTTTTTAACTGCAGATACAAACGGTAAACTTTCAACCGCAGTTGGTATATCGCTTGCGGAAATTTCAGAAAAACTCGAAAAAGTTTTGGTGGCTATACCATATATCCAGTTGTAAAAGTTTTCATTAAATAATGGAATTTTTATCAGCAGATTATACACTGCTTTACAAAATATAGCGGCGCATATTATTGCAACAATCGTCGCAAGAGAACCAGCAAGTTGCTTGAACATTCCGCGAATTGCGCCCCATATTCCAAAAGCAATGAATAACGCGATTAAAATAAGATCTAGATTTTCCAAGATTGATGAAAAACTAAAAAGCAAGTTATCCATAGTTTAATTTTAGCATAAGAAAATTTTTTTAGCAAGTGTTAATGTAAAAATGAAATGAAATCTTCGCTTTCATGAAATGACCGACTGTCGTCGCTCATGAAATGCAAGACTGTTTTTTGCGTGTGTCTTGCATGAAATGCAATTTGCAGGCAAATTGCATTATTGTCGCGAACGCTTTCAGCGTTCCGTGCTTAACATATAATTTTTCTTAGGATTTTTATTATATAAATTTACACCTCATCCGTCACTTCGTGACACCTTCCCCTCAAGGTGAAGGCTGAAACGTGTTTATAAATTTAAATTATTGTCAATAATTAGTTTGTATGGTTGAATATAAGTTTTTTGGTAAAAATGACGTAAGTGCAAGCGGTATTTCGTACGCTTTATCTCAAATGGGGTTTGATGAAATCCCCGTTATTATTTGTGTGGGTTCTGATATAACGATAGGGGATTCTTTAGGGCCTATCGTCGGCACAATTTTAAAAAACAAAAAATTGCCGTGTATAATTTACGGCTCGCTCGACTTACCGGTTGTCGCGCAAGATATTTATTATTTAAAAGAGTTTGTAAAAAACGCTCATCCGTATTCTAAAGTTTTGGTAATTGATGCAGCGGTAGGCTCAAGTCAAGACGTTGGTTTTATTAAAGTTTTATCTGACGGACTAAAACCAGGTCTTGGAGCAAATAAGAATTTGCCTAAAATAGGTGACGCGTCAATAATCGGGATAGTTGCCAAAAAGTCGCCTAAAAACGAAGCGTTGTTTCATTATACAAGGCTAGGGTTTGTCAATAGTCTCGCTGAAGTTATCGCTGACGGGATTTACGACTTTTTTAAAACTGAGTTCAAAATTGAAGAAAGTAAAAAAGCAAACTAAAACCGCCTATAACGCATTTAATCGCGCTATAAGCGGTTATTTATTTGTTTTTTAAGAGTTTTTAAGTATATCGAGCGAGAATTGTAGACGGCGAAGGGTTTCTTCTTTTTGCAAGATTTCCGCCATTTCGGTTGCTCCACCAGGTGTTACTGCTTGACCTGTAATAGCGATTCGCATTACCCAGAAGAACGCGCCCGTTTTTACGCCGAGAGCGGTTGCTTTTTCAGATAACTTTTCAAAAAGCGTAGCGTTCGTAAAGTCGGAAATGCCTTTTACGCTTTCGATAATTTCAGGAAGAAGCGAGATGGCAACTTCGGAGCTTGTTTTGTTTTTCTTGTTAAAGAAAAGTTCTTTATCGTAAGAAGTAAACTCTGCAAGCCAGTCGATTTTTTCAGGAATTTCAGACAAGATTTCTACGCGCGACTTTAAAAGTTTAGCAAGTTTTTTGATATCGAATTTTCCGTAAACTTTAGATTTTTCAAAGAAAGGCTTTGCTAGAGCGAAAAATTCTTCGTCGTCCATTGCCTTTAGGTATTCGCCGTTTAGCCAGCGAAGTTTAGTCTCGTCAAAGATAGAAGGTGATTTAGAAACGCCGTCGAGCGAGAATTTTTCGATCATATCGTCAAGATTCATTTTCTCGACGTTATCCTTTGGACACCAGCCAAGTAGCGCGATATAGTTCATAATAGCAGGGGCGGTAAAGCCTTTTGCGATAAAGTCGTCAAAGTTAGCGTCGCCATAGCGTTTTGAAAGTTTTCTCGTTGCGTCTTTCATAATGACGGGAAGGTGGATATACTCAGGGCGTTCCCAACCGAAAGCGTCGTACATAAGATTGTATTTAGGGGTAGACGAAAGGTATTCAACACCGCGAATAACGTGGCTAATTTCCATTAAGTGATCGTCAACGACGTTAGCAAAGTTATAAGTCGGCATACCGTCGCTTTTGATTAAAACGTTGTCGTCAAGATCGGAAAAGTCAACTGAAATTTCGCCAAAAACAAGGTCGGTGTAAGTTCCAACTCCGCTAGCAGGAATATTTTGACGGATAACGTAACTATCGCCACGTTTAATTCGCATTTCGACTTCTTCTTTAGAAAGGTTTAGACAGTGCTTGTCGTACTTTGCGTTCTCGTCGTCTTTTTTAAGTTCTTCAAGGCGCGCTTTGTCGCAAAAACAATAGTACGCACCGCCTTTTTCAACCAAAAGTTCGGCGTACTTTTTATAAATTTCCATACGCTCGCTTTGAACGTACGGACCGTAATTTCCGCCAACGTCTGGACCTTCGTCGTAGATAAGTCCGCCGTCTTTAAGCGTTTGATAGATAACTTCAACCGCACCGTCGACGTATCTTTCGCGGTCGGTATCTTCAATACGTAAAATGAAATCGCCACCGCGCGCTTTAGCGTAAATATAGGCGTATAGCGCGGTTCTCATACCACCAAGGTGCATAAAACCTGTTGGGCTTGGTGCAAATCTCGTTCTGACTTTGTTCATAAATTACTCCAATATCAAATTTTTTGATCTACTTTTTCTTTAATTTTCTCAATGCGGTTATGGTAGAAATAACTGTAAAGTTCGTTTCCGCTGACTATTATGTGGTCGATTAAATTAGCGTTGTAAAGTTTCAAAATTAAGCAAAGTTTCTCAGTTGCCAAATCGTCTTCAAAAGTAGGCAAGCAAATACCGCTTAAATGGTTGTGGCAAAGAACGACGAAACTTGGCGAAAGTGAAACTACGTGCTTTGAAAACTCTGTCAAATCAATCTCGACCGATTGTTTATTGTGGTCGCAAATAACTTTCTTACCGATAATTCGTTGCTGACTGTCAAGGAAAAACGCAACGAAAACTTCGTTATCAAATTTTTGAAAATATTTGTAAATAGGCATCTGAATCGCTTCAAAACTAAACTTTTCAGGGAAACCGTCGTCTTTCAAAAATCTGTCGTACACGTGCCCGAGCGTTGATAAAAACAAAGCAGCACTCTCGCCCACGCCCTTAACCTGCATAAGCATTCTAGGATCTGTTGATAAAATCTTTTCAATCGAGCCGAATCGAGAAAGTAGTTCGTGCGCGATCGGGTTTGTGTTTACGCGCGGAATTGCATAGAATAAAAGAACTTCTAAAATCTCGTGTTCTTCAAGTAGGCTCGCGTTTTCGATCAACTTTTTACGCATACGCTCTCTGTGCTTTTCGTGCATAGTTTTCTCCAAAAGTGTTTTTGCAAATTGCCTGTAATTTATTTTACCATATTTTAAAAAAAGTGTATAATATATTTAACGGAATTTTAAGTAAAATTATAAAAAAGGGCTGAATATGGAGTCAAATTTACCAAAAATCATTGAAAGTCTTTCAAGTCTTTTGCAAATTGACAGCGTAAAAACAGAAAAACTTGACGATAAGCCGTTTGGCGAAGGCGTTTTTCGCGCACTTGACTATTCTCTAAACCTTGCAAAAGAAATGGGTTTTGAAACGTACAACTATTCAAACTATATAGGTGAAGTCGTTTGGGGAAAGGGTGAAAGCATCGCAATTTTGTGCCACTTAGACGTAGTTCCCGTTGGTGACGAAAAGAAATGGAAACATCCACCATTTTCTGCTACGATTGATAACGGCGAAGTCTACGCTCGTGGTGCGCTTGACGACAAAGGTCCGTTTATCGCAACTTTATACGCGCTTAAACGCTTAAAAGACGAAGGCTTTTTGCCAAACAAGGAAATCAGACTAATTTTAGGTTGCGACGAAGAAAGTGGTTGGGGGTGTATTAAACACTATAAAACTATTCGTGACCTTCCCGAAACTGGTTTTTCGCCCGACGCAAGCTTTCCCGTAATTTATGCAGAGAAAGGAATTTTACACGCAAAATTTTTCTTTGACTACGACAAGAAGCTACTTTTTGATTTAAAGGGCGGAGTCGCTTCAAACGTCGTTTGCGATAAAGCGACTGCAAATTGTAAAATAGACGAAAGATTAATTGATAAGTACGGTCTAAACTTAGTCGACGGCTGTGTGGAAAGTTTAGGAATATCCGCACACGGCTCCGAGCCGGATAAAGGTGTCAACGCCATTAAGAATTTAATTTTGTATCTTACCGAAATTAACGCCGTTAATCGCGCTATATACGAACTTTTGTTTGAAGATAAGTTAAAATTAAAGGATTTTTGCGACCAAACGGGAAATTTAACAATGTCGCCGAACGTTATAAAAATTGAAAACGGCAAGATTTCAATTACGGTAGATTTTAGATATCCTGCAACGCTAAACTTTGACGAGATTTTTGAAACTATTAAAAAAATTGCACCGCTTGAAGTTTTGTCCCACCAAAAACCGTTGTTTAACGATATCGAAAGTCCGCTTATTCAAACTCTTAACAAGGTTTATGAAAAGCATACGGGGGAAACTTGTAAGCCTATTGCGATAGGTGGCGGAACTTATGCGCGCGCACTCAAGCTCGGCGCGGGATTCGGTCCTGAAACGGAAAACGACGAAAACTTGTGCCACCAACCGAACGAGCGCATTTCTGTAGAAAAGTTAGAGTTTTTAGAAAAAGTTTATCACGACGCAATAAAAGAACTTTCAAAATAGGTGAGTTATGGGAAAAGTTAAAACGGGAAAAATAAAGGCACTAGTTATTAGCGGAATTTGCGTCATTTTAGTTTTGGTTGCGTTAATTACTTTCGTTGGAATTAAGGTTGGCTCTAATCCGCAAGCCGAAACGATTATTACCGCAATAACTAAAACCAAACCGAGTTTAAATATCTACGACCTTAAAGAAGAAAAAGGCGATTTTGACGACTACATCCAAGTGGATATTCTTTGTAATTCCGACTATGAAAGCGTTAAGTACACCGTAACTATTTACGACGACGACGGCGAAGTGTATTCGCAAAAAACGTACACCGCAACAGACTTAAAAAAGGGCGAAACCTTTGAACACAAGATATTACTTACTCAATTCGAGTCGCTTATGGTATACGAGTTTGGTGTTAAACTTGACACTTATAAATAAAAAGCCTTATTAAAAGCCTTATAAACTTCGTAAAAGTGCGTTACTGCTAAGTTTGTCAGACTTCAATGACCAACAAGGTCTATTGAACCCTGCCGAACTTAGCGAGCCTTCTTTTACTCGTTTCTAAGTCTTTTAACCATATAATAGGCAAGGTTAATCTCGTCCGTCTACTCAAAGCGAGCCTTCTCTTGCTTGTTTCTAAGGCTTTTTTTGCATATAATAAAGGTCTATCAAGTCAGTGAAAAGTGAATAGTTAAAAGTGAATAGTGAATAGGTTTTACTTCTTCACTATTACTTCTTACCTTTTACTTATTATAGTCAGTCGGGTTGCCCGACCATAGCCTTCCCCTTGAGGGGAAGGTGTCGCAACGCGACGGATGAGGTGTCTAACGCAAAAACATAGTTTTTGCATATCGCGTTGCACGACGCAAAAATTAGTGCAAAATATCGCGCACCATTTATGGTGCATTTATAATAATAACTAAAATCCATAGAAAAAAATTATAAGTTTTGCTGGCAATTTTGCTTTACGCAAAATCTGCGCGACAATAATGCAAAACGCAGTTTTGCAATTCATGTAAGCCGTACGCATTAAGTAGGCTTGCAATTCATGAGCAACGCCAGTTGCTCATTTCATGAAAGTTGAAAACTTTCAAATCATTAAAAAAAGGCGATAACCGTGTTATCGCCTAATTTTTTATTCTTTAGAACTTTTTTAATTCCTTTTTTTCGTGTAAAAGTTATATTCTTTGCTCGCGTCAAAGAGTGATATTTTCCTTACGGAAAGTGATATTGCACGGCTTTGCCGTGCAGTGATATTTTATTCGCCTTAACTTGCGAAAGCAAATATAACTCGGCGTATAAGCCGAATAACACTGCGGAGCAATAAAACTCGCCAAAGGCGAATAAAGTTGCGGGATACCCCTAATGGAGTATCCCGCGTGTTATCGCCTAATTTTTATTTAATTAGTCTTTCTTAGCAAGACGCTTATAACTTTCGTATCTAGCCTTGTTTTCCTTTTCTGCTTGTTTGAAGAGTTCTTCGGCAAGTTCAGGTTGCGCTTTCTTAAGTGTAGCGTATCTGTTTTCGCCGAGTAAGAAGTCTTGGTAACTTAAAGTAGGTTCTTTAGAGTCAAGCTTGAACGGATTTTCATCAGTGTCAACTAGGGTTGGGTTATATCTGTATAAGTGCCAGTATCCAGTGTCAACAGCCTTCTTTTCTTCAGCTTGAGAGTTAGTCATGTTGATACCGTGGTTGATACATGGAGCGTAGCAGATAAGAAGTGATGGTCCGTCGTAGCTTTCAGCTTCAACGATAGCGTTCAAGAATTGTTGCTTGTTAGCGCCCATAGAGCATTGAGCAACGTAAACGTAGCCGTAGCTCATAGCGATCATACCAAGGTCTTTCTTCTTAATTCTCTTACCGCCGGCAGCGAACTTAGCAACAGCGCCGGTAGGGGTAGACTTAGAAGATTGACCACCAGTGTTAGAGTAAACTTCAGTGTCAAGAACTAAAACGTTAACGTCTTCGCCCATAGCAAGAACGTGGTCTAAACCGCCGTAACCGATATCGTAAGCCCAACCGTCACCACCGAAGATCCAAACAGACTTCTTGATTAAGCAGTCGCTAGCAGCGCTGATTTGGTTGTAGATAGCTTTGAGTTCGCCACGAGAATTCTTGATAGCAGAAGGGAGAAGTTCGATGATTTCAGCAGCAGTCTTCTTAGAGATTTCTGCGTTCTTTCTGTTAGCCATCCATTCTTCCATAGATGCCTTAATCTTGCCTTTTGCGCCAAGTTCGATAGCCTTTGCCATATCTTCAGCAAGTTTAGAACGACGTTGAGCGTAAGCAAGGTTCATACCGTAGCCGAATTCAGCGTTGTCTTCAAACAAGCTGTTAGCCCAAGCAGGACCGTGACCTTTTGCGTTCTTAGTGTATGGGCAAGTTGGAGAGCTACCGCCGTAGATTGAAGAACAACCTGTTGCGTTAGCGATAACCATTCTATCGCCGAACATTTGAGTAATAACTTTGATATAAGGAGTTTCACCACAGCCAGCACAAGCGCCAGAGAACTCGAAGAGTGGCTTATTGAATTGGCTACCCTTAACTGAAGTAGACTTAGCAAATGAAGTATCAACTTCTGGTAAGCTTTCGCTAAATTCGTAGTTAGAGCCTTCTTCCTTAAGTGAAGCTTCAAACGGAATCATTTCGAGAGCCTTGTTCTTAGAAGGACATACGTTAGCACAAACGCCACAACCCATACAGTCAAGAGTGCTTACTTGAATTCTGAATTCAAGGTTCTTGTTACCGATACATGGAGAAGTCTTGTAAGTGATAGGTTTTTCAGTACCAACTTCGTTAAGAGCTGGACGGATACAAGCGTGTGGACAAACGAAAGCACATTGGTTACATTGGATACAGTTTTCAGGAATCCACTTAGGAACCATAACTGCAACACCGCGTTTTTCGTATTGAGTAGTACCAGTAGGAACAGAACCGTCAGCGTTGAACGCAGATGATGGTAACTTGTCGCCTTCGAGAGCGATGATTGGGTGAACAACTTCTTGGAAGTACTTGTTATCAGCAAGTTTGATAGCGTCAGCGCCTTCAGTTGTAGTAGCCCAGTCGCTTGGGATATTAACTTTTCTTAAAGCAGCGATAGCGCCGTCGATAGCAGCGTAGTTAGCGTTAACTACTGCATCGCCTTTCTTGCCGTAAGTAACTTTAACTTTTTCCTTCATATAAACTTCAGCATCAGCGTAAGGGATGATTGAAGCGATATTGAAGAAGCAAGCTTGTAATACCATGTTTTGTGACTTTGGTGAACCAGCGTTTTTAGCAACCTTTAACGCGTCGATAACGTAAAGTTCAGCGTTCTTTTTAGCAAGAGCGTTCTTCATTGCGCTAGGTAAGTGAGTGTTAAGTTCTTCGTCAGTCCATTGAGCGTTAAGTAAGAACTTACCACCTTGCTTTAAGTCAGAAACCATATCGTAACGAGTTACGTAAGATGGGTTGTGACAAGCAACGAAGTCAGCAGCGTCGATAAGGTAAGAAGATTGGATAGGAGTGTCACCAAATCTTAAGTGAGAAACGGTAATACCACCAGATTTTTTAGAGTCGTAGAAGAAGTAACCTTGAACGAACTTGTCAGTGTGGTCACCGATAATTTTGATTGAGTTCTTGTTAGCACCAACAGTACCGTCAGAGCCAAGACCGTAGAACTTACAAGAAACAGTGCCTTGAGGTGCTGCGTCGTATTTTTCGCTAAAGTCAAGTGAAGTGTTAGTAACGTCTTCGTAGATACCAACTGTGAAGTGGTTCTTTGGCTTGTCTTGTTCGAGGTTCTTGTAAACAGAAAGTACCATTGATGGGTTAAATTCTTTAGAACCAAGACCGTATCTACCACCAACGACGGTAATACGCTTTTTAGCTTCCATAAGTGCAGTGCAAACGTCGAGATATAAAGGTTCGCCAAGTGAGCCTGGTTCTTTAGTTCTGTCAAGTACTGCAATCTTCTTAGTAGTCTTAGGAAGTGCTTTTAAGAACGCCTTAGTAGCAAACGGACGGTAAAGACGAACTTTAACCATACCGTACTTCTTGCCTTCTGCGTTGAGTTTGTTGATAGTTTCTTCAACAGCGTCAGCACCACTACCCATAATAACGATAACGTTTTCAGCATCAGGTGCACCAACGTAGTCGAATAAGTGGTAGTTTCTACCAGTAAGCTTGTTAACCTTGTCCATCATCTTTTGAACGATTTCAGGTGTAGCTTCGTAGTACTTGTTTGCAGTTTCTCTGTTTTGGAAGTAAGTGTCAGAGTTTTGTGCAGTACCCTTTTGGATAGGGTGTTCTGGGTTGAGAGCACGGCTTCTGAAGTCTTCGATATCCTTCATGTCAACGAGTGCTTTCATATCTTCATAATCAATAGCGTCAATCTTAGAAACTTCGTGGCTAGTTCTGAAACCGTCAAAGAAGTGTAAGAAAGGAACTTTTGATTTTAAAGTTGCAAGGTGAGATACAAGTGCAAGGTCCATAACTTCTTGTACAGAGTTAGAAGCAAGCATTGCAAAACCTGTTTGACGGCAAGCCATAACGTCAGAGTGGTCGCCGAAAATGTTAAGAGAGTGTGCAGCAAGAGCACGAGCACTAACGTGGAAAACCGTTGGCATTAATTCGCCAGAGATTTTGTACATGTTAGGAATCATTAAAAGTAAGCCTTGGCTTGCTGTGTAAGTAACGGTTAATGCGCCTGCGCAAAGTGAGCCGTGAACTGCACCAGCAGCGCCACCTTCAGATTGCATTTCTGCAAGACGAAGTTTTTGACCGAACATGTTTACTCTACCAGCAGTAGACCATTCGTCAGCAACTTCTGCCATTGGTGATGACGGTGTTATCGGGTAAATAGCAGCAACTTCACTAAATGCATAAGCAACGTAACTTGCGGCGGTATTACCGTCAATAGTCATTTTTTTCATTTGAAACTAACCTCCGTTTCTATTATAAATTTTTTAAACATAATTTTAGGGTGGGTAAATCGCCCACACGATACTATTATAAAATTTTATATTGATAAAGTCAATATCTTTAGCCAAAAAATCAATAAAAAAATACATTTTTTTTAAACTTTTATGCTTAAAAACAATGAAACGCTGGAAAAAGTGTAAAATTTAGTAAAAAACCTTACCCCTACAGCCTTCCCCTTGAGGGGAAGGTGGCGCAACGCGACGGATGAGGTGTAAATTTATTGATGATTTGCAAACTGCGTTTGCATGATTTGCCAACTTGGCAGTTGGCGTGATTTGCAACTTTCGTTGCATGATTTGAAAAAAACAAGTTTTTTCATTTCGGTCGTGAACGCTTCGCGTTCCGAGATTAATATTAATACGGCAGTTTTTAAAAAACTGCCCGACCTTTACGCAAGTTGAAAACTTGCATATCACGCGAAATTCATTTCGCATATCACGTTGCGATAGCAACATATCACGCAAAACAAAGTTTTGCATATCACGTAGCCAAAGG
>JAZSKA010000014.1:0-43768 GCA_045534605.1 Christensenellaceae bacterium | reverse complement strand
TCGGCTGGGGAAGTCGCAAATTAACACGGAGTATGAGTTTATTTACGGAAATTTGCGACCAAAAGTGCCAGTGGCACTTTTGCCAGACAGGCGTGATAGCAAACGAAGTTTGCGGAGCGATTCCCACTTGTTTGATTTTTTAACGCCCTTTTTGCTTTGGTGGAAAATTGTTTGTGGTGGGAATTGAACGTCATAGAAAGAACTTGAATTATCATAAGAAATATGTTATAATATATTTACCAAAATATCATAATTACAAATAGCAACCTAAATTTGTCAATTTGCAACTTAGGGGTGGTGGAAAAACGAAGTATTATGCATTATAATGATATCGTCAAACAAAGGAGGATTCGTTATATGACAATTGGTGAAAAATTAACAAAATTAAGAAAAGAGCAAAATTTAACTCAAGAGCAGTTTGCTGAACTTTTGAAGGTTTCAAGACAATCGGTTTCAAAGTGGGAACTTGATAGTGCTTATCCTGAAACAGATAAGTTGATAAAAATCAGTAAACTGTTTAATTGTTCTTTAGACTATCTTTTAAAAGACGAGATAGAAAAGATGGATATCAATTTAGCATCGTCAACTGAAGATGCTAAATACGATAAAACTCGTGCAATATTATTAACTTATCTATCTTTTCCGCCTTTATTTGGTTGGATTATTGGTATTATCTCTCTTAACTTTCAACTAAAACGCATGAAAAACAGTCTACATATAGGCTTATCTATATTAGGAACACTATTTTCATTAACGTTAACAGCGTTAATGATTATAGGTTTCGCGTTAAAATTGTAAACCAAAAAAAGGCGTTTTTGACGCCTTTTTTGTTTTGGTGAAAATTTCTAACGCACTTTAGTTTTTGTTTTTTCTCTAGTAAAATTTTATCTTATCTATTGCCCAATTTTGCATTTTATGCTATAATTTAATTAACAATCATTACAAAATAAAGGTTGAAAACTATGGAACTAAGTGAAGTTTTGTTAAAAAGAAGAAGTATCAGAAAGTTTGAAGCAAAAGTCGTTTCTGACGACGTTATTCAAAAACTTTTACACGCAGGTATGAGTGGACCGAGTGCTTGTAACAGAACGCCTTGGGAATTTTACGTTGTAAAAAGTTCCGAAAAACTGAAAGAACTAAAATCTGTTGCTACGTTTTCAAAATACGATGCACCTCTCGCGATTGTAGTTTGCGGAAATTTGAGTAGGGCATTACCAGTTCAACTTGCTGAATTTTGGGTGCAAGACTGTAGCGCGGCGACTGAAAATATTTTGCTTTCAGTAACCGACCTTGGACTTGGTGCTGTTTGGTGTGGCGCATACCCACAAAAACGCGTTGTTGAACGAATTAAAAAGTGTTTAAGTCTTCCCGAAAAGCATATTCCGTTAAATATTATTTATATAGGATATCCGAAAGAAGAACAGCCAGCGCGTGACCAATATAGTGAAAAAAGAGTGCATATAATTGAATAGGTGCAATATGGAAGTGCAAAAACTTGTTGACGAAAATTTAATACAAGACCTTGCGGTGTTTTTTCATAATAAATGGAAGGTTCCCGTTCGTGCGTACGTTGAGAGTATGCAAGACGGTTTAAAGTCTGAAACGGGCGTTCCAAGTTGGTATTACGTACGTGTTAACGGCGAGTTTGTCGCAGGGCTGGGGGTGATTGAAAACGACTTCCATAAGCGTGAAGATTTAACGCCTAATATTTGCGCCGTTTTCGTTAAAGAAAATTACAGAAATAGGGGTATAGCACGAAAAATGCTTGATTTTGTGTGTAATGACTTAGCAAAAAAGGGCGTAAAAGACGTTTATCTTATAACTACTCACACGTCGTTTTACGAAAAGTGTGGGTTTGAATATTTTTGCGATATAGAAGAAAATGACGGAAACATAGTCAGGGGATATCACAAAAAACTTGCTTATAACTATTTGACAACAATAATAAAAAGTAGTAAAATTTAATAAAAAAGCATAAAATAGGGACAAGGAGAAAAAATTATGCAATGGGTATGGTTTGGGCTTGCAATAGCGCTTATCGTCGTTGAGTGTTTTACAGTCGACCTTGTAGCAGTTTGGTTTGCAGTATCTTCGCTCGTTATGGGAATTGTTGCTTCCATTTTCCCAGAACTTGACGTTTGGTGGCAAATTCTTATATTCTTACTACTTGCGTCGGTGCTACTTGTTGCGACGAGACCGCTTGTTAAGAAGTTTTTGAAAAAGGCGAAAAATTCTGAAACTAATCTCGAATTGATTTTAGGGCATACCGCAATCGTTACCGAAAAAATTGAAAACGATTTATCTCAAGGCTCGGTAAAGATTAACGGGCTTGTGTGGACCGCAAGATCAAGCGATAACAGCGTTATTGAGCAAGATACGCTTGTTATAGTTAAGGAAATTATTGGCAATAAATTAATAGTTGAGAAAAAGGAGATATAGTTATGATTATTGCTGTAGTAGTAGTTTTGATTATCGTTCTTGCATTAGTTATTGCAGGAATAAAAATCGTTCCGCAAGCGAGCGTTTACGTCGTTGAAAGACTTGGCGCTTACCATAAGACGTGGCAAACGGGAATTCACTTTAAGTGGCCGTTTATCGACCGCGTTGCAAAAGTCGTTTCAATGAAAGAACAAGTCGTTGACTTCGATCCACAACCAGTTATTACCAAAGATAACGTAACAATGCAAATTGATACCGTCGTTTTCTATCAAATTACCGATGCTAAACTTTACGCTTACGGTGTTGAATCTCCTATCATGGCGATTGAAAATCTAACCGCAACGACTTTGCGTATTATCATTGGTGAACTTGAACTTGACCACACCTTAACTTCAAGAGATACGATTAACGCAAAAATTCGCAACATTTTGGACGAAGCAACCGACCCTTGGGGTATTAAGATTAACCGTGTAGAACTTAAAAACATTAAACCGCCTTCGGAAATTCAAGACGCTATGGAAAAGCAAATGAAAGCAGAACGCCAACGCCGTGAAGAAATTTTGCGCGCAGAAGGTGAAAAGGCAAGTAATATCTTAGTTGCTCAAGGTAAGAAAGAAAGTATGATTTTAAGTGCAGAAGCTGAAAAGCAAGCCGCAATCTTAAAAGCAGAAGCCATTAAAGAAGCGCGTATCAGAGAAGCAGAAGGTGAATCTGAAGCAATTTTAAGACTTTATCAAGCGCAAGCCGAATCAATTAGACTTATCAACGAAGCGCTCCCAGGTGAACAATATCTCTTGCTCAAAAAACTCGAAGCAATGGAAAAAGTTTCCGACGGTCAAGCAACTAAAATCGTTATTCCAAGCGATTTGCAGGGGATAGTGGGTTTAGTTAATACTATCAAAGAAGCAAAATAAAACCTTATAAACGGCGTTATGCGTCGTTTCTGAAAAAGCCCTTCGACTTGGATGACCGACAAGGTCTATCCAATCCGAAGGGCTTTTTCGAGCCTAGCCTAACTTGTTTCTAAGGCTTTATTACATATAAAAGGGCGGAGCGTATGAAAAAGCAATACATAACCGTCGAGTTGCTCGACCTTGTTTCTAAGGCTTTATTTACATATAATAGTGCGGAAAGATAATATAATTTAATAAAATCCTTATAAAAATCATATGTCGGGTTGGCAATTTTTTCGGAGAAAAAATCTGCGCGACCACAATGCAAAACTTAGTTTTGCAATTCATGCAACCCGTACGCAATAAGTAGGGGTGCAAATCATGACAATCGACAGATTGTCAAATCATGAAAGTCACAGACTTTCAAATCATCTACTATTCGTTTCTAATGCGACGGTTTTTCTTTGCTTAAAAAACAAAATTAATATTTATTGCGTAAGGGCTTGACAAAAATTTTGCTTTCGTATAAAATATATCGTAGTCAATTAGATTACGATATTATCGGTGGTTAGAAAATGTTGAAAAAATCAATCAGTCTTATACTCGTAATACTTTCTTGTTTATGTTTCGGTATGCTTACGGGGTGCGGTTCTCAATCGTTTAATTATTCTTACGAAAAGAACTCGTCGTCAAGCGATACGACGGTAACCGATTTAACGGCTAACGTAAATCTCGTGTTGCCTTCTGACGGAACGGAAATTTCAAGAAGGAATTCAAACGGCGTTTTAACTAAAGTTAAAATCGACAAAACGAACGTAGTTAAGGCTATGGCGTCGTCTGGCGTCGCAAAAATTGAAGTTACGTTTACTCTTACAAAAGTTGAAGACAGTAAGGGTGAAGGTGCGTCTCAAACGTGTTCGTTTCTTCTAAAACTTTTTAGAGAAGAAGAAATTAACGGTGTAAAAGAGTTCGTTAGATGTGAAACCGTTAAGTCAACTAAAGATTTAATGATGATTGGCGACAGTTATACCTACGTTTACTCGTTTAACGCGAGCGTAAGTCAAGACGCGGTTAGAAATTTCAAGATAGAAGTTTTTGACGAAATCGTTTAATAATAAATAAAAAAGTCAGTCGAAGATAGCAGAACGAACAGAACTGTTATCCGATGGCACTCCGGAGAATCTCAGGCTAAACTTTTTAGCGACCGAGTACCGAAGGGGCAAGGGAAGAAATTCCTAATCTCTCAGGTAAAAGGATGGAGAAAATCGCGCTATAACGCTATTTTTCGGGGAGTTTCTACTCTCCGTTTTTGTTTTATAAGGAGAATTATGGAACAGATAACTAAAATCGTTACTTTTATCAACGACAATATTCTGTGGGGTATCCCACTGATTATTGCAATCTTAGGAACGGGTGTTTTACTAACTATCAGAATGCGTTTTTTGCAAGTAAGAAAGTTTAAAGAATCCCTGTCAACCACAATCGTACCGACTGTAAAGTCTATCGGCAAAAAGAAAAGTAAAAAAGACGGTGAAAAAACTATTTCTCAGTTTGAAGCCTTTTCTGCCGCTATCTCGGGGACTGTCGGAACTGGTAATATAGTCGGTGTTTGCGGTGCACTTCTTTCAGGCGGTCCTGGCGCAATTTTATGGATGTGGGTTTCTGCATTTTTCGGGCTATTAACAAATTATTCTGAAAACGTTTTAGGTATTTACTACCGCAGAAAAAATGCTGAAGGCGAAGTCTCTGGCGGACCTATGTATTACATATCAAACGGTCTTGGCTGGAGATGGCTCGCGTTAATATTTGCTCTATGCTGTTCGCTTGCAGCAATCGGCATGGGTATGGTTCAGGCTAATTCAATTTCTGGAACGATACAGGAAGTGGTGGCGGGTGGAGATGCGAATAAAGCGCTCATCACTTCCATTATCGTCGGTGTAGTTGTTGCACTCTTAATAGGTCTTATCGTTATTGGTGGAATAAAAAGAATTGGTAAGGTTGCGTCAGTAATCGTGCCGTTTATGGCGTTATTATTTATCGTAATGGCGATAATTATCGTTATTATCAATGCAACTGCAGTTCCTGAAGCGTTTAGGCTAATTTTTGTCAACGCGTTTAACTTTAGGTCGGTTTCGGGCGGTTTCTTCGGATATATCATAATGAAGGCAATGCGCTACGGATTTGCAAGGGGGGTATTTTCTAACGAAGCAGGTCTTGGTTCGTCGGTTATCGCTCACTCAGCGTCTGACACTAAAGAGCCTGTAAAGCAAGGTCTTTGGGGTATTTTTGAAGTATTTATCGACACTTTCGTAATCTGTACTTTAACTGCTTTATCCGTTTTGACGGTAGCAATTAAAACGGGTGCTTACGACTTTACTGAAATCGTAGCAAACTCGGGCATTTCTAAATCGACGATTGCTCCGTTTGCCTTTACTGAAACTTTCGGAACGTTCGGTCAAGTAGTGTTTACGATAATTTTACCACTTTTTGCATTTACTACAATCTTAGCGTGGTCTTATTACGGCGAAAAAGCAGTAGGTTTTTTATTCGGCGAAAAGCGCGAAAAACTTGCAGGTAAAATATTTAAAGTGTTGTACGTCGGTTTGCTTATAGTAGGGGCTGTTGCAAGTTCAGAACTTATCTGGCAACTTGACGATATGTTCAACGCACTTATGGCACTTCCAAACCTTGTCGCACTTATCTTCTTGAGTGGTTTGATAAAGGATATCACCAAAAACTATTTCGACAGAAAGAAAGGAAAAGAAGTCGAGCCTATGCTGTCGGCTTATCCAGAAGAGAACGAGCGATTAAAGGCTGAATTAAGTACTGAATCAGAGCAAAAAAACAGCGATAATTAGCCGTTTATCGCGCTATAGGTCGATTACTAACAACAAAAACAATTTAAAAACCGCAAAAAGAGTTTGTCCCTTTTTGCGGTTTTTTGTGGTCTAAATTACGTAATACTATCGATTTTTTGTAAGACATTGACTTTTAGGTGATATCCGTTTTGTGTATTTGTAGTACCCAAAAAGTAATTGCGATTAATTGTGAAATAATGTATTATAATAATATACTGTACTTTGGGCGTATTATACCCTTTTAGGTGTTAAACGCTAAGTACTGAAAATTGAATTGAAATAATATCAAAGAGAGATAGTCAAATGGCATACTTAACTCTGAAAGACATCAATAAGATTTACCCAAACGGCTTTCACGCAGTACACGATTTTAACCTTGAAATCGAACGTGGAGAGTTTATTATTTTCGTTGGTCCGTCAGGTTGCGGAAAATCGACTACGCTTAGAATGATAGCAGGTCTTGAAGACATCAGTAAAGGTGATTTCAATATCGACGGCGTTCGCGCTAACGACAAAGGTCCGAGAGAACGTGGTATTGCGATGGTTTTCCAATCGTACGCGCTATATCCACATCTTAGCGTTTACGACAATATGGCGTTCGGTTTGTCTTTACAAGGCGTAGACGAAGAAGTTATTGAAGAAAAGGTGTTAAAAACTGCTAAGATTTTAGGTCTTACTGACTATCTTGACAGAAAACCGCGCGCTCTTTCAGGTGGTCAACGCCAACGTGTTGCGGTAGGTCGTGCGATTATACGTAAGGTTGACATCTTCCTTATGGACGAACCGCTTTCTAACCTTGACGCAAAGCAACGTGTAACGATGCGTTCTGAGATTACGCAAATTCACCGCGAAACTAAAGCGACTACGATTTACGTAACTCACGACCAAATCGAGGCTATGACGATGGCTGATAGAATAGTCGTTATGAAAGCAGGTTATATTCAACAAGTCGGTTCTCCGTTTGAATTGTACTTTAAACCGGTAAATATGTTCGTAGCGGGCTTTATTGGTGAACCACCAATGAACTTTGTTAACGGTAAGATTGAAAACGGTCAATTTGTTTCTGGTCAAATCTCAATCGACGCGTCAAAGAGTCTTGCAAAAGATAAGGTTGAAGCGTACGAAGGTAAAGAAATCGTTATGGGCTTTAGACCTGAGTCAATCAAACTTTTAAGCGATGAAATTGCTTCAAGCGCATACAAAATGGATTGTGTCGTTGAACTTACCGAACTTCTCGGTGACAACACGAATATATACGCAAAACTCGGTGACGTTAACGCGGTATTAAAAGTTGAACCGCTTGACACTCCTGAAGAAGATTTAGAGTGGTCGTTTGCAATTCCTTACGAATCAGTTTACTGGTTTGATAAGGCTACTGAAAACATTATTGAGCAAAAAGACGTTCAAGAATAAAAAATGCGCTATAGTGCGATTAATTTGATTTTTGGCGGTTGAGACGGTAAACATGCAGTTGACTTTTAAAAAATACAGAACGATTGATTTAGTGTTGTTTGCGGTATTGCTTTGTATATTTGAAACCGTGTGTGTAGTCGTTGCCAACAAATGGATTGACGCAGGACTTTTTACGGTGTCAATAACCTACGCAATTTTAGCAATAGTATACATGCGCTGGAACGCGTTCGGAATAATACACGCGATTTTAGGCGGTTTCGTTTATGCGCTCGTGTACCGTTTGTGCGGTGCAGGCGTTGGCGTTAAAGAATACGCTATGTATATCGTAGGAAATTTGTTTACCGCACTATCGCTCGTATTATTTAAAATAATAGGAAAGCAAAAAATTAGGGATAACGTACTTTTATCACTGCTTTTTGCTATCACGGTATACGTACTTGCGCAGGTAGGGCGCGCAACGGTCGCACTTATATATCAAAAAGGCTTTATGCTTTTAAGCTTTATATCAAGCGACGTGATTTCATTATTCTTTGCCTGTCTTGCCGTTTTTATCACAAGACGACTCGACGGTATGTTTGAAGACCAAAAAACCTACTTATTCCGCCAGGAAAGAGAGCGGAAGGAACAAAATAGTGACGGTTACGAAGGCAGACCTATCGAACCGAAAAATAAAAAGTAACCTAACTTTAGGGAGGAAATTTTATGAAGGCTAAAGCAACGGATTATCTCGTATACGACGAAGCGACTGGGACTTATTCTGAAAATCCCGAGCAAAAAGTTCGTGACGACGTTGAAAAGCATCATTGGCTACACGTATTAAAAATCGTTATTAAGGACTGGCGTTTGTATTTAATGCTCGTTCCTATGATTTTAATATTCTTGTTCTGGCGTTATTTCCCAATGTACGAACTTTTAGGCTGTTTTAAAAACGACGAAACGGCATCGAAAGTAGCAGACCAATTATTCGTTGGTTTCTATCATTTCAGACGTTTGTTGATTACGACTGGCGGTTCGGAATTATCGTTAACTTTCTGGCAAGCGTTCAGAAACACCTTCGTAATAAGTTTTTACGGTTTATGTTTCGGTTTCCCAATGCCTATTATTTTGGCGTTATTCTTTAACGAAATCAGATCAAACGTAATGAGAAGTATCTATCAAGTATTGACTTATCTTCCTAAGTTTATGTCGACCGTAGTTATGACTTCGTTAATTACGCTTTTATTGCAAGCAAGACAAACGGGTGCTACTCAAGCAGATCCTGGCGTTGTTTCTCGTTTTTTAGCAGCAATAGGTCTTATTTCTCAAGAAACTGCAGATGCAGGTTTGTTGTTTGATCCGAAATATTTCCGTGCAATTTACGAAATTTCTGGTATTTGGGAAACTGCAGGTTACGACAGTATCGTATTCTTTGCTGCGGTTATTGCCGTTTCTCCAACTAGTTACGAAGCGGCGCAAATCGACGGAGCGGGTAAGATGGCTCAAATGCGCTACGTAGTTTTACCAAGTATTTTATCTACTATCGTTATCATGCTTATAACGAGAATTGGTTCGCTTCTTAACGTTGGATATGAAAAAATCTTGCTTTTATACGATTCAAAAACGTATGCAACGGCAGACGTTATTTCAACCTTCTCTCAAAGATTAGGTCTCCAAAACGGCGACACTGCAATTGCCTCTGCTGCTGAAATGATGAACAATATTATCGGTATGTTGCTCGTTATCGGCGCTAACACAATTGCTAGGAAAGCATCAAACGTATCATTATATTAAAAGGGGGTGTAATCGGATATGAAAAGAAAACTTGAAATCTCTGAACTTATATTTAAAATTATCAGTTACACTTTCTTAACGATATTTGCAATCTGCTGTCTATATCCGTTCTTATACGCGGTTTCTGCAGCAATAAGCGGAAGAGACGTCGTAGAAGCAAATCAAATCGTATTACTTCCAAAAGATATTCAATGGTTCGCGTTTAAAGAATTTTTCTTTGACAACACTTTCTGGAACTCTTATACAAACACGTTGTTCTTAACTGTATTTGGTACTCTTTTTTCAGTTATTACTTCAATTTTGGGTGCTTACGCACTATCTAAGAAAAGATTGCTCTTTAGAAAAGGCTTTAACTTTTTCTTAGTATTTACAATGTGGTTCTCTGCTGGTATCGTTCCACAATACATAAACTATATCAACACGAATATTATTTTTGACGCTATAGGTATTACCGACGATAAATGGCTCGTCGTAATCGCTATGGGTATGGCGGCAATGAATATAATTCTTTTAAGAAACGCATTTGAAGGCGTTCCGTCTGAAATTGAAGAAGCGGCTCGCGTTGACGGTGCGACTGAAACTCAAATTTTGACAAAAGTTTATATTCCTATGTCAAAATCGACAATTGCAACGGTAACGTTGTTCTTTGCAATTTCGCGTTGGAACGGTTACTTCTGGGCAAGACAAATGATTCAAAACTCTAACGAACACCCGTTACAAGTTTATATCCGTTTGAAACTTGAGTCTAGTCTTAACTTGACAGACAGCGTTTGGAGTAAACCTTACGCGGTTTATTCAGGTCTATACGCATTAATCGTTTGTGCTATTATTCCTATTCTTATCATCTATCCGTTTATTCAAAAATATTTCGCAAAAGGCGTAAATATGGGTGGTGTAAAAGAATAAAAAATTCGCTTTTAGCGATTTATTACGGTTATTACGCGGATTCCGCGCTTAACAAAATTTCTTTTTAAAATAAAATGGAGGTAAAAAAATGAAAAGAAATTCTAAATTGGTAATGGTATTAGTTGCTTTAGTACTTTGCTTATCGATGGTTTTAGTTGGATGTAAACCTTCTGACGATTCGTCAAGCAATAGCGACTCAACTAATACATCAACAACTGGTTCTGCTGGAGAAGTTACAGATTTATTACCGTTTGCAGCTAACACTACTTTACGTATGGCTACTGGTTATCAAAAGCCACACCAAGGTATTACTGTAAACGAATCAGTTTTCAGTGAAGTATTTGGTATTAAGCCACCAACAGCTCCAAAAGCAGACGAAAAGGATTCTGATGGTAATTTAAAGTATCCATTAGGTGAAGACGATCCTGCTTTTAAAGAAGTTAAGGCAAAATATGACCAAGACTTAGCTACTTACAATCAAGAGATTACATCTAAGAAAGAAGAAGGTTTAAAGCTTTCTGACGGTAAGACTTACAAAGTTGGCGATCTTAAACCTACTTGGGTAGAAGTTCAAAACAGACTTGGTATGAAGTTCCAAGATAAGTGGCAAGGTAAAGGCTCTGCTGCTGACGAATTCAAATACTGGGAAGAAAAATTAGCAGAAGTTGATATGGTTGCTGGTTCTGCTTCAGTACTTCAAGTTGCTGGTTCTGAAGGTAAAGTTATTGATATTGCTCAATATCTTGACAAAATGCCTAACTTCAAAGCATACTTAGAAGCTAACCCAATCGTTCGTCTATCAATCACTGGTAGCGTTCAAGGTGCTAATAAGGGCGCTATCTACTTCTCACCTTACTTTGACGGTGTAGACGATATCGAACGTATGCCACTTATGCGTATTGACTTCGTTGAAAAACTTCTTAACGGTGAAGGCGCATTTACTGCAGATGCATCTAAGGATGTAAATACTTCTGCGTACACTCCTTACATGCCAACTTCTGGCTCTGTAGAAGTTGACGTTGTTAAGGCTGACGCTTCTGGTACTGAAAAACTTGTTAAAGATTATTCTAAGTACGGCAACATCATCGCTAAGATGAACGCTGAAGCTTCTTTAGATGGTGTTCAAGCAGTTAACATGCTTCGCGAATACATCGACAAAACTTACAACGGTTACTATGGTACTAAGCGTGCTGACTTATTCGTAGGTCAAAACGCTGCTTGGGACGCTGACGAATTAGTAGCACTTCTTCGTTGCGTAGTTGCTAACCCACAAACCTTAAACGGAACTGAATCTATCGAAGGTTTCTATTCTCGTGAAGACTTCAACCTTCAACGTGCTGTTGATGCTTTCAGATTCGCTGGTACTTTATTCGGTGTTCGTGGTCTTGAATCTAGACAAGATTACTTATACTTCGATAAAGCAGGTGTTCTCCACGACGCTCGTCAAGAACTTGCTACTTACCAAGCAATCGAAAGAATGAACGCTATGAAACAAGAAGGTCTTATTTCTTCTGCATTTAACGACACTTCTAAAACTTCTGCTAAGAGTGACGAATATCTTAAGAACGACTCTGGTTTAATGTCTTACGACTACAACCAAACTCAAACTATCTACAACGCAACTAAGTTAAACGCTAAGGGTGCTGACGCTACTGATACTGGCGAAAAGTACATGGCTATCTTAGTTCCAGTTGCTAAATGGGATGACGGTGACAGTGCAACTCCTGATTACTTCAGATTCACCGAATCTTGGAGATCAGTTAAGACTGATGGTTGGGCTCTTTCTAAGGCTGGTATCGGTAACGACGTTAACAAGCTTAACGCAGCATTAAAGCTTATCGATTACGCTTACTCTATGGAAGGTCAAATCTTAATGAGCTACGGTCCTGATTCTTTCATCAAAGTTAAGAACGCTAACGCTACTACTATCGAAGAAAAGTATGAAACTTTCAACTTCAACGGACAACAATGGCCAGTAATTTCTGACGGTTGTGCAGAAGATCTCGATACATTAGCAGCAGGTAACTACACTAACTTTGCTCGTCACGTATTAGGTTCTACACTTTCATTTGCTAAATCACAAGCATTTGAAATTCAATGTACTCACGAAATAGGTAAAGAAGGTGCTCAACAAATTTCTAACGCTATTGGTTTAGGCGTTATTAAGCACCCAGAACTTGCTATCTGTGACAATATGTGGTACACTTCTATTCCTACAGTTTTACCACACACTGCAGAACAAAATACTATTATCAACGGTTTAAGCGAATTAGGTACTAACGGTAAATTCTCTCAATCTAAGGGTAAGACAAATATTCTTTGTCAATTGATTGCTAATGGTTATTCTCATACTGATTTAGTAGCGGCTGGTATTACTGATGCTGCTTCAGCAGTAGCAAAAGTAAATGATAAAGATGCTTGGGGTGGTGTAACTTACTTAGCAGCTAAGACTGGTGCTTGGAACTCACTTAAAGCATACTACGACGAAATTAACAAATAATTAATTTTCGTAAAACAAAAACAAAAGTTATCGGGGGAGATTTTCTCCCCCAGATAACAAAATTTCGCTTTCTTAGGAGGCAACAATGTATAAAAAACAAATGCTCTTTCAACGCATAATTTGTATAGCAATTTTAATTGCTTGCGCATTTTGCTTTATCGTATCACTTGGTGTCGTAACAGATATTTTTGACACTGTTTTCCCGTCTTTCATCTTTACTTTTGAAGATGCAAACGGTTTTAAAGAAAGTGCCGGTTTAGATGGCAATACGTATTACTGTGCAAGTTATTATTATAATTTTCAAGATTTTAACAATCAATTAGTAATGTTATCAATTGCGTTGATAGTGATAAGTCTTACATTGTTTATTACCTGCACGAATACCCGCAGGAAATATTATATTAGCAACTACGTTGCAACTGGTTTAACTACGGTTGCAAATATTGGTGTGTCAATTTGGGCATTTATAAACGTTGCTAAATACGTACGTGAATATCAAAATATAGAGTTTGATAAGTTAAAAGAGATTGCAGAGATGGCTGGTATGAACTTCCATCAGTCAACTGCATCACTAGAAGTTGCATATCTAGCATTTGGTATATTATTGCTAGTGACTGCATTACTCGTTTTTAATTTAATTTGGAAAATAATCGTAATGAAAAACGAACAAAAAGCCCTTTCTATAGTAGAGGAGGTAAATCATGACTAACGAAGATAAAATCATCCGAAAAGACAGGTTGAGATTTGAAAAGAACAAGTTGTCGTCAGGACTTACCTATCTAGCAATTTTGTTTAACGTTTTTTATTTCGTTAATTTATATGCTTTTTACAATAACAACTATTATTATAATATAAAGATTGGCGCGTCAATCGTTTATAATTTATTGTTCTTATTATTCGCCTTTTTATCAAGTGAAGGTGTCAAAAATTATAAAATGAACATGTCAATAGTATTGATAGTAATTGGTGTGTTACAGATTGTAAGAATATTCTATATTCCGTTACAAGCACACTCAACTATGGTTGTTATTGATCAAGTTGAAAGACCAGTTATGCTTACAGGTCAGTTTATCTTTGAAGTTCTATGCTTAATCGCATCATGCGTATCAGCAGTAGTTGCTGGCGCATTTGGGGTTATTAGAACTCTTCAATTAAAGTCGCGTTACGCTGAAATCGAAGCAGAAAAGAATAATGCGTAAGGAGTTTTATTATGGCAGAACTTAGTTTAAGAAACCTTGATAAAATATATGATAACAACGTCCAAGCGGTTTTTGGTTTTAATCTTGACGTAAAAGACGGCGAGTTTATCGTTTTAGTTGGTCCGTCAGGTTGTGGTAAATCTACAACTCTTAGAATGGTAGCGGGTCTAGAAGATATATCAAACGGTCAACTTATAATTGACGGTAAAGACGTAACGAGAATGCCACCAAAAGATAGAGATATCGCAATGGTATTCCAAAACTACGCACTTTACGGACATATGTCAGTATACGAAAACATGGCGTTTTCGCTTGTTTTAAGAAAAGAAAGTAAGAACGTTATCCACCAAAAAGTTTTGGCAGCCGCTGAAATTTTAGGACTTACTGATCAATTAAACAAAAAACCTGGACAACTTTCAGGCGGTCAACGCCAACGTGTTGCAATGGGTAGAGCAATCGTTCGTAATCCAAAAGTTTTCTTGTTTGACGAACCACTTTCTAACCTTGACGCTAAACTTCGTGGCTCAACTCGTCGTGAGATAATGCTACTACATAAACGCTTAAAAGCCACTATGATTTACGTAACACACGACCAAACAGAAGCGTTAACGCTCGCTGACAGAATCGTTTGTATGTCAATGGGGTACGTTCAACAAGTAGGAACTCCGCTTGAACTTTACAATACGCCAGCAAATATTTTCGTTGCAAGTTTTATTGGTCTTCCACCAATGAACTTCTTTGACGTAAAAGTCGAAGACGGAAAACTTAAAAACGACTTATTTGAAGTAAGTCTTGATAGCGAACAACAAAATTTACTTAAAGATTACGATGGTAAAGAAATAGTATTAGGCGTTCGTCCTGAAAACATTGAACCGGGTAGCGACGTAAAAGCAACCGTTGTAAACGTAGAAAACCTTGGGCAAAACACACTCGTTCACATGCACGTTGGTGCAAAGCGCGTCGTAGGTAAATTCCGCGGTTGGTGTAAGTATAATGTTAATGAAGAAATTGCCGTTTCGTTTAATAAGATGCACTTCTTTGATAAAGAAACGACTAACGCAATAAGATAAGGGGGCTAGAGTGATGTTTTTTAAGAAAATTGGACTTGGCATCAAAGAGTGGCTTCGTAAGACAATGGTTTCAATCAAGCGTAGACCTCATAATATTCCTTTGTTAGTTTGGGCTATTGCTTTCTTGTATTATTCACTTAACCTAACGAGCATATCAGATACAACTGTTAGCACGCAAGGTTTCTTGCTCGGTCAATGCGCGTTTGTAGTATTTTTATTTTCAACACTCTGTTTCGTAGCGTTTTTAAACGCATTCCCAAAGCGCGAAAAGACAAAAATCCCTATGCTTGTAGTATTTTTTGTGCTAGTTGCTTGCGTTGTGGTTGCTGATTTCTTCTATGCCAATAAGGTTTCAGATCTTATTTTAGCAGATAACAGATATCTTGTTGAAGAGAACTTTGCCTACATCAGACAAGCAAGAGTTATTTCAATAGTTCACGGCTGTTTAATGCTATTAGTTGCATTATTAGTAGCATTACTTCCAGTATATAGTAAACTTTTACGTAAGATTAATACCAGCATTGAAGTTGAAGGCAACGACGATATTGCTGAAGTTGAAATTGATAGCGAAGATTAAAATTAAAAAAAGCAACAAAGGTTATGCTTTGTTGCTTTTTTAAAAACAAGGATAAAATGGCTAAAAAGTTTTCTAAGAAAGAAATTTTAAAAGACAATTCGAACGATAAATCAAAACAAGAAAATTACTATAATCTTCATACAGAGGCGGTAGAGAAACTTGTAACTGCAAGTGATGAAACTGCACCAGAAGTTAGCGAACAAGAATTAAAAAAATACCGTTCTGACGGGCTTAGTAAAATCCCTGCATGGATTAAAGCACTGTTTATCAAGTTTTGGTTCAACGGTGCAGTGTGTTACTTTATTATATGGGGATTAGGTGTTTTAATATCAAGCACTTTAGACGTTCTTGTTATAACTGCAATAGTTATTGGTATAGTAACCGACTTATTGGTAAATAATGCGTTTAGATTTTTTGACATCGACGGTGAATATTTAAGGTGGACGCTATTTCCGCAAAAGAAGTTCTGGACGTTTTTTGCAAACATCTTATACGCTTGTGTCATAATGTTTTTGGTAACGCTTATATATGAAGGTTCAAACTTCCTAGTTGCTATAAAGTCTGGCAATCTTGACAAAGTTGCTTTAGGTGTAGAGCCAATTTTATTTGGTTTGCTATATTTAATAATTGATTTACTGTTTGTCGGTGCGAAGATTTTTATCAAAAAACTTATCTATGATGCGAATAAAAAATTAACTTTACAAGATAAAGAAAACGAAAATAAAGAGTAAATAAAACCGCGTTTTGCATTTCGCAAAACGCGGTTTAATCGTGTTATAGGCTGTTTATTTTAATTTTCCAAGTTCTTTAGAACGGTTTGCGCACGCTTTAGCGCAATCGTCAATAATTCTATCAAACTCTGCGTTTTCGAGTTTTTCTAAGCCTGCTAAGGTCGTACCGCCCTTAGAGCAAACGTTAGATATAAGTGTGTCGATATCTCCGTAAGTTTCAACCATTTTTGCCGAGCCTATCATACTTTGTATAACAAGGTCGGTGGCAGTTTTACGGTCGATTCCGCGCGATACGCTCGAATTAATAAACGCGCGCATAAAAGAGTAGGCGTACGCTGTAAAACTTCCGCCGATAGGAATAATATCGTCCATCAAACTTTCGTCAATTTCAACAAAAGTTCCGACGCTTGAGAATATATCTCGTGTAACCTTTTTAAGTTCGTCAGTAACTTTATCGTTATAGCAGATTGAAGAAGCGCTTTCGCCAATTAGTGCGCAAGTGTTTGGCATAATGCGCGCAATAGCAATTTCAGGGTTGATTGAAGATAGAGTTTTTATAGTAACGCCAGCCATAATAGAAAGGACTAGTTTACAAGAATAAGTCGATTTAATACTATCTAAAACCGTTTTTATTTCTTGTGGTTTTACAGCAAATAAAACGACGTCACAAATTTCGAAAAGTTTATTGTAATCGTCAACTGCGTTGAAACCTTCGTCTAAAAGTTCGGCTATAAGTCGATTATTTACGTCAAAAACAAAAATATCTTTTTTATTAAATAGGTTTTGGGATATTTTGGATATTATAGCATATCCCATTTTCCCGCAACCGATAATACCGAATTTCATAATTATCTGACCTGACCTTTTCCGTAGATTTTATATTGATAAGTCGTCATTTCTTTCAAGGCAAACGGACCGCGCGCATGGCTTTTTTGGGTGGAAATTCCAAGTTCTGCACCAAAGCCGAAACAACCGCCGTCGCTAAAACGGGTAGATGCGTTGTGGTAAACGCAAGCGCTGTCAACGTTAGATAAGAAATATTCTGCTTCTTCTTCGCATTTAGTGCAAATACAGTCAGAGTGGTGTGTACCGTGCTCGTTGATATGCGAAACGGCTTGTTTTACGCCGTCAACTATTCTTACAGATAGGTGATAGTCGCCGTATTCGGTGTAATATCCTTTCTCTAAAAGTGGCAAGATTGAAAGTAATTCAACTTCTTCTGCGCCACCGTGTAAAACAAGGTCGGGGATATTAGTTTTAATGGTGTTTACAAAATCTACTGCGATATCTCTGTCAACAAGTAAAGTTTCGCACGCGTTACAAACTGAAGGTCTGCTCATTTTGGCGTTTTTCAAAATTTCAAACGACAGATTAAGGTCTGCATTTTTAGAAACGTAAGTGTGACAAACGCCGGCGCCCGTTTCGATAACTGGAACGAGCGAGTTTGAAACGACGTATTCGATAAGCGACTTGCTACCGCGTGGAACGATTAAATCTACGTAGCCACGAGCGGTGATAAGCGCTTGCGCGCTCGAACGGTCGCTTGGCATAAGTTGTACTGCGTCTTGTGGGATAACCGTGCTATAGAGCGTTTTTTGTATAATTTCAACTATCTTTTCATTAGTTCTTGAAGCGTCTTTTCCGCCTTTTAAAATGCAGGCGTTACCCGTTTTTAAGCAGAGAGTAAACACGTCGACGGTGACGTTAGGGCGCGCTTCGTAAATAACGCCGATAACGCCGAACGGAACGCTTACTTTCTTAATTAATATACCGCTTGAAGCGGTCCACTCGTCTAAAACGACACCAGTGGGGTCTGGTAGGGTTGAAACCTTAATCATATCCGCGCAAATTGCATCAATTCGAGATTTATCAAGGCGAAGTCTGTCGATAGTTGATGCTTTCGTGCCGAGTTGAATTTGGTCTTGTACGTCTAACTCGTTAGCTTTTAGAATATCGTCTGCGTTTTGTCTTAAAGCGTTAGAAACTGCAACGATAGCAGAATTTTTTTGTTCGGTCGTAGCGTTTTTCAAAGCGAACGACGCGTCTTTTGCTTTTAAAAAAATATTCATAATTATTCCTTTGTCAAAACGACGTTATTTGCGTGAATTATAATTTGAGAATTTGTTTTATTCTTTAAAACGTGCTTTAAAGTTGAAGATGAAAAGGCAGAACTTCCGCGCGCAATTTCTTTTCCGTCTTCTGTTAAAACTGACACGACAGAGCCTGCAGAAAAGTCGCCGATAACTTTCGTTACACCGCACGAAAGTAGGCTTTTACGCGCATATAGGGCAACTTCTGCGCCATTATCTACAAAAATTTGACCGCTTATGTTAGCGCAAAACTTAAGCCAACACTTTTTAAGACTTTGCGGATTTTTACTTTGGCAAAAGTAAGTTCCAATCTCTTTACCGAGCGCGATATCGGAAAGTTTATCAACCTTAGTTGCGTTGGTAATAACCATAGGAATCCCAGCGCAAGTTGCGATTTGAGCGGCGCGAACTTTAGTGAACATACCGCCAGTTCCAAACTCTCCAGAATCGCCACGAGACAGGTTGATAATATTATCGTCGATATTTTCAACGCGAGAAATAAGTTTTGCAGATTGGTCAACGTTAGGGTTAGCCGTGTAAAGTCCGTCGACGTCAGAAACTAAGATTAAAAGGCTCGATTCGGTAACGAGCGAACTCATCGCAGAAAGCGTATCGTTGTCACCAACCTTAATTTCCGTGGTAGCAACTGCGTCGTTTTCGTTGATGACTGGAACGACGCCAAAATCAAATAAAGCGTTTAAAGTGGTTTTAAGGTTGTTAATACGCGTGCGGTTGCCAAAATCGTCGTGCGAAAGAAGAATTTGGGCGCATTTAAGGTCAAACTCGTCGAAAATCTGCTCGTAGACTTGCATAAGCGACATTTGCCCGATAGCGGCAAGCGCTTGCTTTTTGTTAGTCGCGCTAGGCTTGCGCTTAAGTTTCATTTTCTTAATACCGACCGCGATAGCCCCACTTGATACTAAACAGACGTCAAAGCCAAGTTTTTTAAGTTTATCAATCTCGGCAACGAGTTTTTTAATTTGAAGAACGTTGACGTTTCCGCTCGAATCAATAAAAAAGGAACTGCCAACTTTGACGGTAATGCGTTTCATAACTTTCACCTTAATAAAAATGCTAGAATAATGATAACACTTTAGAAATTTTTAAACAACTAAAACTAAGTAAAAATTATTCAAAAAGCATAAAAAAATCTAAAATCACAAAAAAATGCTAAAATCAATAGTCAAATTGCAATAAAAACGGTAAAGAAAACTAAGCAATTTGCATATTAAATAATTAAAGAATAAATTTTTTAAAAATTTAGTATTGACAAGGCTTTAGTAAAGTGCTATAATCATCATATTAATAGCGCACATACGCGTGCGATAATTTATTTTGTAAATGCAAGCCCCAAATTTTGTGCGTAATTTGTATTTAGGAAAAGTCAAATGAAGTATAAATCAAAACTTAGTTTAATATTGATTTTTGCTTTGGTGCTTGTAATAGTAGCGCCGACTTTTGCTTGGTACGAAATTAACGGCTATTTGTACGCAGACTTAAATAACAATATCTCAAAAAAAGTCGACAGCGATTTTACTATTTCCTACGCTCTTCGCGATATGGAAACGAAACAGGCCACGCTACTTGGTATCGCACCTAATAACGATTTCGGCGAAAGCGCAATTGATAGCGCAGATAGTTTTGCAGACAATACTGAGTGGGCAAAAAATAACGACGGCGCAAACGGTGCTATAACGACTGCATTAAGCAATGGCGCAGTAATTTTAAAAGGTCAACTTGGCGATATAGTAACTGGCTCTGGCGGTGGCGCAGGCGACCAAGTAGAAGAAGTCGATCCGCAAGATCCAGAAGATAACGAAGTTCCTTTTAACAGCAGTTACATTTCCCCGCTTGCCGATAACGATATCGAGTCGGGCGAAAGTGATAACCGTTTCAATATCACGGGTAACTTCAGCGCAGAAGAAGATAAACTCGTAGGTATAACGGTAAGTATAACACCAAAAGATAGTGAAAACGAATATGACGTTATTGCTGCCGAAAACGTAAATTACGCTATTTATTATCAACAAACGCATCAAAACGGTGCGGTTGTTGAAGATCAACCTAAAATTGTTTTTGCAAACAACGCGTTTAAGTACGTAAATGGAAACGCTTCAAAAACAGCAGTTTCTCAAAACGGATATTTCCTTGCGAAAGAAGGCGCAACTTATGACGTTGTTGCAGTCGTTTGGCTCGACGGTTTTGGCGATGCTAAAGCAGAGTCTGGCGCGTTTAATTTCAACGCACACTTTAACGACTTAGCAAACATAACTTCAAGCATTGTTTCTGTCAACGGAACGATTACTGCTGAAATTTTAAACTCTGTTAATACAGAAGACTTAATTATCCCTGCCGCTTATTACAGCGAAACGGAAACTGTTCAAATCACAAAAATAGCCGCTGGTGCGTTTAGAGATAAAGACTATCTAAAATCAGTCGTCATCCCTGACACGGTAACCGAAATTGGCGAAATGGCATTTAATGGCTGCAAGAATTTACAAACCGTTCACTTCGGTAACGGATTAACTTTGATAGACAAAAACGCATTTACGAATACCGGTTTAACAAGCGCAACCTTTGCAAACCCATACAACTGGGATCCTGACATATCAGAAATGACACCTGAAGAAATTGCAAGCGAGTTAAAGAACCAGTCGAGCGTTTGGAGTAAATGATGATTTGCAAAATAAATTTTGCATGATTTGACGAATAAATTCGTCATGATTTGCAATCACAGATTGCATGATTTGCAAAATGAATTTTGCATTTCGGTCGCGAACGCTACGCGTTCCGAGAAAATTATAAAAAAAGAAATATTATATGTTGAGTTGGCAATTTTTCGAAGAAAAATCTGCGCGACAATAATGCAATTTTTAGTAAAATTGCAAATCATGAAAGCAAGGCTTTCAAATCATGAACGGCAAGCCGTTCAAATCATGAAAACTTGAAAAGTTTTCAAATCATCAAAAACTATGGAATTAAAAACTGACCAAAACTTAAAAAAGCACTTCGTCGTGTCTATCGTCGTCGCGCTGTCTATAATTTTATCCATTGTCGCGGCAACCTTTGCTTGGTATACGGCAAAAGATAATGCTGTTGCTGCAGTCGGTGAAATGACATTGGGTGGTTTTGGCGACGAAACGATGGAAGAGACGGGTAAAACATTTACGTTTTCAAATCCACCGTTTGCTAAACCCGTTATAAGTGATAATAAAATTATAAGATGGCAAGTAAAAAGCCCGTTAGGTCTTGTCGATTATTCAGACGGTAACGACGAAACTACACTCGATACCCCAGCGTACACCGATAGTTACGAACTTGGTTTAATTTATTCGGGCGAAATAGAAAATGAAACAGAGCACACTTTTACTATACAAGTAAGAAAAACAATAACTCAAGAAGATACGGCAGAAGATATTGAAGATTATACCGAATATCTAGAATACGCGCTTGTATCAAGCGATGGAACAATTAGATTTTCATCTGATACGGAAATCGACGGCGTTTCAACCTGCTCGTTCGAAGGCGAGAAAGTTGAAGACGGTAACACAATCGAATATCACGAAACGTTGACTTTATACGTATGGTTTGACACTGATTCTGAAGCAGAAGGCGCGAAGTTGCAGAATTTCAAACTCAACCTACACGTGGACTTTGTAGAAGCGACAGAATGATTTGCAAAATAAATTTTGCATGATTTGACGAATAAATTCGTCATGATTTGCAATCATAGATTGCATGATTTGCAAAATGGATTTTGCATTTCGGTCGCGAACGCTACGCGTTCCGAGAAAATTATAAAAACTTTTTGCTACAAATCGTCATTGCGAGCGTTAGTTGTTATTCTTATTCGTCATTGCGAGCGTTACATAGTAACGCGTGGCAATCTCTAAAGAACTAATAGAGTTATTATTCCTTTAAAAGTTAAATAACTAACAGCGTACTTTAGAGATTCTTCGTTTCACTCAGAATGACAAAAAATATTAAGACGGCATTTTGCAAAAAATGCACGACCATAATGCAATTTTTAGTAAAATTGCAAATCATGAAAGCAGGGCTTTCAAATCATGAACGGCGAGCCGTTCAAATCATGAAAACTTGAAAAGTTTTCAAATCATCAATTTCGGTTTTTAGTCTTGTAAAAAGACAAAAATAATAAAAAATTCATGTAAAGGAGAGTAAAAACATGAAAAAATCACTTATTTTATCAATCGTTATGACATTGGTATTAGTAATTTCAATGTCTACGGCAACGTTTGCATGGTACACTGCAAACTCAACTGCAACTGCGACTGTTGGCACAATTACTGCTGATACAGCAGGTGGCGATATTTCAGTTGATATTATTAGTCTTAACGGTGAAGCTGTAACTATTGATGCTGGTTACAAAGTATCAGCTGAATCTAATAAGGCTATCAGTCCTGCTGCACCTTTAGAAGCTATTTCTACCTACACTGCTGCTACGACAACTGATGAATGGGAAACTGGTAGTATTGGTATTAATGCTGATGGTATTACTGAAGAATTCAATTCTACAGTAGTAACAGGCACTGCTGATTTGTATTTTGGTGAAATTGCGATTACAAACTCTTCAACTACAAATGTTGAAGTTACCGTAAGCGCAACACCTGCAGATAATGTTGGTTCATTAAAGGTTATTATTTTTGATGAAAATAATGTTATATTATTCGGTAGTGCATACAATACTGGCGCTGATGAAAATGGCGACCCAGAGGACTCTGTTGATGCAGTAGCAGCTGGAACTAATAAAGTAACTTTAGGCAAAGCTACAAAGTATATAAAATTCATTGCTTGGTTTGAAGGTTACGAAATGGAAAACGCTGACATGGGCAAGACTGCAAGTATTGCGTTTAATTTCTCTGCAGCACCAGTTCAAGCTTAATTTTTAAGCAAAAACTTTAATTATTACATATTAAACAATTAGTACGTAATAAAAACAATTAAAACATAAGGTGACGGAAGAATATGGAAGAAAAGAAAACTATCTCGAAAAACAAAAAAATATTAAATAATATTTTACTCGCAGTAGAATGCGTTGTTATTGCGGTATGTATAATTTTTTCCATATTCGTCATCGCTCAGCCTGGAGAAGTGGGCAAAAACGGCACTACGAAGTTTTTGCCCGTTCAGACTGACTCTATGACGCCGACGATACCGGTTGGCGCGCTCGTTATCACGGATAACGCAAAAGATAGCGGAACTTACGACCTAGGAACAATCGTTACCTTCGTAGTTCACGCAAGCCCGGCAAACTATCTTGATACCCACCGCATAGTAGGGTATCGCTATAAAGACGAAAATAACGAATATAAAATCGAATATTATAAAAAAGGCGAAATGGAAAATTTAGAAGATTTTTCTAAAAAATATCCTAATTTCGAAGTTCAATCTTACGTAACGCGCGGTGACAAGTTTACCACCGCATACGGCAGTATGGACGATTTTGGCTATAGCAAAAACGACGCAGAGCCTGTAACTGGTTTTAACGACCCGATTTATCTTGAAAACAAAGACGTAGTATGTATTTACAAAACGCATATGGTGGGCGTTGGTGCGGTACTTACTTGGTTTATGCAACCAACACATTTCTTTATCGTAATTTTAATACCGCTAATTTTATTATTCTTATATAACGCATACGGCGTAGTTAAAATTATTATTCAATTAAAAGTAAAGAAAGCAAAAGAAGAAACTAAACTCGACGAAGAAGAAATTAAGCGTCGCGCAATAGAAGAATATCTCAAGTCGCAAGCTGCTGAGAATAGCGAAGAGACAAGCGCTGAAGAAGTTAAAGAAGAGAATAACGCTGAAGGGACTGAAGGTTCTGGCGAATAATAGATGATTTGCAAAATAAATTTTGCATGATTTGACGAATAAATTCGTCATGATTTGCAATCACAGATTGCATGATTTGCAAACTATCGTTTGCATTTCGGTCGCGAACGCTACGCGTTCCGAGAAAATTATAAAAATTTCTCTTGCAAGGTTTATTAATTGATGAAAAATGAATTGGTTGAGTTATCAACAGACTTGGCGGTTGAGATACTTAAGTTTAGAAGAAAATTAAAAAAAGAATTAGACGATACTGAATTATTAAGTCAATTTGTTCGAAGCGTTACAAGCATTGGCGCAAACATTAGAGAAGCAAATTACGGTTCAAGTAAAGCCGATTTTATTAATAAACTTCAAATTTCTCAAAAAGAGAGCAATGAAGCAGATTATTGGCTTGATATATTTTACAAATCTGAATACATAAGTGTAGAAGATTATAATTTTTTGTTTGGCAAATTAAGCAAAATTAGAAAAATTTTAGCAGCTTCTTTAAAAACAGCAAAAAAAATCGAAAATTAATTAAAAAAATAATACGGCATTTTTGTAAAAAAATGCACGACCATAATGCAATTTTTAGTAAAATTGCAAATCATGAAAGCAAGGCTTTCAAATCATCAACGGCGAGCCGTTCAAATCATGAAAACTTGAAAAGTTTTCAAATCATCCTTGATAGCATATCAAGTAGCCTTTATGGCTACAAAAAGGTAAAAATGGCAGAATTTGATCAATCACAATTAAATAAGCTCGACGCGAAAAAGCAAATCGAACGCCACGGTAAGTTTAAAATTATAATTACCATTATTTTGGCGATTGTTTTGCTTTTACTTTTGTGGGGTGCTATTTATTCGTCGGCAGACGTAAACAGTTATAGAATTGTCGTTTCTGGTAAACGCGACGGCGTGTTATCTTTAAGTTTTGACCCTGAATTTTCCGATAGCGGTTTTTCAGTATTGAAAGGTTTAGGCGTTCAAAACGCAGAACATAACGAAGGTACCGGCTACGCTGAAGGAATTGCCGACTATATTGACAAAGTTGCTAGCGGTGAAATTCCTATGGAAATTCAGCCTAATAACCAAGAAGGAAAAGCCGCTGCAAGCGGAACTGACGAATATATTGCAAGTAAATTTTACCTTAAAAACGTTGCGGATCTTGGTTCTGATCCAATAAAATACCGCATGCGTATCAACATTTTAGAAAACAGCAAAAACGCGCTTTCTGCCGTTAGATTTTTAGTAATTTCTGACACCGAAGGCGAAAAAAATAAAACTATGTACGCTCAGCCGGCTAGTGACGGCTCGCAAGAAAAAGCGGCAACTAAATATCGTGGTTCGTCAACTTACGTTTCTGATCCTAAAGACGAATCTAAAGATTGGCTTTGCACGTCGCTGCAACTATCTGAAAATAACAACTGGTTCTACGATACTAACGAAACTGACTCTATCGTTTTTGAACTAGATCCACAAGAAGTCGTAGGTTACTGCGTTTGCGTGTGGTACGAAGGAAGCGACCCACAGCACACTAACGACATACTCGGCGGATACATTACGTTTAACGTAACGTTCGCAGAAGTGGAGTAAGGCTATAGCAATGAAATGAAAAGTTTTAAACTTTTCATGAAATGGCTATCGCCATGAAATGATTTTTACAAAATCATGAAATGCAATCGCTGATTGCATTGCGGTCGAGATATAGCCTTCACCTTGAGGGGAAGGGGGACCGCTTGCGGTGGATGAGGTGTAAAATGAACGACTTATACAATAAAGACCTTATTACACTCTCTCAAAGCCTAAGAAAAAGCATGACGAAAGAAGAAAGAAAGTTGTGGTACGATTTTTTAAAAAGATTACCGATAAATTTCTATCGTCAAAAAACAATTGGAAATTATATAGTTGATTTTTATTGTGCAAAACCTAAAACCGTTATTGAACTAGACGGTTCACAACATTATCAAGAAGAAAACGAAAAAGAAGATAGAATTAGAGACTGTTACTTAAATAGTAAAGGTATAACAGTTTTAAGATATTCAAATTACGAAATAAATAAAAATTTTGAAGGTGTTTGTCAAGATATATTAACTAAGTTAGAAATAAATTTATGATTTTACACCTCATCCGTCACTAATGTGACACCTTCCCCTCGAGGGGAAGGCAAGTTGCATTTCATGAACAATGACAGTTGTTCATTTCATGAAACGACAGTTTCATTTCATCTAATAATATATGGAAAACGAAAAGAAAACTAAAACGGCGACAACTAAAAAAACTGCTACTACAAAATCGACGGCGAAAAAGTCGACGACTAAATCGACTGCGAAGAAAACAACTTCTAAAAAGATAGAGCCGAAAAAGAGCGAAAGAGAAATTAAGCAGGATAAGGCGCGTGTTCAACTTGGAACAAGCCGTCCTGTAGAATATTATTACGTAGTAGGTAAGTCAAAAACGAACTTTATCGAATATATTGACGTTCAGCAAGTTTTAAACGATAAGTTTAACGGAAAAATTACTCAGATGATGTATTTTCCTATTGCAGAACAGTCAAAGCGCATTTTCCAGCTTAACAAAATGATGTTCGAGCGCGTAGCAGACGACTGCTTAAAGTACGAAAAGGTTAAGTTCTTAATTCAAATTTCTGCAAAGTGGTTCGCAACCGTTCGCGACACTCAAGCACTATTTGATTATATTTCACTTTTTGGCGAGAACGTTATTTTATCGTTTGATTCTGTAACGCTCGTACAGCAAGGTCAGAAAGCAAAAGACGCGTTAAAGAAATTATCTAAAGATCATCACTTTAAGATTATGTTCGATAACGTTGAATTCCAAAACTTAAGTCAACTTATCGGTTATCACCCTGACTACGTCAGACTTGACGCGCGTTTTATCGACAAGGGCGACGAAACTTATACTCAAGTTCTAAAGTTTATGCGCGACTATCTTAAAGCGCAAGGAATTAAACTTGTAGTTCGAAACATAAAAGACGAAGTTTTGAAAAATTACTTCTTAAACAACGGCGCTGACGTCGTTGAAGGTAACGGTGTTTACACACCTAAAAAACTTGTAATTTCAATCTTAAAAGACTTTAAACTAAAAGACGATAAGAAAGATTAAAAAAGTTAATTAATCGCGCTAATGGCGCACTTACAAATAAAATATAAGAGGAAACTTTAATGGTAGCTTTTCAATTTTTGGGCGAATTACTTCTTGAATTCGTCAAAGGTATACTCAATATTTTCTTTTCAACTCAAAACGAAGTAGGCGGTATTTTCGGCGGGTTGTTCAGAATTATTGACGTTACCAAGTATATAGAAATTTTAAATTCGTATAAACAAAGTTTTGGCGTAGGCGATTGGATTGTTGCGGTACTAGGCATAATTGTTCTACTTGCCTTAATCGTTGGTTTCTTCTTTGTTTTGTATCGACTAATTTCAAGACTCGTTCGCAGATATTTCTCTAAAAAACCGCTTAACGACGACCTTTTAGACGAAATTGCTAGACTTAACGCAGAACTTACCCGCGTTCACCGTTCAAGAGAAAGACTTTTAGACCTTCAATCTCGTATGGGCGGAACGGTTGGTCAACGCGCTGCTCAGGAAATGGCAGAAAGTGAATATGACGAATCTGTTATCGGCGCTCCGCAAGGTGTTGCCGGTGCAATGCCAGTTGCTGGCGGTGGTATGGTTGCTGCAGGTGGTGGTGTTGCCGTTGCTGCCGCTGTTCCTAGTAACATTGTCGTTAGCGCTGCTCCACAAACTTCTTCACTTAGCAATCCTACGGGTAACCGTTATTATAAACTTATTGAAATCGACGAACTTTTCCAAGGCGAAGAGCCACCTGTATACGAATTCAATAACGACGTTTCGCTAGAAGAAATTTGTGATAATATCCGTCACTGGGCTTGTAAAGAACGCAGACTTTTCTACGAACCAAGGGTTATTCGTTTGTTCGTATCTGCGCTCGCAACCACTCGTTTAATTATTTTACAAGGTATTTCCGGTACAGGTAAAACGTCACTTCCATACGCTCTCGGTGTGTTCTTGAATAACCCTGCAACTATCGCTCCAGTTCAACCGTCTTGGCGTGATAGAACGGAAATTTTCGGTTACTTCAACGAATTTACTAAGCGTTATAACGAAACGGAAATCTTGCGTGCTATGTACGAAGCACTTTGGAACGATAACGTTTACTTAACGGTTATAGACGAAGCGAACATCTCTCGTATCGAATATTATTTTGCAGAACTTTTATCTATCTACGAATTACCGTCACGCGACAACTGGTGCGTTGACTTAACGAGTAGCGGTTGGGATACTGACCCATACTTTATCAAAAAGGGTAGAATGAAACTTCCTGATAATATGTGGTATATCGCTACAATCAACAACGACGATAGTACGTTCTCCGTATCAGATAAGGTTTACGACCGTGCTATTCCTATCAACATTAACTCGAAAGGTATTCCGTTCGAGGCTGATGAAGAAAAGGCTAAATCTTACAGACTTTCTTACAAGCACCTTGAAGAAATGTTTAAGGAAGCGCAAGAAAAATACAAGGTTTCTCAAGAAAATATCGACAAGTTCAATAAGATGGACGACTACGTTATCGAACACTTCCGTTTGGCGTTTGGTAACCGTATCGTTAAACAACTTAACGAATTCGTTCCTGTCTACGTTGCTTGCGGTGGTACTGAAATCGACGGTCTTGACTACGTTTTATGTAACAAGATTTTGCGTAAGTTCGAATCGCTCAACCTTAACTACATTCGTGACGAAGTTGACGGTTATATCGAATATCTTAACACGCATTTTGGCGAAGAGAATATGACCGAAAGTAAGGAATATCTCTTAAGACTTAAAAAGTTGTTCTGATTTTTACTATTATATATTTTATTTAGTCGAGCGGTTTCTCCGCTCGACTAACACTAATAAAAACTCTTTAAAGGTTGTTTTTTATGGCTAATGAATATTCAAAGCGTATCAATCAAGTTATTGATATGTTTAAAAACGACGATTTATATAGGGCGTGTGTCGGCTCGGACGACACTTTAAGCGAGTGGCGAATTTTTAGAAAATTCTCGCGTAAAGTTTTAGACACTACTTGGATTGACGTTATCGAAGACGCTCTTATCAGTCTTGACGTTATCGTTCGTAATCCGCGCCGTTTTATCGTCGTTGAAGAAGACCTTATCGACACTTCCCGCGCGCGTTCTGTAAACGAAGAAGCGGTTAAGTATCTCGCTCAGCACACTAACTATATCCACGGTATCGACGGGGATATGGTTTTACCGAGCAAACTTTTAAACTCGACTAAAGAAGAAAGTTACGAAGTATACGAAAACCGCTTTATTTACACACTTTTGCGCCGTTTACAAGCGTTCGTTAAGAAACGTTACGACGCTGTAAAAGACGCCGCTAAAAAGAACGAACAAATTGAAATCGTCGTTGATAAACGACTTAAAGTCGGCGTTGCGCAAGTTACGATGCGCCTTGACAGTATCGTTAAAATGCCTTTCGAAGAAGCAATGAAAATGAATTCGGAAGAACTTGGCCCAATCGAAAGACTTGCTAAAATTCATAATATCGTATCAGGCTTTATGGTTACGCCGTTTGCGAAAGAAATGATTCACAGCGAACCTGTTAGACCGCCAATCCAAAGAACGAACGCTATTTTGAAAAACCAAAACTTCAAAAAAGCACTTGCACTATGGGAATTCTTGCAAGGTTACGACGAAGACGGTTATGAAATTCGCGCCGTTACCGAAAGCGAAGAAATGGACGACGAACTTAAAAACCAATACCGCTTAATGGTGTTCTTTAACTCTGTTTTTATGCAAAACCTTGCAAACGAAGACTTTAAAGTTAAAAGCACTCGCGCTCGCGTTCGCGCCGAAGATCTTATCAATATCGACGACTTCCCAAAAAGCGATATACCCGTTGAAGAAGTTAAAACTATCGCCGTTCCTTCTATGTACGATAGTTTGTTAAAAGAAGTTCACCGCGCTGAAATTCTCGGCGCAATCGACCGCTGTTTAGAACAGATTAAAATTAACGATACTAACGTTGAAACTAAACTTTATGAGCGTAGGCTTGCCGCTCAACGCCGTAAGGAAAACGAACAAAAAGAGCGTATTTTAAAACTTAGAAAGAGAGAACGCGAACAACTTGCTAAACTTGAAAAGCAAAAAGAACGCGAAAAACTCCGCCAAGAAAATGAACTCAAGAAAATTGAACTTGAACGCAAAAAGCGCGAAAGACAAGATGCACTTGACAAGAAAAAACAAGAAAAGGTTTTAAAAGAACTCGAACTTGAAATGAATCGCCTTGACGAAGAAGCCGTCAATATGGCAGTTATGGAAACGCGAAACGAACAAATGCACGCTAATCGCGCTAAAATCGCCCGTGAAATTATTCACTGCAACACCTTGCGCGCTAAATTAAAAAGCGAAATGATTAAGTTCGTTGACGAGCAGATTGACGAGATGATTAAAGAAATTCCAAAAATCTTTAACGTAAACTTATGAGCAATGTAAAAGAACAAAAATCAAAAGCGCGTAAAATTGTTGACGGAATATTTATCGTAATATTCGCTATTCTTTGCGTGCTTTTAGTTTTCGTTGGCGTATCCGTCGCGCGTGGTAAAACACCGTCGCTGTTCGGTTATTCGATTTTAAACGTAAAAACCGAAAGTATGGAGCCTAATATTCCCAAAGGCGCGATAATTCTAGTAAAAAACGTCGACGTCGACGACGTTAAAGATATAAAAGTGGGCGAGATTGTCGTTTTTAAATCGGAAATTAAGGGTATTCCCGTAACCGTTACTCACAGAGTTATAGAAAATAACCAAGAAGGTTGCTATCTTATAACTCATGGCGACGCAAACGCAAGCGACGACGGCGAGATAGAATATTCTCGAATAGTGGCAAAATATTGCTTCAAGTTTACCGTTATTACTTTTATTTATAAAGTTTTATCAAGTTTCTGGGGATTTTTAATTTTCATAATCTTACCGTCTTTGGCACTCTTGATTTCTTATATTATCTCTATGGCTAAAGCGAGTGTTGCGCTAAAAACCGCGGATGAAGAAACTGCCGACAAGGAAAAAATTGAAGAACTTAAAAAGCAGGCGATTGAAGAATATTTAAAAAACAATCCACCGCCTGATAATGAAGAAAAATAAAGAAAACCGCGCTAGCCGAGTCCCTACAAGGGATTCGGCAACTAAATAAATCCGTAAACGGATTTGTGATATTCGTCTAACGACGAGTTATATTGCCTATCGGCAGTTATATTTGCCTACGGCAAGTTGTGGATTTATTTAATATAACTTCTTCGAGAGAAATATAAGAACCTGCTAAAGCAGAATCTTGAATTTTTCTCTCGAAAAATATAACGCAAAACTTGTTTTGCATATCACTTTTAGCCACAATGCTAAAAATAAAACTAAATTATCTTAATCTTTTGTGAATAAGAAAAGCCCACCATATTTCGCCTTTAAGCGAAGTATAGTGGGCTACACTTTTGTTATATACTAAAAATCCCTAACGGCAACCGCGCTATAGCGCGGTTTTTTATATATTATTAATCAAAAAACAGTGGGAGAGTGTCAAGATAATAAATATCTTTTAAATCTTTAGCAGTATCTTCTGCTAGGCAGAACGCTTTTTTATGAACTATTCCACCAGCCTTTTCAACTATAGCGATAAGTCCTTTTAAACTTGCACCACTAGATACTACGTCGTCAACAATTCCGACCTTTTTACCTTTAATAAGATCTACGTCGTGTTTTGAAAGATAATAACTTTGTGGTTTTCCCGTAGTTATTGACGATTCAATTTGGACTTCAACGCCGTCTTGCATATAAAGTTTTTTACTTTTTCTAACTACTGCGTAGTAGTCGTGGCCAAGTTCTCTTGCCGTGACGTGGCAAAGTTGCAAGCCTTTTGATTCAGCGGTAATTAATACGTCGCAATCGGTTAAATATTTGGAAAGTGCTTTTCCGCAATGTTCAGTCATTTTGACGTTTCCGTGTAAGTTGAAAAACGCGATGCCGACACCGCTAGGTAATTTCATTACGGGCAGTTCTTCTTTATATCCGTCTAAGTTTACAGTATAAGTCTTTTGCATAAATAACTCCTTAATAAATCTTAAATCAATTATAGAACATTTAAAGCAAAAAATCAAGTCGCAAACAAAAGTTTGCGACTTGTAAATTTTATTTTTTAATCTTAGTAAATACCTTGAGCGATCATTGCTTCGCAAACTTTCTTAAAGCCTGCAAGGTTAGCGCCTTTAACAAGGTTATATTCGATACCGTAAGCCTTGCATGCGTCAACGATTTGGTCGTGGATATTTTTCATAATCCAGCCGAGTTTAGCGTCAACTTCTTCGCGAGTCCAAGCAAGTCTTTCGCTGTTTTGAGTCATTTCAAGACCGCTTACAGCAACACCGCCAGCGTTAGATGCTTTAGCAGGGCATACGATAATACCGTTTTCCATTAAGAAGTCAACTGCTTCGTTAGTGGTTGGCATGTTAGCCGCTTCGTTTACGTATTTAACGCCGAGAGCGATAAATTTCTTAGCGTCGTCAAGATTGATTTCGTTTTGAGTAGCGCAAGGCATATAAACGTCAGCCTTAACAATTCCCCAAGGCTTTTGACCTTCGTACCAAATTGCGCCGTGACGCTTTGCAAAGTCAGCCTTGCTTTCTCTGTTTTTACGGCTTTCGAGCATATCGTCTACCATTTCAGCAGTCATACCGTTTTCGAAGTACATATAACCGTCTTGACCAGATAGGGTGATTACCTTACCGCCAAGTTCGATAATCTTTTTAGATGCGCCCCAAGCAACGTTACCAAAACCAGAAAGTGCGAATACTTTACCTTCGATTTTGTCGTTTTCGTGCTTTAATACTTCGTTTAAGAAGTAGATAGAACCAAAACCTGTTGCTTCTGGACGAATTAAACTACCACCGAAAGAAAGACCTTTACCGGTTAATACGCCGTTTTCGTAAGCGTTCTTAATTCTCTTATATTGACCGAACATATAACCAACTTCTCTTGCGCCAACGCCGATGTCACCAGCAGGAACGTCAAGGTTAGGTCCGATATGACGATAAAGTTCAGTCATAAACGCTTGACAGAAATTCATAATTTCGTTGTCACTCTTTCCGCGTGGATCGAAGTCTGCGCCACCTTTACCACCGCCCATAGAGAGTGAAGTTAAACTGTTTTTAAAAGTTTGTTCGAACGCAAGGAATTTCATGATTGAAAGGTTTACTGATGGGTGGAATCTTAAACCGCCCTTGTAAGGTCCGATTGCGCTGTTAAATTGTACTCTGTAACCCTTGTTTACGTGAGTTGCGCCCTTATCGTCGCGCCAAGCGACTCTAAAGCAGATAATTCTTTCAGGCTCAACGAGTCTTTCCAAAATACCGTTTGCTCTGTAAAGTTCTTCGTTTTTCTCAACTGCAGGGCGAAGTGAGTTTAAAACTTCTCTTACAGTTTGCATAAACTCTGGTTGATTAGGGTTTCTTTGTTCTGTGTCTAAAATAATCTGTTCAATGTAATCCATAATGAATTCTCCATTAAAGTTTTTAATGAATAAATTTTACTCCAAAAAAACGCAATTTGTCAATAAATTTTTAAGGCATTTACTCAAGTTTATAAATTTTTGTAAAAATTTACGCTATTTATTTATTCATTTATTGTAATTTTCCTTGCGTTGTGCTAAAATTAGTTAAGTAGGTGAAGATATGGATACTTTTTTATTTGCGCTTAACGCGGTTTTACCGCTCGTTATACTCATAGCGCTTGGATACTTATTAAAATGTACTAAAATCGTCAGCGGTGACTTTTTCAAACAAGCAAACAAACTTGTTTTTAAACTGTTCTTGCCGGTTACTCTTTTTCTTAATATTTATAAGATAGAAAGCATTGCTAATATCGATTTAAAAACGCCGTTATTCGCGCTCGGCGCGGTCATTGCGGTATTTTTCCTAGGTCTTATCGTCGCTTTAATCTTCTTTAAAGACGGTCGCGAAAGGGGTGCGGTTTGGCAAGGCGTTTTTCGTTCTAACTACGCAATTTTAGGTATTCCGCTAGCAGGTCTTATCTTTGGTGACGAAGGAACGAGTGTGGCGTCAATTTTATCTGCGGTAGTCGTTCCTGCGTTCAATATTTTAGCGGTAATCGCGCTAAGCATTTTCCGTGGTAACGGTGAAAAACCGCAGTTTAAGAAAGTATGTCTTGATATTTGCAAAAACCCGCTTATTCACGGCGTACTCCTAGGAATCGTCGCGCTAGTTATAAGATTTATTTTCGTTAAAACGAACGTATCGTTCAGAATTTCCGAAGTTGATTTCTTGTATAAGAGTTTAACTTATATCGGAAACGTAACGACTCCGCTTTCACTTATCGTTTTAGGCGGTCAGTTTGAGTTTAGTTCGTTCAAAAATTCTAAAAAATCAATTATCATCGCAACCTTTACAAGGTTAATCGTCGTTCCTGCGTTCGTGCTTACGGTTGCTTGTCTTGCGTTTGGTTTCAGGGGTGCATCAGTCGTTGCGTTTATCGCTGCGTTCGGCTCGCCAATAGCGGTATCTAGTGCGATTATGGCGCAAGAAATGGGTGCTGACGGCGAACTTGCAGGCTCGCTCGTCGTGTCGACGACAATCGGCTCGGTATTCTCGCTTACGCTTATAATTGCAATAGTAAAAGCACTTGCGATAATTTAATAAAACAAAAACGGCTTCCAAAAGCCGTTTTTTTAGTGGTTTTTTACTTTAAATTAAATTCTTCAAGCAAACTCATAATCTTTGAAATAGTTTGATTTTTATCTTCCTCAGATAATTTTTTAGACCAGTCGACTGGATTTTTAATATCTACGCCACTATATAAAAATCTTGCGGTTAAATTTCTGTGCGTGTCGTTCCAACGGTCAAAACCCAAAGGTGAAATTCGGTCGGAAATTTCGCAATCGATAAACACGCATTTACCGTAGTCCCGCCAAGGCCTAGCAAGAAATACTTCTGCAAAGCAATCTTTATCAGATAGAAAATTGCATTTATAAAAAGTAAAGCCGTCTTTTTGTTTTAAAGAGTGCGCTGGCGCTGTAACGTAGGCTATAGGACGGTTATCGTCGATATTTATAAAATCACACGCGTAAAAATAGGCTTTTCCACAACCGAAAATATAGTCGACACTACCGAAGATTTTACAGTTTTTAAAAACGGATAAAAGATCGCCTTCAACGTATCTTTCGTCATCTTTTAAAAAACCGTCGTAGCGGTGAATCAAATCGTCTGGTAGTGGACCTAAAAACAGTGTGTCCTGCATAGATTTTAGAATAAGGTTTTCACCGACGAAATTATCGCCGTAAACTGAAAGCGCGACTGCTTGCCCTTTGGTTTTTGGTGAGTATGCGTCGTTTTCAATTTCTAAATTTTTAATAGTAACGTTTTTTCCCGTAACGATTACAGAATAAGTTCTGAAAGTGTTATATTCAAGCCCGTCGGCGTGGACGTTATTGGCGTAATCACCGTAAACTATTTTAGAACCTTTTACGCCTTCAATAGTCAAGCCGTTAACTGACACCTTAATTTTTTCACGGTACTGGCGCGCTTGTAGTATAATCGTTGAGTTTTCGGGCGCGTTATCTATTGCTTTTTGCAAACTTTCGCCGTTTTTAAGATAAATTTTTTGCAAAATATTAATTCCTTTTCTTTTTTGTATAATCATAGAATACATTTTTGAATTTGTCAATGTATTTTTGAAACTTTTAAATCAATTTGCGTAACGTATATAATAATAAGTCAACAACCTTAACTTTTTGGACCTATTTTTTTCATATAGTTGACAATTTATTTTTTAAGTAGTAAAATTAACTTGATACTCAAAATGGGGGAGTGTGAGATGAAAAAATTACTTTTATTTTTTACATGTGTCATCTTAGTATTCGCTTTAGCGGGATGTACCATAAATCTTGGTAACGGAATACATATTAACGGAGACGGAATTTACAAGTCCGACGGAAACGGCACGAATAATGGGGGATTACCTACTATTTCAGGTGTTGGAAACAAATCTGAAAATACGCAAACTTCAAACGGCGGTGGAAATAATACTCAAACGTCAAATGGTGGCGGTAATAACAACAACCAAACGCCTGGTGGAAATAACAACCAAACGCCCGGTGGAAATAACAACCAAACACCTGGCGGAAACGACAACCAAACACCAAGCGGTGGTTCTGGACAACCTTCTGGTGAAGTAAGTTCTGATATTAAACCTTTATCTTACGGTGGTTTAAGCGAAGCAGCGTTCGTTACTTGGAACGAATCAAGCGTTTCAAGCGCAAAAGCGTACTATAAACTTTCAAACGAAGCAAACTACACCGAAGTAGATAAACAACTTATTCGCGAAACTTCTTCAGGAAAAGCAAGAGTTGATATGTTAGGCTTAAAGCCAGGAACTTACGACTTAAGGGTTCACGTTGGCGGTCAAAACAAAGATATCGAAGTTAAGGGTGTTAAGGTTACACCTTACGACCGTTCGGGTTACGCCCACGCAGGTTACACTGAAGGCGTTGGCGCGTATAAAGACGACGGTACTTTAAAATCAAATGCAGTAGTCGTTTACGTAACTGACAGCACTAAAAACTCTGTTTCTGGTAACGGAAAAACAGGTCTTGGAAATATTTTAGCATCTGCAACGGGTTCTAAGCCAGTAGTTGTTAGAATTATCGGTAGAATTGCAACTCAAACTAAAGATAGCAAGGGTAAATGGACGGGTTCTGAAACTCAATTATCGGGCTTAACTGATAAGAGTGGTAACGGCGAGGACTCTTACTACAACATGTTCAATTTATCTAACATTAAATATTTAACGTTAGAAGGCGTTGGTGAAGACGCTGAAATTTATCAATGGGGTATGACTTTCAAAAATTCAAACTCTATTGAAGTTAGAAACCTTACTTTTACTAACTATTCTGAAGATGCTTGTGCTTTCGAAGGAAGCAAAGGTAGTGAAAAAAATTATAAAAACTACTGGGTGCACAACAACTGCTTCAATGCAGGTAAAAACGCTTTCGACGAAACACCTGAACATGATAAGGGCAAAGGCGACGGCGCAACGGATATCAAGCGTGTAAACAGCGCAACATATTCATACAATATTTACAACGCTTGTCATAAAACAGGTCTTATCGGTGGTAGTGACGAAGATCTTCAATGGAATATAACTGCTCACCACAACTACTATAACGGTGTTACTTCACGCGTTCCACTTGGAAGAAACGCAAACATGCACTACTACAACAACTACTATAATAAAGTAGGTGACACTTGTATGAGTATTCGTGGAACAGGCTTTATGTTCTCAGAGTGTAACTATTTTGCAAGTTGTTCTAAAACGGTAGAATTGAAAAATAGTGGTAAGGTAAAATCTTATAACGACGTAGGTATAAAGGGGGCAACAACCGTATCTTCAAGAACGGCATCAGTTTCTAACAGCTGTAAATATGATACGACTTTCAATTACACTCAAAGCTACGTAACGGATGCTAACACTGCAAAGAGCGACTGCGAAAAATACGCTGGTCCTTGCAAAGCAAACCCTGTAAAATAATTAACACAACAATTTAGCCGAAAAGCATTAAACGCTTTTCGGCTTTTCTTTTAAGATATCATCTAAGTCTATGGTGGGCTGTTTAACTGTGTTCCCAAAAAACAGAGTTATAAGCCCGTATATTATAAACACAGCACCACTTATTACGTAAAAAACAGGAAAAAATGTTATAAGGCTAAGCAGTTCTAAAATCAAGCCGTAAAGAATAAACCGTACGGCGTTTTTCTTTAAAAATATACCGCTAAGGCTAAATTTTTTAGGTGATAATATTTCAAGTTTTTCTAAAAACTCGGGGCTTGCTTCTTTAAGGTAAGAATAAATTTTTTCAGTAGGCACAAGCGATATTTTTAAGGTGGCGGAAAGGTTTATTAAATTTTTAGAAAAAGCGTTAGAAAAAAGTACGATTTGTTTAGAAGAATAATCGACTTTTTTAATTAAGGAAAGTGCGTCGCTAGCGGAAAGTTCATCGGGCAAAAAACGGAATAAATAGATATAATTTTCATTTTCTAAATAAAAGTCTTTTTTGCTTGCGTTTTTTAAAAAACTTGCGAATAAGCCGATTATCTCATCGTTTTTCATTAGTGACAGTTTAAGTTTTAATGCAAATATTCGTTTATTTTGCCAAAAAGTATTACTTGCAACAAGGCTTTTTTCGCGCTGTTTTAAAATAAATGCTAAAAATATGCATACTGACAAAATTAGCGAAGTTATTATTGCTATAATTTTAGGAGTATTAATAATTCTAAATATACAAAAACTAAGTATTAAACTTCCTAAAAATGCAATTATGCCGTCTAAAATTAATGATACTTTTTTCATATTGTAAATATTGACGAAAATGTCGTTATTTATTCTTGAAATATTGCTTTTTTTATGTTAAAATAATTAAAAAGAAACTTTTTTTGTGAGGAATCTTTTATGACTGAAGAAGAATTAAAAAAACTTGCCAAAGAATATCAAGACGGGCTTGACGAAGTTGAAGAAGTCAGAAGAGAGTTTAATGAAAGATTTGAAAATTTGACAGAAGAAGAATTTGAAAAAGAATTTGAAAAGATGTTGAATGAAATATTAGAAGATCTCGAGCGCGAAAAATCAAGAAGAAATAAAAAATAAATGAAAACGAATAACACTAAAAAAAATAGTGTGTTATAATTAATTTATGAAAATAGGTATATTTGGTGGATCGTTTGATCCTGTTCATAACGAGCATATAAAACTTGCGGAAAATATAATTAACGAGTTTTCGCTTGACAAGCTTATAATTTGCCCTGCGTTCATTCCACCGCACAAAATAGGACAAAATCTGACTTCTTTTGACGATAGGTTTAATATGCTTAAATTTGCATTTCGAGATTGTGATAAAGTCGAAATAAGCGATTTTGAAAAAGTATCTAAAGGTACGAGTTACACCTATTTAACTATCGAGCACTTTAAAAATTTATATCAAGATAGTGAAATCTATTTTTTGGTCGGAACGGATATGCTACTTGATTTTCCTTCGTGGAAAAATCCCGATAAAATTTTGCAAAATGCGAGCTTAATCGTAACTTCAAGGGCGGGCGAAGATCAGAAAAAAGCAATCGAAAATTACTACGCTCATTTTTCTAAAAAATTATTATTTTCGTCATATAACGGCACGAATTTATCAAGCACGAAAATTAAGACCTATGTTAAACTTGGACTTGATACGTCAGACTTTTTACCAAGTGAAATTATTGACTATATTGAGAAAAAGGCTTTATATAAGTCGAATAACTATTATATTTACGTAAAAAACGAATTGCCACAAAAACGACTTCGACATACCGCAAACGTTATAGTCTCATCTATTAAACTTGCAAAAATCGTCGGGGTGGATAAGGCAAAAGCAGAACTAGCGAGTTTACTTCACGACGTAGCAAAATACAAAAGCGCCAAAGACTTTCCAAACTTTAAAATACCGTCATTTATTCCTAAAGAAATTCCTGAAAAAGTCATGCATCAATTTTTAGGGGCATACTTTGCAGAAGAAATTTTAGAGATTAAAGACGAAGATATTGTAAACGCTGTAAGGTATCATACGACAGGTCGCGCTAATATGAGTGATTTAGAAAAAGTCGTTTTTTTAGCAGACTTAATAGAAGAAGATAGAAATTATCCACACGTTGACGAAATCAGACTGAATGTGTTTAAAAATTTCCACGCTGGATTTTCCTTCGCTATTAATAAACTCGTCGAATTTTTAAAAAAAGATAGCGAAGAAATATATCCGCTGACATTACAGTGTCAAAAATACTATAACTAACAGGAGAGAATATATGCAACCAAACGAACTAGCACTTTCAATTTGTAAATTTTTATCAGAAAAAAAGGCGCAAGATATAACGAAGATTTACGTAGCCGACAAAACTATCGTATCTGACTATTTCGTTATAGCGAGCGCGCGTTCTCAAACACAAGTAAAAGCACTATGCGAACTTTTAGAAGAGCATATTGAAAAAATAGGTGGAGAAGTAAAAAGTATCGAAGGGGCTCAAGAAGGTAGATGGGCTGTTATTGACGCCGTTGACGTTTTAGTTCATATCTTTAATGATGAACAACGATATTTTTATCACCTTGAAAGACTTTGGGGAGAAGGCGAAAAGTACGAAGATTAATCTTAAAGGCTTTATATAAGTTGATTAATCAAAGTTTTTCGTTTCCGAATTGTAAATATGGTGAAACTCTTTTGGGTGAATTATTGCACCTTTAATTGCGATATCGGGCTCTAACTTTTTAGGTTTTTTCTTAGGCTTTTGAAAATTTGTTATGTAAAAAATTTTAGCGTCGTCATTTTTTGACGGCGTTATTTTTTTGCTGTTTTTCGTATTTAGCACAATATAACAAATTATCATGCAGACTAAAAACAAACTTACTATTACTAATAAACCTATAAAAAATATCATAATTACTCCTTGAGTTAATTGTAACTTATAGAATAATCAAAAAATTGTCGAAAAAAACAGCAAAACAGTTTATTTTGTAAAAAACAAAATTTTGCGATTAAAAATCTAAGTAATGGATAAACTTAAAGCGAGGTGGCATTATGGAAGATATAAAATTATTGACTTCTTTTCCAAAAATTGAAAACTCCGATAACGTTGAATTAAAAAAAGAAAAAGAAGAAATATCTAAATTTCAAAAATCTGCAGAAATATTTGGCAAGTCTTTATTAGAACTTGAAAGTGAGTTTATTGATTTTAAGGTTGAAAAGTTAAAATCAAAAATAGATTATCTTTTGGAAGATAATTTTAGTGAGATAGGGCTTAAGGAAAAAATCCTTACAGCGAGAAAAAACGGTTTTGCGTCAATTACCGTTATGCCAACTAGACTTTCAAACGCATCAAAACTTGCAAAAGATAAGAAGATTGGGATAAACGCATTAATTGCTTATCCGCACGGTGAAGAATTTACACGTGTTAAAATTTTATCAGCAAAACTTTGTGCAAAAAATGAAATAAATGCAATTTTAACCCCGATAATTCCAGTAATGCTTAATTATTATAGAATTAAAAACACGGAAAGAGAACTTATAAAGATTAGAAAAGCGGTAGGTAAAAAACAAATTAAAGTAATAGTCAGTCCTAACGATTTTTCTCAAAGCGCGCTTACTGCACTCGTAAAGCTTTTAGTGCAAACTAAAATAAATACAGTCGTCGTTAAGGTTGACGGTGATTTAATTAACGTAAAAACGCTTTTTAATCTTTGTTCTGGCAAGATTAAAATCGAAGCAATGGGGGATATAAACTTATCGACGGGAATATCGCTTTTGAATTTAGGTTGTGAAAAATTATCTGCGCGCCACGCTGAAAAATTGTGTGATGAACTTATAACAAAATTAAAGGCATAGCCCGTTAATCGACTTATACGGCGATATTTTTATAAAATTTGGCTAAAATTAAACGATAGGAGGTATAAATGAATCCGTTTGAATTAAAACCAAAAAAACTAGAAAATTACATTTCATCAAACTCGTCGCTTGCACTTAAAGCGTACGATAAGCATCAAGTAAGTCCTTATACGAAAGTTAGAATTATTTTGGCGTCGGGTACTGAATTTGAAGCAAATTGGTATTCTCATAATATGCAACGCATGACTTATAATAACGACTTAAGACGCGAACTTGCGATGATTAGAAGAATTGAACAGCAACAGCATAAAAAACTTGCATCTTTAAAGCCTATCGACGAAACGATTTTAGAAACGACTTTAACGTACGAGCAAGTTGCGGTAGATTTGACTGCAATGCTTGCAAAACGCGAAAAGAACGCGGTCGTTCGCGAACAACTTGACTTTGCATTACTTGAAGATTTCGACCACTTATATCGCTTTAGTAATCTTATTGATTTAGAAGAAAATACTAAGTTTGATGAAGTTATTGGAAACTATACCGAAGTTATGCCAGGAAGACCTACGGTAGCCGAGCCTAGACACCCAAACGACGACATACGATTTGCCCAAAAAGCGTCGTTAAACGACGTATTGACCAACTTAAACATTGGAATTATCACCGCAGCAGAGCAACAAACAATGAATTTTTATATGAATTTGGGTGCTTATTATCACTCTGATATGGGTAGAAAACTGTTCAGTGAAATTGCTATGATTGAAGAGCAACACGTCTCTGGATACGGCAGTTTGAAAGATCCAGATTTAACTCATTTAGAATGCTTATTGATGCACGAATATACCGAGTGTTACGTTTACTATTCGTTATACGAAGATGAAAGTGATCCAATGGTAAAAAGACTTTTTGAAAGTTGTTTTGAAGAAGAAGTTGCGCATTTGCACCACGTATGCGCGCTACTTGAAAAGTACGAAGGAAAGCCTTGGTGTAAAGTAATCCCTGTCGGACAGTTCCCAGAACTTATGAAATTTGGTGAAAATATCGACTATGTTCGCGACGTTTTAAGAACGGTAAGAAATACTTCGATAAAAGAAGGCTATAAGCCTGTTAACGAATTGGATGACGGCGCAGATTTCTTTAAATATCAAAAGAAAGTGGTAGGAACTGCTAAAAATATGCCTAGCCATATGGTAATTGATAAGTATATCACTAAAAACGGCACAGACCTTAGATACGAGGTTTCTCCGCACCCTGTAAAAGAGTTAAGAGATAGAAAAAGCGATAATATAGAAATTGCAAGAGTAAAAGGAAAATAATCAAAAAGACCTTCTTAAAGCCAATACGCTTTAAGAAGGTCTTTTTATGCTTTTTATGTGCATTTGTTAATATTTCCGCAAAACTAACCACATATTAGGAAAGTTGCAAAAATGAACAAACGTTGATGATAATATCGGTGGTTAAAGTAGGCTAATAAGTAAGAATAATCGGCTAATAAAACGGTTATCGCTATAAACCTTTATTTTTGTAGAATTCACAATTAGGATGAAAGTATGCAAAAAAACGGATAATGCTTATTTCTGTCTATATGTAAAAAATATAACTGTTTATGTATTTTTTGTGCTTTTGTGTGTTTAGAGATTGACTTATTTGACAAATAAAATTATAATGTTATCGCTGGTTATTTGCGGATATAGCGTTTTTGTGTCAAAAATCGACCAAAAACTTAATAATTTTTCGCGCGAGCGTTATCATATATATATTATATCGCTGGCGGAAAGTTTTTTTGCAAATTACTAAATAAGCCTTATTCCACGAATATTCAACGTGGAAAATATAAAGGAGGAGAATAAATGAGTAATAACGATTCTCTTCAAAAATTCAGGGCGAGGGTAGCGCAGGAATCGCTGTTAAAGGCATTACTCTTTAGTGGTATGGTAATGTTAGGAGCGGCGGCTGTATACACCTTAATGCTCAACTTGTTTCAAGCGAGA
>JAZSKA010000016.1:0-226446 GCA_045534605.1 Christensenellaceae bacterium | reverse complement strand
CGAAGTTTTTCGATTTTGGGGTTTTATTAATGATGTGCAAAATAAATTTTGCATGAAGCGCTAACTTGTCAGTTAGCATGAAGCGCAATCCTACTTTTTGCGTACGGATTGCATGATGTGTAAGTTGTGAACAACTTACATTTCGGTCGCGAACGCTACGCGTTCCGTGAATAACATATAATTTTTTTTTAAGGAATACTTAATTATATAATAATTCGGCAGTTTTTCAAAAAACTGCTCGACAATAATGCAAATCTGAGATTTGCAAATCATGAAAGTTTGCTTTCAAATCACGAACGGCTTGCCGTTCAAATCATGAAGGCTCTGCCTTCAAATCATCTTCACTAGCAACATATCGAGCGAAACTTCGTTTTGCATTATCAAAACCATAGGTTTTCAATTTATTTTACTAAAATTCTATTGTAAATATTATTTGTTTGTGGTATAATCTACTATGAATAAGTGAAAGGATATAAAAAATTTTGCAAATTGGTTTTAAATTTGAAAAACTTACAAAAAGTGAAGCGAACGAACTTGGCTCGATAACGCTTGCGTTCGTCGGAGACGCGGTATATTCGCTGTACGTAAGAACTAAAAATTCGATAGGGCACACCCTAAGGAGTGGCGCGCTTAACGAAAAGACTTCTCGCACCGTTTGTGCGGTAAACCAAGCAAAACTTGCAGACCTTCTTATTCCGCACTTTACCGAAGACGAACTTGCGGTATATAAACGCGCTAGAAACACTAAAAAGCCGTCAAAGTCCAAACACTCGACGGTCAGCGAATACAACAAGTCCACGGGGCTTGAAGCGGTTATAGGCTATTTATACTTAACAGGTGATAGCGACCGCTTGCAATTTATTTTAGAATTTGGAGATAACTTAAATGAAGGTTGAAGGAAGAAACGCCGTAACTGAACTTTTAAAATCTAATCAAACGGTAGACGTCGTGTACGTTCAAAACGGTATGCGTGACGCACCAAGCCGTCAGTTGCTTAGCGAAATCAAGCAAGCGGGTATTAAAGTTTCCTTCGTAGATAAATCCGTTCTTGATAAACAAAGTCAGTCAAAACACCATCAAGGTTTTATCGCAAGCGTGTCAGATTTTGAGTACGCAGATTTTTACGATATAGCGAATAACTTACCCGATAACGCGTTTATCGTCGTTTTAGACGGCGTTGAAGACGTGCATAACCTAGGTAGCATAATCCGTGTTTGCGAGTGTGGTGGGGTTGATGCGATAATTATCGGTAAGCACCGCTCTGCATCTGTAAACGACGCCGTAATGAGAATTTCAGAAGGTAGCGCAAACCATATAAAAATAGCAAAAGTTACAAACGTAAATCAAGCGCTTGACGAACTTAAAGAAAACGGCGCGTGGGTTTACGGTTTAGAACTTGGCGGTGAAAGCATTTACGAAACCGACCTAAAAGGAAAAATCGTAATCACCGTAGGCGGTGAAGATACGGGAATTAACCGATTAACGAAAACCAAATGCGATAAAATCGTTACAATTCCAATGTACGGAAAAATCAATTCGCTTAACGCATCCGTTGCAACTGGTATTGCAGTTTTTGAAGCGGTAAGGCAGAGAAATTTAAAATAATGAATTACGAACTTTTAAAAGACGAAGAACTTGTAAAACTTCATATAGCGAGTGATGAGTTTGCTTTTGAATATCTCGTAAAACGCTATGCGCGCATGATAAACAGTTTAAAGCGTTCTTATTTTTTAATAGGCGCTGACGACGACGATTTATCTCAAGAAGCCTATATTGGCTTAGACCGCGCCGTTAAAACTTACGACGAAGGAAAAGGAAAATTTGCAACGCACGCTTATAGGTGCATAGAAACGCGACTTATAAACGCGGTAAAAAAGTCGCGCTCATTAAGCAATCAAGTTTTAAACGAATCGAAAGCAATGTCTGAAGCGGAGTTTATAGAAGGAAAGTCGCTCGAAGAAGACTTAATTTCGTCAGAAAGTTTTAAAGAATTGACTGAGAAGATAAAACTAAACCTATCGGCTTTTGAGATTGATATATTCAATAGATATTTTATTGAAGGTTTATCTTACGCTGAAATAATTTCAGAACTTAAAATAGATAGTAAAAAGATAGAAAACGCCGTTCAGCGCATTAAGATAAAAGTAAAAAAGATAATGGAGAAATAATGTCGTACTTAGCACTTTACAGAAGATTTCGCCCACAAGTATTCGAAGACCTTATCGGTCAGGAAACGGTTGTCAGGGCGCTTGTAAATCAAATAAAAACCGATAAAATAGGTCACGCCTATTTGTTTTGCGGTGCGCGCGGAACAGGTAAAACGACTGCTGCGAAAATTTTTGCAAGGGCGATAAATTGCGAAAAGAAAAACGGCTCTCCTTGTGGCGAGTGCGAAACTTGTTTAAGTTTAAACGATCCAAACTCGCTCGATATCGTAGAAATGGACGCTGCGTCAAACAACAGGGTAGAAAACGTTCGTGAAATTCGCGAAAAAGTTCAATATCCACCGGTAAACGGTAGGTTCAAAGTTTATATTATAGACGAAGTGCACATGCTTACGACAGAAGCGTTTAACGCGCTTTTAAAGACTTTGGAAGAACCGCCTAAACACGCGGTGTTTATCTTGGCAACGACAGAACCGCACAAACTTCCGCAAACTATTTTGTCAAGGTGTATGCGCTTTGATTTTAAACTTATTTCCGTTCAAAAAGTAGCAAGTTTAATTGCTAAAATTTATGACGAAGTAGGAAAAGAGTACGAGCCTGAGGCTGTAACTTGCATCGCCCGCGCTGGTGAAGGTAGCGTTAGAGACGCGCTTTCAGTTGCAGATATTTGTCTATCGTATAACGAAGGAAAGTTGACCTATAACGACGTTATTGACGTTTTAGGCGCGTCAAATCGCCAAAAAACGGCTGAACTTGTCAAGTGTATTTTTACAGAAAATTCGTCTGGCGCACTTCAAATTTGCGACGAACTTTGCTCGCTTGGAAAAAACGTCGGTATGCTTATAAAAGACCTGCTTTCTTTTTTGCGCGACGTTTTAGTTGTTAAGACTTGTAAAGATCCAAACTCTATTTTAGCCCTTCCTAAAGAAGACCTGAATATGCTTTCAGAGATAGCGAGTTTGCAAGACGGCAGGGGCATACTTCGCACGATTGAAATTTTCTCTAAAACAGAAAACGAAGTAAAGTATAGCACTCATCCAAAAATTATATTCGAAGCGTCAATCGTAAAGGCGTCAAATCAATCTGCAGACTATAATATTGATGCGCTTATGTCAAGAATCACAAAACTTGAAAACGCCTTGTCTAGCGGTGGTTTTAATAAAGCGGAAGTTCAAACGGTGGCGACCGTAACGGATAATAAAGAGCAAGAAAAGATAGAGAAACTTTCTCAAAAGATTGACGAGTTAGAAAGAAAACTTCAAGAAAACTTAAATAAAATACCGAAAATATCTAGTGAAGAAAAAGTTTTACCTAAAGAAGTTGAAGTTGTAGAGCATACAAAAGATACTGAAGATATTGTAAAACCTGCAAAGCCAACTCAAAGAAAATCTCGTCAAGAAAGGCTTAACGACGAATTAAGTTCACTTATCCCACCTGAAGAAGATTTTTCTATGAGTTTTTCTCAGGAAGATTACAGTGTATTTGATAAAAAAGAAGAAGTCGCTATTAAAAAAGTAGAAAATACCGAAGTAGAAACTCCGAAAGTTGAAGAAAGTAAAAAAGAACATTTTTCAACCGTCCCAGATAGGCGCGTTTGGGGTACTTTAATTAAGAAACTTCGCGAAACGGGAAACACTATGCTTTGGGTAATTTGCCAAGAACTTGAAGGTGAAGTATCAAACGGCGTTTTAACGATTAAAGTTACGACGGATAAAGAAAAAGAAGTTATCACTAAAGAAAATAATATGGCTAACCTTAAAAAGGTTCTAGGTGAAATTTGTTCGTATAGTATAACGGTTAAAATGATCGGGGATACAAGTGACGACGACGGTTTTGAAAAAGATATCGAAAAACTTAAAGCAGACTTTGATAAACTTGATATCGAAGACTAAATCGCGCTATAAGTCGATAAATTTAAAATAATATATAAAAGAGGTGTAAATAAATGGCAAGATATAACGGTGGTTTCGGTGGCGGAAATCAAATGCAACAACTTATGAAACAAGCACAAAAACTTCAAGAAGATATGCAAAAGGCACAACAAGAACTTGAAGAAGCGGAACTAGTCGGCGAAAGCGGAAGTGGTATGGTTAAAGTCGTAGTAAACGGCAAGAAAATCGTTCAATCTATTCAAATTGATCCTAAATGCGTAGATCCAGACGATATCGAAATGCTTGAAGATTTAATCGTGGCAGCGCTCAATAACGCGTACGAAGAAGCCGACGAACTTTACGAAGAAAAAATGGGACCTTACGCTAAAATGGGTGGGGGATTATTTTAATGAAGGCTTATATCGAGCCTATCGGTAAACTTATTAATCAATTTACCAAGTTACCTGGCGTAGGCACGAAAACAGCGCAACGCTATGCGTACAAAATTATTAACATGCCAGAAGACGAAGTAAGGGCTTTTGCTGAAAGTTTGATATCAGCAAAGACCGACGTTCACTATTGCAAAGTTTGCGGTAATTTTACAGAAGGCGAAGTTTGTGATATTTGTAAAAATCGTAAGACGGAAGTTATCTGTGTAGTTAAAGAACCTAAAGACGTTTCCGTTATGGAAAAAGCAGGAGAATTTCAAGGCGTTTACCACGTTCTTCACGGAACTATAAATCCTATTGAAGGGATTGGACCTAACGACATAAGAATTAAAGAACTTTTGCAAAGGATAACGGCTGGCGAAGTTAAAGAAGTTATTATGGCAACAAATCCCGACGTTGAAGGTGAGGCGACCGCAATGTATATTGCTAAACTTATAAAACCTTTTGGGATTAAAGTTACCCGTATTGCCCACGGCATTGCCGTTGGTACTGATATAGAGTACGCAGACGTAGGTTCGCTTACGCGAGCACTCATTGATAGGCGTGAAATTTGACCTTTTCGCAAAACCGAAAAGCCTTTTCGGTTTTGCGATTTATTTTATAAATTTTTGTGTAAAAAGTTTTATTAAAAGTAAAAACTTCATATATATTTCATTGACAGTAAAACTAAAATTTGGTAAAATATCAATACTTTTTGCCTTATTAAAAATTCGCAAATATAAATACGGACAGTTTGGAGATATATATGGATAAAAAATGTGGAGTGCTTTTACCAGTCTTTTCTTTACCGTCGAAATACGGTATAGGAACGCTTGGAAAATGGGCGTACAAATTCGTAGATTTATTAAAGGAAACGGGGCACAGTTATTGGCAAATGCTACCGCTTGTTCAAACGGGATATTGCGATTCGCCATATTCAACTTGCGCTGATATTTCAGGTAACCCTTATTTTATCGATCCAGAAGTTTTACGCTCGAAAAAATTATTAACGTATAGAGAAGTAGAAAAACTTATCGACAAAAGCGAAAAGATTGATTACGGTAAATTATATTCAACTCGCTATGAAACGTTACGACTTGCGTTTTCTCGTTTTGATACAGCAGACAAGGCTTTTAAGAAGTTTTTAAAGCGCGGAGAATTTAATAATTACGCTCTTTTTATGGCTTTAAAGCAAAAATTTAATAAGCCTTGGAACGAGTGGGAAGACTGCTATAAATTCAGAGACGAAAACGCTTTAAAAGAGTTTGAGAAAGAGAATAAGCAAGAAATTTTATTTTGGCAGTTTATTCAGTTCGAGTTTGAAAACGAATATTTGGAACTTAAGAAATACGCAAACTCGAAAGGCGTTAAAATCGTAGGTGATTTACCGCTTTACGTTGCTTTTGACAGCGTTGACGTATGGGCAAATCCGCAAGAATTTAGACTTGACGAAAATTATAAGCCAAGCGTCGTAAGCGGTGTTCCGCCAGATTATTTCTCAAAAACTGGTCAACTTTGGGGAAATCCCGTATACGACTATGCAAAAATGCGCGAAAACGGCTTTGGTTTTTGGAAAAATCGTGTAGCGCATGCAAGAAAACTTTACGACCTTGTTCGTATTGACCATTTCCGTGGAATAGATAGGTATTGGGTTGTTCCTTACGGCGAAGAAACGGCAGTAAACGGCTGGTGGGAAGACGGTCCGAAAATGGATTTAATTAATGCCGTCGGAAGTGAAAATCTCTTTGCCGAAGACCTTGGTATGATTGACGACGGTGTAAGAAAACTGCTTTCAGATAGTGGTTTATTCGGTATTAAGGTTTTACTTTTTGCGTTCGACAGCGATAAAAACAACTTGTATCTTCCTTGGAACTTAAACGAAAATTCAGTAATTTATACGGGTACTCACGATAACAGTACGTTAGTTGGCGCGCTTAAGGGCATGGATAAAGAAACGCTCGAAAGACAAAAAACAATGATAAAAGAAGCGCTCGACTATCTTAATATTTATAAAAGCACTCAAGGCGTTTACAAAACGGCAGATGCAATCATTGATATTGCGTATGCGTCAAAGTCTAATATTGCAATAATCCCAATGCAAGATATTCTTCTTTTAGACGACGACTTTAGAATTAACACACCGGGAACTGTCGGTGCGTGGACTATGCGCCTAAAGGAAAGTATGGTATTTACGGATAACGTAAAACTTACTATGAAAAGAAGATCAAAACGCTTTAATCGCGGATAAAAAAGCACGCACTAGCGTGCTTTCATTATTATATGTATATCATTTGACATTTTTATAAATATATGTTAATATATTTAAGATTGATTTATACATTTAAAATTAAGGAGTTATTATGACTGCTGAGAAAAACAAGACGCCTTGGCTTTCAAGCTACGGTGACGTAAATTTCTATCTTCAATATCCAGAAGGCTCTATGAGTAAAGTCGTTTTAGAAACGGCTGACAAATACCCAAGTCAAACTGCACTTTCCTGCATGGGAACTAAAATAAATTTCAAATCACTAAAGAAAAACGTCATAAAAATGGCAAAGGCGTTTAAGTGGCTCGGAATTAAAAAAGGCGACGTAGTAACGGTATGTATGCCTAATATTCCGCAAGCGGTATATTCGCTTTACGCACTAAACTATATCGGCGCGGTGGCGAGTATGATTCACCCACTTTCTGCTGAAAAAGAAATCGTATTTTATATCAACGAAGTCGAATCAAAATTCGTTATCACGCTTGATATGTTCTACGATAAGTTTGAAAAAGTTTTAAAAGAAGTCGACATTAAAAATTTGATAATCTCAGGTTCAGCGGAAGAACTTGGTTTTATTAAATCGACTCTTTACGGACTTACTAAAGGCAAGAAAGACAGAGATTTTACACCAGACGAAAAAGTAGTGTTCTGGAAAGACATTATCAAAAAGAGTAAGGGAGAAAGCGTAGAGTTTGTCGATATGGACAAAAACGCTACTGCAACTATTTTATTCTCTGGTGGAACGACTGGAACGACTAAGGGAATTGAACTATCTAACCTTAACTTTAACGCACTTGCTTACCAAACGATGGAAATGGCCCATAACCGAGTTCAAGGCACGAAAATGCTTGCGGCAATGCCTGTTTTCCACGGCTTTGGTCTTGGTGTTTGTATACATACTATGATGGTTGCAGGTGGCGAATCTATACTCGTTCCACGCTTCAACCCAGAAAGTTACGCAGGTCTTATTAAAGACCACCGTCCAAACTATATCGCGGGCGTTCCAACGCTTTACGAAGCGCTTACGAGAATCAACACGCTCGACGGTGTTAAACTTGACTGTTTGTACGGTGTTTTCTCGGGCGGGGACTCGCTTTCTATCGAACTAAAGAAGAAATTCGATAAATTCTTAGACGACCACGGCGCACTCGTTCACGTTCGCGAAGGCTACGGAACGACGGAATGCGTTACCGCAAGTTGTCTAACGCCTTATAATAAATATAAAGAAGGTTCAATCGGTGTTCCTTATCCAGATACTTACTACACGATTTGCAAACCTGGAACTTGCGAAGAACTCCCTTACGGTGAAGACGGCGAAATCTGCTTAAAAGGTCCTACCGTAATGGTAAAATACCACGACAAAGAAGAAGAAACGAATAATACCTTACGCGTACACGCTGACGGTGATATTTGGCTACATACCGGCGACTTAGGGTATATGGATGAAGAAGGTTTTATCTACTTCAAACAAAGAATTAAGCGCATGATTATCACAAGCGGTTACAACGTTTACCCGTCACAAATTGAAAACGTTATCGACGGACACGAAGCCGTTCAAATGAGTTGTGTAGTAGGTGTTAAAGACACTATAAGAGTTCAAAAGATTAAAGCGTTCATTATGCTTAAAGAAGGATTTGAGCCTTCACCGCAACTTAAAAAAGAAATCATCAGATACTGTCAAGAACGCGTTGCAAAATACGCTATTCCTTACGACATCGAGTTTAGAGATGCACTTCCGAAAACGCTAGTTGGTAAGATTGCTTACAGAGTTTTAGAAGAAGAAGAAAACGCTAAACAAGAAGAAAGAGAAAAGCGTCGTCAAGAAAGATTAAAGGCAAAAGCCGAAGCATCTGGAAACTAAAATAAACCGCTCATTGAGCGGTTTTACTTTTAATAGAAACACTCTATACGCGCGTTAATCGCCGTATAGAGTGTTTTTTTAGTTAGTTTTTAATAGAAACTTGCGAAGAAGTTTTCTTTATCTTTTCTAATATCTTATTAAATAGTGTAAGCAATGGGAAGTCAAATTGAATAATACATACTATAATTAAAATGTACTGCCAATTTTCTTTGTACGGTTTAAAGGATGCTAAATTAAACATAGGCGTGTCGAGTAGGAAGAATACCCAAACCACAAGCAGAGCAGAAATTCCTAAAACTAGAAATCCTTTATACAAATCTGGTGGAGTGCAAAGTTTAACCAAGAATACCCAACCACCGAAAGTAAGTATTATTACCGACATACTTTCCGCTATATCACCAGGTAGTTCCATACCGATAGCGTTCGTTACTATTTGAATAATAAAAACGTTCAGAACGAGTATCAGCGCGCCCGGCAAGGCGTTTGACAGAACTTCTATTATAAAATTACCTTGAACGCGCTTGTTGTTAGGTTGTAACGACAGAACGAACGACGGAAGTCCAATGATACAGAACTCAAGCATAATCATCATACCAGGGGTATAAGGATAAACCGAACCGTTAATAATAGAAATTATTGCAAAGGTGAGTGTAAATAGCGTTTTCATCAAATAAAGAGATGCGGAATTTTGGATATTATTAATAACGCGTCTACCTTCTGTTACGACCTTTGGCATAGAGTTGAAGTTGTTGTCAAGAAGAACGAGTTTAGCAACGCTTTTTGCTGCGCTCGAACCTGATGCAACGGTAACCGAACAGTCGGCTTCTTTCATCGCTAAAATATCGTTTACGCCGTCACCAGTCATAGCAACGGTGTGACCGTGCGCCTTTAAGGCTTTTACAAGTATTGCTTTTTGCTCGGGCGAAACTCTACCAAAAACGGTGTATTTATCTGCAATATTAAGAATCTCTTCTTCGTTAAGTCCGCTTAAGTTTATGTAATCTTCTGCGTTTTCAATACCAGCGCGCTTAGAAATTTCTGAAACTGTTAAAGGATCGTCGCCAGAGATAACTTTAATTTGGACGTCGTTATCTTTAAACCATTTTATAGTTTCGATTGCTTCTTTTCTAATATTATCTTCAATAACGATTAAAGCAATCGGTTTTAAATCAGAAGGAAGCGTTTCGTCTTTTATAGGCTTTTGAGAGTGGGCAAGCATCAAAACTCTGTGCCCTAAAGTTGAGTGCTTATTAATATCTGCCGAGATTTTATCGTCTAACTTTTCAAATACATAGTTAGGTGCACCTAAAACGAAAGTACCGTAATCGTTAAAAGTAACGGCAGAAAGTTTACGCTCCGAAGAAAACGGTATAATAGAAGTAGTTGCTAAGTTAGGTCCAGTTTTAAAATAATCGTGCAGTGCGTTTGACGTTTGGTTGCTGTCTTGCAGTGCAGTTTCCATTGCGAAAACCGCGTCATTTATGGATATATGCTTTAACTGGCCAAGAGTAATAACTTCGGTTACTTGCATTTGACCGTCAGTTATAGTACCAGTTTTATCAAGACATAATACGTCGACTCTAGCAAGCATTTCAAGCGCATACGAGTCTTGAACGTTGGTGTTGTTTCTAGCAAGATTAATAACGCCGACAGCAAGTGCCATAGTCGTTAAAAGGAACATACCAGACGGTATCATACCTAAAATTACGGTGGCGGTTTTAGTAACGACTTCACGGGCTAAAATTGAACCGCTAAACTCTACTACGAGCGCTTTGTAGTTAATAAGTCCCATAACCCCAGAGATAGGGACGATTAAAATACCTACGGTTTTAATAATGGCGTTCATTGCGCCAAGTAATTTTGAATTAGGACTTTTGTGTTTTTTAGCGGTAAGAGAAAGCCTTTGAACGTAACAGGCATCGCCAACTTTATCAACTCGACAAATACAACTACCGCCCGAGATAAAACTACCGCCGAGAAGTTGATCGCCAACCGATTTTTTAACGGGAACAGATTCACCCGTTAACAGCGATTCATTAACTTCGACTTTTCCAGATAGCATTACGCAGTCACAAGGAATTTGGTTGCCAAGTTCTAAAATCATAATATCGTCAAGAACGAGTTCGTCAACTGAAATTTCAATCTTTTCACCGTTCCTTATAACTTTAGCGGTTGGCGTGCTTACTATTGACAGTTTATCAAGCGTAATTTTGGCGCGAATTTCTTGAATTATACCAAGCGCAAGGTTCGCGATATAAATAACCATAAACGTAAAGTCGGTTAAAGGAGCACGAACGAATGCTAGCGCAACGAAACAGATTAAGCACAATAAATTAAAAAAAGTGCAAACGTTTTTGCGGATAATTCTTAAATATGACTTAGTGATATCCCTTTTAACTTTGTTTACAAGACCTTGATTTATTCTGTCGTCTACTTGTGCAGTCGACAATCCTAAATTCTCGTCGGATAAAAACCTTTCGGCGTGTTCAATTGCAATACTTAAATTTTTTTTCATAAAATGCACCGCTTTTAGCGTATATATTACAAATATTTTAACATTTTTTTTGACAAATTACAATGATATTTTTGTAAAAATTTGATATATAAAATGATGTTTAGGTGAAATTTTACGATAACCACCTAAAGGTGTTGACACTAAAATAAAAAAAGTGCTAAAATTTACCAAAGGAGTAAATTTATGAAGGAAAAATTATGCTACTGCTATAAAGTTGAAAATATTACTGACGAAAAGTCCGTTATAGATAGAATTTCAAAAATCGACGGCGTTTTAAGTTGTCAAATCGTTGACGGCGTTTTATTTTACGAGATATCTCCACTTTTTAACGAATACGATATTTTGGTTGCATCAATGAATATCTGTGAAAGTTTTGGTGGTGAACTTATCGTCGGCGAAGATAATTTGTCAAACGAAATTAATAACGATGAAGAAGTTCTTGATAAAAACACTACCGAAAATATTGAAGATAATCAACCTATAGCCGAAGATTTAGATAAAATTGAAAAGGTTGAAGAGTATAGAGAAAGCGAGACGCTTTACGAAAAGCGCAAAAAACTCAAAAAAGACATAACTATAAGAGTGGGTGAACTTGCGCTAAGCGTAATATTGTTTATAATAGCGTGCTTTATTCCATCAAGCGGAACTTCAGTTTTTACCGCAAGTTCAATTCTATTAATACTCGCGTTTGCAATAAGCGTATACGAGACGTTCTACTTTATGTTTATTGCAATTTCTAAAAAGAAATTTTACGATACGGCGATAGTATTAATGCTTGCGTGTATTTCAATGGTTTTGTTTGGCGGATTAAAACAAGCGACGGTTATATCAATAATTTACTCTTTGATAATTTCTATTTCAGAGTATTCTAAACGTCAACGTGAAATTATGCTGTCAGAACTTTACGACCTTACGGAAAACGACGAAGAAAAGTCTATCGAAAAGGCTAAGTCTTACCTATCAAAAGTTGATTGCGAATTTACAAAAGGTGAAAAAGTAAGAAAAATAGTCGGATACGTTGCACTATTAATTATAATATTTTCCTTCTTCTGCCTTATACCAGCACTCAAACTTCAAGATTACGTATCTATGATAATCGGTACTGGTGTAATACTAACGGTTTTATCAAACGATATTATCAAAGATGGAATAATTAATACGCGCGCGTTTTCTAAATATTGTGAAATAGGTTTTAATTCTAACGAAAATCTCGATACCGTTGCAAGCGCAAACGCTCTCGAAATAAGCGTAAGCAGTATGGTCGACGAAAACGGTCAATTAAGGGAAAACACGATTGGCGCAATGAAAGAGTTCGTTGCTCTCGGAATAAAGTCTTTAAAAACAGACTTTGATATTGAAGTCAAAGACGAAATTAAAGACCAAGTCGATTTTGTCGACAAAGAGTTTAAAGGTAAAAAAGTTTTAACGATAGGCGGTAAAGATAAAACCTTAAGTTTTGAAAAAGATGCAAAATTCGTTGAAATAAGTTCAAACGAGATGGCGAGTTTACCACTTGCGTATAAACTTGCGAAGAAATATAAAAGAAGAAAATTCGTTTCTAAAATTTTAACTGTTATCTCTGCACTCTTTATCGTCGGCATAGCAGTTTTACCTGTGTTTAAACTTATAGGGTACGCTTTGTACTTAAGTGCTGGCTCGGTATTTCTAGTTTCAATAACGTCAACAATAGGACTTTTAAATTTAAAAAATTAATTAAAAATAACTCGAAAAACGGCGTATAAGTCGATTATCGAGTTATTTATATGGGTGAATAATGATAAAAAGGTTGGCTAAATGCGTTAAAGGATATACTCTAAACGCCATTTTATCACCACTGTTTGTAATGGTAGAAGTCGTAATGGATATTCTTATTCCGTTCGTTATGAACTTTCTATTAAAAGACGGTGTAGAAAAAAACAATACTAAACTAATACTTATATACGGTGGATTGCTTGCAGTAATGGCGCTTACGGCACTTCTTTTTGGTGCACTAAGTGGCGTTCAAGCGTCTAAAGCAAGTTGTGGTTTTGCGAAAAACGTTCGTCGCGATATGTATTACAAGGTGCAAGAATATTCTTTTTCAAACGTAGACAAATTTTCTCCGTCAAGTATAATAACACGCATGACTACGGACGTAACTTTCGTGCAAAACTCTTTCCAAATGATTATAAGAGTTGCTATTCGCTGTCCGCTTATGCTTATTTTTGCGCTACTTATGTCGTGGATAGTAGGTGGTAGTCTTGCACTTGTTTACGTAATCGTAATACCCGTTTTAGTGTTTGGACTTTTGCTGATTTTTAAATTTGCGCACAAAATTTTCAAAAGACTTTTCAAGCGTTACGACAAACTTAACTGTGTAGTCGAAGAAAATATTCGCGCAATGCGCGTAGTTAAATCTAACGTAAGAGAAAAGCACGAAACGGATAAGTTTGAAGAAACGAGCAACTTAATTTTTAAAGAATTTTCAAAAGCGCAAAAAATTATTGCGCTTAACAGTCCACTTATGCAACTTGCCACTTACGCCGCAATTATAATCATAGCGTATTTTGGGGCGGAACTAATCGTTTCAACTGGTGAAACTGCGCTACTTAAGTCTGAACTTCAAACGCTTATAACGTACACCTCGCAAATTCTTATGAGTCTTATGATGCTGTCAATGGTATTTACCACGATAATCATTTCAAGGGCGTCTGCTGAGCGTATTTGTGAGATCTTAAACGAAGAAAGTGACATTAAAAACCCTGAAAATCCGTGTTATAGCCTAACTTCTTCGCAAATTGAGTTTAAAGGTGTCAATTTTTCATACTCGAATAATTTAGAAAAACTTGCGCTAAAAAACATTAATTTAAAAATAGAGTCGGGCGAGACTATCGGTATACTTGGCGGTACTGGTAGTGGTAAATCGTCGCTTGTTAATTTGTTACCACGACTTTACGATACGACCGAAGGTCAAGTGTTAATCGGTGGAAAAGACGTAAGAGAGTACGATTTAGAAACGCTTAGAAAATCGGTTGCAATGGTGCTTCAGAAAAACGTCTTATTCTCGGGCACTATAAAAGAAAATCTTTTATGGGGTAAAGAAGACGCGACCGACGAAGAAATTAACGAGTGTTTACGACTATCTTGTGCGGACGAATTCGTTCACGCGTTGGAACTTGGTGTGAACGCTCGTGTCGAACAAGGCGGTGCAAATTTCTCTGGCGGTCAAAAACAACGATTGTGTATTGCGCGTGCGCTTATTGCTAAACCTAAAATTTTAATTTTAGACGACTCAACCAGCGCAGTCGATATGAATACCGACCTAAAAATTAGAAAAGCGTTTAAAGAAACTATACCTGAAACGACTAAAATTATTATCGCACAACGCGTAGCAAGCGTTATTGATTGCGACAAAATCGTAGTTATGGACGGTGGTAAAATCGTAGGGCTTGGCTCGCACGAAGAACTGATTGATAGTTGTAACATTTATTCTGAAGTTTATAACTCTCAACTTGGTGGAGGTGATTTTGATGAAGACTAAACCAAAAAATAGCGGTCGTCCACCAATGCGACTAAAAAACCCAAAACAAACTACTCTAAGACTTATAAAAATGGTATTCAGCCATTACAAAATTCACTTTTTCGTAGCGTTTTTGTGTATTGTAATAAGTTCTTACGCATCAGTTTACAGCGCGTCGTTTATAAGTGATTTATTAAGTCGAATAGAAATTCAGTTAAAGTCTATAAATGCAAACCTACCAGGCGATATGACGCAGATTATTAATCTAATAGTCGTAATGATTTGCGTGTTTATATCGGGTATTATAGCATCTCTTTTATACGCGCTACTTATGGCGACAATTTCGCAAGGTGTATTAAAGAACGTGCGCGACAAAATGTTCAAAAACATGCAAAGACTTCCTATTAAGTACTTTGACACGCACGCTTTCGGCGATATTATGAGCCATTACACCAACGACACCGACGCTTTAGAACAGTTGATTTCTCAAAGCATACCGAACCTTCTAACTTCGATTATCACAATCATCGTTGCGCTTATTCAAATGTTGGTTTTAAGTTGGCAACTTACAATCGTAGTTCTAGTTACTGTATTTTTAATGTTCTTTGTTATAAAGAATATGGGTGGCAAAAGCGCGACTTACTTCGTCGCTCAGCAACGCTCAATCGGTAAAGTCAACGGATATATCGAAGAGATGATAAACGGACAAAAAGTCGTAAAAGTTTTCTGCCACGAAGATCAGTCTAAAAAAGATTTCGATACCGTCAACGAAGAACTTTGCCATAATGCAACTAACGCACATAAGTACGCAAATATCTTTATGCCGATTATGGCAAACTTAACTTATTTCCAATACGCTATAATTGCTGTCGTTGGTGGCGTTATGGCTGTAAACGGCTGGCTTATCACTAAAGAAGGTCAAACGGCGTTCGGTTTGGTTGCTTCTTTCTTGCTTTTAAGTAGAACTTTTACCCGTCCCATCAACATGGTTTCTCAACAGTTTAACGCAATCGTTACTGCGCTTGCTGGTGCTGAAAGAATATTCGAACTTATGGACGAAGAGCCTGAAACTGACGCTGGCTACGTAACGCTTGTTAAGTGTGATGAAGTCGATAATGAACTTATAGAAAGGGATAACGGCAAAATTTGGGCTTGGAAACACCCTCACGGTGACGGTACTATAACCTATACTAAACTAGAAGGTAGGGTATATTTAGAAAAAGTCGATTTTTCGTACGACGGCAAAAAGCAAATTTTAAACGACATTACTATAAACGTAAAATCGGGTCAAAAAATTGCCTTTATCGGAAAGACTGGTGCAGGTAAAACGACTATTACAAACCTTATCAACCGATTCTACGATATCGACGACGGAAAAATCCGTTACGACGATATTAATATTAATAAAATTAAAAAAGCAGACCTAAGAAGGTCGCTCGGTATAGTTTTACAAGACGTTCACTTGTTTACTGGTACGGTTATGGAAAATATCCGATACGGTAAACTTGACGCAACCGACGAAGAAGTATATCAAGCAGCCCGCCTTGCGTGTGCCGACGAATTTATCAATCTTCTTCCTGACGGTTATAATACCATGCTTACGTTAGACGGTGCAAATCTATCTCAAGGTCAACGCCAACTTCTATCAATCGCTCGCGTTGCAATCGCAGATCCGCCTGTTATGATTTTAGACGAAGCAACTTCATCAATCGACACTAGAACCGAAGCAATCGTCCAAGAAGGTATGGATAACTTAATGAAAGGTAGAACAGTTTTCGTTATCGCGCACAGACTTTCAACCATTAAAAACGCAGATAATATTATGGTCTTAGATAAAGGCTCGATAATCGAACAAGGCAATCACGACGAACTTATGGAACTTAAAGGCGCGTACTACAGTCTATACGCAGGCTCGTTCAGCAAAAACTAAAAAACATCAAAAAACCGTGCTATAGCACGGTTTTTTGATTAGATATTACATAATTCATTTAATTGTTTTTTTAATTTTTGTATAATCCTTAACTTTTGTGTATACAATATTTGATCTGTTTGCAGATTCTAAAACGATAGTGCGGTAATTTAGAATTTTTCCCCAAAAGGTTTGGTTAATATGTATATCCTGTATACTTTGAAGCGAACTTTCTAATACGTTAGTGTTTAACCAGCCAGATTTTAGATATGCTTTTTTATCTGTTATTACATATTCGGTTGTATTATAATTAATAGTGTTCTTAATAGCGTTAATTAAAGGAATAAAAAGTAGCCAGAAAAATAAAATACCAAATACCCAGTTAAGAATAAGCGAAATTTTACTTCTTTCAACTTCAATTATAACGTTTTCATTTTTAGACACTATGTTGTCGATAACGTAAGACATAATTTTTTTCCCCTTCTTAATTTAAAAATTAATTTTTTTGTTTTGCATTAATTCATAATTTATGAACTAAATAACTATATCGATTATAATTCATATTTTATGAATTGTCAAGTATTTTTGTGAAAAATTCATATAATATAAACTATAAGAAATTAATCTTTTGGCTACTGTCAAAATCTTTGTAAAACTTTCAGTTTTACTTCGCTTGCAAGAAGTAAGAAACTTGTTTGTAAGGGTTTATAACTTTGACGTATATTATGGATTATGAAGATATTTGGTGAAAGAGTAAAACAAACTTTAAAAGAGCAGGGCATAACGCAAAAAAAACTTGCAGAAAGTTTAAATATTAGAACTTCGACTTTATGCGAGTGGCTAAACGACCATAACGAACCGCCTATGCAAATTATAGTAGATATTGCGTGTGCATTAAACGTTTCTACTGATTATTTGCTTGGTTTAAAAGAATACGACTAAAAAAATCGTGCATTTCATTTTGAAATGCACGATTTTTTTAATATTCTTTTCTGCCTAATAATATGTCAATATCTTCGTTAAAATAGTCGGCAATTTTGCAAAGATATTCAAGGGTTATTTCTCTTTGGCAGAGTAAATATCTTGATATTGTTTGCTGTGGGATATCAACTTTCTTTGAAAATTCGCTTATGCTCATATCGCCAATTAATTCTTTTAAGTTTTGAGAAAAATTAATCATATACTTGTTCATAATTAGTTATTAAAGAATTTTTTAGCAATATCTGCGCTTTGCTTTGCGTCTTTTGCAAAATAATCTGCGCCGATTTTCAGTGCGTAATCTTCGGTTAATACTGCACCGCCAACCATAATTTTACAGTCGGAGTTTTGTTTGATAAGTTTTATTGTTTCTTCCATACTCTTGACGGTGGTTGTCATTAACGCAGAAAGACCGACGAGTTTAATATCTTTTTCTAAAATAATATCAAGTATTTTTTGTGGTTCGACGTCGCGACCTAAATCAAAAATAGTATAGCCGTAATTTTCTAATACGACTTTAACGATATTTTTACCGATATCGTGAACGTCGCCTTTGACGGTGGCAAGAACTATTTGACCTTTTGACGCGCTTTTAGTTCCCGTCTTTGCTATATGCTCTTTAATAACTTCGAACGCACTTTGTGCAGCGGTTGCAGAACTAAGCAGTTCAGGTAAGAATTTAATACCTTTTTCATAGTCACATCCAACTTCGTCGAGCGCAGGAATAAGTTCGTTGTCGACGATATCAAGTGGGCTAAAAGTCTTTAAAAGGCTTTGCACAATTTCTGCAGATTTTCCCTTAAGTCCCTGTATAACACAGTCTTTTAAGGTTTTTTCGCTTGATTGTTGTTCTATTGTTGTGGCTATTTGAGTTTGTTTATATCTTGCGACGTAATTTTTACAATTTTCGTCTTTAGCGGTTAAGGCAAGGAAAGATAAAACTCGCGCCATCATTTCTTCGCTGTTAGGGTTGATAATTGCAAGGTCTAGCCCGCGAGATAGGGCAAGCGTTAAAAACGTTGCGTTGATATTTTCTCTGCAAGGAAGCCCGAAACTTACGTTTGACACACCGAGCGCAGTTTTAACACCAAGTTTATTTTTAACCATTTCAAGCGCGTCAAGTGTAATAATAGCATTATCTTTATCTGCGCTTATAGTCATAGTTAAAGTGTCGATATAAATATCTTTTTTTGCGATGCCGTAAGATAGGGCAGTGTTTACGATTTTTTTTGCAATTTTAAATCTATCTTCTGCATTATTTGGTATACCGTTTTCGTCTAAAGTTAAGCCGATGACAGACGCACCGTACTTTTTGCATAGTGGCAATATGCTTTTTAACGATTTTTCTTCGCCATTTACAGAATTAACGATGGGCGAGCCGTTATAGTAGCGTAGTGCTTTTTCGAGTGCATCGCTAGAACTTGAATCAAGTTGAAGCGGTAAGTCGATTATACTTTGAATGCTTTTAACGGTTTGAGCAAGTACTGTCGTTTCGTCTATATCAGGGATACCGACGTTTACGTCTAAAATTTGCGCGCCAGCGTTTACTTGCTCTGTTGCTTGAGTTAGGATATAATCTAAATCGTTTTCGCGTAGTGCTTCGCGAAAGCGTTTTTTGCCGGTTGGATTAATTCTTTCACCAACGACTGCTACGCATTGAATCTTTTGAATTCTAGTTGCCGAGCATATAATGCTTGCGTTATTAGACGGCTTGTCGCAAGGTGTTTTACCGCTTAATACTTTACAAGTTTTTTGAATATACTCAGGTGTAGTTCCACAACATCCACCGACCATAATAACGCCTAAACCCATGTATAAGTCGATTATCTTAGCAAAATCGTCGCTCGTTAAGTCGTAACCCGAGCCGTCAGAGTGTGGAAGTCCTGCGTTTGGCTTGACAAAAACAGGAAAGTTTTCAGGGGTGTAATCACATAAAGTTTTTGCAAGCGGCAAAATTTCCTTAGGTCCTAAACTACAGTTAATACCGACTGCATCTACGCCGAGACCTACGGCGGTTTTAGCAAAACTTTCAACTAATACGCCCGTAAAAGTTCTTCCGTTTTTCTCAAACGACATAGAACACATTACGGGAAGATTGCAATTTTCTTTTACTGCTAAAATTCCTGCCTTTAATTCGTATAGGTCTGAAAAAGTCTCAAAAACGATAAGGTCTGCGCCTTTAGAATAAGACACGATTTCTTTAAAATAAGAGTACGCATCGTCAAAAGAAAGTGTTCCGCTAGGTTCTAATAATTCGCCAAGCGGTCCAATATCTAGCGCAATAAGTGCTTTTCCGTTTGACGCAATGCGAGCGTTCTCGATAGACTTTTCAACGATTTCTTTAACGGTGTACTTCGAATTTTTTAATTTTAACGCGTTTGCTCCAAAAGTATTAGTATAAATAATTTCACTGCCAGCGTTTATATACTGCTTATGAATATCAATAATAATTTCTGGGTGGGTGATAGAAAAGGTCTCGGGAATTTCGCCAAGTTTTAACCCAGCCTTTTGAAGCATAGTGCCCATAGCACCGTCAAGGATATGAAATTTTTTTCTTGAAAAAATGTTATCTGACACAAGTTTTTCCTTCTTTTCTTAATTTACAATTTGAATTTTTAACACAATGCTCGCAACCAGCGCGAAAACCTTTAACGGGCGTTTTTGCTACACCTAAAACCGCACAAATAGATTTTCTTGGCGTCATTAAACCGCTACTTGTTAGCGCAACACCGATTTTTCTATGTGCATCAAGTATATTTAACTGATACTGTAAAACCGACAGTGGATAGTCACCGTAGCCTGATGCATAACTTGAAGTTAAGTAAAGCTCGTTTAAAAGGTATTCTTTTTTAATATCTTCTTCAAACTTTTCACTAATTTCTTCAATAAGTACGCTCGATACGGCGTCGCAAATAACTTGCTTAAAAACGTTTTCATACTGCATTTTTCTTATAAGTTTATCAACTTCAGTACCGAGCGTTACGGCAAAAAGAAGCACGCCACAGCAACCTGATAAATGCTTTTTAATATCTTCGCCTAAGATAAGTTCGTCAGGGATATAATCGCAAGAAAAAGTTGTTACCTTTGGCTTAGAAACTTCTAAAACTTTAGGTAAAACTTCATCTATAATCGCTAAAATTTTTTCGGGATTATTTTCGCCCTGAACGTATTTTAGCACGCGGTCTTTATTTATATTTTTTGGTATAAGTAGGTCCATAACTCGATTATTCGCTATTTTATTAAATCTGAAATGCCATAAATTACGCGCTTTGCAACTTCGAAATTGTTCATAGCGTATAAGTGAATACCGTCAACGCCACTTTCAATAAGATCACGAATTTGCGATACGGCGTAATCAATACCTGCATCAAACAAACTCTTTTCGTCGCTTTGATAGCGAGAAATCATTTTGGTAAAATCGTTTGGCATACTTGCGCTTGAAAGTTTAATCGTGCGCTCGATTTGACTCGATCTAACGATAGGCATAATACCTGCAGAAATTGGGCGAGAGAGTCCAACTTTTCTTGCGCGGTTTAAAAAGCGATAGAAGATATTATTGTCGAAAAAGAGTTGTGTAAAGAAATGGTCGCAACCAGCGTTTTGTTTAATTACGAGTGATTCTACGTCCTTTTTTGGCGAAATGCTTTCTGGGTGACCTTCTGGATAGCATGCGCCGGAAATAAAAAAGTCGCCACGTTCTTTAAAGAAAGTAACTAAATCGCTTGCGTGTTTGAAAGTTTTGCTAAGCGGTCTATACGGACTTACGTCGCCACGAAGTGCTAAAACGTTTTCAATCTTTTTATCTTTAAGATTTTGAACGATTTTTTCCATATCTTCTTTTTCCGAGCCCATGCAAACGACGTGAGCAACTGATTCAACAGATAAATCGTTTTTCAAAAAAGATGCAATATCGCTTGAAGCGACTCCTCCGGTTGAACCGCCCGCGCCGTAAGTTACGCTTATAAAATCGGGGTTTAACGTTTTCATATTCTTAAGTACGCTTTGCATTTTTTCGTAAGACGAAATTTCTTTAGGTGGAAAGCACTCGATTGATAAAACGACTTCTTTTTGATTAAATAAAGTACCGAGTTTCATAAAAACAAACTCCCAAATTAATAATAAACTCATTTTAGCATATTTAGCGCAATTTTACAACGCAATAAGCACTTTTTACAAAAATTTATCTTGTAAAGATAAAATAAGCGTTGATAAGCAGTTATTTTTGCACTTTTCTATTGCTTTATGTTGAAAAATATGTTAAAATGACTAAGTTAAGGATATTTTAGGGGAAGAAAATGAAAGATAATTTTCAAAAAATCAAGCCTTACGTGTTCGAAATGCTCTTTTACGTAGGCGTTTTTGTGTTCAGCGTATTAAGTTATATAATCTTTACACCGCTTTACAATGGCAACGAACATATTGGAAGGGGCGAGCCTGCAAAATGCTTTGCGATAATTTTTCTTGCAATATTGGCACTTATTGCTTTTTTGCTTTACAAAAATAAAAAACTCACGCGCGAGAGAATAATTTTTATTCTGATTTTAGCAGGGTATGCAATAAGACTTGGTTACGTTTTATACACCGAAGGCGTAGCCCGCCAATACGATACTTGGGGTGACGACGGGCATTTTGGCTATGCAAAAACTTTACTTTTAACTGGTAAATTGCCAACTTCAAACGATTATCAATTTTATCATCCGCCACTTAACGCATTTATTCAATCTCAGTTTATGGCGTTTTTTGAAGATATCTTCACTTTCGTCAATTCGCATATGCTTTGGCTTACGTCAAACAAAGGGCTTGAACTAACGCTTGAAAGTTATTACAGTGCTTGCCAAACGTTATCTATTACTTATATTACTATATTGACGGTTGTAAGTTGCAAAATTTTTAAGCGTCTTAATATAGGTGGCTTAGGCGGTCTTATCGGTTTAATTTTCATATTCTTTTTCCCAAGACTAAATCAATTTTCAGGGCAACTTAATAACGACGTTTTGTGCCTTTTATTTACCGTTCTATCCGTTTATTGGACTATAAAATTTTATCAAAATCCAAACTATCTAAATATCGTCGTGCTAGCAATATCAATTGGTCTTGGTATGATGTGTAAACTAAACGGTGCAGTGATATGTCTGCCTATAGCACTGTTATTTATAATAATTTTTGCAAAACGCATCATTTCTAAAGATAAAAAAGAAATAATTGATATCATAATTAAGTATGGCTTATTCTTATTTATTTGCGCGCCGATAGGGCTTTGGTTTCAAGTTTATGCAAAAATTAGATTTGACCAAAACTTAGGGTACGTATTCCCTTATTTAAATGACGAACTATCAACGAGTGGTGTGTCTTTCTTTAGAAGATTCTTTATTCCTTCGTTTAAGACTGTCTTTGAAAAACCGTTTGCAAACGCGTGGGAAGATTACAATCTTATCGACTATATGACTAAATCGTCAATGTTCGGCGAATTTTCGTATTGGAACGGAACGGCGTTTGCGTTCGTTGCGGTAATTTTGAATTATTTATTTCAAATTTTCTTTACGTTAAATCTTGTGTGTTGGTTTTTTCACCGCTATTTTGAAGGTAAGAAGATTTTTGATTTATCTTCTATAACTTTATTGTCAATTCTCGTAACCATACTTGGCTCGCAGATGATTTTCTATATAAAAATGCCGTACGGATGCACGATGGACTTTAGATACGTAGTTGCGGTAATCGTTGCTTACGGCGGAATGTCGGGTGTTATGATAAACGATGCAAAAGAAACTCGGCTAGTAGGGTTTAAAACGATTTCAAACTGCTTGTCCTTTTTTGCAGTTGCTCTTATAGTTTGTACGTCGATTTTCTATTTAGTGTGCATATAAGACGGTTATTTAATTATTTGGATAAAATTTAAGGAGAAATATAGATGGAAAAAAGTGAAAAGCGCGGTTCGTGGTCGTCGCGCGCAACCTTTATTTTAGCAGCGGTTGGTTCTGCTGTAGGACTAGGTAATGCGTGGCGTTTCCCGGGGCTTGCGGCAAAACACGGCGGTGGTGCTTTTATACTTGTATACGCCCTTGCTATGGTAGTATTTGGCGTTCCGCTACTTATGATGGAGATTGCTATCGGTAGGAAAATGAGAAGTGGTGCTCCTGGTGCGCTTCGCGGGCTTAATAAAAAGTTCGAACCGATTGGTTGGTCAGCAACGGTAAATGCATTTTTCATTGCAACTTACTATGCGGTAGTTTTTGCTTGGGTTATCTTGATGGCAATATCAAGTTTTAGATTTGCTGGAATTGGTACGGCAGAAGGTGCAAAAACGCTTTGGTCTGACTTAATTATGGCGTCAATCAATATGACGGAGATTGAATTTACCCTAGACGGATTTGATAGAATTTCAACTTTGGTATTCGTTTGTTTGCTAATTGCTTGGGCACTTATTTATTGGTGCATACGAAACGGCGCGCACAGCGTTGGTAAAGTCGTTAAGTATACGGTATTCTTACCTGTTATCTGTCTTGCGATAATGGCAATAAAGGGTGTAACGATGCCAAATGCGATGCTTGGAATAAAGAAAATGTTCGTTCCTGAGTTTAGCGCGTTAAGCGATCCAAAACTTTGGACTGACGCGTTTGGACAAGTATTTTACTCACTGTCCGTTATGATGGCGATAATGTTTGCTTACGGCTCTTTCTTAGACGAAAAATCTAACGTTGCAACTGACAGTTTAATCATTGCGTTTAGCGACTTAGGAATAAGTTTGCTCGCTGGCGTCGTTATGTTTTCAACTATGGCAGGAACGGGAAATCTCGATATGATGAATCCGTCGGGTATTGCTACTGCGTTTATTTTCTATCCGCAAGCAATCGTTAATTTGTCGTCAATAGGTTGGTTAAACGCAATTTTTGCGTTCGTGTTCTATTTCTGTTTGTGTACGCTTGCAATAGACTCTGCGTTCTCGATAATAGAAGGCGTATCAACTGCGTTTAGCGATAAATTCGGCACAAAGCGCCGTGCAACTACGATTGTTATCTGTATACTTGCTGGCTTGATTTCATTAATATATATAACAGGCTCTGGACCAGCACTACTTGATATCGTTGATAACTGGAGTAATAATTACAACTTAATTATAATAGGTATACTTGAGTGTATAGCCATCGGTTGGTGCTTTAAATTGGGTAGCGTTTTGGACGAAGTAAACAAAAACACTAAGAAATTTAAAATGCCAAAATGGTGGTTCTACGCGTCAATTAAGGTTATTGCGCCTGTAATGCTTTCTGTAATGGTTATATGGAATTTAGTTTCACTCTTTACAAGTGGCGGTATTTACGGTAAATATTACAATATTTGGTCTAACTTAATTTGCGGTTGGCTTATGACTGCTATCGTATTTGCAAGCGGATTTATTATTCACTTTATATGTAAAAAGAAAAAGATAGGTGAAGATAAAGAAGAAAAAACTTGGGATAGCGTATCAGCAGATAGCGAAGAACCTGACGCTGAAACTGAAGTCAAATAAGAAAGATTTTAATTAATAATTTAGATTTGTTTAACGTTGTTTAAATAAAATTACTCTTTCTTTTTGTAGCAAAAAGAAACAAAAACGCGGGCAAGTGGCTGATTCTCCCCGCACCCCTTAAAACGCCTTTTTTATCGGGTGAATTTTAAGAGCGATAATAGTAAACTCTCCGCAAAGTATTGCGGAGAGTTTTGCTTTGATTTGTAAGATTTAAACTAATAATAAATATGTGAAATATCCTGCGTAAGATAATAACATTAATATACCGGTAATTCGACCGATTTTTTTATTGATAAGACAAGGGATAAACAATAATAAAGTAGCCCCGAGCGCGATTAACGCGTCAATTCTGAATTTAGCATCAAACGGAACGGTGGTGACGATTGCCGATACGCCAACTACGAGTAAAAGGTTGAAAATACAACTTCCTACGATATTACCAATAGCGATATCTGCGTTTTTCTTAATTGCCGCGGTAACTGACGTAAAAAGTTCTGGAAGTGAAGTTCCAAGCGCGATTACGGTTAGACCTATAACGCGTTCTTCTATATTCATTTTTCTTGCTAAAAAGGTCGCAGAATCTATTGTAAAATTACTTCCTAAAATTATTGCAGTAAGTCCGATTATAGCAAATATTATTGCTTTTATTAAAGAGTTTTTCTTTTCGCTTTCGCCGTCGCTGTCAAGTTCGCTTTCGCTATCACTTCTCAGATTTTTCTTGGTCGCAATAAACAGATAGACGAGATAGCCGATAAAGCAAGCGGTAATGATAATTCCGTCAATTAACGTGATTTTACCGTCGAGCCCAAGCAAAAATACTAAAATTGTTGCACCGATTGTAACGGGGATATCAACCATAACGGTTTCTTTTGAAACGGCTAAAGAAGTGATAACCGAGCAAATACCGAGTATTATTAAAATATTAATAAGGTTGCTACCGACTACGTTGCCGATAGTAATATCTGCGCTTCCTTTTAGGGCTGAACTGATACTAACCGCAGTTTCAGGGGCGCTCGTTCCCATTGCAACGATAGTCAGACCAATAACGATTTGCGGAATTTTAAGTTTTGTTGCAATACCGCTCGCGCCGTCAACGAACCAATCTGCGCCTTTAGTAAGAAGAACGAAACCTAATATTAAAAGCAAAATCTGTCCAATTATTTCCCACATAATTTTTTCCTACGTTTATTATTTGCAATATTAAAAAATCTATTTGAGATTATAACATTAAAACAAAAAAATAGCAAACAAAAAGAAGTGGTTGATAATTAAATGAACATATGTTATAATTTTCATATGGTTAATTGTGATAAAATCATTTATTCAAACAGAAAGACTTTGGCGATAACCGTTGACTTAGACGGAAAAGTTATTGTTCGTGCGCCAATGAAATATCCGCTTAAAAAGATTAAGGAATTTATAGTGAAAAAAGAAAGGTGGATAAACGAAAAGAAAGAGCGTGTAAAAAATGCAAAAAAGTTTGAACTAGACGGTAACGTGTTCGTGTTTGGGGACGAGTATAAAATTATCGAAACTGACGCTATAACGCGATTATACGGCAAAACTTTCTATCTGCCAAAAGATAAAAAGCGCGAAGCGTTTTTGTCGCTACTATATGATATTGCAAAAGAAAAATTGACTGAAAGGACTAAATATCTTGCAAGCAGATATTCTTTTTCATACAACTTTGTAAAAATAAGTTTTGCTAAATCTTACTGGGGTTTATGCAGTGCAAGTAACGTCATAACGTATACCGCGTTTTTAGCGTTGTGTCCAAAAGACGTTATCGACTACGTAATTTTACACGAACTTTGCCATACGGTTGTTAAAAATCACCAAAAAGAATTTTGGAAACTGGTTGAAAGCAGAAAAGCGCTTTACAAAGTGCAAGACGGTAAACTTAAAGAATACTCGTATATTTTAAAATGTTTTAAATGATAAATAACGGCTTTTGGCGAATTGCCAAAAGCCTAATTTTTTTATAGCACTTTGATTTTTTCACTCTTTAGCGGTACTAATTCGGTATTATTGCTTATTTTAATAAATTTTAAAAGACAAAGTGTGCTTTCTTCTTTAATAATTTGACCGCTTTCGGTGGTAAAGACTTCGCCTTCAGATGATAATTTCTTCAATGCGTCGATATAAAACGCTTTTTCTTCAGTGGATAAATCTTTATCGTATTCAACTTCAACGATAGGCGTTCCGTGAATAAGTTCTCCACTAAGGTAAGTAAAATAGAAACTTTTACCAAGCCCTTCGACGTAATTTTTTAATCTGTCAAAGATGACGGGGTAAGACGACACCATTAAATTTCTATAATTGTTTTCAAAAATCTGATTTCTGTAAAGTTTAAAAATTACTACACCTTTATTCATATTGACACCTTAGCAGTTGTTGATATGTATACTATATCATAAATTTGAAAATTTTAAAAGCATTATTAAACAAAAAATATTTGCTGAAAAATCAATTTTATGTTACAATGTTAAAGTTAAATTAAGGAGTGGCTAATGGAAAGGGATAAATTAGGAAGTCGCCTAGGCTTTTTACTGCTTAGTGCAGGCTGTGCAATCGGAATAGGTAACGTCTGGAAATTTCCGTATATGGTCGGTCAAAACGGCGGTGGAATTTTCGTTTTGATCTATTTTATATTTTTGATTGCGATGGGCGTGCCTATTATGGCGATGGAATTTTCTATGGGAAGGGCAAGTCGTAAAAGCCCCGTAAAACTCTATCAACAACTTGAAAAACAGGGCGATAAATGGCATATACACGGCTTTTTTGCGTTTATCGGCAATATAATTTTGATGATGTTTTACACAAGCGTAACGGGTTGGATATTGCAATATTTTGTAAAAATGGCAAAAGGCGATTTCGCTACGCTTAGCGCAAGCGGTGTAGGCGCAGAGTTTAATAGTATGCTTTCTAATCCGCTCGCGCAGATAATATTCGTTGCACTAGTTTGTGTATTAGGCGGAATAGTTTGTTCGTTCAATATCCAAAAAAGTCTTGAAAAGATAACTAAGTTTATGATGATAGCGCTTTTAGGTATTATGATTGTTTTAGTTATCAACGGACTCTTTATAGACGGTGCAAAAGAAGGTTTGAAGTTTTACTTAGTACCAAGCGTTTCAAAAATAAAAGAAGTAGGTCTTTTTAACGTAATAACCGGCGCTATGAGTCAAGCGTTTTTCACCTTGTCAATCGGCTTAGGCTCGATGGCTATTTTCGGTAGTTATATTGACAAAAGTCGCTCGCTTCTAGGTGAAGCGGTAAACGTTGCAGTCCTTGATACTTTCGTTGCAATAACTGCAGGACTTATTATTTTCCCAGCGTGCTTTACTTATAATAATGGTGTAGTAAATTCAGGTCCGCCACTTATTTTTGAAACGTTACCGATAATCTTTAACAATATGCCACTTGGCAGACTTTGGGGAAGTTTGTTTTTCGTCTTCTTAGCGTTCGCGGCGTTTTCTACGATATTTGCAGTGTTTGAAAACATTATCGCTTGCATTATGGATTTAACCAATTTATCAAGACGAAAAAGTGCCGTTATCTGTGCTATAGGCGTGTTTATTTTATCAATTCCTTGTATTTTGGGCTTTAATGCGTGGTCGGGATTTGCTCCGTTTGGAAGTGGATCAAGCATATTAGATTTAGAAGATTTTATCGTTTCAAATTTATTTTTACCAATAGGCTCGCTAATCTTCGTTATATTTTGTACGTCGAAAAAGGGCTGGGGTATAGACAATTTCGTTAAAGAAGCAAACGAAGGTAAAGGCTTGAAGATTACTAAATGGATGAAAGTGTATATGAAATACGTTCTTCCTGTTTTGCTTGCAGTATTTATAGTTATAAGTTTAGTAACTTTTTTTGTAAAATAAACCAAAGGCAAAAGTTTGTCACTACAAACTTTTGCCTTTATAATTTAGTTTAATTCTTTCTTTAGTAAACGGGTGCGTAAACTCAAGATAATACGCCGTAAGCGAATATGTTTTTCCTTCAATTCTTTCACCGTAAAGTTCGTCGCCGTAAAGTGGGTGACCGATATGCGATAAATGAACTCTTATCTGGTGCGTTCTTCCCGTGTGAAGAATAATTTTTAAAAGTGACTTATTACCGTCGAGTTCTTTTTCGACGAAATACTCGGTTATAGCACGCTTACCGCCATCAACGACACCCCGCTTAACCCTTGAAGGAATTATCCTTTTGATAGGTAAATCAATTATATCGTGTTTCTTTTCGGGAACGCCCGAAACTATTGCGTGGTAGTGTTTTACGAAATCACCGTCAGCCATAAGTTTTCCTAGAAAACTTGCAGAGATATGGTCTTTTGCTATAATTACAATACCAGCGGTATCTTTATCTAAACGGTTTACCGCGCGAAAAGTGATATTTTCAGGAAGAAAATAATGGACGACGACTTCTTGTAAAGTTGTCTCATCAAGTCCCCACGAGTTATGGCACGGCATACCCGACGGTTTAAAAACGGCTAAAAGATAGTCGTCCTCATACAAAACTTCAAGCGGAAATTCTTTTGGTGTCAGCCAGTCGTTGGGCGGATCGGGTGGTAGAGTGACTGAGATTTTATCGCCAAGTTTAACTATTTTTAGCATATTAACAAACTCGCCGTTTACTAAAACGTGTCCGTATTTGACAGTTTTTATAACGACTTCAGATAAACCAATTTCGCGCTTAAGAAAATCTTTAATTTTGTGTCCGTCAAATTCTTTATTGACTTCAAATACGTATTTTTTCATATATAAATTTAACAATATTCATTTATAGCATTTACTAAAGCAGTTCTACAAAGGACTGTTTTTCTTTGACTTTCTTCAAGATTGCAATATCGCTTAACCGCTTTGTATATCTTAGCGTAACTTTCGCTTGTTTTTTCGACTTTTCCTATCGGATCAATAAGTTCATCAACTTTTTCAGGTGGGAAATAATTATCTAAGTTAAGGTTTGCGCCGATTAAACCGTTGTTTTGTCCCATAGTGTAAATGGGTGAATTTTCTTTAACTTTTAAAAAGTCTTTTAAGTTTACGGTCAAATCTGCGTTTCGCATAGTATCGTGAATATTTGCGCTAATTTTGGGTGACGAAACGCTTACGACTAAATCTTCAGTCGTGAAATTTTTATTAACACCAACGCTTTCAATAGCCGTTTTTTCAAGTCTATCCGCCTTTTCTATAAAGAAATATCCCTTATCGTAAAGAGTTGCAAGAGAGTTTCTAATAGTTCCAGCCATTTTATCATAGCAGGTATTAGTAGAGATAGATAGTAGGTTTGAAAGAAATCTTTCCGAACAGTCGTATCCCGCGCGCCCTAAATTGAAATTACACGCTTCGTTCAAGCCTTTAAGGCTATTGTTGTAGGCGGTGCAATTAACCATTTCAAACGCGCCAACGTTACAGTTGCAAGTAAAGCCGTGGTCGTAATTATCGAACGCAACTGAGTTTTCGATATAAGAGTTAGAAGGGAAATTCCAACTTCCTAACTTAAAACCGTTTCCGTCAGCAACGTCCGTTCTGGAGCCATCTAACATATAGCCATTTCTAAACGCAACGCAGTTGACTATAATAGTTCTGCCGTTTGCTTGGTTTTGCGCGAACAAATCCCAGCCGTCGTCAATATTACAATAAGCAATACAACCGTCAAACGTGTTGTTGTTTCCGTTGGCGAGTTTACAAGCAAATCCGTCTGCATTTTCACCCGTTGCAAGCGGATTATCTCCGTCAACGTCAGCGTTATTAAATGCCGTGCAGTTTAATACAAGGTTATCGTGTGGCCATGCTGTAAAATCGCTACCGTTTCCCATAATTTGTAATCCAGAATCGCGATTATCATAAAATTTGCAGTTTTCAATTATGTTGTAACTGCCGATAACAGTCAAGCCGTTGTCGCCCGCGCCTTTAAAGTCAAGCCCGTAAATTCGAACGAAATCCGAGTACAACGCCATACCTTTATTATTGCCGTCAAAACTCATTGAAGAAAAATCTAAAATAGCGCGTTTACCGTCATATGCGTAGATATTTACGTATTCAGAGCGAGTTCCGCTAGTGTATAAATTAATTCTTTTCGATAGGTTGTAAACACCTTCTAAAAGGTAAAGAGTTTTTCCTTTTTGAACTTTAGATAGGGCAGTGTAGATGTCGTATGGATTATCAAACGAGCCGTCACCGCTAGTCGTTCCGTCAGGGGATGTAAATATATCTCCTTCGTTAGGGTTACTAAGGTTTAAGTAATAGTCGGGAACGTTCGCGTAAACTGCCGTAGACGTATTTGCAACCGAGTCAAAACTTGTAACTGTGTCAACGTCTTTTCCCGAAATTAAAAAATCGTAGATAATTCTATCTTCTTCGTCAAAATTGTTGCTAGTGCCTTCACTATTTTCGGGCACTATTGAACTTGCACTTTCAGATTTTACTATGCTCGTCGTTTTTGTAGGCGAAACTCCTGAAACGCTTTTATCCGATGTGTTTTCGCTAGGGTTACACGCAATAAGATTTAAAATAAAAAATATGCAAATTGAAAATAAAAGTAACTTTTTCATTTTACGACCTTATAGTTGAATTAAATATATTTTATCACAATTTTTTATAGTTTGCAACACTAAGATTGATTTTTGTTTTGATATATAGTATAATAGTCTAAACTAAAAATTAAAAAAAGGACGTATATAAATGAAGAAAAAGAAAAACGTTAAGGTTATATTATTAAGTTTCGTTGCTTTTTTGTTGCTTGCGATTATCACTTTTTTGTGCGTTTGGTTTTTGGGTGCTAAATATCCGCCGTACGATAAAATGGTAAAATATCATAGCAATATTTTTGGGCTTGACGAATCAATAGTTCCGCAAGGCTTATGTGCGCTAAATGAAAATTCCGACGGCTACGACTTTGCTATGAGTGGGTATTCGGCTGATGATCAGCCTTCGCGCATCTACCTTATTGACGAAGAGAATAATACGAGTAAGTGGTTTACGCTTAAAAATACTAGCGGTAAATTATATACTTCTCATTTTGGCGGTGTAGCGTGTGGAGAAAATTATTTATACGTAACTAGTGGCGAAAATATTGTAAGAGTAAGTTTGCAAGATATATATTCGGCGCATAGCGGTGACGAAATAACCGTCTTCGACTCTTTCTCAACTGGAATATCCAACGCTTTTTGCTATATTCAAGACGGATATTTATACGCGGGCGAATTTGTGAATAATAAAAGTTATATTGCACCAAAAGAACACGAAATGACTGTGTCGGGCGGTGTAACGCATTACGCTTTAACCTTCGTTTTTGCGATAGACGAAACTAAAGAAGGCGGTGTAAAAAGTAATATACCAGAAAAAGTTATATCTACTATAAACAAAGTGCAGGGTATGGCTGTTACAAGCGACAGAATTTATCTTTCTACGTCCTACGGCTTGTCCGATTCAGTTTTCTATTCTTACGAAAATATTTTAAACTCTCAGCCTAACGGTAAGTTTGACGTGAGTGGTAATTCGGTCGATTTATATTTTTTAGACGATAGCGCGCTAGTTGAAGAAATGAACGCTCCTAGCATGAGCGAAGGAATTTGCGTTAAAAACGGAAGATTATATATTCTATACGAATCAAATTCAGTAAAATACAAACTTTTCACAAGACGAAAAGCAAAAACTTTAGAATCAATCGAACTACATAATTGGAATTAAACGTAAATTATTCTTTTAATATGGAGTCTTAATGGCAAGTTTTAAGAAAAAATGACATTTTTTTATAAAAAAATCAATTTTTTTAAAATTATTTTAAAAAAGGCTATTGACAACGGTACTTTTCTCACATATAATTTGATTACATAAGTAAATTGGAGGGGCAAAATGCAAAAATTTATTAAAAAATTAAGTTTGTTTGTTTCATTGTTGTTAATTGTAACAATGGGCGCTGTTTATGCAACTTGGGTTTATTCTCAATCTGACGACGTTGCCGATATCACTGGTGCAAAGGCAATCACTATGACAGAAGCAACTTTTACAGGTACATATGGCACTTACGCTGTAGATGCTAGTGGGTTGTCTATGAAAGTTGACCCTAAAGAAGGTACAGCTCATACAACATCTTTAATAATTGACGGTGATCTTGTTATTAAATTTACACCTAACGTATATGCGCCAGCAGAAGTTAAAGAAAATGGTGTACCATCTACTTGTGCGTTCAGTTTAAGCAACAAAGATTGGAAGTATTTAGATCAAGATATAATTACTGTTGACACTAATCCTATTGATATATTATGGGAAAAGGGTGATGGTGGTATATTCACTTATACCATTACAGCAGAACAACTTGCGGACATTTTAACTCTTACTGAGTTTGAATTAGATACTAAGGCTGAATATGATGCTTATGATTTACTTCTAACAAATGGTCAAATAGTTGTATCTGTAAGCGACGGAAAATCAACTTCTTCAACGTCATAAGTAAAACAAGATAAAGAATTGGAGTATAAAATTATCCTGCTTACCGTGCGGGATAATTTTGCTATATACAAATGTCTCAATTTGAAATTTACGTCTTCATACTGTGTTTAATAGTATTCGTGCTTCTTACGGTGGCATCAACGATTGCAGTCGTTGCTATTGTAAAAATGAAGTTAAGAATTATTGATAATGGCTTAGAAGACGATCTAATAAAAACTGAATACATACAAAAATGCAACCAAGAGGATAAAAAAGGCAAAAAATTTGAATGTATGCTGTCCTTAGTTTTTAGTTGCATTATTGTTGCGTGCTTTGCTTTTTCTATTTTTGCAAACGTAAGCACTAAAGTTCAGTTTGAAAACGTGCCGTCCTTTTTCGTAGTTAAATCGGCGTCAATGGCAAAAAAACACGAAAAGAATAAATATCTTGTTGAGAACGACCTAAACAATCAATTCCAAACGCACGATCTTATTTTTGTCTATAAAGCACCAGATCAGTTTGAATTAAAGCTTTACGATATCGTTGTATACGAAGTTGACGAAATATTATTAATTCACCGAATCGTAGCTATTGAAGAGCCTAATGAAAATCATCCAAATGATAGATATTTTCTCTGTCAAGGCGACGCTGTAGAAACTCCAGACCGTTTCCCTGTTAAGTACGAACAAATTCGTGGTATTTATAGAGATCAAAATATTCCTTTTGTTGGAAGTTTTGTAAGCTTTTTCCAAGCCCCTGCGGGCTGGCTATGTATTTTCTTGTTGTTGGCTTCTATTATTTTAACTCCGTTTATAGAAAAAATAATAAAAAAAGCTAGTGATGCTCGACTTAAAATTATTCTTGATGAATATAAGCCTTTTGAAGGTCTTAAAGGCAAATTATTCCTTCTTGATATGCAAAAAAGAATTGTTTGTGGATCTTTTAGTGGACAGTTTGCTTGTTTAAGTAGTCGACAAAAGGATTGGTATTATCAAGTTATCAGCAAGCTATCTAATATAGAAGGAATCATAGGATTTGAATCGCTAGGCGTTGAATTTTATAAGGTAAAGAAAGTCGCTATCGCAAAAATTGTTATAAATAACAAAAAACTTGAACTTTATTTTGCGGTTAAACCTAGAGATTTAGTTGGCACAAAATATAAAATTTCCAATATAGGCAGATTTGATGTTTATCCTAAACGCGTTCATATTTCATCTGATCGTATGCTTAAGCAAGCATTGGAATTGATTGATATTGTTTGTGAAAAAAGAAATTTAACAGTTTTGGGGGTGGATAATGAGGATTAAAAGCCTTTCAAAAATGTTTATTATTGTTTCTTTGTGCATAATCTTATTGACGATGTCTGGCGTTTTTGCCACTTGGTATTTTTCTTTAGACCAATCTCCAGAAGACATTGACGATAATATTTTGCTCGGTATCAACGATTTTTATTGGGACGGTGCTGAACAGTTGCCAGAGAGTGATAAAGTTGGAGAAAACCACATTGCACTCATTGAGAGAATGACTTTGACAGAGTTTGGCTTAAATAACTCTACTTCATTTTTGTCCGAATATATTCAAGACAGAATAGATGATGGAAAGAATAACGCAAGTAGCGTTGCGCCAACGCCTGGTGGTAACCTTAAAACGTTATTTAATACACCTGCTATGGCACTTCTTGACTTTATGATTTACTTCACCTTTGATGAAAATAATCAAATTTCAAGCTATGACATTTTTACGTTTGAAACGGCACTAATTGGAAATCAACAAGATCAGACCGTGTATCCAGTTTATAAAACTACACTTGTTTATTCCGACGGCATGTGGAAAGCTGCAACTAGCAAAATTGGAACGGCAACTACTATAAGATATGATGTTAAACAAGGTGGAGTAAGAATTACTATAAATCCGACTTCTTGGTTCCATACTCCACAATAAGTTCAACATCTGTTGGTTAAATAATAGTTGCTTTACAACATCAATAAAAAGCGTTGGATTTGATATCCTACATAAACACCATAAAAAGACGAGATAAAAAATATCTCGTCTTTTTGTGGCGGAGAGTTAGGGATTCGCTCGTCGAAAGTTGCAAGCAACTTTCTCGACACGTCCGGTTGGCAAAAGTGCCACTGGCACTTTTGGTCGAAAATTGTGGTTGATAAAAATAGACATTTGTGTTAATTTTCGACTTCCCAACTGTTCGAATCCCTACATAAACAACACAAAAAGACGAGACAAAAAATGTCTCGTCTTTTTGTGGCGGAGAGTTAGGGATTCGAACCCCTGTAAAAATGCGGTATTTTTAGTCGCGTGTATGCGTAAAAGGGTAATTTTACGAACGATTAGAACTTTTTCTTCTTAGATTGCTGAGGGAAGAGAAAGAACTCTCTTTTTTTTATGTTAAAATTGATTAAGGCGGGGGAACTTAAGGGGAACTTTTTCCCCTTGAGTTGCTTCGGCGTAGCGATTCTAACATAAAAAATTATATCTGTCAATAAGTGCTCGTTGTGGTCGCTGAACACTATCAGCGACTTCTACCGAAAAATTAAAAAAAGATTTCGCCGTTATATTTTTGCGAAATTTTTTTTAATTTTATCGGCAACTTGTTGACAGATATAAGGCTTATTATATCCACTTACTAAAAGAACGCGACAGCAGAACTGCGGTTACGGAGAAACTGGAAAACGCGGAGCGTTGGCGGTAGCGAACTGAAAAAAGAGAAAAGAGAAAAGAAAAAACGGTAGGTTTGAAACTTACCGTTAATTTTTTTTGTTAAAAATAGTTAAGAAAAATTACCTAAAATAATTGACAAGGTAAAAAAACTTTGCTAATATATCCGTAATAGGTAAATAAAGTTACCTAAAACTAAGAAAAAGGAAAGGTAAAAAAAATGTTAATGGAAGAAGAATTAGTAGACTTAATGCTTAGCGGTTGTTGTGACAGTTGCGAACTTGATCCAGTCGAGTGTTACGACTTAGGACGTTGTTTAATGCAGGACGAAGATTAAAAAGGGGGAATAGGGAAATGAAAAGATATAATATTTACTATCAAAAATATTGTATAATTGCAAACGATTATTTATCTTATGTAGAAGTAGTAGAAACTGAAGATATTTATCACGAGATAGGTAAAAAAATTTGTACTTCATTAGAAAGAATAAAAAATATTAGATATACTGAACCTACGGCAAGTAAAGAAGATTGTGAAAAATTATGGTTGGATAATGGTTATCGTAGGATAGGTAATTTAGATTGTTTCGTTAAAGAAAAGGGGGAAATAGAAAAATGAAAAAATTAGAAGTAACAGACGTAAAGAAAATGTCAGAAGAAGAAAAGACGAAAGTAAAAAAGAAAGTAGAGAAAATGTCAGAAGAAAGTAAAATTAACGCTGACGAACTAATTGCAAAATCTGCCAAAGACCGGTTAGAAAATGCAAAAGCGTATGACGAGCAGTTACAAAAGGAAATGCTTAACGTAACGCAATCGTTTTTCAATATCGGTATGATTTTATCAAAAATACAAACTAACGGATATTATCGAACGTTAGGATATGCCACTATTGAAGAATACGCGGAAGAACGTTATAATATTAAGCGCGCAAATTGTTATAACTTAATAGCGGTTTATCAATTAACTAAAGAGTTCGGCGCACCTATAATGCGTGAAGAATATACAAAATTTGAATTTTCAAAACTTGTCGCACTATCTCGCAGTAAATGGGCAGGGGATAATTTGATTAAGAAAGTACGACCGGATAACACGGTTAAACAAATTGAAAATTACGTCAGGTATTGGAATAGTTACACTGCTAAGCATAGCAAAACGCCAGATTATAAAAGCATTGAAGACTGGGAAAAAGATAACCCCGAACTTGTCCAGACGTCTGGACAAAATCAAGTTGAAAAAGATAACCCAGAAAAAGTCCAGACGACTGGACAAAATGAAAGCAAGGAAATAAAGACGGATATAGAAGTAGTCGAAGTAAAAGAAGAACCGGTTACTGTATCAAATAAAGTTAAAGTTTATCCTGCTAATTTTAAAATAGCCGAAGATGATAACGAAACTTTAATTAAAGATAAATTATTGCAATTAATTTATGGGTATTTTGTTTATAATAATTTAGATTGTTTTATTAAAGGAAATTTACCACGTATTGATAATATTAGTATATCAAAAACTCTTGGTGAAACAATATTTAATTTTATCATCCAAAAGTAAAGGTTTTTACTTTTCTGTATTTCTTCCTTAAACGAGAAAGCAAGGTTAAAAATTTAACCCTGCTTTCTTTCTTTATTTAAAAGATATTTTGTTATTACTTCCTGAAAATGTATTGTAACTATTTTTAATGTATTTACTTGTGCTATCGTCTTCAAGCCCTAAGATATAATCTGCCGAAACATTAAAAAGTTTACATAGAAAAATAAGTTTATAATAATCAAGTTCCAAAGTACCGTTTTCATATCTTGCGTATGACGGTTGGACCATTTGCAACAGTTCAGCAACTTCTTTTTGTTTAAAATTTGCTTCCTGTCTTGCTTCTTTAATTCGTTTTCCAATTTCTTTTTTTAGGTTCATATTCTCACCCCAAAAAAATTATTTTATTGTTTGTTATTAAAACTATTAGTAATCGTTCCGCTGTTCGTTACGTGGATATTATTTACCTTAGTACCGTTTTCGTTTTCTAAGCCTAAAAGGTAATCAGTTGAAACGTCAAAATAAATAGCAATTTCTCTAATATTACTTCCTTTTGCTTCGCTTTTACCACTGCACCAATATAAAACAGATTGCTTACTTACTTTGATTTCTTTTGCAAGTTTATATTTTGTGATGTTATTTTCTTTGATAAGTTGATTTAGTCTAATTGCGAATATATCCATAATTTTGCCTTTTTTATTTTATTATACAAGAAAAATTACCTATTTTGTTAAAAAGGTAAGAAAAATTACCTAAAATAGTTGACAAGGTAAGAAAACTTTGCTAATATGTTCATAATAGGTAACTAAAATTACCTAAAAACAAAAAAATATTTTATAAAAGGACGGTACCAAGAAATGGCAAACCAAGCAAGCAAGAAAAAAGAAGCACCAAGCATTAAAGTGCAACTAACAATCACCAAAAAGACGTTTGAAGCAGATGACGGTAGAAAAGTTAATTACTTCGACCACAAGATTGAAGTTGCAGATCAAGAGTTCAGTTTACAACCAAAAGATAATGATAAGAAGTTGTTAAACTACTTACTCAATCAAGAGTTTGACGCTTTAGAAGGTAATTCTGAAGACGAACCATTTTAATTAAAGGGGGATAGATAAATGGCTTTTCCAAAAGTATTTGGCAAAAACAAAAAAAATATCGGTGTAAGAGTAACGGATAAAAAGACCGGTGAGCAAAAGGTTTTACTTAACCCGTCGGGCAAGGGTGCAAAGTACGCAAAAGAATTAAAAGACGGTGTTCATTACACTAATGACGGTCAAGTTAAAACTGACAGAAACGGCAAGCCAAGAAGATTGACGGATACTCAAAAAAGGTGGCGTTCGGGATATTTGGAAGCGCAAAAAGACAGCGCTAAGGCTTTTAAATCTAGAAATAAAAAATAGTTTCGGGGGCAGGTAATGTCGAGAGAGAAAAAAGAAAAGAAATCTAGGTTTAAGAAATATAAAGAAGATATTGATTATTCTTATTATTTAGGTTATAAACGTGGATTTGAAGATAGTTTAGGATATCCGAAGGTTAAAGGCTCTGCTACTGCAGGATCTGCAGGTTATAGGGACGGTGTAAAGGATAGACGAGAACAAGAAAAATTTAACGCTAAACTTGCTAAAAGTTATAGACGATAATTTTTAATTTATTAAAAGAAAAAATAAGATTTTGGGGGTAAAATGACTAAGAAAAAGACAAATAAAGGTGCAATATTAATGATTGCACTTTTAGCATTTATGGTAATGTGTTTGCCGTTGCTAAGTGCAAATAAAGCAAAAGCAGATACTATGACGGTACACTGGTTTGATACTGATCAATTTGCAAACGATTTCAAATGGACGACATATAGTTATGAGTTAGTAGATTCTCATACTAATTTGTTTATCGGTGATGGTGGCTTTAAAGACCGTACGGCTATGGATAACTGGGGAAGTTATTTTGGAATTGGTTATAAATACGTAATTGCAGATAATAGCGGACTACAAAGAATAGTTGTAAACGATTCTACAGAAAAATGTATAACGATTGATACTGTAGTATATCCATACGATTTCGACTTAGTTGAAATACAAATGTTTGGTACTAATTATAGTATGTTTTCAATGGTTGCATTTAAAAATTCAAATGGTAACGTTATAGTTTTTGACGAATTAGAAATAAATTCTGCATATGTTGTGGCTATTAATTTTTTCAAAGTCAAAACTGAAAATGACGGAACTAAAAGCTGGAACGTTAATTTATCAGTAACAAGTGATTTATCGGATACAGTATTGTATTCTGAAAGTTTCGTGCCAAAGGGTAGTTACAATATTATGTATTCTGCGATAATGGATATCGGCGCAACTAATTTAGGAAAGACTTTGGGTGCGTATTACGGTATGATAGATTCATTGAAACGATCTGAAACTCAAAGTTATACTTTAAAGAGTGCTGGGTTTAGTTCAATGGCAGAATATGAAACAGCGTTGTTTGGCTACAATACGAATTACAGCCGTTACAATACGGCTTACGATACTTTAACGGCTAACGGTACTAATTATAAAGGAACTAATCTTGATAAATATTATGGACGTGACGAGATCGTGGAAGTACAATCTTCAAGTTCAAGTTCAAGTAATAGTGAAAAAGTTAGTATAAGTTCAAGCAAAGAAGACGATTCAGAAACAAGTTCTAGTCAAAAAGATTCAGATTCAGAACTACCAGGAACGAGCGAAGATTCAATTACAAGCGAAGATCCAATTACAAGTGAAGATCCACAACCGGAAGAACCACCTATGACTGGTGAAGAAGATCCAAAAGATATATTACACGTTAATATATTAGACTATGACAAAAATACGGTTGCACAAATATCTATTTACTCTAAAGATTATAATACTGTATCTGAAGTAGAATTTCAAAGTGCTATTGCTGAATTGTTGGAAAATGGATCTGAAAATTCTGCGCTTGTAGAAGAATTGCTAAAGGCTCAGCGTTGGGAATATTTATTTACTGAAACTGATGGATCTATTCGTGAACGCGAATTTTTGTTTGGTGAAACTCAAGTTGAAGAAACTATAAATATATATCCAGCAGAACGTGTAATAACTGTACTTGATGAAGAAGGCAAAAAGATGACTTCTTTCGAGATTCCGTATAATACTGTATTGACTTATGAACTTTTCTGTGAATACGTTACTGATCATAAATTATCAGATACTTGGCAATTAAAAGTACGTAATCATACGGTTAATTATACTTTCGGTCAAAATGTAACGCTTGATTCAACTTTAATGCCGTTAGTTCACTCAATTACAATCATTGATAATTCGATACGTGAAGAAAATAGTGTGACTGGGGAAATGGACGGTAAGACGATAGTTAAGACGTATATTGGTAACGGTACGATAATTACTAAAGAACTTATCGAAAGTTTAATTCCTGAAGATATAAAGAGTTTTACGGTAGAAAATATTGACTATTTAGTAATGGATACTACCGAATACAAATTTATCGGTTTAGGTGATATTGTCGATTCTAAAAATAATCAAGTAAGTATTGGCGTATATCTAAATCCAATATATGATGACGGCGGAAAAGCACCTGAACTTGAAGAAAGTCCAGGTTCAGATTCTGAAAATAAAGTGCCTGGCGGTGACGAAACTGGTGGAACTGGAGTCGGAACTGGTGAAGAAGCGCATGATTTTGATTTTAAGATTATTCCTAAATTCCCTTGTAAAGAATGCGGTATGTCTTTCTGGGAGTTTTTATGGGAAATTGGTAAATACTATATAATTTCGGCTGGAATTGCTCTTGCTGTTGTTATTGCATTATTTATCATAATTGCTGTAATAAGGAGATAACAATATGAAAAATTGGTTTTTAGATAAATGGAACTGGATAGTTGCTAATCCTTTAAATTTTATAATTGGTTTAGGAATTGTTGTAGTATCTGTTATTGCTATTGCTATTATCGTAAAAGTTATAGCGTGGTCAGTAAGACGTAGATAAGATACTTAGCCGTTCGCGCGGATAGTTTACGGCGCGAACGGCGTAAGCATACGGTTATGTTAAGGGGTAAGAAATGAGTACGTGTATTATATTTGCCGAGCCACGAACAGGTAAAACGTTGTATATGTCGTATCAGATGAACGAGAGAGCATTTGATATTAATAGATATAGAGATATGAAAAAAGAGATACGATTGTTAAATGAAAACGGTTTTAATTTGACAGTACCTGAATATTCGATAGCCAGCAATTATACTCTCATATGTAGAAAGTTTAGGTATCGTCCAAGACCTGCATTAAGGATAAATCCGTTCAGGTTAGGCTTTCATAATAATGACGTTAAAACGCATTTTTTACCACCTTACACAACTGTAGCCATATCAGAAGCGCAAAAGTATTTTAACAGCCGTAAATTTGCTATGTATCCCGATTGGCAGTCGAGATATTACGAAGCGCACGGACATAATTTATTAGATTTTTATATGGATACTCAAAGACCTGATTTAATTGACGTTAACATTAGGGACTTGTCTACGTTTGTACATATAATTGAATCTGAAATAACGCCTAATGGTGTAAAGTGGTTAATACGTGAAATAGACAGCAGTAAAAAGTATGACGCTTATAGCGCATCAGGATTTCGCGACAAAGACTGTTACACCGAAAAAACGGTTACTGCAGATAGAACGGTGTTAGACGTGTACGATACAAGAGAGTGTAGGGCGCTCTTTTATGAAGGTCACGAAGACGAAGATTTTTATAATGTTTATTGTGAAGAAAAGAAAATTAATAAAGAGTTTTTTGCAAGATATGCAAAAAGATACGGAAAAGAGATTCCTGACAAATTTTACAAAAGGGGGTAGGAAATGGACTTTAGGCGACTTGATAAATATGCTGAGTGTATGGAAGAATATTTTGACGTTCAAGAAAAAACGCTTGAAGTTCCAGATTACGTTCCTCCAAAATATTTAGATAAAATTGACAAGTTACTTTTTAAAGAGTTTAAGCGAACGCGAAAGCAGGCTCGCAAAGAACATATTAGAGAGTGTAAAGACGAAAGGAAGATAGCAAAAAAGAAGTTGCGCCGGGAACGGCGTAAAGAACGTTTAGAAAGGCTGAAAGGCTTTTTTAGAAGATTGTTACAACGGTTTAAAAAAGATAAAAATAAGACGAAATAAAGAACCCCTTGGTGGTGCGGAACGCACCGCAAAGGGCGTTCGCTCGATATATAAGAAATAACTCTACACAAGGTCAAAAATGAAAGATTTAAGTTTTACTAAAAATTATATAGTAAAATCTAAAAAGCGAATTTTGAGAAACTCAGAAATCGCTCTTTATTATGAAAGACTTTCTCAAGATTTTGACGAATTTTCTCTCGTAGAAAAAGCAAATAGAATTTCTAATTGTTTATCTTACGTTGATTTTGACTATTACAGATTTCAAAGTGTTAAAGACGTAAAAAGAGTAAATGCTTGTAAAGATTTATTTTGCAATAATTGCCAGCATAAATTAGGAATTAAACGGTTTAATAAATACGCGCCATTTTTAACTGAACTATCAGAATTATATGACTTATATCATATTACCTTTACTGTTCCTAACGTTGATAGTTACGAGTTAAAAAATACTTTAGTAATTATGTATAGTAAATTTGCATATGTTAATCAGTATTTTCAATGCAAAAGAAAAGCAAAAGATTTTGATTTTTCGCAGTTTGGGTTTGTTGGCGCTGTAAGAAATTTAGAAATAACTGTAAAAAATAAAAACGGTAAAACAGAATATCACCCGCACTTTCACTGTATTTTCTTATTGCGTAAAGATTTAGATATGTCGGGGGTAAATTACAACGTATATTCGTATAAACGAAACAAAAACGAAGTAACTGCATTTTCAGATTTTGAAATTTTTCTTCAGAAGTTCTGGAAATTGATTTACACTGGTAAAAAATTTACTAAAGAAAATTTCGATAGTTTCGATTTGGGCTATTCGTGCATAGCGCAAAAAGCAAGTAAAGAAGATATTAAGGAAGTATTTAAATATACGGTAGAAGGAATTTTTAAAGACGATTTCGAGTTATCGTATAACATATTCGCTACGTTATATAATGCGTTACATAGACGTAAAATAATACAAGGTTATGGCATACTTAATAAGTTTAAGTTTGATATTAACTCTGACGACGATTTAATTAACGGTTACGAAGAATTTATAAAAAAATTGCAGTTTACCGAAAAGCCAATTTTCGGAACTATGAAATTTGATAAGATTTTAGACGAAATGGATAGCGGTATGCAGTTTATATCGAAGTACAGAAAGGATGACTAAAAATGGAATTTGAAAAATTAACGTCTGAAATGACGTTTTCAGAATTATATAATATTTGGTTTGATACGTACAAAAAACCAAGACTTAAAAAAATAACCGTTTATACATATTCTTCGGTTTTTAACGTTCACTTGCTCCCAGTGTTTGGCAGTATGAAAATTACAGAAATTAAGGCATATCACTTGCAAACATTTTTTAACAAGAAAATGATTGAAAGTTTACGCAAGTGCGAAGAAATGAAAACTATATTAAACGGTGTATTTGAATTTGCTTATTATAATGATTTAATTAATAAAAACCCTTTGAAATACGTATATGTAAAAAAGCATATTCGCTCTAAGGGTAAAGATATGACGGAATCAGAGTTGCGTTCATTTTTTGATATTATAGACAAGGAACATTTTAAAACGGCTTTTTTGATTTATCTCTTTAGTGGATGCAGACCTACAGAACTACGTGATATGCAATTCGATTTTAAAAACGGTGTCTTTAGAATTAGGAACGCAAAGTTAAAAGATTATCAGATTAACGAGTGGCGCACGTTGCCGATATTTCCAGCGTTATATAATATTAAGGATAGAATTTTAAAAAATGACTGGCGCATAACGTATAAAACCTTGCAGTTATATTTTACAAGCATATTTAAAGGTCGCCATACTATAAAAGATTTAAGGCATACGTTTTCGACAAGGGCGCGTAAGTGTGGGGTGTTATCTGAAGTCGTTGATTTATGGCTTGGACATACAAAAGGCAAGAATTTGGCGGAACAAATTTATATACATTACGACTTAGATTTTCAACGTAAAGAAGCGTTAAAAATGGTCGATAAAATCTAAGAAAAAAAGAGATAGAACTACGTTCTATCTCTTTCGATTTGGCGGAGAGTTAGGGATCCGAAACCCAGGTAGGTTACAGCCTACAACGGTTTTCAAGACCGCCGCCTTCGACCGCTCAGCCAACTCTCCAAAAAACTTTTAAATTGGGTTGCTCTCGTCAAGCAACATTAGCATTATAGTATATTTTTTTCTAAAAAGCAAGAGATTTTTATCAAAAAAATAAAAAATATCTCGTTATGCTTGATAAAGTTTTTTATTTGTGGTAAAATTCTACTGAAATTAGGTGAATTTTGAAAAAAATTCTATTTTGATAAAGGGTGTTATGGAAGAAAAAGTTATAAGCGCAAGTGAAATGGGGGGCGCAAGCACTGAAAACTTAATAGAAAACACCGAAAACGAGCAAAACGTTGAAATTGCAACTTCTGGCGAGCCGGTCGAAAACACTGTGAGTGAAACGCCTGAAAAGTATTCAAAGTTGAAATATAACTTTAAAAAGGCTTACGACTTTGTATCGCGTCATTGGTTGTATTTTTCAGTACCGATACTAATATTTGCATTGTTTTTCGGAATACTTTACTCAATGGGCATATTCCCGTTTGGGACGGACAACATGTCTAACTACGACTTACTTGCTCAAATCGTACCGTTTTACGAACATTTTTACGACGTAATTGACGGAAAGTCGAGTTTATTTTACTCGCCAGCGATAGCGGGTGGGGCTGACGTATTTGGAACGCTAGCGTACTGTGCGGTAAGTCCGTTTACGTTTATATTCTTATTCTTTGGAAGAACGACCGTTTATAACGCAGTAAGTTTCGTATTACCGCTTAAACTATCTTGCGTAGCGTGTTCGGCAATATTCTTTTTAAAGAAAGAATTTAAGAAAATAAGCGAGTACGCGATACTAATAATGAGCATATTATACGCATACTGCGGATATATGTTCGTTGCGAACACGTATATTAACTGGGTAGATTTCTTAATCTATATGCCGTTTGTGGTAACGGGATTTAAGAAACTGGTAACAGAAAAGAAGATAAGATATTTTGCAATATCCTACGCGCTAATGATTTATGCGTGCTTTTCGATAGCGAGTTTTGCGCTGTTTATGATATTTATCATATTTATAGCGTATATATTGATAGCGTGTCCTAAAAAAGAGAGAATAGAAACGCTTGCAAAAATGTGTTACGCGCTTCTGCTTGCGATAGGAATTGCACTTCCGATATTAGTACCTGCGCTGTTTGCGTATATGCGCTCAGGAAGAAACACTGGGCTTTTTGAAAATATGGACGCCGAATTATGGGCGCACCATTTATACGCGAAGTTCTCGTATATTTTATCGGATACGGCTTTCGTGTTCTTGACGATAGTATATTTTATCAAAAACAGATTTAAGACTAAAACTGACGTGTTCTTATTTGTTACGGGCGTAATAATAATGGCGCCGGTTTTAGTTGACGAGATAAACAACTTAATGAACGCCGGCTCGTATATGAGTTACGCATTACGCTTTGGGTTTTTAAACGCAACGTACGCGCTTTATATGGCGGGTAGATTATTAAACACTGTAAGCGAAAAGTCGGTCAATAAGCGCGTTAATTGGGTGTTTTCTGCAGTTCTTACAATGGTTGCGCTTGGCGCGGTAGTGTTTATATTAAAGTTTAACAACCTTATTTTAAACTTTGACGGCTCTGAAGATTCTCCACTTATGAATTTCTCGTCAACGTTTGCGCACTCTACTGGCGGACTTGAAGCAATATATCAAATTGCGCTTGCAATATTCGTTGTATTCGTAATCGCTACGCTTTTCTATCACTTCAAACTCGTGTCGTTAAAGAATATTACTTTCGTACTAATCGGCGTTCTTGCGGTACAAGTTGCATTTTACAACATACACCTTGTACGCGGTAACGCGTTCAATCCACTTAGATACGACCAATTTAACGCAAGTATTGAAACGATAGATAATTACGACGACAGACTTTATTACAGAGTAAAAGATAATAGTGCTGCAATTACTAACGACGCGGCGTTTATGACGCACACGAATTCGTTTGGCGTGTTCTCGTCGGTAATTGATAACGACAACTTCGTATTGACAAACTTCTTCAACTATGAAGGCAATCAAACGAACTCAATCGAAACTGCGGGCGGAACTTTCTTCAGCGACTCGCTACTAGGATACAAATATTTCTTCGTTCACACTGACGTTGACGGAGATAGTGCAAAGTACACGACTAAAAAGCGTGATTATCTTGTTAAACTTGAAGAAACTCAAGAGCCAAACTTTGCAATGTACGAAAACATCGGCGTTTTCCCTAACTGTTATACGGTTGATAGCGGTACGCTTAAAATGACGGATGGTGATTTCTGTACCAATATGCAAGAACTTTACGAGTTTTTAGGTGGAACGGGTGATTTATTCACGACGGTAACCTTTAAAGAAGGAAGAGACGATAACCTTAACAGTTTAGAAGTTTTGACTGACGAAGAGACGGGTGAAACAATTTACAGTTTTAAACTTAATACGACTTATACGGGACATTACTATTTTGACACTGATTTCCCTGACGACTATTATATAGGTTACAGCAGTTCTATTTCATCAGATAAATGGTCGCTTAACTATTATGAGAATATACTTGTAGATACCATTAACTACGGTTACAACAGAAAAGCATCAGGTTTATACAACTTCTGTATTAAGTCACTTGACGATCAAGAACTAGACTTAGAAACGGTTGAAAAGAGCGTAACTGCCAAGATTTTAACTAATGAAAAGGTTTTAGAACTTAGTCAATATCTCAAAACGCGTGAGTGTGAATACACGCAAAAGCGAAATACCTTTACGATAAACGCAACCGCTGAAGACGACGACACGTACGTTTTATTAAACTACGTATCGATCGACGGTTTTGAAGCGACGGTAAACGGTAAAAAGGCGGAAGTTATTGACAACGGAATTAAGTTCCTTCTTGTAAAACTTGAAAAAGGCGAAAACAAGGTAGTGTTTACCTATAAGTCGCCTTATTACAAATATATAGCAATAGGAACGATAGTTGGCGCAATAATAATTCTTGCACTTTGGCTAGTATTAAAGAAATTCCCTAACGTTTCAAAATCGTTGAACCCAGCAGTGTGCGTTCTTGCGTTTATGATAGCACTAGGAATATTTGCCTTCTTCTATATGTACCCAGGAACTTTATTTATTAAAAAATTAGTAACTTTACTGATTGCTTAGATAGTAAAATAAAAACGCGATAATCGGCATATAAGTCGATTATCGCGTTTTTTTGTTATGCAACTTGCTTGTTTTTAAGTTGTTTTACAAAGTTTTTAGAAGAGAACAAAATTATTCCAACTACAATACAAATTGCAATGTCAATAAAGACGAAAGAGTTGTAAGTCGTGCTGTAAATCCAAGCGTTCATAGGTTCGCCTGAAGCGCTGTAAGCGTATTCTGAAAAAGCAAACACGCCAGAGAATAAGTGTGAAATAAATCTAAGTAAACTTGCAAAAATTGCGCCTAGCGAGAAACTTAGTTGTGGAATTTTGTCAATTGCTTTAATTTTACCGATAAATCCGGCAACTCCAATTGAAGCAAATGCAATAGGATAATCAAGTAAAAATTGCATTGGGTGAACGATCCACGGATCTTGAATTGCTTGTAAAATTCCGTAAATAAAACCTGCAAAGACGCCTTTTCTTACGCCGAACATATACGAATAAATCATAAGCGGAAGTAGTGAGCATAAAGTGATTGAACCGCCTTGTGGTAATTTTACTATTCTTATATAAGATAAAGCAAAACTCATAGCAATACAAGTTGCGGCGTAGGCGATAGATTTTGAATCAAAATTCTTGTTTTCGTTTTTACCAAATATGAAAGTAATTGCAAAAATAATTGCTATCGTTAATAAAGACAGAACATAAAGCATTATATTTTCAGTAAGCGTTATAGTAAGACCGTTAAAGTCTTCGCTTTTACCGCTTGAAAAATAAATTGCCATACAGACGATAACTGCTAAAAACGCAGATAATGCAAAAATACCAAGTGCAATAGTTATCGGCTTTTTGCATTTTAAAAAGAGTGCAATTATTAGGCTTGCAACCGATATAACTAAAATAAGAAGCGGATAGAACAAAATTGCAACGATATCATCTTCTAAAAAGCCTGAGACCAAGAAAAATCCGCCAATTAAAACGGATAGCGCGATAACCAAAGGAACGCCAATTTTGAAAAATTTCTGTCTTTTTTCATCTTTCAGTAAAATTGCTAAAAGTGCAAAAGTTATGGCGATTATAACCGCAAGCCAGAAGCAAATTGTGCGTGCAAAATCAATTTTTGCACTAGGGTCGAAAAGTAGTGGATACCACTTTGCAGTAAGTAGTTGATTAGGTAACATAGATACCTCCAAATGTAGTTAATCAACGTATAGAAAGACTTTTAACGCTAAATATACGGTGACATGAGCGTAAAAGTCTTTTAGGAAATAAAAACACCCGTAATATAATACGGGTGTAAAAATTCGTAAAAACAAAATACCTTCCCCTTCAAGCATTACCTTGTCAGGTTATGTGGGTATAATCTCAGCCGAAGCACCCCAAAGTATATAAGCGATAGCCAAACTATCCATTGTCGAAAAAATATTAACACCAAAAAAATAAATTGTCAAGCGTTTAGCATAATCTTTTATTGCTTTTCATAAGTTAGAGTAAAAAGGGAGTGTGCCATATGATTGAATTTGATATTTATAAAGATATTGCTAAAAGAACTAACGGCGATATTTACGTTGGCGTTGTAGGACCAGTCAGAAGCGGTAAGTCGACTTTCATTTCAAAATTTATGTCCGAACTTATTATTCCGAACGTTAGTGAAAATAAAAAATCGGTAGCGATAGACGAGTTGCCACAGTCCGCTAGCGGAAAAACTATTATGACTACCGAGCCAAAGTTTATTCCAGCAAACGCCGTTGAAGTTGATTTTGACGGAGCAAAAGCAAAAGTTAAGTTTATAGACTGTGTTGGATATTTAGTTGACGGGGCGATAGGTCACGAAGAAGACGATAAAATTCGTCTTGTAAAAACACCGTGGTTTGACGAAAATATTCCGTTTGACAAAGCGTCAGAGATAGGAACTCGTAAAGTTATCACCGAACACTCAACCGTTGGCGTGGTCGTAACGACTGACGGAAGTTTTACAGACATTTCACGCGACAGTTATAAAAAAGCGGAAGAAAAAGTCGTTTCAGAACTAAAAGCACTTAATAAGCCGTTTATCGTTATTTTAAACACTCAAAACCCAAGTTCTCAAAAAGCGCAAGCGGAAAAACGCGCGCTTGAAGAAAAATACGGCGTTACGGTGCTTTGTGAAAACGTTGAAAATATGGATAAAAATAAACTTGTAAACGTATTAAAAAGTTTGCTTTTAGAGTTTCCAATTCGTTCGTTTGATATAAATTTGCCAGAGTGGATGCAAGTCTTACCACCGTCTAATCGACTTATAGCCACACTTTTGGACGAAATTAAGGCTTGTTCAAAAAATATTTTATCAATGAAGAGTTTTGAAACTATTGAAAATTCTTTTTTAAATAATCAAAGTTTTAATCCTGCAACGGATATATCTTTAGATATGGCGTGCGGTAGGGCGAGTTTGTCGGTAACTGCTAAGAACGGAGTATTCTATAAGGTTCTATCTGACGAGTGTGGAGAAACGGTTGAAAACGAATTACAATTACTAAACTATGTAAAATCTTTAACCGAAGCAAAGCAAAATTACACTAAACTAAAAAACGCTTTGCAAACTGCAGAGTCAAGTGGCTACGGTGTCGTTATGCCTATGTTTGAAGAAACGACCTTAGACGAGCCTGAAGTTGTAAAAAAGACGGGTGGATATTCTGTAAGAATGAAGGCAAAAGCGAAAAGTTTACATATTATTCGCGCTGACGTTGAAACTGAAGTTAATCCAGTATACGGCAGTAAAGAGCAGTGTGACAATTTTTGCGATATGTTAAAAAATGCTGAGGATGAAACGTGCTGGGATACGGGTGTGTTTGGAAAACCACTTCGCGAAATTATCACAGACGAAGTTTCTCAAAGGTCTTCGTCACTAGGTGATAACGTTAAGTTTAAGATAAGAAAAACACTAACCAAAGCGGTTAACGAGAAAAAATCGAATTTATTCTGTATTTTAATATAATTTTTGCGGGCGCAAATTTTGCGCCCGCTTTAGTCTGTTTTGTATATATTAATAAAAAATTATCTTGCAAAATGCGTAAAGTAAAATATCCGTTTTGTCTATAATTAAAATCAATATATGTGTTGATTTTGACAAAGCGCTCTGTTATCATATATTTATAATGCCGTAAAATGGCGTATAATGGGTTTAAGTATGAAATATAAGTTGATTGCGTCTGATATGGACGGTACGCTTTTTGACGAAAGTTATCAAATTAGTAGCGAAAATAAAGACGCGATAAAGCGCGCAATTGAAAATGGCGTTTGTTTCGTTTTATCAACAGGTAGACCTAGACAAGCGGTTGAAAAGTACGTCAAGGAACTATCGCTTGAAAAGTTTCCTATCATTATCTTTAACGGCGCAACGGTTTTGATTGGTGACGAAATCATTTACAATCTCACTTTACAAGATGAACTAAGTAAAAAAGTTATTTCCGAAGGTAGAAGTCGTAATACCGAAATGGTTTGTTGGTCAAATAACCGTTTTTATGCAGAACGTGATTGTGAATACGTGCAAACTTATAAAAAAATTCCGCAAATCGAACCTATATTTGTCGACGATTTAACTAAAGTTAAAAATATTACGAAAATAGTGTGGTTTAACCCGCCGATAGTTACGACGAAGTATCACAAAGAACTTTCAGAGAAATTCGAAGGAGAACTTAACGTTTTACCGTCAAGGGCGGACTTTTTAGAATTTTTTAATATTGACTGCTCTAAGGCGGTTGCGCTCGATATGATAGGTAAAAAACTTGGGATAAAACCGAGTGAAATGATTGCAGTTGGCGACGGATTTAACGATCTTGCGATGCTGGAGTTTGTGGGGCTTGGCGTTGCGATGGAAAACGCGCCAAAAGAAGTAAAAGAAAAAGCAGATTTTATAACGTTATCTTGTAAAAATAATGGCGTTAAAGCGCTTATAGATAGGTTTTTGGTGTAAAATTATGAAAAAAATCGATCTTTATAACTATTTTAAAATTGAAAGAAAAGAAGGCTTTGAAGGATATCTTAACGTATGCGGTGGCGAAGGCGATACGGCAATATTAGTCGTTGCTGGCGGTGGCTACGACCACGTATCTAAAAGAGAACAAGATAGCGTTGCAAACGCTTTCGTGGCGCGTGGATTTAAACCGTTTATACTGCACTATACGACTAAAGTCGAATTCCCAGTTGCAATGTTTGAAGCGTCACTTGCAATGATTTATATAAGACAAAATGCAAAAACGCTTAAAATTAGCGAAGATAAAGTTGTTGGCGTTGGCTTTTCTGCGGGTGGTCATTTGCTTGGCTGTCTTGGTATTATTCCTGACGATAAACGGTTGAAAAGTTGCATAGAAAGCGTTCCGATGCTAATGGGTATTGATATAGACAAAACGGTAAGACCTGACGCAATGATTCTATCGTATCCTGTAATAACGAGCGAAGAAAATAAATGTCACTTTGGTTCTTTTTATCAACTTGCGGGTGACGATAAACGACTTATAGACTATCTTTCGTTAGAAAAAAGGGTGAATAAAAGTTCTGTTCCGTGCTTTATATGGCATACGAGAAAGGATGCTTCCGTGCCTGTGTACGGCAGTTTAAAACTAGCGCTTGCATATGAACAAAACGGACTTGATTTCTCGCTTCATATTTTTGAAAAAGGTAAGCACGGATTGTCTGTTGCGACAAACGAAGTCAATGATGAAAGCGTTTTAAAAGAAGCATCGACTGGCATTTCTTGCTGGGTTGATTTAAGCGTGAACTGGTTAAAAGATAGGGGCTTTTAGTTAAGTCGATTTGCACTTTAGAAAAAATTTCATGAAAATAATTTAAAAAATGCTAGTTTAGTTATGGACAAATTAGTTTTGTTGTGCTATTATAATATATAATTGTGGCGCACCACGCATGTGTGCGGGAGAGAGAAATTCAAATTTTAGACATTTGTTTCGTTCAAAATAATAGGGGAAAGAATTGAACGAAGATTAACGAAAAGGGAGCCAAAGAGGGGAAATCTATGAACAACATCAATTTCGTAGGTAGGCATTTAAGAACTTATTCGGTATTACAACACTCTCACGACGATTGGGAATTGGTTTATTGCACAAGCGGACAAGGTGAATTCGTATTTGACCGCGGTGAACCGATTAAGTACAAAAAGGGGGACGTTATTGCGATCCCACCTAAGATGAAACATATAAACCACAGTGACGAAGGTTTTACGAACATTCACTTGACGATTTCAGAAGCAACGCTTCCGTATCGCAGTGCGAAGAAAATCGTTGACGAAACTGAACGTCAAATCTACAGAAGTTTTTCCGAAGCGAGTTATTATTTCAATTCGGACATAAACAACAAAGAGTTGGTGCTTTCGGCACTCGGCTCGCTTATCGTCAGTTATTTAATCGTATACTTAGGCAAGAACAACACTTCCGAAGTAGTCGAAGAAATAAGAAAGAGTATTTTACAAAATTTCTCAGACGTAAATTACGAATTGGACAAGTATTTAAAGTCATTGCCGTTCAGTTACGATTATTTGAGAAAACTTTTCAAAAAGGAAACGGGAATTACTCCACACGAATATTTAACTCGAACGAGAATGAACGCTGCGAAAATGTTACTTTCTGGAACGAGCAGATACGACTATTCGATTAGCGAAACGAGTGAAATGTGCGGTTTTTCTGAACCACTTTACTTTTCGAGAGTGTTCAAAAAGCGTTTTGGTTGTTCACCATCGCAGTTTGCGCAGAACGTGGACAATGAAAAAAATAAATAAACAAGCGTAAAATTTTACGTTTAATAAACGGTGTAAGCCGAAATAAATTGAAAATTATTGGAGGATATATAAATGATACTTGACAAATTTAGTCTTGAAGGAAAAGTTGCAATCGTTACTGGTAGTGATACTGGTTTAGGACAAGGTTTTTGCCGTGCTTTCGCTGAAGCTGGCGCAAAGGTTATGGGTGTAAGCGTTGTTCCAAGCGACGCTACATTAGAAATGATCGGTAGCGATAAATTCTCTTATATGGTAGAAAACCTTATGTCTATCGAACCTATCGACAGAATTATCGAAGAAACTATCAAAAAGTACGGTAGAGTTGACATTTTAGTTAACAACGCTGGTATTATTAAAAGAGAAGACTGCATTGACTTTAGCGAAGAAAACTGGGATAGCGTTATCAACGTAAACCTTAAGACTGTATTCTTCTTCTCTCAAGCAGTTGCAAGACAATTCGTAAAACAAGGCAACGGCGGTAAGATTATCAATATCGCAAGTATGCTTTCTTTCCAAGGCGGTATCAGAGTACCAAGTTACACTGCATCTAAGTCAGGTGTTAAGGGTATCACGATGTCAATGGCTAACGAATGGGCAAAATACGGCATCAACATCAACGCTATTGCTCCTGGATACATGGCTACTAACAACACTAAGGCACTCCGCGCTGACGCTGACAGAAGCGAAGCAATCTTAGACAGAATTCCTGCAGGAAGATGGGGAACTCCAGACGACATTATGGGCGCAGGCGTATTCCTAGCATCTAGCGCAAGCGACTACGTAAACGGTTATACTCTTGCAGTTGACGGCGGATGGCTCGCAAGATAATTAAATTTTAGAAATTTTAGAAAAACTTTAGGAGATAAATCAAAATGAATATTAACGATTCTTTAAAGAGTGCAGGTATCGTTCCTGTTATCGTATTAGACGAAGTTGAAAAGGCTGAAGCGCTCGGCGCTGCATTAATCGCTGGTGGCGTAAACTGTGCGGAAGTTACTTTCCGTGTTGCAGGTGCTGACCAAGTTATTTCTAGACTTGTAAAAGCTTATCCTGATATGTTAGTTGGCGCTGGTACAGTTCTTACTATCGAACAACTTTACGCTGCAAAGGCAGCAGGCGCAAAATTCTGCGTAGCACCTGGTCTTAACCCAACGGTTGTTAAAGAAGCACTTAAGATTGGTATGCCGTTTATTCCTGGCGTAGCAACTCCAAGTGAAATTGAATGCGCTTTAGAACTCGGTTTAGATACGGTTAAATTCTTCCCTGCTGAACAAGCAGGCGGAATCAACTACATCAAGGCTGTTTCTGCTGCATACACTTCATTAAAGTTTATGCCAACTGGTGGCGTAAACGCTAAAAACATCTTAAACTACATCGCATACGACAAAGTTCTTGCTTGCGGTGGTAGTTGGATCGTTGCTAAAAACCTTTTAAAGGAAAGCAACTGGGACGAAGTTACAAGACTTTGCAAAGAAGTCGTAGCACAAATTAAAGAAGTTCGCGGTTAATTGATGAAATTAGCAATTCGTGGACACGATTTAGGCAAAAAGGGCGAATTCGACTTAGTTGAAAGACTAAGCGAATTCGGCTTTGACGGCGTTCAACTCGTGCCGTATAAAACGTATAGTGATATACCGCAATCACCGGAGATTTCCGAAAGTAGAGCAAGCGAGATTTCGGCTGACCTAGAAAATGCAGAAAAATCTGTCGTTATGCTCGGCGCGTATTTCAACCCCGTTCACTCTAAGACTGAAAAAGTTGAAAACGGTATAAATACTTTCAAGCGTTATATTGAACTTGCAAAAACTTTTAACGCGACGGTAGTAGGTTCGGAAACTGGCTCGTTTAACGACGATAAGTGGACGTATAATCCGCTTAATCGCACGGATAGCGCGCTCGAGACGGTAATAAAAACGTTCTCGTCGCTATGCGATTACGCTAAAGAATTTGGCGTAAACGTCGGTATTGAAGGTGCGGCAGGTCACGTGTGTTTTTCGCCTGAAAGACTTTTTGAAGCCGTTCAAGCGATTAATAAGCCTAATTTAAAGGTTATATTCGACATATATAATTATTTAGACGACGAAAATTACGCCGACTATATAAATATAATGAAACGCGGTCTTTCAATATTTAACGAAAAAATTCACTGTTTCCATATGAAAGATTGCAAGATAGTCGACGGCAAATTGAAACAGTGCCCAATAGGTCAAGGTATGTTCGATTATAGGTTGATTTTATCAATGATAAAAGAACATAACAAAGACGCAATCTTGATTTTAGAAGGAACGACTGGCGAAGATATTTTACCGAGTGTTCAATTAATCAAGAAAATTTGGTCGGAAATTTAAAATTTTCGATAAAAATAAGAAATGTATTTACATTGTAAATGGAGATAAAAATGAAATTACAAGTTAGATATGCTAATCATCCAGATGATTCTAAGCATTACACTACCGAAGAATTAAGACGCCACTATTTAATGGAAAAGGTGTTTGAGAAAGACGATATTTTATTAGTTTATTCGCACCAAGACCGTATCATTTCAGGTGGTGTTATGCCAGTTGAAAAGGCGTTAAAGTTAGAAACTTCTGACGAACTTCGCGCAGCGTACTTCTTAGAAAGACGCGAACTCGGTATCATCAATATCGGTGGTGACGGAAAAGTTACTCTCGACGGCGTAGTTTATAACGTGAAGTCAAAAGACGGTATGTACGTTGGTATGGGAACGAAAGACGTAGTATTTGAATCGCTCGATGCTAAAAATCCAGCGAAGTTCTACATCTCTTCTGCGCCTGCTCACACGACTTACCCAACTTATTATATTGATTTTGAAAAGGCAAATCACCGCCCGTTAGGCGACGAAAAATCGCTTAATAAGCGTGTTATAAACCAATATATCCACCCAGACGTTTGCAAGAGTTGTCAACTTACTATGGGTATGACGGAACTTAGCGTTGGTAGTGGTTGGAACACGATGCCTTCACACACGCACGAACGCAGAATGGAAGTTTACTTCTATTTCAATATCGAAGGCGACAACGTAGTATTCCATATGATGGGACAACCGCAAGAAACGAGACATATCGTTATGCAAAACGAACAACTCGTCATTTCACCAAGTTGGAGTATTCACTCTGGCGTAGGAACGTCAAACTATTCGTTCATTTGGGCAATGTGCGGTGAAAACCAAGAATTCGACGATATGGACGGATTTAAAACTACGAGTTTGAAATAATCGAAAATAAATTCAATTATTTATATATAAGGAAACGACAATGTCAACACTTAAACTGAAAAACATTAATAAAATTTATCCGAACGGTTATCACGCAGTTCACGATTTCAATATGGAAATTCAAGACGGCGAGTTTATCGTTTTAGTAGGTCCTTCAGGTTGCGGAAAATCAACTACGCTTAGAATGATAGCAGGTCTTGAAGACATTACTAAGGGCGAATTCCTTATCAACGGCAAGCTTGCTAACGATAAAGGACCACGCGCACGCGGAATATCAATGGTATTCCAATCTTACGCGCTATATCCGCACTTAACGGTGTACGACAACCTTGCTTTCGGATTAAAGAACCAAGGACTAGACGCTGAAATTATTGAAAAACGCGTTACGAGAATTGCAAAAATGCTCGGCTTAGATCCGTATCTTGAAAGATTTCCAAGGGCGTTATCTGGTGGTCAACGCCAACGCGTTGCGGTAGGTAGGGCAATTATTCGTCAAGTTGAAGTATTCCTTATGGATGAACCGCTTTCTAACCTTGACGCTAAGCAACGTGTTACTATGCGTTCTGAAATTATTGCAATTCACCGCAAAATCGGTGCAACCAGCATTTACGTAACGCACGACCAAACCGAGGCTATGACGATGGCGGACAGAATAGTCGTTATGAAAGATGGTTACGTTCAACAAATCGGAACGCCGAAGGAATTATATTTTACCCCTGTCAACAAATTCGTAGCAGGCTTTATTGGTGAGCCACCAATGAACTTAATCGGCGCGCGCGTTGAAAACGGCAAAATCGTCGTTGACGACGGTGTATCTTTCGATGTCGGTCAAGACTTTGAAAGGGTTAAAGATTACGAAGGAAAATCAATTACTCTTGGTTTCAGACCAGAAGCGATTGAACTCGGCGAAATGGAAAATGCTGTAAATCTTTCTTGCAAGGTTACTCTTACTGAAATGCTTGGCGACAACGTAAACGTATACGCAAATCTCGGAACTAAGGACATTATCTTAAAGGTAAGCCCTTACGACGAAGCGCCAGTCGGTACGGAATTAAAATTCAGTATTCCTAATAATCTCGTTTATTTCTTTGACGACGAAACGGGAAAGGTTATTTAAGGGGAAAGTATTATGAGAGAATTTATGGACAAAGATTTTATCCTTGAAAACGAAACTGCGAAAAAGTTGTATCACGAATATGCTTGCGATATGCCAATATTCGACTATCACTGCCATATTCCACCAAAGGATATTTACGAAGATAGAAAATTCAGAAGTTTAACTCAAGTTTGGCTTGTTGACGGACATTTTGGCGACCACTATAAGTGGAGAAGTATGCGTCAATTTGGCGTTTCTGAAGATTACATAACGGGTGATAAGAGTGACGAAGAAAAGTTTATGAAGTATGCGGAAATGATTCCGTACGCTATTGGAAATCCGCTCTATCACTGGACTCACTTAGAACTTAAAAAATATTTCGGTATTACCGAAACTTTGTCACCAAAGACTGCAAAGAAAATTTACGACGAGTGCAACAAAAAACTCGAAACGCTTACTGCAAGAAAGTTTATTGAGATGAGCAACGTAAAGACTATTTGCACGACGGACGACCCTGTTGACAGTCTTGAGTGGCATATCAAAATGAAAAACGACCCTTCAATGAAGTTTACCGTTTTACCAGCGTTCAGACCTGACAAGGGAATTAATATCGAACTCGATTATTTCTTTATTCCTTGGATGGCTCAACTTGAAAAGGTTGTCGGTTATAAGATTGACGGCTTAGATAAGTTTGAACAAGCGCTCGAAGACAGAGTTAAATTCTTCGACAGCGTAGGTTGCGTCGTAAGCGACCACGCGCTTGACGTTGTAATGTACGAGCCTGCAACAAGAGAAGAAGTTGAACAAATACTTCTTAAGGGTATGAAAGGCGAGCCTATTTCTTACAGCGAACAAGGTAAGTACAAAGGCTATATGCTTCTATACTTAGGTAGACTTTACAATAAATATAAATGGGTACAACAATATCACATCGGTGCGCTCAGAAACAATTCTAAGCGTGCGCTCAAAAATCTTGGGGCAGACACCGGATTTGATGCTATTGAAGACCAAACTTTTGCAGCAAAACTTTCTGCTATTATGGGCGCGCTCGACGAAACTGACGAATTACCAAAGACTATTTTGTACTGCTTAAACCCAAGAGATAACGAAGTTTTAGCAACGCTTATGAACTGTTTCCAACACGAAGGCGTTCCTGGCAAAATTCAATTTGGTAGCGGTTGGTGGTTCAACGACCAAAAAGACGGTATGATAAGACAAATGGAAGCACTTTCTTCAGTTGCTCAAATTTCGCTCTTTGTAGGTATGCTTACCGACTCTAGAAGTTTCTTATCTTACCCAAGACACGAATATTTCAGAAGACTTTTATGCAATCGCTTCGGTAATCTTATCGAAAACGGCGAATATCCAAACGATATCGAGTTCGTTGGAAAAATCGTTCAAGATATTTGCTACAACAACGCAGTAAAGTACTTCTCAAAATAAACGAACTATGAAGTTGGCAAAATACAGGGCAATAGATTTACTGATATTGACCGTAATAATGATAGTTCTAGAAACCGTTTGCGTAATGGGTATAAGTCGGTTTGATTCGATATTTATTATATCCGTTACGACGATTGTGTCGTTAATAATAATGATGCGCTGGAGCGCGTGGGGGCTGATTCCCAGCGTGCTTGGTGGCGGATACTTTGCTTATTTTATCAATGCAATTTTGGGTGGAGTGACTTTTGCTTATCCCGAAGTGATAATATACGCAGTAGGAAGTTTAGGGTTGTCAGTCTTACTTATTTATTTCAAGTTTGTAGGTAAAGACAGAATAACTCAAGGCGGTTGGTTTTTAGTTCTATACGCATTAATCGGCTTTTTAGCAGTTTGTTTAACAAGATCGGTGGTTGCCGTCTGTTTTGGTAAAAACTTTATCTTGTACTTAAAAAATCAACTTATCGCAGAAACTTTGAACTTTGTTTTTGCTATTATAATTTTATTCATAACTAACAAGCAGGAAAATATACTTAGAGACCAAAAGGATTATTTATCTGAAGTTAGTTCAGGAGGTAAAAATGAAAGATAAAAATTCGTTAGCCACTCGTGAGACTCAACTTCGTGTTGACGAATTTGAAAAAAGTTATTGGCGAACGACGGGGAAGAAGATGCTTAAAGACTGGCGTCTGTACTTGATGCTTGTTCCTTTAATTTTGGTATTCTTATTCTGGCGTTATTTCCCAATGTATGAACTTACCGCTGCATTTAAGTGGTATAAAGATGGTATAGCAATCAGTGAAATGAACTACGTAGGGCTTTACTGGTTCGAGCAACTTCTATTCGGTGTTGCAAGAGAGCAATTCTGGCCAGCGTTTAGAAATACGTTCTTACTTAGTTTCTACGGATTATTATTTGGTTTCCCAACGCCTATACTTCTTGCGTTATTCTTCAGCGAAATTAAGTCTAACGTATTAAGATCTGCGTTCCAAATTTGTTCGTATTTACCAAAATTCGTATCAATGGTTGTTATCACGTCTTTAATTCACTTATTGCTCAGAAAAGGTAATGCAACTGCCGGTACTTCGGCTGGTGTGTTAGCAAGAGCGTTAAAGGCGATAGGTTTGGTCTCTGAAAGTGATATTATGGACGTAGGTCTGATGTACGGGCCACAGTTCTTCCGATCGATATATCAAGTATCGGGTGTATGGGCTGAAGCAGGCTACGGTTCAATCGTTTACTTTGCTGCAATTATTGGTATTTCACCAACGAGTTACGAAGCGGCAAGAATAGACGGCGCATCAAAGATGCAACAAATTAAGACCGTAGTTATTCCAGGTATCTTATCAACAGTAATTATTATGTTAATCACTCGTTTAGGACACTTAATGACGGTAGGTTACGAAAAAGTAATGCTTCTTATGACTGACAACTTCGGTACAGAAGAAGAAACTGCAGAAGTAATTTCTACGTGGGTATTCAAAATTGGTGGTATCAGTGGAACGGGACGCGTTCAAAAGGAATGGGGTTTTGCAGCAGATATGATAAACGCAGTAATTTCAATGCTTTTGGTTATCGGTGCTAACACAATCAGTAAGCGCGTATCAAGCACTTCACTTTATTAAGGAGGAATTATGGCAAAGCAAGAAACTATAAATAAAAAAGAAGCGCCACTTTCTCCTAGAAAGAAGAATTCTGGTGTAAAACTTGAGATATCCGAATTAATTTTTAAGATTATTGCGTACCTATTTTGTGCGGTCTTTGCAATAATGTGTATCTATCCGTTCGTTTATGCAATCTCGGCGGCAGTTTCATCTAAGGACGCATTTGAATATGGTAAAATCGTATTGTTGCCAGTCGTAGGCAATAACGCTGAAGGTTATCAAATGGGCGTTACGTGGGAAGCGTTTAAAGCGGTTGCTGCTGACGCAAAATTCTGGATTACATATTCAAACACTTTATTCGTTACCTTCTACGGAACTATTTGGTCTTTAGGTATTTCAATATTAGGTGGTTACGCTCTTTCTAAAAAGCGTTTACCATTTAGATCGGGCTTAAACTTCTATTTGTTATTTACAATGTGGTTTAGTGCAGGTCTTTTACCTCAATTTACGAACTATCAAAACACTCAAGAAGTATTCAATACTATCGGTATTAGCGATCCACGTTGGATGGTAGTAATTACGATGGGTATGAACGCGTTCAACGTAATACTTCTTCGTAACGCGTTTGAAAGCGTACCTAAGGAAATTGAAGAAGCGGCAATAGTAGATGGCGCAACTGAATTTAGTTTACTTTGGAACGTTTACGTTCCTATGTCGAAATCGTCAATCGCAACCGTTGGACTTTTCTACGGTATCAGCCGTTGGAACGGCTTCTTCTGGGCAAGTTTGTTTACTCCGGAAGCAATTGACGGTCAACCGTTACAAGTATATATTAGAGATACGAGAAAGGAAATTTTAAACCCTGAAGCAGGTAACTCTAATAATATTGAAAGTTCGGAAACGTTTATATTTGCAATGTTAGTTTGCGCGATTATTCCGATTATCATTATTTATCCATATATTCAAAAATATTTTGCAACCGGTGTTAACGTCGGTGGCGTAAAAGAATAATTAAAAAAAGGAGATTAAAATGAAAATAAAATCAAAAATTGCTGCTTTAATTTCAGTATTATTGATTGCAACTATTATTTTTGCAGGATGTAAGAAAGACACCGATACTGGTCTTAAAGTTAGAATGAGCGTTCTTTATGATGGAACAGCAACTCAAATGAAATATGACTCGTCTTACACGCCTTACCGTTCAACTGCTGATGGTACAAACTATCAAAACGGTAACTTAAAACCTGCTTGGAACGAACTTCAAAACAGATTAGAATTCTCTATCGTTGACGTAACTCCAAAGCAAGCAACTTCAGTTTCAGGTGCATTTAACTACTTGTCTGCAAGTAAATTTAAAGGTGTAAACATTTTATCTGGTCCTGTATCAAGCATTGTTGACCAAGCAACGAGAAGTCAAACTTTTATTGATTTAACTCAATACAAAGATAAACTTCCAAACTTCTTTGATTTCTTATCTCAAAACGAAATTGTTAAAAAGTCAATCACTTCTGATAACGGTGCAATTTATTACGCTCCTTACTTTGACGGTTTTGACGACGTAGAAACAATGTTCCTTTGCCGTGTTGACTGGGTTGAAAAACTTCTCGACAGCGATACAGTCGTTTACGATACTGAAAAAACTTTAGCAAACAACACTAACACGACTTACTATAACGGTTACTACGATTCAATGGATGCTTCTTTCGAAGTTGCTAATGCTGACGCATCAGCTAAGCAAACCGTACAATTAAGTTACGCTAGTGGCGAAGGTATTATTGCTAAGCAAAACGCTCTTGCAACTAAAGACGGTGAAAACTTAACGAATACTTTAAAGGCATACATCAAAGAAAACTATATTGATAAAGGATATATCACTAAGGCAAGTGAACTTTACTGCGGTCAAAACGCTTGCTACAACGCAGACGAACTTATCGCTTTATGGCGTTGTGTATATACTAACCCTTATCTTTTAAGCGGTGTTGCTAAGAGTGAACCTATTCCTGACCTTGCTCCTTTCTACCCAAGAGCAGTTACCGCAGACCGTGCTAACCAAGTATTACAACTTGCTCAAATTTGGGGTGTTCGTGGATACGAATCTAGAAGTGGTTATTTATACTTCGACGCTCAAGGTCGTTTACAAGATGCTCGTGTATCTGACGATATGATGGAAGCGTTAGTTCTTCTTAACCAAGTATACAACGAAGGTTTAATTCTTCACGATTATATGGAAAACGTAAGAACTATGGAACACAGAGATTACTACAATAACCAAAACCTCGGTTTCATGACTTACGACTACAACCAAACTACTTCTATTTACAACGAAACTATTAACGACCAACAATCTCCATACAGAAACATCAGACCAATTCTTTACCCTGTTGCTGACTGGGATAACACTGCAACCGCAGTTAGCGGAAAAGAAGGTTCATACTCAGTTTCTGGTAACGGTTTATATCAATACACAGAAAGTTGGCGTTCAGTTAAGAGCGAAGGTTGGTGTATTACGTCTTCAACTGCATCTGACGAAGAATTATTGAACAAGTGCTTAGAAATCTTTGACTATATGTACACTGACGAAGGTCAAATTCTTATGACTTACGGTCCAGACTCTTATATCGAACACGACGAAAGCGGTAATATGGTTATGATGCAATACAAAGACAGACAAGTTCCAGTTATCAAAGAAGAAGTTTTACAAGAATTAAAGAACCCTTCATTAGGTGCTGGTAACTATACTAACTACTACCGTCGTTACGTAGGTTCAACTCTTCCAATCGGTTTCGTTAAAGAACAAGGTATGGAATATCAATCGGTTGATGCTAAGGGTGCTATAGGTCTTGACTATATTAACAACGCAGTAAAACTTGGTACTTTAAAGCACGCTAAAGTTACGAAAGATGCAAGCAACGTTCAAAACTCATTAGTTCCTACGACGTTTGCATTATCTGAATCACAAACTACTAACGTAAATACTGAGTGCTTAATCTTAAACGATAACTTCAACAACTCTTCTGCAGACGGATTTAACATTTTCCATAACTACGTAATGTACGGATTTAACAACGCTGCAAAAGAAACTTTAACTAAGGAAGCGCTTATTAATAAGATTAACGTTGAATGGAAGTTAAACGTTTATTTAACAACCTATCAATCTGCATACGCAAAAATGTACGCACAAGCATAATAAAAAATAAATAAACCTTACTCTAAATCGCAAAAGTAGGCGATTTAGGGTAAGGCTAAAGGTAAATTACAATGAAAATTACCCAAATGAAATTTCAAAAAATAATAACTAAAGTTTCGGTTATTTTATCTGCTGTAGCGCTTTTGTATATAATTGCTATATTTGCCTCTAGTTTGTTTCAGTTTAATGCTTTAAAGGCTTTTAATGAAAATATGCTAGGATTAGCGCTTGGCGGTAACCCTGCTGATTACCCGCTCATTTCTAACGTAGATGAAGGCTGGGCTTTATTTGAAGCAGTTCAACCGTTTAACAGAACAATGTTTACCCTTTGTATCGTTTATTTATTTATAAACTTGTCAATGGTAGCATTTTTCTGTCAATCTAGAAGAGTTTATTACGTAACAAACTACGTATCAATCGGACTTGCTGTAGTTGTTGGTTTAGCACTTTCTGTTTACGCTTTAATCAATATTTTTGGATTTAGAGCAGACTATGTTGCTTTAGATATCGCAAGCATTAACGCTGAAATAACAAGCCATCCTCAAATCATTTCAGGTATGTCTAGTGCAGAATTATTAAGTGCTTCAACTTGGGCGTTTGATATTGGTATCGTTGTTTTCGTGATTTTGATTTTAGTTTGCGGTGCTTTAGTTTTAAACGCTATCTGGAAAATGATGGATATGAAGAAAGATAAAGCAGAATTTGCTGAAATTGACGCTCAAATTTACGCACAATGGGAAAAAGCAAATCAAGAAATGGAAAAGGAGGCAGAACGTTATGAGAGCGGAACTGATGAGATATAGAAACGACAGTCTATCATACGGTTTGGCATTATTAGGTCTTGCGCTTAACGCGTGTTACTTAATGTTTTTATATTCTGCACCTGGTGTAAAGTTAACTGATGATTACGGCGTTATCGTTGGTATAGATACTATCTTTAATATCATATATCTTTTGATTGCGTTTTTAGTTGCTGAAAAAGTAAAAACTTATACTCTAAATTGGTGTTGGCCTTCTCTGGTTTTGGGAATTATGCAAATTCCAAGAATTTTATTCCCAATAGCACTTAGCGCTCAAGGACAACTTGAAACAGGTCGCAATATTTTATTAATCGTTTTCTTGGTTTTATCGAGTGTTTGTATGATTGCTTGTTGTGCAACAAGTTTCATAAAGTCAAACAAACTTCACGCACACTTAAAGACTATTAAAAATGAGGTTGCATAATTATGGCAGGACTATCACTTAAAGGTATAAATAAAATTTATGATAATAACGTTCAAGCCGTATTTGATTGCAATATTGAAATTAACGACGGCGAATTCGTTGTTCTAGTAGGACCTTCAGGTTGCGGTAAGTCGACTACTTTAAGAATGATTGCAGGTCTTGAAGACATTACGAGCGGTCAACTTATTATCGGCGACAAAGATATGACTCAAGTTGCGCCAAAAGATCGTGATATTGCGATGGTTTTCCAAAACTATGCACTTTACGCGCACCTAACCGTATATCACAACATGGCGTTTAGCCTTGTTCTTCGTCACGAAGACCCTGAAGTTATTCACGAAAAAGTTATGTACGCGGCTCGTGTACTTGAACTTGAAACTCAACTTAACAAAAAGCCAAGAGAACTTTCAGGTGGTCAACGTCAACGTGTTGCGGTAGGTAGAGCAATCGTTCGTGATCCTAAGGTATTCTTGTTTGACGAACCACTTTCAAACTTAGACGCAAAACTTCGTAGTTCAATGCGTAGAGAGTTAAAACTTTTACATATGCAACTTGGAACTACTATCGTTTACGTTACTCACGACCAAACTGAAGCGTTAACCTTAGCAGACAAAATCGTTTGTATGAGTGAAGGTAGAATTCAACAAATCGGTAAGCCTATTGAACTTTACGATAAGCCAAACAACTTATTCGTTGCAAGTTTTATAGGTCTTCCACCAATGAACTTCTTTGACGTAAAAGTTGATGGAGACAAACTTGTGTCTAACGATTTAGAATATAAGTTAAACGACGATGAAAAGACGCTTCTTGCGAACTATCAAGGTAAAGACATCGTTTTAGGCGTTCGTCCAGAAGACATAAACCTTGGCGACGAGTTTAAGTTTAAGGTTTTAATTAACGAAAACCTTGGTATGAATACGCTAGTACACGGATATATCGGCAAAAAGAAAGTCGTATCAAAAATCAACGAGTGGTGCGAATACAAACTTGGTGATGAAATTGGTGTTACTTTCGACAGAAATAAAGTACATTTCTTTGATAAAGAAACTACTAACGCAATAAGATAAGGGGGAAAAGAAGTTGAAAGAATTTTTTAGAAAAAAACTAGTCGGCTTAAAAAGAAGTCCACAACTTATAGCAATGCTCTTTATTTTAGTTTGCATGGTAATTTACACTTTCTCAATCGGTACTTTTGCAGAAGCAACCACAACGTTATTTAGTGATAACGATAAAACGTTGCTTATCGAGTCTGGTATTAGTCCAATTTTAAGAAATCCAGCAGTTTTCGTGTTTATTAGCACGTTACTTTCTGTTCTTTTACCTATTTCGTATCTTTCTGTATACAAAAAAGGAAAAAGAAGTAACTTTATGTTCTCAATCGTGCTAGTAATGGTCGCTTTATTAATTGTTTGCGACGTTTTATACTTACTTGCAATGAATTTCTTTACTGGTCCAGATTGGTTCTTAAATGATTTCGAAATTCAAGACAGTTCTGTTACAACGACGATAATTCACTTAATTTCTCTAGGCGTAACTTTATTAGCGATTTTAACAAAACCACTTTATGGTGCGTTATTAAATAAAATTGACACGTCTGTTGAAGACGAATACGACAAACTTATGGACCAAAAGTCAGACGAAGAATTGTTAATTGATTTAGAAGATGAAAATTAATAAAAACGACAAGGGTTGGGTAAACGTAGACGAACCTGACAATTCAACTCAAAAAACTAAACAGCAATACGAATTTGAAGTAAATGGCAAGAAGGTTAATCCATACGATATGGAAAAAACTTCGCGCGTACCTGTATGGTTGAAAGCATTATTTGCAAAATGGTGGATACCAGGCGCTGTTTTTTACTTCATTTCGTTTGGTTTAGGTGGCGTTCTCACCGGGGATACGCTTGCCATTATTTTAGGGTTGGTTTGCGGTATGGCTACAGACGTTTTACTCAACCATTTTTTTAGGGAGAGTTCTCGGCCAGGTCACGACTATACTAAGTTCGTGTTCTGTGGCAGACACACTCAAAAAACAGTTTGGCGAAGATTTTATACTTTACCGATAAACTTAATATATTACGTTGTTCTAAGCGAACTATCTGCTTGGTTCATTGATTATATAATAAGATTAATGTACAACGCGTCAATTATTTCTAGTGTTGACGAATTTATGTTCGCAGTCGGCGCATTGTTTTATGCAACTATGATGTTGATTTTGGACGTTACGTTTAGTATGCTTAGAAATCTCGTTGAATATATTAAGAGCAAAAAGGGTGTTCAAAAAGTAGAAGAGCCTGACGAAGATGCAGAAAAATTTGCTTTTAAAACGCCTGACGTTATTAAAAATGTCGACGATATTAACGATAAAGAAGAAAATGATAAAAATAAAGGGGAGATAGACTAAATTAATATGAAATTTAATTTAATTTATAAATCATCAGTTTCTGCATGTTTTGAACTTGTAAACGACACTATTTATTATAGTGAAAAATCTTATAAAATTTATCTTAATGGAAACGTTGTAAAAGAGTGCGATACGAACGTATTCTCAGTTTACGACTTAGCACCTAACACTGAATACGAAATTTCAACTTCGCTTTCAGATTTTAAACTTTCGTTTAAGACCGACAGTGAAACTTATGCCTACACCGTAAAATCTTTCGGCGCAGTAGGTGACGGTAAAACTGACGACACGGTTGCTATTCAAGCGGCACTTAACTGCTGTCCAAAGGGCGGTAGAGTAGTTTTCGAAGCAGGTGAATATTTCCTTCGTCCTATCACGATTAAGAGTGATATGACGGTAGAAATTAAAAAAGGCGCGCGCCTTATTGCAACGCCTAATGAAGCGGACTATCCAAAAATTCCTGGTGAATTTGATGATTTAAACGGCAAAAGCGTTCATTTTGCAAGTTGGGAAGGAACTCCAATGGAGTGTTGCCAACCGTTCGTAACTTTATATTCTGCAAATAACGTAAATATCGTTGGTGAAGGTGTTATTGACGGTAACGGAAGCGCTGGGGACTGGTGGGTTAACCCTAAGAACCGTCGCTACGGCAGACCTCGTTTATTCTTTACTCATTTTTCAGAAAACGTAAATCTTCACGGAATTACGGGCGCTAACGGTGCAAGTTGGAACTTCCATCCATATTTTTCAAAGAATATCAATTTCTATAATACAAAAGTTCAAGCGCCTGCAAATTCACCTAATACTGACGGACTTGATCCAGAAAGTTGTGACGGCGTAAATATTATCGGTATGGAATTTTCAGTAGGTGACGACGCTATCGCAATTAAGGCTGGTAAGTCTTATATGGGTATGAAATACGCAATTCCAGCCGATCATCACACGATAAGAAACTGCAAAATGCAGTTTGCGCACGGCGGTGTCGTTTTAGGTAGCGAAATGAGTGGTGGCGTTAAGAATTTAACTGTTGAACGCTGTCTATTCGTTGGGACTGACCGTGGTTTAAGAATTAAAACTCGTCGTGGACGTGGTAAAAACGCAGTTATTGACGGAGTTTTATTCGAAAAAGTTAAAATGGACGGCGTAAAAGCACCGTTCGTTATGAATATGTTCTATTTCTGCGATCCAGACGGAAAGACGGAATACGTTTGGTCGAAAGAAAAACTTCCTGTTGACGACAGAACTCCAAGACTTGGCGAATTTACCTTCCGCGATATCGAGTGCAATAACTCTGGCTGGTGCGCTGGATACTTCTACGGTCTTCCTGAACAACCTATCGCAAGCGTTACGCTTGAAAACGTAACGGTAACTTATGATAAGGATAGCGAAGAAGGCAGACCTGCTATGATGACTAACGCCGAAGTTTTGAAAAACGGCGGTTTCGTGTTCAGAAACGTTGATAACGTTTGCTTAAAGAACGTAGATATCAGCGGATATGCGGGCGAGAAAATCGTTCTTGAAAGTGTAAAAACTACTAAAGGAGTGTAAAATGTACTCGTCAATCGAAAAATATATCGAATATTTAATGAGTCAAACTACGCCTGATAAGCCTGTTTGGAATATCGAAGCAATTCGTCAAGGCAAGAAAATGGGCTGGAACTATATTGACGGCTGTATGATGATTTCCTTAATCAATTTATGGAAGGAAACGGGAAACGCTAAATACTTTGATTTTGTCAAGAATTTTATCGACTATTATATTGACGATGACGGCAATATTTTAGGCTTTAAGATGGAAGATTATAACCTTGACAATATCAACGAAGGTAGAGTTTTGTTTGATTTATACGCTGAAACAAAGGACGAAAAATACCTTAAGGCTATTGAAACGGTTTATAAGCAAATAGAAACTCAACCTAAAAACTCGAAAGGCAGTTTCTGGCATAAGCAAATCTATCACGACCAAGTTTGGCTTGACGGATTGTTTATGGCGCAAATTTTCTACTATCGCTACCAAAAATTAAAGGGTAGATCGATAGAGCCGATTTTAAGTCAGTTTAGAAACGTTGAAAAGTATATGAAAGATCCTAATACGGGGCTATACTATCACGGCTATGACGAAACGGCTACGATGTTCTGGGCTAACGAAAAGGGGCTTTCTGCAAACTTTTGGTTAAGGTCTATGGGCTGGTATATTGCAGCGCTTAGCGATATTACCGCTTTCTTAGACGAAAATTCAGAAGAAAAAGAAGAATTTAAGGGCTATTTAAAAAACGCAATCGACAGCGTGCTTAAGTTTAAAGACGAAGAAAGTAATTTATTCTGGCAAGTTGTGGATAAGGCAGATAAAGAAGGTAACTACCTTGAAACTAGCGGTAGCGCATTGATTGCTTTTGCAATTTTACGCGCGGTAAATTGTGGAAATCTACCTGAAAGTTATTTTGAAGTAGGTAAGTCGATTTTTGACGGTATTTGCAAGAAATATCTCACTCAAAACGATGACGGCACGCTCGAACTTAAAGGAATTTGTCTTGTTGCTGGCTTAGGACCAGAGAAAAATCCGCGTCGCGACGGCTCGTATGAGTATTATATTTCCGAGCCTATCGTTTCAACTGACGCTAAAGGCGTAGCACCGTTTATTATGGCGTTTGTTGAACTTAAAAAGAAATTAGGTTAACAAAATAAAATTAGTTCACAAATGTAATTTTGTGGACTATTTTTTTGTGTATTTAATATATTAAATATTAAAAATCATTGACAAATTGAAATTGTGAATATATAATGTTATTAGGTAAATTGGCGCATTGTTTCACATTGCCAATTTAAATAATGATAAAAAAATTTTTTATAAAAAATCATGGAGGAAAAAATGAGCAAATTAAGAAAAATTTCTATCATTTGTTTATCACTCATTTTTGCTCTTGCATGTATAACCTTAGTTGGTTGTGGCAAGACCGAAGATAGTGGTAATAGTGATAATCCGTTTGAAGAATTTGACATGTACATCAACGCTTCAGATTTAGAAACAGCCGACATTGAAGAAACGAAAGAAGTTGGCGAATTCATTATTCAAGCGTCTTCAGCGGGTAAGGTATCGGTTGATAGTAATGCTAAATCTCCGATTGACTTAACGGCTGCGTTTACTAAGCGTATTAAGTTAAACGGTGTATCTAACTTGAGCACGTTAGATAGAACAATTTCTTTCTATCTTGACAAGCAAGCAACTATCAAAGTATACGCAATGAGTTCAAGTTCTACCGACCCTACGAGAACTTTGAAGTTGTACAAAAGTGGCAATCCAACAGCATTAGATGAAAGATTATGCGAAACTTCTGGTACGACTTTAGAACCGTTAGAATTTAAGACGACCGAAGCAGGTAGTTATTATTTCACTGCAGAAGTTAACGCCGTAAACATTTACTTTATCGGTGTAACTTACACTGGCGAAGCAACTCCTGTGCAAAGAGCAGATTGGTCAACGGTTACGGCTCCAGTTTTAGCAAGTCCAACGCTCACTGGCGAAGGAAAGACTATCACCGTTTCATATACTGCTAACATCGGAACTGACGGTGCGGATAAACTTCGCGTTAACATGCTTAACTCTGCTAATGAAGTAATTGCAAAAACTACGGTTATTCGTTATAGTCAATCAGGCACCGTAACGTTTACACCAGCGTCTTCTGGTGAATTCCACTTTGAAGGTGAATTGATCAGAACTGGTGAAACTGAAGTAAAGAAAACTTCTGGCGAAGTAAAAGCACCATACTTTAACTTAATTTTATCAAATCCAACAGTTCGTGGTAGAACAGGCGCAAATGGCGTTATGGTAGTTACCGCTACTGAAGTTAAAGAAGCAGACAAATACGTTCTTGAATACAAGAAATCAACAGAGACTGCATGGCAATCTAGAGAACTTACTGCAGATGGTTCTGGTGAGATGGTAACTGAACTTACTGGTTATAACGTAAATGATACTGTCAACCTTAAAGTTACCGCTACAAGAACTTCTACTGGTGACTCTGCTGTATCTTCTCCAGCAAGTGCAATTGTTAGAAATGCAGAAGAGTATGACTGGCAATTTGCTTATTTTGGTCAATCAACTAACAGCGGTTACAACACAATCAACTGGAAGCAAAACAACATTTTCGATGGCGTAAAACTTGAAAGTTGCGTATATAACATCGAAACAGGTTATGCAGAAAAGAAAGGTGGTAAGTTTACTTACGGTTCACACGACGGTATTTCTTTCTACTACACTAAGATTGACGCGTCTGAAAAAGACTTCAGAATTAAAGCGCGTGTAGTCGTAGACTACATCAACCCAACTCCTGACGGACAAGAAGGTTTCGCGCTACTCGTTCGTGACTCTATTGGCGTTAACGGAGATACTGCTTACTATTACACTAACTCAGTTGCAGCAATCTCAACAAAGATTCAATACGACGTTGGTGCAACGAGAAAAACGATTACAGATGGTTTAGGCTCAAGATTCGTAACTGGCGTTAAGTCAACGACTGAAACTCCAGAAGCAGGTACTTTCACTCACAAGATGTATCCACACTCTCAAGAACCTGTCTATAAGACGGTTAACCCTGAAACAGACGGATATATTCTTGAAGTTGAAAAAGTAAATAACTGCTACTATTCAAGATATTATCAAAAAGACTTTGCAACAGGTCAAGAAGTTTTAGTTTCAGAACACGCTTTATATCACGACGGTTCTATCAACAACGGTCAAGACGGTAAAGACCAACTTCTTATGATTGACGAAGATTACGTATACGTAGGCTTTGCAGTAGCAAGAGGTTGTAACGCAACGTTTAAAGATATCGAATTCGAAACAAGTGCAAGATCAACTGAAACGGTTGAAATTGAAAACGAAAAAATCGTTGCTGATTATAAAGTAACTTCTGCAACTACTTCATCAATCCCTGAATACGATTTCAATTTCTTAGCAAATGCTGACGGTAAATTATCTGTTACTCATAACGGTAAAGTTATCATTAAAAATGCTAAAATTAAATCAATGGTTGATTACGTAAAGACTATTAAACTTACTGAAGAAATCAACGAATTTGTTGCAACGTTTACTCCAAACGCAGACTATAAGCCTGGTCAATATCAAGAAATGGAATCTTACGAAGCGCAAGATATCATTTTCAATATGACTTATCGTAAGTATGGCGACGCATCAACTCCAATTTACGCAGCACCTTCACAAATTGGTGGTGGAGCGGTACTTGGTAGCGCGGCTAACGAAGGAACTAAGGAATCTCCGCTTGATTTACAAACGGCGTTAAACTACTGCTTGCCAGGTCAAACGGTTTATCTAATGGAAGGTACTTACGAAATTACAAGCGGTAACATCACTATTGAACGCGGTAACGACGGTACTAAAGACAATTACAAATACTTAAAAGTAGATCCAGACGCTAAGTCTAGACCAGTTCTTGACTATATGAACAAAGGTGGCGGTATTACCGTTTGGGGTAGTTACTGGCACTTATCAGGCTTTGACCTAACGAAGACTGCTTTCGGTAAGAAAGGTATCCAACTTGGTGGTAAATATAACATTTTAGAAAACGTTAACACTTACTTTAACGGCGATAGTGGTATTTCAGTAAGCGGTAAGTCAACTGAAGGTTGGGATAAGTGGCCTGCATACAACTTAATTTTAAATTGTACTTCTTATATGAACAAAGACCAAGCAGAAGAAGATGCTGACGGATTTGCGGCTAAACTTTACTGTGCAGACGGCAACGTATTCCGTGGCTGTATCGCATACTGTAACGCAGACGACGGTTGGGATTTATACGCAAAAACTGAAAGTGGTACAATCGGAGCTGTAACAATTGAAAACTGCTTAACTTTCGGTAACGGTTTCAATATTGACGGAACTCCTACAAAGGGTAACGGTAACGGCTTTAAGATGGGTGGTGAATCACTTCCTGGTAAACACAAGATTACAAACAGCGTATCTTTCGGTAATAAGTTAAAGGGTATTGACTCTAACAGCTGTCCAGACGATATCATGATTGATTGTACTTCTGTTTACAACGGAAACTATAACTACGCGTTCTATTCTACGAAGAAAACTAGTTTCGACGTTAAGAATTGTATCTCGTTAATGGGTGGTAAGAGCGACCAAATCGCAGGACAAAAAACTAACCCAATTAAGAATGAAACTAACTACTTCTTCGTAAATATTGAAGGCAATACTTCAACTTCAAACACGGCAGAAACACCTGTAACGATTGATATGTCAATCTTCAAAGATTGGAATAACGACGTAATGGCATACTTTGGCTTCGTGCTTGATCAAGAAAATAAGGCAATTACACAAGGTGACTTTACTTATATTATTGATAAAGTAACTAAGACTCGTAGACAAGACGGCACAATCGATACAAAAGGCTTCTTAGAACTTAAAGATTCTACTATGGAAGCAGGTGCTAACATTTACGATTTCAGCGGTATCGACGGCGATTTATACGCTATGGAATACCCAAGTGAAAGCGGATGTAACAAAGGTTGCAAGTCTGAAGTAAGCGTGGCTGACTTTGTTCTTGGTTTTGCAATTTTAGGTATTTTCTTAGTAGTATTACTTAAGAAACAAAGAAATAACGGCTAATCGTTAGTTTGGTTGCCCTTTGCCATATTTGGCAAAGGGCAACTTTTTCGTTTATAAAATTAATAAATTATTAAAAAGTAAATATTGCCGTATTTTATATAATTTATACTGAAAATTGGTTGCTTTTTTTTATAAATGAGTGTATTATATATTATAAGAGAAAATTAATTAACACAAAGATAAAAAGATTTTCTTTCGGACAAGCATTTTTTTAAGGTAATTACGCAAAATATTATTGCGTTGTTATAAACAATAAAAAATTTTTAATTACCATAAAGGTAAAAGGAGAGAAAAAATGAAAAAATTAGCAATTTTAATTGCAACCCTTCTCATCGTTTGCTTGATGGCTTGTGCTTGTGGTACTACTCCAGAAGATTCAACTTCTGAATCAACTCAAGAATCAACTCAAGCTTCAACTCAAGCTTCAACTCAAACTTCTCAAAACCAAGGTGATACAAACCAAGGTGGCGGTAACCAAGGTACTGTAACTCCACCTCCAGCTGCTGGTGAAATCATTGATTTTGGTACTGCTACTGAACTTACTTCTTACCAAAATGCAAACGGCGACACTCTTGACGCTAATGTAACTGTTGGTGACTTCACACTTCTTCCAGGCGTTAAAGTTTATCGCAAAGGTCCAAAGAACTCTGATGATACTAAGTACGCATTCAATGCATACGCTCAAGTAGGTAAAGATGCTAATGCAGGTTATGGTACGAAGTCAATTCAATTCTCAGCTACAGGTGCTGGTACTTTAACTGTATATGCTAACCGTGCATCTACTAGTGTCTCTGATGCTAGTTTAGTTCAACTTCACCTTGTAAGCGACTCTGCTCCAGTTGCAGTAGAAGTTTTACCAAACAATGGTGACAAGGCTTATTGTGTTACTTTTGCTATTCCAGCTGCTGGTAACTATGCTATCTGTGGTGACGGTAACTGCGGATTCAACATCTTCGGTATCGGCTTTACAGCTGCTTAATTAAATATTGAGTAGACTATATTAAATATAAACTTAACGGGAAGAAAATTATTTCTTCCCGTTATTTTTTTGCATATAAAGTTGAAATATAGAAATGTATATGCTATAATATATATATTCTAATACTAGGAGTTTTATTTATGAAAAAATTATTAACAATAGTTGTGTTTGTTTTAATTTTCGCATTGTGTTTGACTGCTTGTAAACCTACTCCCGATGACAGTTCAACAAGTTTAAACTCAAGCGAAACAAGTATAAACGCATCAACTGAAGGTAATTCTTCAACCGTAAACGGAGGATCTTCTGAAAATCAATCTATTACAAGTGTTGGCTACAATCAAACTGGAACGCCTGAAAGTTCTGCTTTAGATTTGGTGTCGTTAGAATTTGATACGTCAACTGCTAAAGTAATTTTTGCTATGGGTGCTCCAATAAGTTATTCTCAAGTTTCAGCTAAGATTGTTTTAAACGATACAAATCAAACTAAATTAACTTTAAAAGCAAATAAATTAAATTTTGAAACTGATTACGACCCAACCAAACCAGGTGAATATACTGTTACAGTATCATATCCTAGATTTCCTTCAGTTTCTTACAAAGTTACAGTTATGGATATTCCTAAGGTTGAAAATGGCGAAGTTAAATTTATTATCGACCCTAATTGTAGTGATAACTACGGTAAACTGGTCGGTGGTGCCCTTTATTGTAAAACCATTTCTCAGGCTCTTGCGTTAATAGTAGACGCTCAGTATGATGCATCAGTTATTAAAACTGTTAAATTAGCCGAAGGCAAATTTGTAGAAAAACTTTCTATATCTCAAAAGAACGTGCATTTTATTGCTGAAGATGCTTCAAAAACGATAATTTCTTATGGCGATTGCTCTGGAAAAGTTGGCGGAACTGACGCTAGTTCAAGCGTAACGGTTGCAGGCGAAGGCTTTTTGGCTAAAAATATTACATTTGAAAATTCTTTTGATTATAACGGTGACAAGCAATATGGCGATAATAAACAAGCGACTGCTGTTTTAGTTGATGCTGATAAAGTTTATTTTGAAAATTGTGTATTTTTAGGCTACCAAGACACTCTTCAAGCGAAGAGAGGTAGACAATATTATAAGAATTGTACTATCAAGGGTTGCGTAGATTATATTTTTGGAAACAACGCAACTGCACTTTTTGATAATTGCGATATCGTGACCTTAAAGAGAGCAGATAATGAAGAATATTGCATAACTGCTCATAAAGGTAATAATGGCGATAGTGGTAGTGGCGCAACTCAAATTCCTACGTACGGCTACGTATTTATGAATTGTCGTTTAACTTGCGAACAAGGTGTAACGGTTTCTTCTACTGCTTTAGGTCGTCCATGGCGTGCAGATGCAACAGTTGCATATATTAATTGCGAAATGGGCGAGCATATTTCAACCTATGCATATGGTACTAAAGACAAAGTTTCTCGCTATAGAAGTATGTCGGTCAGTGGTGCAACGAACATACCTGAAAACGCACATTTCTATGAATTTGGGAATACTGGTTTAGGTGCGGTTAGCACTCAACTTAACAACGACTTTACTATGCTTACAAACGCTGATAATTATACTGTTTCAAATATATTTGCAACGACTAACGGTGCTGTAACTTATACAGGCGAGTGGAATCCTGTTGCATAAAAGATAGGTGAAAATTATGAAAAAGATTTTATCATTTTTAACGATAGCAATTTTATCTTTCTCGCTTTTAACAGCGTGCGGAGGCGGAGAAAATTCAACTTCAAGCAGTAATTCTAACGAGAATTCTTTTGGTGGAAATATTGCTTTACCACAAACCATTGAAGTAAACGTTGATTTTAACGCAACTGAAAACGGTGTGGAAGTTAACGGGGTAAAGACATATAAAACGATTCAAAGTGCAGTTGACTACGTTGCAACTTTTGCATCAAACGATATAAAAATTATTAATATTGCCGCTGGAGAGTATAACGAAAAAATTTCAGTCAATAAAGGCGTTGATAACGTTTCTTTTATCGGTGCAACTTCAGGCGTAAGCAAGATTACTTATGGCGACTACGCAGGAAAACTTGACGAAAACGGAAATAAAATTGGCACGGACAAAACTGCAACCGTAAACGTTTACGGCGACGGTTTTACAGCTAAAAATATTTATTTCCAAAACTCGTTTGATTACTTTAATCCACCGCAAGGCGTTGGTGACTTACAAGCGCTTGCTATGTATTGTAGAGCAGATAAGGTTATTTTTGAAAATTGTATTTTTACAGGCTATCAAGACACTTTAGAAGTCGTTTCAGGCCGTCAATATTTTAAAAACTGCACTATAAAAGGTTCTGTAGACTTTATTTTCGGTAACAATCCATCTGTTTTATTCGATAATTGTGATATTGTAAACAGAAACAGAGGTAAATCAGGTGATTACATTACTGCTATGAAAGGAAATAATGGAACTAACGGAAGTGGTGTTGCAACCTATGGTTTAGTATTTAAAGGTTGTCGCCTAACGGCTGAAGAAGGTGTTTTAGATGGTTCTGTTGCGTTAGGTCGTCCTTGGCGTGCAGATGCTACAGTTGCTTGGATTAATTGTGAAATGGGTGCACATATTTCACTTACTGCGTTTGGTAATGGTTATTCGCGCTATACCCAAATGAGTGGTGGTAATTTAACAAATTATCCACACAACGCACATTATGCTGAATACGGAAATACAGGTGCTGGCGCAACTAATCAAGATTTATTTGCAACATACAGTTATCGTGAAAATGGCAAAACGATTATCGTTAACGCAACTGAGCCTGATTTTACAAATTTAACTAAAGAGCAGGCGGATTTATATACTCCAGAAAATATTTTTGCAACTGTTAACGGTGGCGTAACTTACACGGGCGAGTGGAACCCTTGTGCATAGTATGAAAAGGTTTATTTCAATATTGATTATATGTTTAGCGACGGTACTTTTTATGACGGCTTGTACGGTAACTATGGAAGATGTTGATATAATAGGTTCATCATCTTCAGGAAGGCGCAGTCTTATTTTTGCAAGTGGCGTTGACAATTCGGTAAATGTTAAACCTTCTAAAAGCAATTCTCAAGGTCAAAGCAGTAACGAAGAACTTGAAGACAGTTCTTTAAACAGTTCAACTGAAGAAAGTTCGTCAAAAGATAGTTCTAAAGACGATTCAACTGAAAAGAGTTCGTCTAAGAGTAATTCAAGTTCGAAATCAAGTTCAAAGTCAAGTTCAAAGTCAAGCTCAAAGTCAAGCTCGAAATCGAGTTCAAGTTCGAAATCGAGTTCGAAAAGTTCGACAAAAAGTTCAAGCGTTCAGTCGGGTAATAATACTCCGTCAACTCAAGCGACCGTTGACGTAATGGTCGATGCTAGCGTAAGTTCTAACGGAACGACTGTTGACGGCGTTAAAACTTATAAAACCGTGACCGCTGCACTTAATGCTATAAGTGGCGAAAACAGGACTATCGGCATAAAGAAAGGCACTTACAAAGAAAAACTAACGATCCCAGCTTCGCTTAAGAACTTAACTTTAATAGGCGACTCGATGGGCGAAACAAAACTAACCTACGGTGATTATGCAGGTAAAATTGAGAACAAAAATAAAATCGGAACTGACGCTAGCGCAAGCGTAACCGTTTTAGCAGAAGGATTTTCAGCGAAGAATATCCATTTTGAAAATTCGTTTGATTACAACAATCCGCCTAAAGACGTTGAAGACTTGCAAGCCCTTGCTATACTCGTAAAAGCAGATAGAATAACTTTCTACAACTGTACTTTTTCGGGGCATCAAGACACCTTAGAAGCGGTAAGCGGTAGACAATACTACTACGATTGCGTAATCAAAGGTTCGGTTGATTTTATCTTTGGAAACAACTCGGCAAGTTTATTTGAAAATTGTGAAATTGTCAACAGAAAACGCTCAAGCGGTATAATTACGGCAACAAAAGGCAATAACGGCACGGTTGGAAAGGAAGTTCCAACGTACGGATTTGTCTTTAAGAACTGCAAATTGACGGCTGAAAGCGGTGTATCTAGCGGAACGGTTACTTTGTCAAGACCTTGGCGTGCAGATTCTACCGTCGCTTGGATAAACTGTCAAATGGGTGCGCATATTTCAAAAAAAGCGTATAGTGGCGGTAGCACTAAAGAGCGATACGTTTATATGGAAGGTGGAAAGCTTAAGAACGAACCGCAAAACGCGCATTTCGTTGAATATCAAAACACAGGTGACGGTTCAATAACTTCAGCCGTAAAAGGTTGTACAATGCTTACTGATTCGCAAGCGCAAAAGTATACGATATCTAATATTTTTGCAAAAACGAACGGCTCGGTTAAATATTCAACCGACTTTAATGCAGAAAGCGCACTAAACACGTTAATCGCATTATATATCTAACCAAACAAAAAATCCCTTGATCGTTCAAGGGATTTTTTTATGAATAAAAAATTTTTGTATTGTCAATAATTACGATATCTTAAAAGGAGAGTAATTATGGATTTAAAAAACAGTGAAACTTATCAAAACTTAGCAAGGGCGTTTGCTGGCGAGTGTCAAGCGCAAAATCGCTATAAATTTATCGAGTACGGCGCAAGAAAAGAAGGTTATTCGTGTTTAGCCGAAGTAATTGATAAAATCGTTTATAACGAATTTAATCACGCGCGCATGTTTTACACGGAAATTCAAAAAGCGTCAAAAGAAACGATCGACAACATTGATTATTGCTTAGGAACGCCGTTTCGTGAAAAGTGGGACTTAACAGAAAATCTTAGACTTGCCGCTATGGACGAGTTTGAAGAAACTAAAGTTTATCCCGAATTTGCAAAGACTGCTTTTGACGAAGGCTTTGAAAGGGTAGGCAAACTCTTTACTTACATTGCAGAAATTGAAAAATGTCATAATATGCTGTTTACCGACTTATACGAGCAGATGTCAAGTGGAACTTTATATAAAAAAGATAAGGAAGTTAAGTGGAAATGCTCGGCTTGTGGTTATGAACACACCGCAAATTCCGCCCCCGAAGTTTGCCCTGTGTGCCTAGCAAAACAAGGAGTGTTTTTACTTCAACTTAATGATAATTAAGTTGAAGGACTAAGTTTGTCCTTTGGACAAGTGAAGTTGCATATTGCAGTGAAGTTCATAAATGAGTGAAGTTCTGCCTTATGGCAGAGTGACGACAAACTTAACTTCACTGTTTGTAAGCAAACAACTTCACTATACAGAGTATAACTTCACTTTTGCATTAGCAAAAACTTCACAAAAAATGCGAAGGTGTTACCTTCGCATTTTAAACTATTTTGCTTCGTGACCTAATATTTCAACGTAAGCCATAAGGAACGGTGCAACGCCCTTTGCTTCGTTAGAAACGATTGATTCTGACAAGTAATATTCAAACGAGCCGTTTCTATCAGAACTAAGTCCAGCAACCTTACAAATATCTTTAAGTTTGAAATCACTGGTTTTAAAGTTACCGTTTTCAAAGTCAGCATCAGGATTTACTTCAAACTTATTAATGCAAATACCGTTAAAAATGCCTTTACCGATATTAAAATAACTTTCGTCAAGAGCGCCCGTGTTTACGCCGTGTAAAATAGCGTAGGCAAAAAGTGAAGATGCACTTGTTTCAAGATAGTTAGGTTTACCGTTTTTATCCTTTGTATCGCCTTTATCTAAAACTTGATAGAACATGTGAGTTTCTTCGTCCATAAACGGAAGTAAATCGTCAACCGCTTTTTTGAAATAGCCTTGAATAGTAGCCCAATCTTCAGGGTTAGTTTCTTTGTCGATAATTTCAGTTAAATCTGAAAGTGCTGCAAAGTACCAGCCCATAGCGCGTCCCCAGAAACTAGACGATAATCCCGTTTCTTTATTCGCCCAAGATTGCTTTTTAGAAACGTCAATTCCGTGATAATAAAGACCAGTATCTTTATCTTTCATATATTTTTCAACGTTTGAAATTTGAGAAATAATATCGCTGTAATCAGGGGTTTTGCCTTCTTCTGTTCCGTAAGTTTTTATATACGTTGCATAGAACGGTTGAGCCATATAAATACCGTCAAGCCAAATTTGTTGGGTGTATTTTTGTTTATGCCAGAAATTGCCTTTAGGTTCAGCAGTCGAAGTTCTTGGCTGATTTTTTAATTGGTTATAGAGTTTTTCAATAGCAAGTTTATATTTTTCGCTACCTTTCTTTTCATACATTAAAAATAAAACTCGACCTTCGTTGATATTGTCAAGGTTATATTCGCTTGTCGAATAACCTTCCATACTGCCTGAATCTTTTACAAGGTAGTTCATGTACGCGTTTACAAAATCCCAATATTTTTCATCTTCTGTAAGACCGTACAACTTATAGAAAGAAGTCATCATGCAACCGTCGATATAGTTCCAAGTAGCGTATCCCGTTTTTTCAGTATTCCAGAAAGGATTTCTATAAGAACCGTTTGTTAATATCATATTGATATAATGTTCAATATTTTCGTATTGATAGTCCAAAACGGTTGTTTCGAAAGTTTCTTCTCCGCTTTCACCGCACTCGCAAGATAGGTGGTAAACTGCGCCGTCAAGATAAGTTGCTTCTGAAACTAAATATTTTTCTGTAGCAACTTTTTGGTCGAATACGCAAGCGTGGGTTGATGACGATTCTTCACTTGACGAACTCGTTTCCGGAATAGACGAAGCCATAGGTCTAGTGGAGTTCGTCGAAAAACTAGAATTAGAAGTAAAAGAAGTTAAGTCATCTTCAACAATACCACAGCCAACGATCGTAAAAATCAACGCAAGCGATAGTATTAATGATATAAACTTTAAAAAAGATTTTTTCATAACATATTAACCCATAATAATTTTTAGTATATATATTATATACTAAATAGTATTTCTAGTCAATTTTTAACTGTTTTTTGTGCTTTTTTATCAATATAAAAAACTGTTTTTTACAGATAAAAACGCCTTGCGAGATTTCTCGCAAGGCGTTAAGTTTTTATTAAAGTGTAACACCGTCTTTGAAGATAGAAATTTCACGATAATCGTTAATTTCGTTTCTCGTTTCCTTTCCGCTTGCTACTTCGATAAGGTAATCTAAGAACTCGTCGGTTAAAGGATTTCCTTCTAAGCAAGGTGACGCGTCAAAGTCGATCCAGTTTGCTTTACGCTCAGCAAGTGAGTGGTTTGTAGCAATCTTAACCGTAGGAACAGGTGCACCGATAGGCGTGCCACGACCAGTTGTGAATAAAATCATATGAACGCCAGCCGCGGTAAGATTGGTTATTGCAACGATATCGTTACCAGGACCGTTCAAAAGTGATAAACCGTTTTTAGAAAGTGTATCGCCGTAAGTTAAAACGTCAACAACGGTAGAAAGACCGCCTTTTTGTACGCAACCGAGTGATTTTTCTTCTAAAGTAGTGATACCGCCGGCTTTGTTACCAGGTGATGGGTTTTCGTAAACAACTTGGTTGTGGCGAATAAAGTAATCTTTAAAGTTATTGATAAGTTTTACAGCTTTGTCGAAAACTTCTTTAGATTCGCATCTTTCCATCAACAAGTGTTCAGCACCGAACATTTCAGGAACTTCAGATAGAACGCAACTACCGCCGAAAGAAATAAGTTTATCGCTTAGTCTTCCAACGAGTGGGTTAGCAGTAATTCCGCTATAACCGTCGCTACCACCGCATTTTAAGCCGATTTTAAGTTCTGAAATAGGAACAGGCGTGCGCTTGAAAGTGCTAGCGTATGCTTTTAATTCTTCAACTAGGCGTACACCTTCAGCAACGTCGTCTTCGTGTTCTTGAGCAACCATAAATTTAACGCGGTTAGGGTTTACGTCGCCTAAAACCGACTTAAATAAAGGGATATTATTGTTTTCACAGCCAAGACCAAGAACTAAAACGCCACCAGCGTTAGGGTGTTTGATAAGCCCAGCAAGAATTTTTTGCGTAACGCTTTGGTCGTCGCCAAGTTGTGAACAACCAAACGGGTGAGGGAAGAAAAACGCGCCAGTTTTTTCTGCGATTTTTTCTGCTACCTTATTTACGCAACCAACGGTGTTAATAATCCAAACTTCGTTTCTGATACCGACAGAGCCGTCTTCACGAACGTAACCTAAGAAAGTTTTGTCAGTGTCAACTTTAGGAATATCGTGGAATTTTGGGTTGTAAGTATATTCTAACTTATCGCTGAGATTAGTTTTAACGTTGTGGGTGTGAACGTGTTCGCCTTTTTTGATATCACACGTAGCGTGACCGATAGGGTTGCCGTACTTAATGATATTTTCGCCGGCACTTATATCGCGTAAAGCGTACTTATGACCGTCGTTTAAATTAACTTCTACGTTGTCGAGTTTATTAATAATCATAATTATTTCCTTGAAAAAATGAGATTAGAGATATTTTTTAACTTCGCTTGCAATAAAGGTTAAGTCAGTATCCCAGAACGCAGTGTTTGCTAGGATTTCGTCAACAGACTTATCGCGCATAAACGCACTAACTTCAGCGTCGTCGTTTACAAGTTCAGTCTTTTCCTTATAGAAACGGATTAAGCAAGCAAGAGAGAAGATTAAAGTTTCAGGCATCTTGTTATAGCGCTTAATGTATTCTAAGATTGAAGGTAGAACGCGAACTTTGAACTTGCTTACAGAGTTTAAAGCGATTGAAGTTAAATAGTGCTTTATGTAAGGGTTAGCAAAACGAGTAACTACGCTGTTAGCATAATCAACAAGTTCTTCCTTAGGAAGGTCGAGCGTTGGGATAATTTCGTCGAAGATGCACTTTTTAAGGTGAGTGCTCATAACTTCGTCGTCAAGACAGTCTTTAACAGTTTCAAGACCTGATAAAAGAGCGTATGGAACGAGTGAAGTGTGTGCGCCGTTCAAAATTCTAACCTTTCTGGTGCGGTACATTTGAAGATTATCGCAAACGATAATATTTAGTCCAACTTTATCAAACGGAACTTCGTTTAAAATAGCCTTAGGACCTTCGATAACCCAAAGGTGGAAATATTCAGAAGTATTAACGAGATTGTCAACGTATCCTAAGCCCATATCTTCGCCACGTGGATAGCCAGTGTTGATACGGTCAACTAAAGTATTGCAGAAAACGTTTTCTTCTTCAACCCACTTTGCAAAATCTGCACCGTAGCCCCATTCGCTTGCATATTTTAAAACGATTTCTTTAAGTTTAGCACCGTTTTTGTCGATAAGTTCGCAAGGAAGGAAGATAAAGCCGTTTAAGCCAAGGTCGAAACGCTTTTTCATAAGAACTGCAACTTTAGCAGGGAAAGAAACCGGTGGCATATCGGTTGGAAGATCGCCTTCACGGTAAGAAATACCAGATTCAGTCGTGTTAGATACGATAAATCTGAAATCAGGGTTTTCAGCAAGTTTAAGGTATGCTTCAAAATCAGCGTAAGGGTTTACGCAACGAGAAATAACGTTAACGACAGTCTTTTCAACGCCTTCAACACCACGAATTACGTGGGTGTATAAGCAGTCTTGATCTTCAAGCATGTCGCACATACCGCGTTCAATCGGTTGAACGACTACTACGTTACCGTCAAAGTCGCTTGCATCGTTTACCTTTTGTAAAAACCAATCAACGAAACCGCGTAAGAATCCGCCTTCACCAAATTGAATAACGCGTTCAGTACGCTTTACAGGTTTGATCATCTCATTAATTTTCATTTCCATAAGTGTATATCCTTTTCAAAAAAATTTTTAAATTAAAAATTAATTCCTAATTATTATACAATATAACCAAAGAATAATCAAGGGAAATTTAAAAATAATCTAAAAGTAGGTGCAATTTTTTTAAAAAAGAGAAAACGCTTGAAAAACTCTTAACATATTTTTTAAACTGTGGTAGAATATCAAAAAGGAGAAATGATGATAAAAACCGTAATTTTTGATATGGACGGAACGCTTACCGATCCTATGAGAAATTTTAAGAAAAACTTAGAATATTCGCTTTCAAAACTAGGAAAAAGCGTTCCGAGCGACGAAGAACTTAAAAAGTGGGTAGGTCCACCGCTTGGCGAGTCACTTAAAAATTTTTTAAATTTAAGTAAAGAAGAAGCCGAACTTGCTCTTTCTTTTTACCGCGAAAACTACCGCAAATTAGGGCTTGGCGGAAACGATATTTATAAAGGTATAAAAGAAATGATTGTTTCGCTATATAATCGCGGAATAAAAATAGGACTTGCAACCGCAAAACTTGAAGAATTTGCAATCGGCGTTTTAAAAATGCACGACATTTACAAGTATTTTTCAATAGTTAGCGGAGCAACGCAGGGCGCTGAGAGAATTTTTAAAGGTCAAATTTTAGCCCACGCTCTTAACGGTATAGCAGATGAAGAAAAAGCAGAAACGGTTATGGTTGGCGACAGATTTCACGATATACTTGGCGCGCGTGAAAACGGAATAAAAACGATAGGCGTTACGTGGGGATACGGCGACGAAGAAGAACTGAAAAGTTATGGTGCAGACTTTATAGCAAAAACGCCAAACGACGTTGTAAAAATTGTAACAAATGAAAATTTATAACCCTTTTAAACAACTGAATAAATTTGAAATATGGCTTTGGATAAGTTCGCTTATTGCCGTAACTTTGTCGTTCGTTTTGCCTAAAGAAAAAGACGTACTGACGCTTATAGCATCGTTAATAGGCGTAACTTCGCTAATTTTTATGGCAAAAGGTATGGTTTTCGGACAAGTATTGGGCTTGGTTTTTGCGCTCATTTACGGGATAGTCGCGTTAATTTTTAGATATTATGGTGAAATTATAACCTATCTTGGTATGAGTGCACCTTCTGCAATCGCAAGTATAATTACGTGGCTGAAAAATCCATATAAAGATACCCACGAAGTAACGGTTAGTAAACTGTCGATAAAAACAAAATCGTTGATTGTCTTAAGCACGGTAGGTGTAACCGCTATAATGTATTTTGTTCTAAAACTTTTAAATACGCCGAATTTAATCGTAAGTTCTATATCGGTAACGACAAGTTTTTTAGCGTCTGCACTGCTAATATTCAGAAGTCCCTTTTATGCAATAGCGTACTCTTTAAACGATATAGTTTTAATAGTGCTTTGGACGCTTGCATGTATGGTAAGTCTTTCATATATTCCAGTCGTAGTTTGTTTCGTCGTGTTTTTAGTGAACGATATTTACGCATTTATAAACTGGCTCAAAATGAGAAAAAAGCAGGCTATAGCACGATAATTAAGTAATAAGGATATAAAATTATGGAAAAAATTGATATTAAAACGTTAAAAAAATGGGTGATTGCACCCGATATGCGCTTGTCTCTAATTGCAGGAGCTAAACTTGGTCGCATATCAAAAAATATATCGCTAGTTTTAGATAGAAATACAGAAGAATTTTCTCAAGTAGTTACAGGTTATAATTTTGTAATAGGCGATAAAACTATTTCTTGTCAATCGGTTGACGAAGTTATTGAAACGTTAGAAAAACTTGGGTTTATCTTAAACGGTACGGTTACAGTTAATTCTATCAACGAAACTTTCGATACTTACGCCGAATTTTTAGAAGATAAGAAATTCAAAACGGCGTCTATGCAAGAAATTTTAGATAAAGTCGAAAAATTAGGCGCAAATAGGTTCGTTTTAGTTAGCGACTTTGGTAATAACAAGTTATCACAAGTCTTTGCGCAGGGTATTTTTGAAAATACACTTTCAGACGTTTTATCTGCTTGCAAATATTTATACGAAAATTTACAAAACTCTGAAATATCTTTTAACGGACTTATCGAAAAGATTTTTATAGAGTGGTCAAGTTGTTTTTCGGGCGTTTCAGCAAAAGACGGTTATCAGAAATTTAAAGAAAACACTAAATCGCTAAGAAAAGACGAAAACCTTTTACCTTTCTACGAACAGTTTGATTTTTTGTCAGAGTGTAAAATTTGCCTTGACGAAAGTATATCTGAAAAGGCTGAAATTCCGTTCGATATAGAACTGGAAAAAGATGAGAATAAACCGCTAAAAAGCGCGTTAATCGACCTAGAGATAGGTTTTTCGTGTCACGCAGAAGCAAAAAACACGCTTTTAAAGACTTTTTCGTTTAAGTTTTGCGAAGATACGAAGGGTTATTTGTTGCAGTTTGAAAACGATTATTCTATCGTCGGTTTTTCACACTTAGCCTTTTATAAAGACGAAAAACTTTTATTTAGTTCAAACTCAAAAACTAAACAACATTACCTTGTTAAAGAATAAATTGAAATAATAAAATGAAAAACGAGTTCTGACGAACTCGTAGAAATTATATTTGATATAAAAATAAAGACCGTGGTTACAAACTGCGGTCTTTTATCATTTTATTCTTCAAAATCATTAAAGTATTCTCTATCAAAAAACTCTGATAGCGTTATACCTGCACCTTGACAAAAGGCTTTAATTGTCGATACCTTCGAGCATTTTGTTCTGCCTTTTATTAAGTCATAAATTGCTGACGGTGATTTTCCGCCATTTAACGCCGCCTCGCAGACGTTTATTTTCTTTTCATTACAAATCTCATCAATTCTTTTAATTATTGCATCATTAATATTCATATAAACACCTTCGTGGAGTTCCATATAGTTATTCCACGAATTTATTATATGAATTATTAATTTTTTTATCTCGTGGAGTTCCACGATGTTGACATTTTTATATTTTTTTTATTACAATTATAATGGAATTCCACGAAAATTAGGTGTGTTATGCAAGTCTGTTTTATTGGTCATAGAAACATTGAAAAAACTGAAGAACTTATATCATTGTTAAAAAAAACTGTTGTAACGCTTATAAATAAAGGTGTGACTACGTTTTTATTTGGCAGTAAGAGTGATTTTGACGATTTATCGTGGGACGTTGTTACTGAACTTAAAAAGAAATACCCTTTTATAAAAAGAGTGTATGTTAGATCTTCGTATCAATATATAGATAAACTTTATGAAGAATATCTACTTGAATCTTTTGAAGAAACATATTTCCCACAAAAAATAGAAAACGCTGGAAAATTTTCTTATGTTGAGCGAAACTATGAAATGATTGACAACTCTACTTATTGTGTTTTTTATTACAATGAAAATTATATTCCATCATTAAAATACCCGCCTAAACGAAATACTTTATTTACGACAAGGCGTAATAGCGGAACTAAGATTGCGTATGAATATGCAGTAAGAAAGAAGAAGGAAATTATTAATTTGTATAATTAAAAACAAACAAAAACACATACCCGAAACACGCTTTAAGTTGTAGGGTAGTATAGCGACGGACTTGCTCCGCAAAACAAGTTTTGCTATCACGCCAGCCTGGCAAAAGTGCCACTGGCACTTTTGGTCGCAAATTGTGGTTGATAAACTCAAAATCCGTGTTAATTTGCGACTTCCCAGTCGTTCAAGTCCTCTCAAAATGTTTAGCACCAAACAAAAAACACATACCCGAAATGGGTATGTGTTTTTTGTTTGGTGCGGCAGAGAGGACTTGAACCCCCACGTCGAAGACAATAGATCCTAAGTCTATCGCGTCTGCCAGTTCCGCCACTGCCGCGTAAGTAATTTTTGTTCAAAATTACTTAAAATTTAACCTGCCCCCGCATGTCCTTATGCAGAAACAGGGTAAAATTGGTGCACCTTCAGGGACTCGAACCCGGGACCCACTGATTAAGAGTCAGTTGCTCTACCAACTGAGCTAAAGGTGCGTTGGTGATCCATCGGGGACTCGAACCCCGGACACCGTGATTAAAAGTCACGTGCTCTACCGCCTGAGCTAATGGACCGTATTTGGCTGGGGTAGCAGGATTCGAACCTACGAATGCTGGAATCAAAATCCAGTGCCTTACCGCTTGGCGACACCCCAATATTAAGTTGGTAAGTAATAATGGGGCGAGCGATGGGAATCGAACCCACGACCTCCAGGACCACAATCTGGCGCTCTAACCGACTGAGCTACACTCGCCACAAAAGTTTACTTATTGGCGCGCCTGAAGGGATTCGAACCCCTGGCACATGGCTTAGAAGGCCATTGCTCTATCCAACTGAGCTACAGGCGCATTTTGTGCTAAATATAGGCACGAGCCTGTTATAATGGAGCGGGTGATGGGAATCGGACCCACGCGACCAGCTTGGAAGGCTGGGATTCTACCATTGAACTACACCCGCACTTCGCACAATGCCATAAAATTATAGCAAACCTATTCGAGCTTGTCAAACGATTTTAACCAATAAATTACAAAATTTTTAATAAATTTATAGGAATATTTTTTCGTTGAGTGTTGCGACGGCGTTTTTTCCGTTTATAACTAGATAACAACAACTCTTTTCAGCCGTAGAATATGATAGCGAGCCTGGATTTATCATTAATATATTATCTTTTTCTACTATTGATTTTGAGTGGGTGTGTCCGTAAAGAACGATATCAACGCCAATTTTTTTAGCGTACGAAAGTAAAAAGTCCGTCCCGCGCTTAACGCCGTAGATATCACCGTGAGTCAATAAAATTTTTCTATCTTCAATTTCGATAACCATTTCGCGTGAGCCTGTAACCCCAAGATCGCAATTTCCGTCAACGGCGCAAAGCTTATCGAATATATCACTAAACTCCATCATATCGCGCGCACCGTCGCCAAGGTGAAAGATAAAATCCGTTTCCTTCATAATAGGGTAGGCTTTTCTTAAAGCCGTTCTATTACCGTGCGTATCTGAAAAAATTAAAATTGTTTTCATAATTTCCCTAAAAGGTCGCGTATAGCGCGGTTTCTGTGGCTAACAGAGTTCTTTTCTTCGCTAGTTGCAACGCCGAAAGACTTTTGTAGGTCGTAACTAAAAAATAGTGGGTCGTATCCAAAACCGTTAGTTCCAACTTCTTCAAGCATAATTTCGCCGTGCGTTTCACCTTCGCCAACTATTATAGTTCCGTCTGTATCGTAAAAAAGTACGGTAGAGTGGAATTTTGCTCGTCTATTCTTAGCGCCTTCCATATTTTTTAATAAAAGTCTTTTATTGTCAGAGTCGTTTCCGTGACTTCCTGCGTATCTTGCGCTGTAAACGCCAGGCGCACCGCCAAGCGCTTCAACCATTAAACCGCTGTCGTCGCTTATAACCGCTACGCCTAAACTTTCGCTAACGGTTTTAGCCTTAAGTAGTGCGTTTTCGTAAAAAGTTGTGCCTGTTTCTTCAACGTCTTCTGTAAAGCCCGCTTCGCTCATTGTAACGATTTCATATTCGGCAGGAAAGAGTTCGCGAAATTCTTTAATCTTACCTTTGTTGTTGCTGGCTAGTACAATTTTTTTCATAAATTCACCTAAAAAACGCCGTTAATCGCGTTATACGCTTATATTTTATTTGGAAATAATCAAAAAGTCGAACGAATTTGTCCGACTTAGAATTTATCGTTTTCGATAACTAGCATACTTTCGCAAGCGTTGTAACTTATATTTTTGCCTAGTTCAGAGATAACAGGGATTGCTTGTTCACTTTTTATAGTTCTGATATTAAAAACACTTGTGTCGATTGCTTTATTTGCTAGGACGTTAATTGCCGAATCGTATCTTCCAAAACTATTTGTAACGCAATTAAAATTGAGTTGTTTAAGAAGGGCAGTATTGAAATTAACTCTAATATTAGGAGAGCCAAAACCTGCTAAACAAACAGTTGCATTATTTCCTGCAAGTTTAAGCGCGATATCCGTGTTAAGGTTTGCGCCCGTCATATAAACGACTTTACCCGCAAGTCTAGCACCCGTAAGTTCAGCGACCGATTTTTCTATTTTGTTATCTGCAAATAGGGTGTAGTAAACGCCCGCATTTTTTGCAAGTTCTAGGTTTTTGTAGTTATTATCGACTAAAATTGGGACGCCCTGATAGTAAATGATAAGTTGGGCGAGTATTATACCGAGTACGTCGCCACCGACGATAACAACGTGTTCGCCTTTTTGGAGATTGATACTGTCAACTATTCTGTCACTTACCGCAACGTGGTCGATAAAAAGAGCGTCAGTTTCGCTTACGCTTGGCGGTAGAAGAGAAACGCAGTCGTTTTCAGCAATTACGAAATCGCGCAAGAATCCGTCGACGTTTTTACCTGCTACGTTAAAGTTTGCACAGTGCTTAAAATCGCCTTTAGCACACTCAAAGCACTTTCCGCAGTTGGTTACGGGATGAACGAATACGCTCATACCTCTTTCAAAGCCGAAAGCGTTATCTCCAGAAGTTTCAATTACCTTGCCGATACCAACGCGACCAGGAATAATAGGGTATTCTACGCGTGGGTCACCGCAAAAGGTTACGAAATCTTCTTGAATAAGCATGGTTTTGGTTATTTTAACTTTAACGCTCGCGCCGTTTTCAAAAAGTTCTTTTTTTTCGGTTGTGGAAATTGCGCCAGGCGCGGTAATTTGTAATCCTTCCATATAAATCCTTAAAAATAAGTCGCAAAATTTCAACTAAAATTGAAATATACGCTTAAATATTTTACTATAAACGTAAGTTTTTCGCAAGTGTTTTTTAACAAATTTGATATTTTAGTGATATTTTAGTGTCAAATTTAGTAAAAAATGATAAAAAGGTAAGAAATTGCTAGTAAACACAAGAAAAACAGTTGACTTATCGTCTAAACTATAATATAATAACAAACGGCATCAAAAGGTAAATTGATGTAACAACTTTCACGAGGTGAAACATGAAAAGCAATATTCATCCTAACTACAAGCAAGTTACGGTAAAATGCGCTTGCGGTGAAACCTTTGTTACAGGAACTACTAAAGACGTTGACGTTATCAAAGTAGACATCTGTTCAAAGTGCCATCCGTACTTTACGGGCAAGCAAAAACTAGTTGACACGGGTGGTCGTGTTGATAAGTTCAAGAAAAGATACGGTATTAACTAATTTCGCCGTAGTCGCAACTCTAGGTTCAGTCTTAGAGTTGTTTTTCTATACAAAAGTTTTAATAGGATAGTTATGGGTAAAAAGCGTTGTAAAAAACCGAACAGAACAAGCATTGGTGGTCAGGCGGTACTCGAAGGCGTAATGATGCGCGGGGCAAGTTCGATGGCTACTTCCGTTCGCGACGAAAACGGCGATATTAGAATAGAAACAAAGCGTATAACGCCATCAGCAAAGAAGAACGTGATTTTGCGCTTGCCTATTATTCGCGGTGTCGTCAATTTTTTTGCGTCTATGGTAACGGGCGTAAAAACGCTTATGCGCTCTGCTGAAGTTTTTGGCGGGGACGAACCGTCTAAGTTTGATAAGTGGCTTTCGAAAAAGTTAAAAATAGACATAATGGATATAGTTATCTTTTTAGGCGTTGCACTCGGCTTAGGACTATCTGTGCTTTTGTTTATTTTATCCCCACAATGGGTAGCAGAACTTATTTCAAAGTTTACAACAATAGAAGATAATAGTCTTGCGTTTAACTTTATTGAAGGCGGACTTAGAATGTTGATTTTTATCGCGTATATTCTAATAATCGGCTTAATGAAGGACATAAAGCGCACGTTTATGTATCACGGTGCAGAGCATAAGACGATTTCTTGCTTTGAAGAAGGCAAGGAATTGACGGTCGAAAACGTTCGTGGCTGTTCGCGTGTTCACGACAGATGCGGAACGACTTTTATGTTTTTAGTTATGCTCGTAAGCATACTCGTTTTCTCGGTAGCAAACTCTTTTTTAGGCGTTACGGGAATACTTCGTTCGCTTGTTAAAATTGCGTTATTACCGCTTGTTGCGGGTTTATCGTACGAACTTTTAAAAGGATTAGCGAAAACCGACTGCTTTATTTTCTTCCCAATAAAACTTCCGGGTTTGTTACTTCAAAAAATCACGACTAAAGAACCATCTGACGATATGATTGAAGTTGCAATCACTTCGTTTAAGGCAGTTCTTGAAATGGATGCAGACCAAACTATCCCAGAAAGACAGTTTATAACAGCTAGAAAAATCTGCGAACTTAAAGAAGATATTATTAAGATTTTTAAAGATAACGGCATTGACGAAGAAAGTGATGCAGAGTGGATCGTTTCAATAGTTTGTAATATAAAGCGTTCAGAGATTAAAGATAATCTTAAATACGTTTCGCCAAGAGAAGTTGAAAAGGCGTATAATATTGCAAACGAACGAATTAGCGGTAGACCGCTTTGGTATATCATAGGTAACACCGAGTTTTACGGTAGAAAATTTAACGTAGACGAGCGTGTGCTTATTCCGCGTCCAGAAACTGAAGAACTAGTCTATAACGCGATTAAATACCTAAATAAGGAAAGCAAAGTGCTTGATTTATGCACGGGTAGCGGTGCGATTGCTGTAACTATAAAACTTGAAACGAACGCAGAAGTTTATGCAAGCGATATAAGTTTAGACGCGCTTGAAGTTGCTAAACTTAACGCAAAAGAACTTGGCGCAGAAATTAATTTTATCGAAAGTGATTTGCTTTTAGGAATAAACGATAAATTCGATATGATTATATCAAATCCGCCGTATATAAAGACGGAAGATTTAGAAAGTTTGCAAAAAGAAGTTAAATTTGAACCTGTCTTAGCGCTTGACGGCGGAAATGACGGACTAGATTTTTATCGTAAAATAGCAGAAAGTGCAAAAAATAACCTAAACGACCGCGGTATTTTGATTTTTGAGTGCGGTTTAAATCAAGCCCAAGATATAAAAAATCTTCTTGACGGCTACAAAAATATAGAAATTATAAAAGACCTTAATGGTATTGAAAGAATAGTAAAAGCGGAGTTATAAGATGATTTCGAAACTTGAAGGAATACTTACAAGATTTAATAAACTTACCGAACTTGTTTCAGATCCGAGCGTTATTGCCAAAATGGACGAGTGGCAAAAATACGTCAAAGAACGCGCGGAAATGGAAGAAACGGTAGAGAAATATTTAGAATATAAGAAAGTTGAAGAAGACCAAAAGGGCGCGATAGAACTTCTTAGCGTTGAAACGGACAAGGAAATGCGCGATATGCTTGAAGAAGAAGTGTATTCTTGCAAAGCGCAACTTGTTAAAATCACGGAAGAACTTAAGTATCTTCTTATTCCTAAAGATCCAAACGACGATAAAAACGTTATTTTGGAAATTCGCGGTGGCGCAGGTGGTGAAGAAGCGGCGTTGTTTGCGTCAGAACTATACAAAATGTACGTTCGCTACGCTGAAAAAAATAGATGGAAGACAGAAGAAATTGAAGTCAGCGAAACGGAAATTGGCGGTATAAAAGAAGTAACTTTCTTAGTTAGCGGTAAGGGCGCGTATTCAAGACTTAAGTTTGAAAGTGGCGTTCACCGCGTTCAACGCGTTCCTGAAACTGAATCGCAAGGTAGAGTCCACACGTCGACTGCAACGGTAGCGGTGCTTCCAGAAGTTGAAGACGTTGAAGTAAATATTGAAGAAAAAGACTTGATTATCGAAACTTGCCGTTCTAGCGGTGCAGGCGGTCAACATATCAATAAAACTGAATCTTGCATAAGGATGGTGCATATCCCTACTGGTATAGTCGTTAACTGTCAAGACGAGCGTTCGCAAATTAAAAACCGCGAAAAGGCTATGAAGGTTATGAAAAGCCGTCTGTTTGACTACTACAATACTCAATACCAAAATGAATACTCTGAAAACAGAAAAAGTCAAGTCGGCACAGGCGACCGTTCAGAGCGTATCAGAACTTACAACTATCCGCAAGGTAGGGTAAGCGACCACAGAATTAACAAGACAATGTACAACCTTCCAGAGTTTTTGATGGGCGATATCGACGAAATGATTGAAGCGTTGATGATTGCAGATAGAGAAGCAAAACTCTCGAGTGAAAACTTAGATTAATACTAAAGAAACAATCAATAAACTACTTATAGACGCACTTTTTGGTGCGAAAGGCGGAATTTATGGCAATTTCAAACTTAGCTAGTAGCATTAAAGAATCAATGACTTTAGCAATTACGGCAAAAGCAAAAAAGTTAAAAGCAGAAGGAAAATCTATTATCGGTTTTACCGCTGGTGAACCTGATTTCGATTCTCCTGAGATTGTAAAAAGTAGCGCACACCACGCTATTGATATCGGCTTTACTAAATACACTCCAGCATCAGGTATGCCTGAACTTAAATCTGCTATTTGCGAAAAATTAAAAAATGAAAACGGGCTAGAATATAAACCAACACAAATCGTTGTTTCAAGCGGTGCGAAAAGTTCGTTATACCACGCAATTTTAGCAATCGTAAACCCTGACGACGAAGTTATTATTCCAACTCCGTTCTGGTTAACTTACGAAGAACAAGTTAAACTTGCAGGCGGTAAGTGTGTGTTCGTCGATACGAGTAACGACGGTTATAAGCTCAACGAAAAACTTTTCCGTGAAAATATTACGGATAAAACTAAGGCTGTAATTATCAATTCACCGTCAAACCCAACGGGGGCAGTTTATACTGAAGAAGAACTTAAAGTTATTGCAAAAGTGGCTCTCGAGCACGATTTATACGTAATTTCTGATGAAATTTACGAAAAACTCGTCTACGGAATTGAACATAAATCAATCGCGCAAATTAGCCCTGAAATTAAAGAAAAGACTATTGTCATAAACGGTATGAGTAAGGCTTATTCAATGACAGGCTGGCGTATTGGTTATTCAGCATCAAGCGAAGAAATCGCAAAGGCTATGTCGAATATTCAAAGCCACACGACTTCTAACGCTTGTTCGATTTCGCAATACGCATCTGTAACTGCGCTTAAAGAAGCGGAACAATTTACTCAAGACGCTAAAAACATTTTCGCGGCAAGAAGACTTTTGATGATTGAGTTTGCTAAGAAGTTGAAAAACGTAAGTTACGTTGAACCGCAAGGCGCGTTCTATCTCTTTATCAAAGTATCGTCATACTACGGCAAGAAGTTTAACGGCGTTGAAATTAAAGGCTCTATTGATTTTGCAAACGCACTTTTAGATTTTGGTGTTGCAGTAATTCCTGGTATTCCGTTTGGCGACGATAGCGCGATAAGACTTTCGTACGCAGTTTCAGAAGTTGATATCGTAAACGGATTTGATAGAATTAACAAGTTCTTAGATGCTTTAGAATAAAAAATTTGTGATAAAATAAAGAAAAATTAATTTTTATCAAATTATTTTTCAAAAAAGTATTGAAAAATTCTGCAAAATAAGTTATTATTTATATAGAAAGAAAATTTGGAGGCAAAAACCATGATTAATCTTATATGTGGACCAAAAGGCACGGGTAAAACCAAAATTATTCTCGAAAAAATTGACGAAGCAATAAAAGTTGCAAAAGGTAACGTCGTTCTTATCACCGATAAGAAAATCAACACTGCAAAAATTGATTTTAACGTTCGTTGCGTAATTGCTGAAGAATATAACGTAAAAAGTGCGGAAGCGTTCCGCGGTTTCGTAAACGGCTTAGTTGCTGGTAACGCTGATATCGAATATTTATTTATCGACGGTTTAATCAGAATTATCAAAGATGACGAAGACGGCTTAGACAACTTCTTTAAGGACATTGAAAGACTTGAAAAGGAATACGGATTTAAAGTAATTTTAACTATCAGTATTGCTAAAGAAGACTTGCCTTGCTATTTAAAACAATACGCTATCTAATAAATATTAAAAATTAATCGGCAGATAGTTAAATCTGCCGATTTTTATCAAAATAGACTTTTTTTAACACGCTTAATTAGGAGCAATTATGGACGATAAAAAGATAATGTTTTCGGCTGTTCAGCCAAGTGGTATACCGACGATAGGAAATTACGTTGGAGCAATCAAAAACTGGGTAGACTTTCAAGACGAATTTAACTGTATATTTTCTATTGCAGACCTTCACACGCTAACTGTAAAACAAGAGCCGAGCCAGCTTCGTGCGCGCTCGTTAGAACTTTTGGCGCTTTATATCGCATGTGGGCTAGATCCTGAAAAGTGTATTTTATTCGTTCAATCCCACGTTCATCAGCACGCAGAACTTACCTGGATTTTAAATACAATCACTTATCCTGGCGAACTATCGCGTATGACTCAGTTTAAAGATAAGAGTGCGCGCCACGCTGAAAACGTCAACATGGGACTTATGGATTACCCTGTACTTATGGCGAGTGATATTTTACTTTATAACGCGCATTTAGTCCCGGTTGGCGCAGACCAAAAGCAACACCTTGAGATTGCGCGCGACTTAGCGATTAGATTTAACAACCGTTACAGTCCAACGTTCGTCGTTCCAGAGCCTTATATTCCAAAGGTTGGCGCAAAGGTTATGAGTTTGAGTGATCCAACTAAGAAAATGTCTAAAAGTGACGACAACTTAAACGGCTTTATCTCTATGAACGACGACACCGACACTATTATTCGCAAATTTAAACGCGCTGTAACAGACAGCGACAACAAAATTGTGTACGACGTCGAGAATAAAGCAGGCATCTCTAACCTTATGACTATTTACAGTTTGTTTACGGGTGCAAGTTTAGAAAGCATTGAAAACGAATTTAGCGATAAGGGCTATGGCGACTTTAAGTTGAAAGTTGGCGAAGCGGTTGCAAGTGGGTTGAAACCTATAACCGACAAGAAAAACGATTTACTAAAGAACAAAGATTACCTAATCAAAGTAATGGCTGACGGAAGAGAAAAAGCGTCTCGCATTGCTATGCGTACGCTTAAGAAAGTTTACAAAAAAGTAGGGCTAGTTTTACCTGAGTAATAAAAAGCCCTTCTATATATCGATTAACTATTATTAAGGAGCAAAATGTTTGGATATATAAGACCAGATCTTCCGTATTTATATCTTAAAGACGACAAACTTTACAAAAGTCTATATTGTGGGATTTGTAAAGGCATAGGAAAAACTTGCAGTCAAAGAGCGAGATTTAGTCTAACCTACGACGTGGCGTTTTTATCTGCAGTTGCACATAATATAATCGGAAAAGACGTCGAGATAAAGCAAAAAAGGTGCATAGCGCATCCTATCGTTTCTAGACCAATGGCAAGTATCGACGACTTAACCGAAACATTAGCGTGCGTAAACGTGCTACTTGCTTATTATAAAATTCAAGACGATATAATCGACGGAAGTGGCGGTAGGTTTAGAAGAACTTTCGTTTCCCGTGGCTATAAGCGCGCCAAGAAAAAATGCCCTGAAATTGATATCATTATTAAAGAAAGTTATAACGAACTTAGAAAACTTGAAAAAGCAAACGACGGTATGATCGACAGAGTTTGCGAACCGTTTTCCGATATGCTTAAAAAACTCTCTTTTATAGTTTTAGGTAAAGACTTTTCCACCGAGCACACGGAGAACTTGTTTTACTTTATAGGTAAGTGGATATATCTCATCGACGCGCTTGACGATTACGATAAGGATATTAAGAAAAAGTGCTATAATCCGCTTCGTGCGTCGTTTAAAGCAAACAGCGCAAAGGAATTAATAGAAAATAACGGCAAAGATATAGCAATAATTTTTAATGATATAGTAAATAATATTGCTATGGCGTTTAATAATATAAAGTTTTATTTCAATAAAGATTTGATCGGAAATATTCTTCTTAGGGGAATTCCGCAAAAAACTGACGAAATAATAAAAGGAATCATAGATGGCAAAAAATAATTATGAAATTTTGGGCGTAAGCGAAAACGCCACGAACGAAGAAATTGAAAAAAAATATAACGAACTTGTCGACAAATACTCTAAAGAACGTTTCTTAGAAGGTGAACAAGGTAATATTGCAGCAAAAAAACTTACTGAAGTTAAGGCAAGTTACAGGCAAATTCTAGAAGAAAGAAAAGAAACGTCATCTGGCGACGACGGACTTTTTAGCGAAGTTAGTAAAGCCATTAAAGACGGCAACTTAAAGCTCGCTCAAGAAAAACTTGATGCGTTTAACGATAGACCTGCAGAGTGGCATTATCTTCAATCGGTCGTGTTCTTTAGAAAAAACTGGAACAACGAAAGTAAAAAGCAATTAGAAATTGCTATGGAGATGGATCCAGGAAACGAAAAGTATAAAACTGCATACGACAAGTTAGTTGCAAAAATGGCAAATCCAGGCGCAACGCAAGGTACGTATTCTGACGGCAAACAATATTCAAGCCAATCTCAAAACGAACAGCCACAAATGGGCGGTGGCAGTTGTTTTGACTTCTGTTGTCAAATGCTTATCTGCAATGCGCTACTCAACTGTTGCTGTAACTGTCATTAATCGCGTTATAGGCGTACTTTTATGAAAAAATCTAAAGTTATAGCAATCTCAGGTATTGCAACTGCTTTTTCGGTATTGCTTTTATCAATAGGTGCGTATTTTCCGACGTTTGACTTATCTGCATTGTTTATGGCAAGTCTTGTCGTAATGCTACCGCTAAGTAAAAAATCGTATTTAGGCGCTGTAATTACTACGATTGCAAGTTCCTTGCTTACGTTAATTATAGCAGGGTTTAGATATCAAATAGTAATTCCGTTTGCACTCTTTTTTGGGTTGCATCCGATTGTCAACTATTTTCAAGCAAGCACTCAAAAATTTAATAAATGGATATTTTTGATTGTCAAAGACGTTTGGTTCGTGCTTGTGCTAGTTCTTATGCAAAAGTTAAGCGAAGTTTTAATCATTGATATCGAATCGATAAAACATCTCGTTTATCCAATCTTGATAGTAGGTGGTGCGATAGGTTTTATCGTTTACGACTTCTTGATGCAAAGATTTCAAAATTATATAGATTTAATAATAAAAAGGCTTAAATTATAATGAAGAAAAACGATTATATTACGGCTATTATAGAAAATATCGGCGCAAACGGCGAAGGTATCTTTCATTTTGACGGTGCGACTTGTTTCGTGCCGTTTGTTTTAATAGGCGAAAAAATTAAAGCAAAAGTTTTAAAAGTTAAAGGAAGTATTGCATTTTGTAAGGCGGTTGAAATTATCGAGCCGTCAAATTCTCGCGTTATGCCAAAATGCCCGGTTTTTACAAAATGCGGTGGGTGTAATATCCAACACGCAGATTATAAAACTCAACTTAAAATTAAAAAAGAAACGGTTTCAAATTGCCTAAAAAAGATTGCAAGAATTGATTATCCGGTAGGTGACGTCGTTCCGTCTGAAAAAGAGTACGGTTATAGAAATAAATTGCAACTTCCTATACGCTTAGAAAAAGGAGTTGTAAAGTTAGGCTTTTTCAGAGAAGGTAGCCACGATATAATTGAAATTGACGATTGTCCATTGCACCCTGACTGGGCTAAAATTCTAATTAAATGCGTAAAAGAATTTATCAAAGAAAACAATATAAGTTGTTATGACGAAAGCACTAAAAAAGGACTTTTGAAACACCTTGTCGTCAGGGAAGTAGACGGAAGTTTATTGATTACGCTCGTATCGTCAAGTGTTAAAATTAATGCGATTAATCGACTTATAGACAAACTTTTGTTGCATTTTAGCGATTTTTCTTTAATTATCAACGAAAATCCAAAACACACTAACGTTATATTTGGCGACAAGTTTGTAACCGTTTACGGCAAAGGAAAAATAAGCGTTTCAGAGTTTTCAATCTCTTACGAAATCGGCGCAGAGTCTTTTATGCAAGTTAATAGTAAGCAAAAGGAAAACTTATATAAAAAGGTTTTAAGTCTTTGCGAACTTGACGACAACACCGTAGTTATCGACGGGTATAGTGGCGCTGGTGTTTTAACTGCGATACTTGCAAAAAACGCTAAAAAAGCGTACGGCGTTGAAATAATTCAAGAAGCGGTGGACAGTGCAAACAATCTTGCAAAAACTAACGGGTTAGAAGATAAAATGATATCATACTGTGGTGACTGTGCCGAAATTTTACCGTCACTTATAGAAAAATGCAAGTCAGAAGGTCAAAAAACAGTGCTTGTTTTAGATCCGCCACGAAAGGGCGTTGACGAAAAAATTATCAATCAAATACTAATTTCAAAGCCCGATAAAATTGTTTACGTATCGTGCAGTCCACAAAGTTTAGCCCGCGATTTAGGTTTGATTTTAGGAACTTTAAAACGCGAAAATAACGCGATAATCAACCTATATCCCGACGTTTTAAACTATGATATTACATATTTAACACCGTATGACATGTTTCCGCAAACGCGCCACGTCGAAAGTTTAGTTTGTCTTGAACGCAAGACAAACTAAAGCGATATAAATCCTTGCGGATTTGCGATATACGCAAGTTGCGTGCGATATGCCTTTGGCGAGATATATCCGCTTTGCGGATGTTAGCGCACTGCGTGCGCGTTGGGGCGTGATGATTTATATTCGCGTACTTTCGACCACGTTCGCCGTAGGTGAACATATCGCTGTTTTGCAAGGCGAAACAATATCGCTATCATATTTGATAATATCGCGCTCGGCTTGCCGAGCATATCGCGTGAGCGTAGCGAACAAAAAGGAGCTAAAAATGATGAATAAAACAATCAAAGAACTTGCAGTTGAACTTACAATAGAAACCACTGCCATTTGCGACAACATAAAAGGCAGAGCCGTTTTTATCAACCAACTTTTGCGCTGCTGTTCGTCTATAGGTGCTAACAGTTATGAAGCAAAGTACGCACAAAGCACAGCGGACTTTGTAAACAAACTTGAAATTGCACTCAAAGAGTGTTATGAAACCGACTATTGGCTTGAAATTCTTTTTAAAGTGGGAGCGATGGACGAAAGTACATATAAAACACTTGCGAATAAATGCGGTGCTATTCGTAGGAAACTTATCGCATCCATCACGACCGCAAAGGAAAACGGTTAAAATAAAAACAAATTACAGCAGTACGGTATAACATATCGAAAGGAGTCTTATGAAAAATAGATTTGCAGCCTTTAACTTTTTAATAGCAATTGCACTGCTGTTTGTTTTGGTGCTTAGTTTAATATTCACTTTCGCATATAAACAGCCGACGGGATTAAAACAGCAAACAGGAGTTGTTTCAAAATTCAATCAGTACGATGAGAAATGGTACGATAATATTTTTGGAAATTCTAAAGGTTCTTACTTCGATGTGCGATTTGAAGATGATTCATTTTTTGAAGCAACTGGAATATCTTACGATAATATTGACAGAACTTTATTTGAAAAATTAGAAGTTGGTGAAGAAATAACAATAACATATAAAGACGAGATAGGAAGCCCCAATAAAATCTATGCCATCAAATATAACGGTAAAAATTATTTGTTGCTTGATGAAGTTTTGAATGAATATAGACAAGACGAAAAGATTGCTCATATTGTTGGACCTATAATTGTTGTTCTTTCGATATCGGTTGGTACAGTTTTATTAATACTTAACTACAAGAAAAATCGAAACAAATAAATACACCTTTGGGTTTGACCAACGTCGAAAATTTAGTTTGCCTGCAAAAGCATACAAACTAAAGCGATATAAATCTGCCGCAATTTATTTATTATATTTAAAAACATATCAAAGAGAAGGACATTGAAAAATGATAAAAAACTTTTCAGAAAAAGCACTACAAGCCCTTAATGGCTTTTATGTTTATGCTCTCATAGATCCAAGAACTAATGAGGTGTTTTACATAGGTAAAGGCACAGGAAACAGGATTTTTAATCACGAAATTGAAAGTAGTAAATCTCCTGATTCCGAAAAAGCCAAGTTGCAAACGATTCGTGCTATTGAAAAAGAAGGTTTGAACGTAAAAAGAGTGATAATCAACTGGGGATTGACGGAAAACGAGGCGTTTGCTTCCGAAGCGTCTTTAATTAATCTTTTAAATTTTACATCGAAAATAGAAATTTCTAATATTGTTGCAGGACATCACGCACATGAAAGTCTTACGGTTGAAGATTTTGAACTTAGATATGCTGCAGAACATTTAAAGGAAGATGATATTAAGCATAATATTCTTGTTATAAAAATTAATCGACTTTTTCGGTGGGATATGTCGCAAAAAGAACTATATGACGCGACAAGGGGATACTGGGTTGCTTCAATTAACAAAGTTAAAAAAATTGAATATGTTTTTGCTGTTTATAATCAACTTATAGTTGGGGTGTACAAACCCAATGAGTGGCATTACGCTTATGAAATGATAGATATTCCACGTCCTGAAGAATTCCCTAATGGCATTGATGACAATTTAAAAGATAAAGTATATTTTATTAGTCGAGATTATGAAAACTTAGATGGGAATCAAAAATTTTACCTTCATAAATCTATTGCTAAATTTAAATCGTCGCAAAACCCAATTACATATTTAATGCAGAAGAAAGTAAATGACATAAAAACGACTGAAACATTAAATACGTGTCAATGTAGTGGTGATAAAGATGTTTACCAAGAGCCTGATTTCGATTACGTAATTATAAAAACAAGGTCTAAAAGAATTTCTGGGCGGGGTAGTCTTTACGAAGCAACTCGTTATGCGTGGAAAGTCGGAGAAAGAATAAAAGATTATAAATATGTTTTATCTGTCGTAAATAAAGTAGTGCAAGCAATTTACGTTGTTGAAAATTGGCATATGATTGAAAGTGGAAAAGATAAAGGAAGATATGAGTTTTTTGGGTACGAAGCGGTTGGCTCAATTTTTGACTGTATTATCGGTAAAAAAATTCCAGAGAAATACAGAAAAAATGGCATGGCTTCACCATTATTATATAAAAATATTTTAAAGTAATTATCCACATAAATTTAACTTAGGAGAAAAAATGAAAAGTAAAAGATATTCTTTCCCAGTAGCAATGCTATTGAAAAAATTCTATTGCCATGAGTGTGGGGAAAAACTTGAAAGAAGTCCAAAAACAAGAACTATAAAGTGTGGGGATCCTGATTACAGAGAGTATAGCACTTATTTGGATGGGAAACATTTGATAGGCGACGTTGAACTGACTGAATACGATTTTATATGTCAGTCGTGTCGAAAAGTAATTTCATTTGACGATCAGTGCGTTATTGAAAAAATTCAAAAAACGCTTGATAAACGTGTTTTATCAAAAGTTGAAGTATTAGAGAATATCGAAAAAGCAAAAGCAGTTTTAGATAAAAAGAGAAAAGTCTCGAACGCAATCGTTTTTTCAATCTTTATATTAATAACCATTTTAGCGATATTTTTAGCATTTAAATTTGGCGGTTTTTCATTTAAAATCAAATTATAAATAGGAAAATTTGTATCTGTGATACATTAATGAAGGGGTAAACAAACGTATGATAAAAAAATTTAGTAAACTATTGCTTGATGCGGGGTTTTTAGAAGCACAAAAGCGACCGTTAAATTTTTATAAAGTTATAAACGATTGCGTAGCCTTTATCGTTGATATTGTTGACGGCGAAAGCATTGAAATATATTACGGTTTTTCTTTGACGTCGTTTAAGAAAATGAAAGGGGCAGAATATACGTTGATAGACGGTGGCGTTTATAAAGAAGATATAACGTTACGCCAAAAGGAAAGGATAACTTCTAAAGAAGACGAGATAAAAGCCGAGAATACTATTTGCGAGTTTTATCAAAAGTACCGTTATGTTTCAAAAGACGAGTTGCTCGCGCTTGCTGAAGAAAAAAGAAATAATTTTCTAAAAATTATCACAGGAAAACTCAAGCCTTATGGGTTTAGAAAAAATGGACGCAGTACTTGGACTAAAGATTTAAGCAATAAATACTACGTAAGTTTTAACGCTGAAAAATCTTCTTATTCAGACGAATATTGTTTTAACGTGTACATAGGACAATTTGGGACAAGTGCTTATGGCGATTGTTTCAGAACAAGGGTATCGCCAGAAAAAACTGATATTATCGATTGGCAATTAATCTCGCAAGAAAAGTTTTCGCTTTGGATAGATTCTCTAATAGAAAGCATGTTATTCCCAATAATCAGCAAGCCACTTATCGAACTTGGCGCTAAAGATTATATTTGGCAAGGTTGCAAGTGTGATAGATTAAAATGCAAAAATTGTTGGGTTGAAAAGAATATATGGGGAGTGTAATACTCTTGATTAATAAACGTTAGAAAAACAAAACGTGAAAAAAATTGTAAAAAGGAAAATTATGAGTAAAGAGTGTGTGGTTTGTAAAGCGCCGATAATCTATCTTGAAAAAGCCGAGATGATGGAGTGCGTTTTGTGTCATAAAAAAGAACTTAGTAAAACTAAGTGCGAAAAGGGACATTACGTTTGCAACGATTGTCACGTCAAAGGAATTGACAGCATAATTGAGATTTGTCTTTCGTCTAAAAGCACGAATCCAGTTGATATTTTTAAGACTTTAATAGCCTTGCCGTTTTGTCATACCCACGGGCCGGAGCATCATATAATCGTTGGCTCGTGTCTACTTACAGCGTACAAAAACTCAGGCGGTGATATAAATCTCGAATCTGCACTTATAGAAATGCAAGAGCGTGGGAAGAAAGTCCCTGGCGGTGCGTGCGGTTTTTGGGGCGCGTGTGGGGCAGGAATAAGCGCAGGTATGTTTGTTTCAATAATAACCGAATCTACCCCGCTTAAAAATAAGCCTTGGGGACAGTCTAACAAAATGACGGCAAAAGCGCTTATGGAAATTGGAAAAGTGGGTGGTCCGCGTTGTTGTAAGCGAAACTCCTACATAGCAATTACTAAAGTCGTTTCTTTTGTAAAAGAAGAATTGGGCGTCGAAATGACGCTTGATAAGATAAAATGCACTACTTTTGAATTAAATAATCAATGTATAGGGGAAAGGTGTCCGTTTAGATGAAAAAGAAAATAGCGTTTATTTGCATACATAACTCTTGCAGAAGTCAGATAGCAGAAGCACTCGGAAAGCATTTTCGCGGAAATGATTTTGATTTTTATTCGGCTGGGACTGAAACAAAACCTAAAATCAATCAAGACGCCGTACGCTTAGTGAAAAAACTTTATAATATTGATATGGAAGAAACTCAATACAGCAAAACGATAGATAAAATCCCAACGCCCGACGTTGCAATTTCTATGGGCTGTGACGTGGGTTGTCCGTTTATCGGAAGAAGTTTTGATAGCGATTGGGGACTTAGCGATCCAACTGGCAAAAGCGACGACGAATTTATTGAAATTATTAAAAAAATCGAGTCAAAAATAAAACAATTATGAACGAGAGAATTATAAAATATCCTAAAACGCCACATATAGAAGGCTCGAAAATGCAAAAGGGCGACGAAGATTTGTCAAAAATACCTTTTTCTAAAATCAAAGATAAATTTCTTGTGATTGAAGAAAAAGTAGACGGGGCGAACGTAGCCGTTTCATTTTCGGATAGTGGAAAATTGCTTTTGCAAAGTCGCGGTCATTTTTTGACGGGTGGCGCGCGCGAAAAACATTACGACCTTTTTAAAATTTGGGCAAACCAGCGTTTATCAATGCTTTATGAAATTTTAAAAAGTCGATATATTATGTACGGCGAGTGGCTTTACGTCAAGCACAAAATTTACTACGACAGTTTACCCGACTATTTTTTAGAGTTTGATATTTTTGATAAAGAAAAAGGCGAGTTTTTAAGCACGGATAAAAGACAAAGTCTTTTAAAGGATACTAATATTTCAAGCGTACCCGTTTTAGCAAGCGGAAAATTTAACAAAATTGAAGATATTTTAAAATACCTTAAAAATTCGCAGTTTGTAACAATAAATAGGCTCGAAAAGTTAAAAAACGAAATAAAAAAGCAAGGTTTAGACGAAGAAAAAGTTCTTGCAGAAACCGACCTTATTGATTTAGCAGAAGGTCTTTACATAAAAGTTGAAGAAGGCGATGTGGTTGTAGATAGATTAAAATACGTTCGTTCGACTTTCACTCAGCCAAACGTAGCATCTCAGAACGAGTGGCTGAAGATGAAAATTTTAGTTAATAAACTAAAAGTCTTATAAACTTCGTTATGCGTCGTTTCTGCTTAGGTTTCACGACTTGGATGACCGACAAGGTCTATCCAATCCGTTCAACCTAAGCGAGCCTAGCCTAACTCGTTTCTAAGACTTTTAATATCGTCAAATAGGCTAAGAGAAAATAAAGACAAACCATAAAAAGCATTAGAAACGAGCAGTTCAAGACTTTTTCACTTATGGTAATTTTTTATCATACAATGGTAAAAGTGAATTCAAAAGGAGAATTTAATGAATCCATTTAGTGAAAAAGGGCAGTCGATTTCGTCTAGTTTTCAAAACTGGAAGGAACTTTATCCTAAGGCTTACGATAAACGCGAAGTCGATCCGTACACAAAAACGCGTATAATTTTAATGAACGGCACGGAGTTTGAAGCGAACTGGTTTTCGCACAACTTTGCTAGGCACGTAAAAGATAACGATTTAAGGCGCGAACTAAGTTTAACGCGCGCGGTTGAAAAACAGCAACAACTAAAAATTTCGCTACTTAAACCTTGTAACGAAAGCGCACTTGAACATACGATATCTTACGAGCAACTTGCGGTTGATTTAACCGCAGAACTTGCTAAGCGCGAGTGCGATTGTTACGTGAAAAAGGCGCTTGATTTTGCGCTTTTAGAAGACTTTGACCATTTATACCGCTATGCAAATCTTTTGGAGATGGAGCAAGGAATTCTTGCCGAGCGGTTAGTCGGTAGATATACCGAAATTATGCCAGGTAGACCTACGATAGCGCACCACCGCTATCCGATAGACAACGTTAAGCGCGCAATAAACTCTAAAGACAGCGACAAACAAACGGTGCTTGCGACTATGATTATAACCGCCGCCGAACAGCAAACTATGAACTATTATATGAATATAACTAACCTTGCGACAAACGACTTATCAAGACGGTTATATCAAGAAATTGCGCTCGTTGAAGAAGAACACGTTACGCAGTACGAATCTTTAATGGATTCAAGCGCGACTTGGCTTGAAATGCTACTTTGGCACGAATACACCGAGTGTTATTTGTATTGGTCTTGCTATAAAACTGAAACCGATCCGTACGTTAAAGCGCTCTGGTTAGAACACTTGGGTATGGAAATAGGGCATTTGCATAAAGCGAGCGAACTTTTAGAAAAATACGAGAAGAAATGCTGGCAAGAAGTTATTCCTGACGGAGAATTCCCTAAACCGTTATCACTTCATGAAAATATTGATTACGTAAGGGAAATTCTAGGCACTACCGTTCAGTTTACAGGTCAACTTGAAGATTACGCGCTACTATCTGAAATACCGAGCGACGCTAATTTTTACAAGTTCCAGTCGATTATAAATCCAACGACCGAAATTGTTCCGTCACACTTGGTGATTGATACGCATATCCGCCACTATGGAAAAGATTATCGCTATCAAGTTGAACAAAGCCCAGTAAAAGAATTGCGTTCGCGCACGCAAGATAACACTAACGTCGGCAGAAAACCTGACGCAGCGCACAGCACGAACTTTTTCTGTAATTAACAAAAAGTGGAGCAGTTGCTCCACTTTTTTGATAAATTGCAAAATGAATTTTGCATAAATTGACGGCTAAACCGTCATAAATTGAACGCTAAGCGTTCATAAATTGCAAATTTTTTGCATAAAGGTCGCGAACGCTTACAGCGTCCGAATAAAAAAATTAAAAGCAAGAAATTTTTAAAAATCATTGATTTTATTTAAAAGATGTGATAAAATTAATCATAAGAAAAAATTAGGTGCTAAAAAATATGACAAGTAATAAAAAAAGTGTTTTTTTCAAACTAAAAATTGCGGGTGCAATAATTATGGTGGTTGCACTTCTTTTAACGTTGATGTCGTCTTTTTTGATGAATAATTTTTTATTGACTCTCGTCTACTACTCATTATTTTGTCTAGCACCGATATTAATTTGTATCGTAACTGTAATAGAGATTAAGAAAAACGGAGAAACGAAAGGTTTTAAGTCGGGAATTACGGTTTCAATAATAATTTACGTAGCCTATATAATAAATACGGCACTGTTATTCGTGTATCAACCTTTGTTTGAAGAAGTAATACAAGGCTTTGAGTATTTAAAAGGTTCGATAAGTTCGTCAAATTACAGTTATTATTTAACTTTTGTAACGCAAAGAGTAAATATCTTAGCAGGGCTTAACGTAGCGCACGCGATAATTTTCTCAGTGGCGGTTGTTTTATTTATTCTTTTTGCGTTAAAATACGCAATAAAAAATCGCGAGAAAAAAGAAGTGATACCGAGTGAAACGGTTTAAGTATGATAGAACTTAGAGATTATCAAAAAAGTTGTATAAACGTAATAAATTCGTTAGAACGCGGAAGCGGTCTGATATCAATGGCAACCGGACTTGGAAAGACGGTTGTCTTTTCGCGTATAAAAAGGCGGGGACGAGTGCTTATTTTATCGCACAGAGAAGAACTTGTTTATCAACCGATAAAGTATTACGACTGCAAATGCGGAATAGAAAAAGGCGAGCTTCGGTCTAACGGTGAAGAAGTCGTTTCTGCTAGCGTTCAGTCGCTCGTTCGTAGGCTTGACGATTTTTCGCCAACCGCTTTTGATATGATAATTACTGACGAAGCGCACCACGCCGCCGCACCGAGTTATAAAAAAATTTACGCACACTTTAAACCGCGCGTACACTTAGGTTTTACCGCAACTCCAAACCGTGGCGACAAAGTGCGCCTTGACGACGTTTTTGACGAAATTATATTTGAACGCGACTTAAAATGGGGCATACGAAACGGCTTTTTGTCAGACATAAGATGCTTGCGCGTTAAAGTTTCCTACGACGTTTCTAAAGTCAAAAGAAAAATGGGCGACTTTCAGACTAGCGAACTTGAAAAAGCCGTCAATACGACCACTTTTAACAAAGAAGTTGCCGACGTTTATCGTAAATACGCTAAAGGTCAAACTTTAATTTTTGCATCCAGCGTTTCGCACGCTGAAAACATTGCAAAAAACATTGAAGGCGCAGTCGTCGTAAGCCAGAATACGAAGAACAGAAAAAAGATTATCGACGACTTTACAAAAAGAAAAATTCCGTGCATAGTAAACTGTATGATATTTACAGAAGGCACGGATATTCCGCTTGTTGAGACGATTATTATCGCTAGACCTACGCAAAATTCAAGCCTGTATACGCAGATGGTAGGGCGCGGGCTTAGACTTTACGAAGGCAAAAAATATTTAACTTTAATCGACCTTGTGGGCGTTACTGAAAAGAACGATATCTGCACCGCGCCGTCGCTTATGGGGCTTGACTTAAAACTCGTTCCTAAGTATAAACTCGACGATATTCAAGGTATGCTCACCGATATGGGCGAGATTATCGAAACGGCTATGGACTCGCCGTCAACGTGGGTGTTGAACGCATCAAGCGTGAATTTATTTGCGCGCGAACAGCACGTCAATCTTCACAGTATTAACTGGATTAAAAAGAGTAACGGCGACTTAGTTTATCAGTTTAACTGTGGCGACAGAATAGGAATTAAAGCCATTGACGAACTTGGTAGAACTATTTTAATGCGCTACTATTACAACGAAAAATCGCAAAAGTTTGAGTATAGCGAATCTTCTAAAACGACTTTACAGCAAGCGCTTGACTGGGCGTATAGATACTTTACCGAAACTTATGCTGACGAACGCCCGTTCTGGGATTTAGACGCGCATATCGACTGGCAGTACGAGCCTGCTACCGAAAAGCAACTAAATTATATAAAAGGAAAAATATCTGAAATTGATTGGGTGAATCTGGTCGACGGTAGACAACTTACCAAACTTGACGCAACTCAAATTATCAACAGTATTTTTTTGCGCGACTTAAAGCCCCAAGACCTTTTAAAAATGCACAAGCGCAACCTTGAGAAAAAGATGGAAGCTAAAGTTGATAACGAGATTATGAGTAAACTCAAAATCCGTATGCTTATCGACAAGAAAAAAACTACTCATAAATTCTACGCTATAAAGCATATAACCGACCTTGCTATAACTAATAACTGGGATTGGGCGCTAGGGCTTATTTCTTCGCTCGACGGCGTTCAAGGCAAAAAAGTTCAATACAAAAGTTTCCGCACTTTAAAAGACGCACAAAACTATTTACGAAATATAGATTAAAAAAATCTTTATATATAAAAAATATATATAAAAAATTCCGTGATAGTGTTTAAAATTGTTTGCAAAAATAAATCGTGTGTGCTATAATTGAAAAAATCGCAAAACCGAAGGGTTAAAAATCAACGGTTTTAACGCGGAAACGGAGAATAGGATGAAAGGATTTTTAACTTTAAAAAACTACAAACCAGAAGCTATTCAAAATATTATCAATACCGCTATTTCATTTAAAAACAACGATAAAGTCACCGTATTTTCTAATAAGAAGATGGTGACTTTATTTTTTGAAAACTCGACTCGTACACATATAAGTTTTCAAATGGCGATGCTTAAACTCGGTATTACACCTGTTGACGTGAACATATCTACAAGTAGCGTAAACAAGGGCGAATCGCTTTACGACACGGTAAAAACTTTAGAATCTATCGGTTTTGACGGCGTTGTCATCCGCCACTCTCAAAACGAATACTACAAAGAACTTGAAAACGTAAATATCCCGATTTTCAACGCGGGTGACGGAACGAGCGACCATCCAACTCAAACCATGCTCGACCTTATGACTATTTACGAAGAGTTCGGAAGATTTGAAGGTTTAAAAGTTTGTATCGTAGGTGATATTCGCCACTCGAGAGTAGCGCACGGCAACGCGGAAATTATGAAAAGGCTTGGTATGGAAGTCTATATCGCAGGTCCAGAAAATTTCCTTGACGATACCGCGCCAGTTATGGACATTGACGAAGCAATTAAAACTTGCGACGTTATAAACCTTTTAAGAGTTCAGTTCGAGCGTCACAGCGACACTCAAGAGTTAAACGACAAAGTTTACCACGAAAAATACGGTATGACTGAAACTCGCGCAAAGAATATGAAAAAAGGCTCGATTATAATCCACCCTGCGCCAATAAACCGCGGAATAGAAATTGCCGACAGCGTAGTCGAAGGTGAAAATAGCAGAATTTTCGCGCAAATGACGAACGGCGTTTACATAAGAATGGCAGTAATTTCTATGGTTTTGGAAGGTAAGTTATGATTCTTCTTAAAAACGGTTTAATTTTAGACGGCGAAAATACCGTAAAACGCGATATTTTAATCGACGGCGAAAAAATAGTCGAGATAAAAGAAAATATTGAAATTAAAGACGGTGTTATCGTAAAAGACATTAACGAAAATCTCGTTATTCCTGCTGGCGTCGACGTGCACGCGCACTTACGCGAGCCTGGGTACGAGCATAAAGAAACTGTAAAAACTGGAACTTTAAGCGCGGCAAAAGGCGGTATTGCAACCATAATTACAATGCCAAATTTAAAGCCAGTTCCTGATAATTTAGAAAAATTAAAAGTTCAAAAAGATATACTCGACAAAGATTCTTGTATAAGAGCGTATATATCTGCAAGCGTTTCAATCGACGAAAAGGGCGAGCAAATTTCAGACATTGAAAACCTTAACGATAAAGTAGTTTGTTTTACCGACGACGGACTTTGCGTTAATAACCTTGAAGTTTTAGAAAACGCTATGAAACTTGTTGATAAACCTATCGCGTCACACGCGGAAGCGCGCGGTGCTAAAACGGCAGAAGATGCGGAGATTATCGCAGTTGAAAGAGAACTTGAACTTTTAAGAAAATATAAAAACGTAAAATATCATTTCTGTCATTTATCGGTTGAAAAGAGTTTTGAACTTGTAAAATCGGCGCAAGACGAAGGGCTTGACGTTACTTGCGAAGTAATGCCACACCACTTATTTTTGAATAAGTCGCAAATTAAAGATGCGAACTGGAAGATGAATCCGCCACTTCGCTCTGAAAGCGACCGCTTGGCAACTATTAAGGCGTTAAAGAGTGGTATAGCGACTATGATTGCAACAGACCACGCGCCACACTCTCGCGAAGAAAAGTCGAGAGAGTACGATAAATGTCCGAACGGAATTATCGGTTTTGAAACTATGTTCCCACTCGTTTATACCTATCTTGTAAAAACGGGCGAGATTACTTTAAAGGAAATGGTAGAGTGGACTTCTGAAAATCCAGCAAAACGCTTTAATCTTCCTTACGGCGAAATTAAGGTTGGTGGTTTGGCGGATATAGCCGTTCTCGATATAAAAACTGAGCGCGAATATACAGAAGACGAAATTTTATCAAAAAGCGTAAACACGCCGTTTATCGGGTTTAAACTTACGGGCTATCCAGTTTTGACGTTAGTCGGTGGAAAGACGGTTTACGACAATCTAAAATAATCGCAAAATGCGACAAAAATTAAGGGAAAAATAAAAAAATATATACGAAAAATTAGGAGAAGGATATGAAGAAAAGACTGCTTGTTTTAGAAAACGGTAGATACTTTTTGGGTGATGCGTTCGGCGCAGACGGTACGGCTATTTCCGAAATCGTGTTCAACACTCAAATGGTTGGCTATCAAGAAATTTTAACAGACCCGTCGTATTTAGGTCAAATGGTCGTTATGAGTTATCCGCTTATCGGTAACTACGGCTTAACTGACGAAGACAACGAAAGTCGCGGGGTGTACTTAAACGGTTTAATCGTAAGAGAGTATAACGATCAGCCAAGTAACTTCCGTGCGTCTAAAACTTTAGGTCAGGAAATGGAAGATAACGGCGTAGTTGGTATTTGCGGAATAGATACGCGTGAACTCGTTTCGATTATTCGCGACGAAGGCAGTATGAAAGCCATGATAACAGACGGTGACGCTGACGTTCAAAAGTGCGTGAAAGAACTTAAGAAAACCGCTTTAGCAAACGACCAAGTTAAAACCGTTTCTTCAAAAAGATTGTGGTATTCAAGAACGAGAAATCCAGAATACACGGTTGCAATTTTAGACTGCGGTGTAAAAAACAGTATCGTTAAGAGTTTAAACAGTTTAGGTTGCAACGTTATCGTGTTCCCATACAACACAAGTTACGAAGAAATTTCAAAATATAAGCCAGACGGTATTTTGGTTTCAAACGGTCCGGGAAATCCTGAAGACGCGGTTGAAGTTTTAGATACGGTTAAAGCGTTTATCGGTAAAATTCCAGTTTGCGGTATTTCTTTAGGTTTTGAAATTATTGCACTTTCTTACGGCGCAAAGATTGCTAAGAAGAAGTTCGGTCACCGCGGTGCAAACCAAGCGGTTAAAAATCTTTTAACCGACAAAGTTGAAGTTACTACTCAAAACCACTCTTACGAAGTAGTTCAAAACACTTTATCTAAAGATTTAACTGCTACTCACGTTAACTTGATTGACGGCGAAGTAGAAGGAATAATCGACGAAAGAAACAAAGTAGTTGGCGTTCAGTTCTATCCTGATTTTGTGGTAAATGCTGATGACGCTGGATATTTTTACGGTAAGTTTATTGCATTTATGAAGTCTTGCGGAGGTAAGAAAGATGCCGAAAAGAACAGATATTAAGAAAATAATGGTTATCGGTAGCGGTCCTATCGTTATCGGTCAAGCTGCAGAATTTGACTATGCAGGAACGCAAGCGTGTCTAGCGTTAAAAGAAGAAGGTTACGAAGTCGTTTTAGTAAACTCTAACCCTGCAACTATTATGACGGATACCGAAATGGCGGACAAGGTTTATATGGAGCCATTAGATCTTGAACACGTTGCTAAAATTATTCGTTATGAAAGACCTGACGGTTTACTTTGTTCAATCGGTGGACAAACTGGTCTTAACCTTGGTATGCAACTTTCAACTAAAGGCGTTTTGGACGAGTGCGGTGTTGAACTTTTAGGAACGTCTTACTCTGCAATCGCTCAAGCAGAAGACAGACAACTTTTCAAAGACTTGTGCGAAAGAATTAACGAACCTGTTATCGAAAGTTTCACTGCAAGCACTATTGAAGACTGTATTATCGCTGCAAACAAGGTAGGTTATCCTATTATCGTTCGTCCTGCGTTTACTTTAGGTGGAACAGGTGGCGGTTTTGCTGAAAACGACGAAGAACTTGAAAAAATCGCTAAAAACGCGTTAAAACTTTCTCCGGTTACCCAAGTTTTGATTGAAAAATCAATCAAGGGCTTTAAGGAAATCGAGTTTGAAGTTATCCGCGACAAAAACGATACTGCAATTTCCGTTTGTTGTATGGAAAACGTGGACCCTGTCGGCGTTCACACTGGTGATAGCGTCGTAGTTGCTCCAAGCCAAACTTTAACAAATAAAGAATACTCAATGCTACGTAAAGCGGCTTTAAACATTATTCGCGCGCTTAAAATCGAAGGTGGTTGTAACGTACAATTTGCACTCGATCCGTTCAGTTTTGAATATTACGTAATCGAAGTAAACCCACGTGTTTCTCGTTCGAGTGCGCTAGCAAGTAAGGCAAGCGGTTTCCCAATCGCGCGCGTATCTGCAAAGATTGCTTGCGGTTTAAGACTTGACGAAATTAAGATTGCAAATACCTACGCTTCTTTCGAGCCAACACTCGACTATATCGTAGTAAAATTCCCACGTTTCCCATTTGATAAGTTTACAAGCGCGAACCGCGTTTTATCTACTCAAATGAAAGCAACGGGCGAAGTTATGAGTATCGGTAGAACTTACGAAGAAGCACTTTTAAAGGCTGTTCGTTCACTTGAAACGGGCGTTTGCCATATCGAAACTCAAAGACTTAAAAAACTTAATAAACACGATTTGATTGAACTTATTATCGAGAATACAGACGAAAGAACTTTTGCGATTGCAGAAGCCTTCAGACAAGGTATTCCAGCAACGGAAATTTACGAAATTACTAAAATCGACCGTTATTTCTTAGATAAACTTCAACATATCGTTGAATTAGAAAACGAAATTAAACAAAATAAGGGAAATCTCGAAACGCTCAAAATGGCTAAAGAGTGGGGATTTAGCGACGAATATATCGCTGAATGCTGGGATATGACTTATTTTGATATCTATAACTTAAGAAAAGATGCAAAACTCTATCCTGTATACAAAATGATAGATACTTGCGCTTCTGAATTTAAGTCGTACGTTCCATACCTATACTCAACTTACGAAAGTAAGAACGAAAGCATCAGAAGCGACAAAAAGAAAGTTATCGTTTTAGGTAGCGGTCCTATCCGTATCGGTCAAGGTGTAGAATTTGACTACTCAACCGTTCACGCAGTATGGGCTATTCAAGATGCTGGATACGAAGCAATCATCATCAACAACAACCCTGAAACTGTTTCAACCGACTATACACTCAGCGATAAACTCTACTTCGAACCACTTACTTTCGAAGACGTTATGAACATTATCGACTTTGAACAGCCTATGGGCGTAATCGTTGCGCTCGGCGGTCAAACTGCTATTAACCTTGCTGACGACCTAGCAAAAGCAGGCGTTAATATTTTAGGTACTGACAACGAAAGTATCGCAAAAGCAGAAGATAGAGACTTGTTTATCGAAGCGTTAAACGAATTAAAAATCCCTATGCCAGAAGGTAGAGCAGTATTTACCGTAGCAGAAGGTAAAAAGGCAGCCGCTCAAATTGGATATCCGGTTCTCGTTCGTCCGTCTTTCGTTTTAGGTGGTAGAATGATGCACATCGTTTACGACGAAAAGTCGCTCGAGCCAATTTTAGCAGAAGCAGTTAAAATTAATAAAAAGCACCCAGTTTTAATTGATAAATATATTTTAGGTAAAGAGTGTGAAGTTGACGCAGTTTGCGACGGCACCGACGTATTCGTTCCTGGTATTATGGAACACATTGAACGCGCAGGCGTTCACAGCGGTGACTCTATGAGTGTTTATCCGTCGTACTCACTCTCTCAAAACGTTATCGACACGGTTATCGATTACACTAACAGAATAGGTGTTGCACTCAAAATTAAAGGACCTTTCAATATCCAATTCGTAGTTGATAAAGATACCGATAAAGTTTACATTATCGAAGTTAACCCAAGAAGTTCAAGAACTGTTCCGTTCCTTGCTAAAGTTACCGGAACGCCTATTGCAGATATCGCAACTAAGGTTATGCTCGGCTGGTCACTTAAAGACTTAGGATACGTTGGCGTTCACCCAAGAAAAGATTGGTGGTACGTTAAAGCGCCTGCGTTCAGTTACTCTAAACTTAGCGGATTAGACGTAATCTTATCACCTGAAATGAAGTCTACTGGTGAAGCTATCGGTTACGATAAGACTTTAAACCGCGCTTTATATAAAGCGTTAAAGGCAAGCGGACTAAAGGTTAGTAACTACGGTACGGTCTTAGCAACTATCAGCAATAACGATAAAGAAGACGCGCTTCCACTTATCAAGCGCTTCTACGACTTAGGTTTCAATATTGAAGCAACCGCTGGTACTGCTAAATTCTTAAAAGAAAACGGAATTAAGACACGCGTTCGTAAAAAACTTTCTCAAGGTAGCGAAGAAATTTTAGAAAGTTTAAGAAAAGGTTACGTTACTTACGTCGTTAACCTTACGACAGGCTATTCAAGCGACGTTCATAAAGACGGCGTAAACATCAGAAGAACGGCTGTTGAAAATAACGTTCCAGTATTTACTGCACTCGATACCGTAAAAGCACTCTTGGACGTTTTAGAAGAAATCACTATGAGTGTTTCGGTTATTAAATAATAAAAAATAGGTAAAAAGTGCGCTATAAGTCGCTTTTAGCGCACTTTTGTAAAATATTATGAAACAAGAAATTTTAACCGTTATATCAAATATACAATTAAATTCGTCAACTTTTGAAATGAAACTTAGTGGCGTTACCGAAGATATGCGTCCTGGTCAGTTCGTTGAAGTTGCACTTAAAGAAAAATATCTTAGACGACCTATAAGCGTTGCTGATTATGAAAACGGCGTATTGACTTTGCTTTATAAAGTCGTAGGCTCTGGCACGGAAATTATGTCAAAAATCAAACCAGGCGAAAAACTTGACGTCTTGACGGGGCTTGGAAATCTTTTCGACCTTGGTAAAACTGATAAACCTGTTTTGGTAGGTGGCGGAATTGGCGTTGCTCCACTTATTGGGCTAAGTCGCGCGTTTTACAAAAAAGGAATTAAGCCAACCGTAATTTTAGGTTTTAGAAATAAAGACGAAATTTTCTATTTAGACGAATTTGAAAAAGTTGCAAACGTAATTGTTGCAACCGACGACGGTAGCGTTGGTATAAAAGGTAACGCAATTACCGCATTATCTAGTATTGAAAAGCCTGAATTTTACTACGCTTGCGGACCTATGGTAATGCTTAAAGCGTTATCGGGCTACTCGCTTGACGGCGAACTTTCGCTTGAAGCAAGAATGGGTTGCGGTTTCGGTGCGTGCATGGGTTGTAGCATAAAAACGACTGACGGTTACAAGCGCGTTTGTAAAGAAGGTCCAGTCTTTTTGGCAAAGGAGATAATTTATGAAAACTGAAGTATCTTTTTTAGGTCACGTGCTTAAAAACCCTATAATTCCAGCAAGTGGATGTTACGGTTTTGGCTATGAATTTAGCGAAATCTACGATATAAACTGCTTAGGTAGTATTTCTTTAAAAGGAACGACTTTACTTCCACGCTACGGCAATCCACTTCCTAGAATTGCAGAGTGTCCTGCGGGGCTTATCAACGCAATCGGCTTACAAAACCCGGGCGTTGAAAAGGTTATAAGCGAAGAAATTCCTAAACTTAGCGAAGTTTATTTCGATAAAGTTATCGCAAACGTAGGTGGTCACAGTACCGAAGAATACGTAAAAACTTGCAGTGCGTTCAACGACGTTGACAAGGTTTTTGCTATCGAGTTAAATATAAGTTGTCCTAACGTAAAAGGCGGTGGTATGGCGTTCGGTACTGACGAAAACGTTGCCCACGATCTTGTTAAAGAAGTAAAAAAGGTGTGCACTAAGCCGATTATCGTTAAACTTTCGCCAAACGTTACTGATATCGTTAAAATGGCAAAAGCAGTTGAAAGCGCAGGGGCAGACGCAATAAGTTTAGTAAATACTTTCGTTGGTATGCGCCTTGATTTAAGAACTGGTAAGCCTATTATCAGCGTAAAAACCGGCGGTTATAGTGGCGAAGGTATCTACCCAATAGCACTTAGAATGGTTTATCAAGTTTCGCAAGCGGTTTCAATCCCAGTTATCGGTATGGGTGGCGTAACTTGCGCAGAAGACGTGTTAGAAATGATGCAAGCGGGCGCAACTTGCGTTATGGTTGGCGCAAAAAATTTGGTTGAGCCGTTCGTTTGTAAACAAATCATCGACGATTTACCAAAGGTAATGAAAAAATACAATATAGAAAATTTGACCGAAGTTATAGGTCGTGCTCATAAATTTTAGGAGGAGTTATGAAAGACGTAATTATTGCTTGTGATTTTTCAAGCACCGAAAAACTTTACGATTTTTTAGGTTTGTTTGGTGATGAAAAGCCTTATATCAAAATCGGTATGGAACTTTTCTACAAAACAGGCGCGGAAGTCGTTAAGGACTTAGCAAGCCGTGGTTTTAAAATCTTTTTAGACTTAAAACTTCACGATATTCCTAACACTGTATATAAAGCAATGAGAAATATTGCAAGTTTAGGCGTTGAAATTACAAACGTTCACGCTTCGGGCGGTATTGAAATGATGAAATGGGCTAAAAAAGGTCTTTTAGAAGGCGCACCAGAAGGTAAAGTTCCTAAACTTATCGCGGTTACTCAATTAACTAGCACCGACGAAAAAATGCTTAAAGAAGAACTTTTAATTGACGCTGGAATTGCAAACACGGTTAAAAAGTATGCTGAAAACGCAAAAGCAGCAGGACTTGACGGCGTAGTTTGTTCTCCACTTGAATCACCGATTATTGCAAAGCTTGGCTTGCTTGCAGTAACGCCAGGTATCAGACTTGCAACAGATGCAGTAGGCGACCAAAAGCGCGTAACTACACCTGAAATGGCAAAAGATCTTGGAAGTAGTTATATCGTCGTAGGTAGAACTATAACCGATGCTAAAGATCCACTTGAAACGTATAGACTAGTTAGAAAACAATTCTTAGGATTATAATAAAAACACTAATAATCGCGCTATAAGCCGATTTAAGGAGATGATTTATGGAAAATTTAGAATCAAAAGTTGCAAAAGCGCTACTTTCTATTAAGGCAGTATTCTTAAGACCAAACGAACCGTTCACTTGGGCATCTGGAATAAAATCGCCAATTTATTGTGACAACCGTTTAACTTTATCTTACCCAGAAGTTAGAAAGATTATTGAAAACGGTCTCGCGCAAATCATTAAAGAAAATTATCCGGACTGCGAAGTTTTAATGGGTACGAGCACGGCAGGTATTCCACACGCTGCAATCGTTTCTGAAATCTTGAACCTTCCTATGGGTTACGTTCGCGGTGAAAACAAATCACACGGCAGAAACAACAAAATCGAAGGCGTAGTTCCAACCGGTAAAAAAGTCGTAGTCGTTGAAGACCTAATTTCAACAGGCGGTAGTTCTATCGAAGTCGTTAAGGCTTTAAGAGACGTTGGTGCAGACGTTTTAGGTATTGCAAGTATCTTTACTTACGGTTTACCAAAGGGTATTGAAAAACTTAAAGAAGCAAATTGCAAGAACGTTTCATTATCTAACTTTAATGTTTTAGCTGAAGTTGCTCTTGAAGAAGGCTATATCAACCAAGAAGAATACGAAATCGTAAAGAAATTCCGTGGCTAAAATAAGCGCGAAAAAACTTTGCTTATCTGGGCTTTTTACGGCGTTTATCGTAATTTGTTCGTGGATAACGATTCCGTCAGCCGTTCCGTTTACTTTACAGATTTTTGCTATAGTTTTATCCTGCTACGTTTTAGGGTGGTATGCGTTTTTATCCTATTTCTGCTATTTGCTTTTAGGTGTAATAGGCGTTCCCGTGTTTAGTGGATTTAATTTTGGCGTTTCTGTAATACTTGGACCGACTGGTGGATTTTTGCTAGGATTTATTTTTACAATATTGATAAGCATAATAGGTAAAAAACTTGCAAGAAATCAAATCGTTTTGTTTTTTATAACGTTGATTGGACTTGTCGCTTGTTATATTTTTGGTATAATTTGGTATGTTTTTATTTATTTAAAAGCAGATTTTAGTTTTATAATAGATGCGATTAAAATCTCTATTTTACCGTTTGTTTTATTTGATATTGTAAAAATTATTTTAGCGCAATTTATAAGTCGAAAATTAATTAAAATTGGCGCATAGGTCGATTATTGCATAAAAATATGCTCGTAAAACTTTTTACGAGCATATTTTTTTATTTTGCAAATACTGTATTTATGATAATAATTCTAATATTGATTTTTGTAAAAGTATTCGAAGTTTTAATAAGTTAGTAATCAAATTGGCACAAACTTTCATAGACTGTAAATATGAAGATTTATGTTTATGCAATTTGCAAAAATGAAGAAAAGTTTGTAACTCGCTTTATGGAAAGCGCGTCTGAGGCAGACGGTGTTTTCGTGCTAGATACTGGGTCGCAAGATAACAGTGTTGAACTTTTAAAAAAGCACGGTGCAACGGTTGTGGAAAAAATTATCAAGCCTTGGCGTTTTGACGTGGCGAGAAATGAAAGTTTAAAACTCGTTCCGCTTGATGCAACACTTTGCGTGTGTGTAGACTTAGACGAAGTGCTTGAAAAAGGCTGGCGAGATAAACTTGAAAAAAGTTACGTCCCGTTCGCTAAGCAAGTTAAATATAAATACGTTTGGTCGCACGAAGACGACGGTAGTGACGGTTACGTTTTTTGGTCTGAAAAAATCCACACGCGCGATAATTTTACTTGGGTAAATCCTGTTCACGAAGTTTTAAAATATAGCGGTAAAGATTATAGTTATCAATTTGTTGATATTCGTGTTGACCACTTTGCGGACGAGAAAAAGTCTAGAGACGGCTATCTTCCGCTTTTAGAACTTGCAGTAAAAGAAGACCCTGAAAACGATAGAAACATGCACTATTTAGGCAGGGAATATATGTATCGTGGGAATTACCATAAAGCGATTGAGACTCTGAAAAAGCATCTTACTTTAAAGAGCGCTACGTGGAAAGACGAAAGAAGCGCGTCACTAAGATTTATCGCGTATTGCTACGATAAACTTTCTGATTTTTTAAATGCAGAAAAGTATTTCTTTAAAGCAATAGCAGAAGCGCCGTATTTAAGAGAGCCGTTTATATACCTAGCAGAGTTTTATTATAAGCGGGAAAACTATTCTGGTACGCTTTTTGCTTGCGAGCGCGCGCTCGTTATTAAAAATCGATCGCTTAGTTATATAAACGAACCAAAGTGTTATAACGAACTTCCGTACGACCTTGCAAGTATCGCTTGTTTTAACATAGGGCTATACAAAAAGTCTTTAGAATATATAAATCTTGCACTAAATATTAAGCCTAATGACGAAAGACTTAAAAATAATAAAAAACTTATACTTGATAAATTAACATTAAACTAAGAACTTAGACATATAATTACGGTATGAAAAAATTACCGATAGTTTTATTAGGTTTAGTGTGTTTTGCAGTATTTATTTCTTTTCCGTTTTGTGTAAAAGCACTTGATGGTAGAGATGAAACAACCAAAAAATCGACTTATAGCGCGATTATTGACGTTTGGCAACTTGATATGGTCGAAGGTGGAAAAGGCTCGAGAAAGTCGTTTTTAGAAAGTTTCTCAAAGAGTTTTGAAAAGGAAAACAACGTTCTTGTAAACGTTAGTATGCAAACAAAATTTAGCGCAGAAGAGAAAATGAGAAATGGAATTTATCCCGACGTTTTATCATACTCGTATGGGCTTGACTTGCCGTTTGAAAGGCTTATAGAAGTATCATCACAAAGTCTTGGTGCAAGTTATAATCGCAAAAACTATGCAGTGTGCTGGGGGTACGGCGGTTACGTTATAATTTCAAAAAAAGGGAATAATTTTAAAGGAAATCTCTACGTTTCGCAAAACGATTACACCCAGCCATTAATTTCTTATTATTTGTCTGAATATAGATTTGAAGATATGAAGATATGCACGCCAATTGACGCGTATACTAAGTTTTTAGCAGATAAAAACGGTGTGCTTATTGGTACTCAGCGCGATTTGTTTAGACTTTCTAAGCGCGGGGTAGAGATTGACGCAAAAATACTAAGTTCGTTTAGTGATATAATTCTTTACGCGTCTTGTTTAGATAACGGAAATCAAAAGAAAGATATATCAATAAAATTCGTTGAAAGCCTATCGAACGTATCGCAAAAAGATTTAGACGTAATCGGTATGATATCTCCAAACCAAAAAGGTTTTGAAATTGGAAATAGTGAACTAGGTATTTTTAATGGCTTTTATCCTTCACTTAACCTTTCGGTTTTTACAAAAGACGACGATTTAAGTAATTTGCAAGCGTTTTTATCGGATTTAGAAAAAACTGAAGAAGAAAAATTAAATAGAATTAAAAATATAGTGCAATAAAATTGTAAAATTTTTCATTTTAGTGTAAAATAGGGGGTGATTGATGAATATCAATCAACTAAGTTCTTTAAATATCGAATACGTTTTAGACGAACCGCTTAAAAATTGGACTACTTTTAAAGTTGGTGGTCCATGCAGGGCTATGTTCTTTCCGAAAAATAAAGAAGAATTATTTACTTTGTCAAAAGTTTTTAATGGTGAATTTTTCGTGCTTGGTAATGGCTCGAATATTCTTTGTAGCGATAACGGCGTTGATAAGTTTGTAATAAACACTAAAAACTTAAACAAACTAAAATTGAACGGTAATCTTTTAGTTTGCGAGTGTGGTGCAAAAAACAGTGATATCATTAAACTTCTATACGAAAATTCGCTTAGTGGTTTTGAGTTTGCACATAAAATTCCCGGAACTATTGGCGGGCTCGTTGCTATGAACGGTGGAAGTTTTAATAAAACGGTGTCGGAAATCGTTTGTTACGTTATAGCGTATAGTGGAATATATAACAACGCAGGTTGTCAGTTTTCTTATAGGTCCAGTGCATTTTTTGACGATACGATCTATTCGGTGGCGTTAAAACTAAAGCCAGCAGAAAGAGAAGATATTGACGCTAAACTTGAAAGATTTTCTTCACTTCGCAAAATAAAACAACCGCGTGGAAACTCGTGTGGCTCGGTGTTTTTAAACGACGGATATTTTGCTGGTAAAGTCATTGATCAAGCGGGACTTAAGGGCTACCGCATAGGCGGTGCGTTCGTTTCAAAAGAACACGCAAACTTTATAATAAACGACGGCGGATCTGCCCAAGATATATACGATTTAATTAGTTACATAAAGGAAACGGTTAAAATTCGTTCCGACATTGAATTAAAGGAAGAAGTTAAGTATTTAGGTAAATTTTAATGCAAATTACTTATGATTTTCACACACATACAAAGTATAGTCACGGAAAAGGTACTATATTAGATAATGCAATAGTCGCAAAAGAAAAAGGGATGAAAGGTATTGCTATAACTGATCACGGCTTTTCGCATCCTGCGTTTGGAATGAAAAGAAAAAGGCTAGCCCAAATGCGTAAAGATTGTATCGAAGCGGAAAAGCAAACTGGTATAAAAATACTTTTAGGTACGGAATCAAACATTTGCGGTCAAAGCGGAAAAACGGACGTTTTAGCAACGGATTATGAAAATCTTGACGTTTTTGGAGCAGGAATTCACCGTTTCGTTTACTACGATACGCCTTACGATTATTTAAGACTTTTAGGGGATACGATATTTTTCTCTATCACGAAAATTAAACCTTCAAAAAGTTTAATAGATTATACGACAAAAGTTTACGTCAACGCAATCAAGAAAAATCCAATTGATTTTATATCTCACCTTAACTTTTTGGTTTTTTGCGACGTAGAAACGGTTGCAAAGGCTTGTGCCGATTACGGAACTTACCTTGAAATAAGCACTAAAAAAGTGCATTTATCGGACGAGCAGTGGGAAAAAGTTTTTAAAACTGACGTAAAATTCGTTATCAATTCAGATGCTCACTCGCCAAGTAGAGTTGGTGATATGAAATTATTTAACGAATTAAACCAAAGAGTTGAAGTTCCTGTTGATAGGATTGTCAATTTAGGGGGCGAACTTCCAACTTTAAGATTTAACGAATTTAAGAAAACGCTATGAATTTTTCAACAAAGACGAAAAACGAAATAATTAAACGCGAAATAGATAAAAAGTGCTGTAAAATCTCGCTACTTTCTGGTTTTTTGCGTACTGGCGCCGTTATTGAAATTAACGGTGGTATGGTCGGTTTTTCGGTTGTTGGCGAAGTTAAGGTTATAAAATTTATTGCTAAAATAATCAATTCTAGTTACGGGGACGAGCCTATTATTAAAATTGAATCGGGCAAAGAACAACGCGCGTGTTTAGAAGTTTTTTCTTTCACAAGTGCTAAAATTTTGCAAGATTGCAAGATTTTGGAACTAGACGACCAAACGGTTTCCTTAAGGGCTGATATTGACAAAAATCTAGTTAAAAACGCATGTTGCAAAGTCGCGTTTATAACAGGCGTGTTTTTGGGTTCTGGAACGGTTACGGTCCCTAAAATAGACAAGCGGTCAACAACTGGCTATCACTTGGAGTTTGTGTTTAGCAAGAAAGTCACGGCAGAAGAGTTTTGTGATTTATATAGTTCTTTTGATTTCTTTCCTAAACTTATACAAAGAAAAGACTCCTACGTCGTTTATATCAAAAATGCAGAAGGCGTAAACGATACTCTAACACTTCTTGGTGCGATAAATTCAAGCCTTGCGCTTACCGATTTAATAATGCGTAAGGAACTAAAAAATAAACTTAACCGCGCTATGAACTGTGAAATGTCGAATATGACAAAGTCGATAGATTCGTCTTTTAGTGACAGAAAAGCAATACAGGTTATTATCGATACGATAAAACTTGAAAACTTAGATACAAATCTTCAAGCAGTTGCAAAAGCAAGACTTTTATATGAAGATTCTTCACTAAGCCAACTTGCGCAAATCTTAGGGATTTCAAAAAGTTGCCTATCTCATAGGCTTAGAAAATTAAGAGAAATTGCTAAAGAACTTGAAGAATAAAAACAGCGTTAATCGCGCTATAAACTCACTTTTATTATAAAAATTAAAAATTTTAGGAATATTTTATGAAAATATCAGTACTTGGTGCAGGCAGATGGGGCTCGTTTTTGAGTTGGTATCTAAACCGTCAAAATAGCGAAGTTTATCTTTACGGAAATGAAGATTCAAGAGCGTATAAAGCCTTAAAAGAAACGGGTAAGAACGCATACTTTGAACTTCCAAAAAACATAACGCTATCTTGCGATTTAGAATTTTCTGTAAAACGCGCAGAAATTATAGTAATATCTATAAGTTCGCAAAGTTTAAGAGAGTTTATTAAGCGTGTCGTAGCAATCGGGCTTGAAGATAGAAAAGTCGTTTTGTGTATGAAAGGCGTTGAATCCGACACGGGAAAACGCTTGACTGAAGTTGCGACCGAAGAAGGAGTAAAAGCGGACAATCTTGCCGTTTGGGTGGGGCCAGGACACTTGCAAGAGTTTGTCAACGGCAAGCCTAACTGCATGGTAATTGATTCTACGAACGACGAGTTAAAAAGATATTTAGCCGATAGTTTAAAAAGCGACTTAATTAGATTTTATTACGGTGAAGACCTTATCGGTAGTGAAATCGGAGCGGCTGCTAAAAACGTTATGGGAATTGCCGCAGGTATGCTAGACGGCGCAGGACTTACTACTTTAAAAGGTCCACTTATGGCTCGTGGCGCTAGAGAAGTTGCCCGTCTTATAAAGGCTATGGGTGGCAATGAACTTTCTGCTTACGGACTTTGCCACTTGGGCGACTATGAAACGACTCTTTTTTCAGAATTTTCTAACAACCGTCGCTATGGGCAGGCTTTCGTTACGGGTGAAAAGTTTGAAAAACTTGCTGAAGGCGTTATGACGACTAAAGCGTTAAAGACTTTAGGCGAGAAATACGGTGTTGAACTTCCTATAACTAATGCCATTTATAATACGTTGTTCTGTGGAAAAAATTGGAAAGATGAACTTCCTGCACTTTTTGAACGAGCAACGAGAAAAGAATTTAATTAATACATAAAAACACGCCAAAACTTGGCGTGTTTTTAATATTGACATGAAATAATTTATGTGATAATATTTGTTATTATGGAACAAAATTAATAAAAAATTGTAGTTTAATATAAGTAAGTAGTAGATTATTAAGCGTATGAAAAACAGAGTTGAGAAATTTAACAATTTAATACGAAAAATTGCTAAAGGAAAATCGTCTGCGGTTGACGAGATTTATTCAGAATTTGGTGGGCTAATGTTTGTTTACGCTAAAAAATATCTCTTCGATAAGTCGTATGCTGAAGATTTGGTAAGCGAAGTTTTGTTTAAAATTATAAAAGGTGCAAAAACGTTCGATTACACTAAAAATGGCTTGAATTGGATGCTTAAAACCATTAAAAACAGTGCAATTAATCATAATATATCATTTTCGAAAGTTCAATACGAAGTAATTGATGAAACAGCCTTTTTTGAAGTGTTTTCCGAAGATTTGCTTGATAGTAAACTAGATTTACAACGGGCGATAGAATTTTTAACCGACGAAGAAAAAAGAGTGTTGACTCTAACTTATTGGGAAGGCTATACATTGCGCGAAATTGCTAAAATCATTAATAAATCGACGACTTCGACGCATAGAGTATTAAAATCTGCGCTTTTAAAAATAAAAAAGAGTTTTGAGGGGGACGTTTAGTATGAAATCTGTCGATAAAAGAATAAACGACGCTCTTAATTCTTGTAAGAAAGATATAAATTTAGAAAAACATAAGGCTTACGTTGAAGAAAATTATAAAATAAAAAAGCGTTTTTCAACTATGAAACTTGCTTTAGCGTTAAGTGGTTCTTTATGCGTTTTTTTAATATCCGTTTTTGCAATAATTTTAGCGATTGTTGTAAGACCTGCTATGTCAACCGATTCAAATTACGTTGGGCTTGATAGTTTGACGGCTGTGACCGACTATTTTAAAACCTATTATCAAGAATTTACAGATTATCGAGAGTTCGAGTTTAATATTGAAAGCAAAAATCTTTATCTGACAAGCGAGAATAAACCTGTTTTTGAAAAAATAGTGTATGAAAGTGATAATAAAATTACTCTATATACTGTAACGCATAATTATAAGTCAAAAAGTATTGAAGGATTAGGTGTTTTTGTAAATCTTGAAAAACAATTTGCAATATCGAACTCTTTAGTGTATTATAGATATATAGAAGAAAAATTTTATTTCTCTATCGAAACCGAAGCATTAAAATATTATTTAATAATTGAAACAGAAAACGAAACTCTTGCGTTAGAGTATGTAAAAGAATTTTTAAAATAAATTTAAAGGTGCGCAATATGAATAAAAAATCGTTAATAAGTTTAGGGTTGTTAATTGTTATTTTAATTTTAGAAATCTTGCCGTACGGGGCTGTTTGTATTTTTGCTACTGAAACCGAAACTTACAGAAAAGTTTATTCGTATTTTTCGGGTGTTCCGTATGGATACGCAAACTTTGGACCGTTTTGCACTGCTATGCTTACTTGTGTAATGTTGTTGCTATCAACCATTAATTTATTATTAAAGAAAAAGAATTTTAGCGGTATTCTTATAATGATATCAATATCTTCTGTGTTCGTTTCAATTCTGCCGTTATTTTCAGGTATAAGATATTTTACGGTTATCGGTGGGGTAATTACTCTTTTATTAGGTGCGGTAACTGCTTGCTTTTTATCGCAGTTTAAAGATTAATTAAAATCCGCGAAAGCAAATTTTGCTTTCGCGGATTTTTTATGTGTTTATCGTGCTATATAAAGGCTTTTAAGCAATAATGTTAACTAAGCGTTTTAAAATTACGATAACTTTCTTAGGTGTTTTGCCTTGCAAAAGTTCTTGAACCTTTTCATCTTTTAAAACGATTTCTTCAATTTCTTTTTGAGTTAAAGAATTGCTTAAAACGATTTTGTGGCGAAGTTTACTGTTGATTTGAACGCCGTATTCTACTTCGTCGCGAACGAGTGCTTTTTCGTCAAAAATAGGGTAATCGCTTAAGAAGATAGATTGCTTATTTCCAAGTCTTTCCCAAAGTTCTTCGCTAAAGTGCGGAGCGCAAGGTGCGAGTAACTTAATTAAGGTCGTAACTGAGTTATAGTAAGTTTCAGTATTGCCTTTTTCAAGCGTTTCGTATTTTTTGAGTGCGTTCACAAGTTCCATAAGTCTAGCGATTGCCGTGTTGAATGAGAAATTATCCATATCGTTATCAACGCTTTTAATAGTGTTGTGTAAAACGAAATTAAGTTCTTTTTCGTCAGCGGTAATATCGCCCTTTATTGGGCTTGTTGCGCAAGCGTTTTCGCAAAGTTTTTCAACGCGGTCTAAGAACTTAGTGATAGACTTGATGCCGTCGTCGTTCCAAGGACCGCCTTCGGTGTAGTTAAATCCAAACATTAAGTATAAACGGAATACGTCAGAACCTGAAACGCTAACGTAAGTGTCAGGAGAAATGACGTTACCGCGAGATTTACTCATACGGTTGCCGTCAGGACCTAAGATAATACCTTGGTGGGTTAATGACTTGAACGGTTCGTCAAACTTTAGATAGCCCATATCGCGAAGTGCTTTCGTGATAAAGCGCGCATAAAGTAGGTGCATACACGCGTGTTCTGGACCGCCAACGTATTTATCAACAGGTAACATTTTATTGATAATTTCAGGATCGAACGGAGCGTCAGCGTTGTGAGCGTCAGGATATCTTAAATAATACCAACTTGAGCAAACGAAGGTGTCAAGCGTGTCAGGATCGCGAAGTGCAGGTTTTCCGCACTTTGGACAGGTCGTGTGCATAAATCCTTCGTGTTTTGCTAGCGGAGATTTTCCGTCTGGTCTAAACTCTACGTCGTAAGGAAGTTCGACAGGTAATTGGTCGTACGGAACTGGAACTACACCGCAGTGCTCGCAGTGAATAACAGGGATAGGTGCGCCCCAATATCTTTGACGGGAAACAAGCCAGTCGCGAAGTCTGTAATTTACTTTGAAATCGCCTTTTCCTAATTCTTTTAACTTATTGATGATAGCGTTTCTTGCGTCTTCGCCGTAGAGACCGTCAAATTCGCCAGAGTTTTGTAAATATCCGTCGTCACAGTATGGAAGGGTAGCGTTACCTTCTTTATTATTGATAACTTGTAAAACGTTTAAACCGTATTTTAGGCAGAAATCATAGTCTCTTTCGTCGTGTGCGGCAACGCCCATAACTGCGCCCGTACCGTAAGAATAGAGAACGTAGTCTGCTGCAAAGATAGGAACTTTCTTGCCGTTGATAGGATTGATAGCGTATGCGCCGATAAATTCGCCAGTCTTTTCGCGAGTTGAAGAAAGACGGTCAATTTCACTTGCTTTAGCCGTTTCTTCGATATATTTAAAGACTTTTTCTTTACAATCGTCAGTTACGAGTTTCTTAACGAGTGGGTGTTCAGGTGCTAAAACTACGAAAGATACGCCAAAGAGCGTGTCGCATCTAGTGGTGAACACTTTGAACTTATCGCCACTTTCAGTTTCGAACTCAACTTCAGCACCGGTCGATTTGCCAATCCAGTTTCTTTGCATGTGCTTAGTTTTTTCAGGCCAGTCAAGTTCGTCGAGTTTTTGTAAAAGTTCTTCAGAATATTCCGTTATTTTAAAGAACCATTGTGTTAAGTCTTTCTTGAAAACTTCAGTTCCGCAACGTTCGCACTTGCCGTCAACGACTTGTTCGTTTGCAAGTACAGTGTTACAACTAGAACACCAGTTAACAGGGGCTTCCTTTCTGTAAGCAAGTCCGTTTTCATAAAGTTTTAAAAATAACCATTGAGTCCATTTGTAATAATCAGGCATGCAGGTTTTTATTTCCTTAGACCAATCGAACATTGCTCCGATATTTTGAAGTTGGACTTCCATAGTTTCGATATTTTTAACCGTAGAATCTTGTGGGTGAACGCCAGTCTTTATTGCAAAGTTTTCTGCAGGTAAACCGAAAGCGTCAAATCCCATAGGTTGGAAAACGGCAAAACCTTTCATTTTCTTATAGCGCGCATAACTGTCAGTAGGTCCATAGTTATACCAGTGTCCTACGTGAAGTTTAGCAGCAGATGGGTATGAAAACATTTCAAGACAGTAAAACTTTTTACGGGTATCATTTTCGTCATACTCGTTAATCTTGTTTTCAGCCCAATATTTTTGCCATTTCTTTTCAATTTCCAACATGTTCATTATATTTTTCTCCAAAAAAAGAACTAAATTAATTCTTTTTGATTTACTAACTTCATAATTATATCACTTTAGCAAAAATCTTGCCACTATTTTAAAGTCGTTTTTTGCTTTTATTTAAAAAATAATTTTTTAAATAGCATAGTTTTAAGTTTGTTAAGTGAACTTTTGCGCAAAATTTGAAATTGCTCTTGCTAAAAAGTAGTACAAATGCTATAATTAATACATACTAGGTGGTGGAAAATGGATAGAAGAAAAAATTTAGTTGTAAATATTTTAATATTTTCATTTTTAACAATTCTTTTTTTAATCGGTACTTTTTTTGACCTTGAAATAAGTAAGGCAATTTGCGTATTGGGTGGTGGTCAATATTTTACTTCTAATTTCGTTTTATCTCTATTTGAGATTTTTGGTGAGACGGTATTATACGGTTTAGTGTCTTTTTCAGTTTTAATGGTTTATTTAACTGATGCAAATGTTTTTGGTAGTAATAAATATACAACAAAGCCAGTAAAAATATTTTGTCTAATTGTGCTTTTTGGTATAAACGTATTCGGCACTTTTAAGGTGTTAGGGTATTTGACTGATCACTTATCCCTTGATAATGATAAATTTAGTTTATTAACGATAAGTTGTTATCTTCTAGGTGGTGTAGTTTTTTCTCTTATTTGGTATTTGATCGCGAAAAAAGTCCCGATTGAAATTCGAAAAAGTTTGGCTATATGGTCGTTAATCGTCGCATTGACCGTTGTTTTTTCTCAAATAATCGTCCAAGGCGCAAAACCTATATTTAATAGAGTGCGTTTTAGAACGATGAACTTTTTAGATGACTATTCATATTTTTCAAAATGGTTTATTGCAAAATCTCAAACGTCAAATACTTTTGAATATCTAAAAATCTTAGTTGGTTCTGATGGGTATAAATCATTTCCGTCAGGGCATACCGCTTGCGGTGCAAGTTTAATAACGCTTACGTTTATTCCTGAATATTGTGTAAATTTACGGAGTAAGCGAATAAAAATACTATTTAATATTATTGGCTACGGCTATTCAGTTTTGCTAGGGTTGACAAGAATTATGGTTGGTGCACACTTTTTAACCGACGTTGTTTTTTCAATAATCGTAACTTTTGGTTGGTCAATTTTTTCAAAGTGTTTAATTGATAGGTTGTATCGAAAGGCGAGCAAAAAAACTTTTGAAGTCAAGGAAGTTTCGTTAGAACAATAATACTAAATCTTGCGGTTTTTGCATAAAATTTTAGTAAAATCCGTGAGGTGTAAAATGAGTTTTAGCGAAGAATTTAACGATTTACTAATGCTGACGAATAAAAGACCGCGTTTTTTTGTCTGCAAAAAAATCGGCGGGTATTTTGAGTGTGTAAAAAGCATCGTAAGTTTTAGTTGCGATAAAGTCGTATTAGAACTTTGTGATGGAGAACTTTTAATAGAAGGGGAAAATCTTTCGATAAAAAAATGCGTTTTAGGCGACGTTTGCGTTTCGGGCAAGATTTCTAAGGTAACTGTTAAATGAGTTATTGTGAAATTTTGGTGCGCGGAAAAAATCAGGCGTTTTTATTTGAAAGACTTAAAAAGCATAATATCGACATAATAAAAGTAAAAACTATCGACGAAAATACGATAATTATTTGCGTTTACAAAAAAGATAGTGAAAAAGTTTTTGCAATTTTATCTAAAACATGGTATAATAAGTTGATAAAGTTCGGAGGGCTTTACGGTTTTTTTTCAAATATTAGAAAAAGAATTGGTTTTGTAATTGGTGCGGTTTTATTTTTGATGCTATCATACGTTTCAAAAAACTTTGTTTTTTCGGTTGATATCATTGGCGAAAAACCCGAAAATAAAATTTACGTAGAAAAAAATTTATCAAGTTTCGGAATAGAAAAATTCTGTAATTTTAATAATCTAGAGACTGAAAAAATTAAAGAAAGAATTTTAGACGATTTAGATACCGTTTCATTTGCTACACTCGAAAAATCGGGCAATAGGTTGATTATTCGACTTTTTGAAAGAGATGAAGGCGCAAAAATAAACAATCTTAACTCTAAAAGTCTAGTTTCTACCGCAAGTGGTAAACTTATAAGACTTAACGTCTATAGTGGAACGGCTAATAAATTAGTCGGCGACGAAGTCTTTTTAGGTGATGAATTAATTTCTGGAAAAGTTTCAACGGATATGGGCGAGTTTGAGACCAAGGCTTTGGGCTATGCGCTTATTTTGTCGACTTTCGTCTACGAAAAGTCTTTTGACGACGTATCTTTATACGATAAAGCAAGCGTCGTTGAAGAAGCAAAATTTTATTGTCCGAGCGAATACGACTGCATTGTATCTAACTTTGTAGAAGAAAATAGGCTTGCAAAAGGAATACATATTTCAGTCAAAATCAACTACCTGGTTGAAATTGGGGGATAATTTGGATAAATTTACTGATAAACTCTTAATAGACAACGTGGACAACCTGTCAAAACTCTTAGGCACTTTTGACGAGAATATTTCTATAATAATGCGCGAGACGGACACTATTATCTACGTTCGTGACGACGTTATCTACTTTTCAGGTGACGAAAACGCCGTCAATATTGCAAAGACGGTAATCGTTGAACTTTTAGAAGTTGTAAATTCAGGCGAAACGATTGACAAGTCGCGCATAATTTATTGTATAGAACTAGCAAAAGAAGGCATGAGCGGTGATATTAGATCGCTAATGAGTGGGGTTATTGCAATTACGTCACGCGGAAAGCCTGTCAAATGTAAGACTTTTGGACAAAAGACGTACGTTGACGCTATAAAAAAGAATACCGTAGTTTTTGGAGTCGGTCCAGCGGGTACTGGAAAAACGTATCTTGCGGTTGCGATGGCAGTTTCTGCGTACAAAAATAAAGAAGTTGAAAAAATTATTTTGACTAGACCTGCGGTTGAAGCAGGTGAAAGATTAGGTTTTTTACCGGGTGATCTTCAATCAAAAGTCGATCCGTATTTAAGACCTTTATACGATGCGTTGCAAGAAATGTTTGGGCTTGAAACATATCTTAAACTTATGGAGCGCGGTGTTATCGAAATTGCTCCGCTTGCGTATATGCGCGGAAGAACGTTGAATAATTCGTTTATAATTTTAGACGAAGCGCAAAACACTACGCGTGAACAAATGAAGATGTTTTTAACGCGTATGGGTGAAGGAAGTAAAGTTATCGTTACCGGTGACGTTACGCAAATAGACCTTCCTGACGGCAAAAAAAGTGGGCTTAAGCATGCTATAGGCGTACTTAAGGGCATAAATGATATTGCAATTATTAAACTTACACACAAAGACGTCGTGCGTCATCCGCTGGTAATGGAAATAATAAAAGCGTACACGAAAGACGAAGAAAATAAGAATTAGGTGATTGGTTATGTTTGTACAATCTAAAAAATTACAGCCTTGGAAGAAAAAGAATTATATATCTTCGATTTTGCAATTTTGTTTGCATTTTGTAGTTGTAATTGGGATAATTATAGGTTCGCTTGCAATAAATGCAACGACTGGTGGGAACGGTTTTGGTGGATATTGGGCTGTTAAAGAAAACGTGCAAAAATTCGTTTTTATCGTTCTAGCAACTTTATTCATATTCGCAATAATATACTTGTATTTCTACTTTGAGTTTAGGGATTTCATGATAAGACCGAAAAATATTGCCGTAATTTTCGTGGTTATGGAGTTTTCACTTATCGTTTGCCTTATAACAAGTAGATTTATACCGTCTGATTATTCAATATACGCGCGTCCGTTTGCGTTATGTTCGCTACTTGTGCTTCTTTTAGTCAACAGAAGAACGGCAGTTTACGTTAACTTTTGTTTTTCATTGTTACTATTTGTGGTTGACGTATTCGGAAATCAAACGTATACTAACCAATTGCTACCGCTTTCATCTTTTATAATCGGTTGCGCCTCTGGTATGGTGGGTATATATCTCGTTGATGAGGTTGGATCGAGAATAAAGGTTTTCTCAAGGGGATTCTTCATTGCTATTCCGATTATTATTTGTGCAGTTTCGCTAGAATTTTATTTCGGTGTAGATTTTTCTCAAATTGTCCCAATAATTTTATACGGCTTTATGTCAGGAATAACTTCAGTCGTTTACATGATGGCAGTAATTCCTATTTTTGAGTGGCTTTTCAACGTTCTTACTAACTATCGCTTGGTAGAAGTAACGGATCACAAATCAAAACTTATCGAAAAACTTGCTAAAGAAGCACCGGGTACTTTTAACCACTCGCTAACGGTTGCAACACTGTCTGAATCGTGTGCAGCAGCAATAGGTGAAAATGCTTTGCTTGCCCGCGCGTGTGCATATTATCACGATATTGGTAAACTTAGACAGCCTGGATATTTTACAGAAAATCAATACGGAGTAAATCCTCACGACGAATTGACGCCTGAACTTTCTACCGAAATTATTCGTTCGCACGCAACCGACGGTTATGAACTTATTAAAAAGTACCACTTGCCTATGATTCTTGCTGACGTTGCAAGAGAGCATCACGGAACTTTACCAATTCAATATTTTTATATGAAGGCAAAAAAGTATACCGACGGCGACCTTGATATTTCAGATTTTTGCTATAAAGGACCAAAACCTCATACAAAAATTGCTGCAATTATTATGCTTGTAGACGGTTGCGAGGCTGCGGTTCGCGCAATTAGTACGTCGCGTACCCATGAAGAAGTCGAAAAAGTTATTCGTTCAATCTTTGAAGACAGAATTAACAGAGACCAATTTTCAGAGTGTGAAATTACTATGTTAGATCTTGAAATAATTAAAAAGACTATTCAAGACAACCTATCTGGCGTTTATCACGAAAGAATTAACTATCCAAAGATTCAATACGGTAAAGTTAGTTCTTTCTCGGATGGCTCAGTTGACGAACCAAAAGAAAAACAACCAAAGAAAACTAAAAAATAATAACGGAAAAGTGTTATGTCAAAATTAAAAATTTATTGTCAGGACAATCAATTTATAGAATTAGATAAACTTGCTGAAGTAGTCCAAAAAGTTTTAAAGCAGAGAATAAATTTATATATAGATTTATCTTTCGTTTCTCAAGACGAAATTCGAGTACTTAACAGAGAAAACCGTGCTATAGACCGAGTTACCGACGTTTTATCTTTTCCTATGCTTGACGGAATACGCGGAAAAACAATTAGAAAAAAAGATTTTTTACTCGATTATGACGAAGATGAAAAGGCAGTATTTCTAGGCTCGATTGCAGTATGTTTTGATAAGGCGAAAGAACAAGCAATAGAGTACGGTCACGACCTTGAAAGAGAACTTTATTACTTAGTCGTTCACGGCTGTTTACATCTTTTTGGATACGATCACGTAACCGACGAATTAAAACAAGAAATGAGATTTTTAGAAGAGAAAATTTTAACCGAATTAGGGGTGCTTAGATGAAAAGTGGCGTAGTTGCCGTGGTAGGTAGAGCGAACGCTGGTAAATCAACGCTTATCAACGTTTTAGTTGGTGAAAAAGTTGCTATCGTTTCGCCAAAACCACAAACCACGAGAGATAGAATTTTAGGAATACTCACTCGTGACGATTACCAAATTGTATTTGAAGATACGCCTGGTATTTACAAGGCGTCGACACTTCTTAATGCGCGCATGCAAAAAAGTACGGAAAACTCCGTAAAAGACGTTGATTTGATATTGTTTGTTATCGACGGACACGAAGGCGTTTTAGATAGCGATTTAGAAATGCTTAAAAAATACTCGTCACAAGGTGTAAAAACTATTTGCGCATTTACTAAAATCGACATTATGCCAAAAGAGAAAATGTATTCTGAACTTACCAAGTTCTCTGATATTGAAGGCGTAAAGGTTATACCCGTTTCAGCAAGAAAAGGTAAAAATTTAAAAGAACTTTTGAACGAAATTTTAAGTTGCTTACCTGAAGGTGAACCGCTTTATAGTGACGACGTTATTTCAAATCGTTCTGAAAAATTTATGATAGCAGAAATTATGCGCGAAAAGATTTTACTTCTTTGCGATAAAGAAATTCCGCACGGAGTTGCTATAATTATTAACGAATTTTCTTTAAGAGAAGACGGAAAAGTTTACGATATTAATTTAGACGTAATTTGCGAAAAGTACAACCATAAGGCGATTATCATAGGAAAACAAGGTAAAAAACTTAAAGAAATTTGCACCTTTGCACGCCAAGGTATGGAAAAGTTTTTAGACGCTAAAGTCTTTTTAACCGTCTATGTTAAAGTTAAAGAAGGCTGGCGAAATAATCCGTCTAAACTTAAAGAATTTGGCTATTCCGACGAAAATTTTAACTAACGCATAATAAATACTTTTTTCCTTAAAATATTCTTAGGGGGTATTTAATGAAAAAAGACAGTCCAAGTGATATCTGTTGGAAACTTTTTGAAAAAACGGGAAACGTTAATTATTACAGATTATATAGAAAATTAAAAGATGAAGATAGCGAGTGATTACACTCGCTGTTTGATTAGGTGTTTTTATGGAAGAAAAATACAATGCCGTAGTAATTCGAGCGACGAACTATAAAGAAAACGACAAAATTATAAATTTGTTTACGCTTGAAGGTGGTATTGTATCGGCAAAACTCGTAGGCGTAAAAAAGGCTAATTCAAAACTTAAATTTGCAGGTGAAATCTTTTGTTTTGGCGAGTTTGTGCTTATTGAAAAAGACGGTAGAAGAACTGTTAAAGAAGTAAATCAGATCGACAGTTTTTACGATTTAAGGTTTGATTTAGACAAGTTCTACGCAGGATCTACTATGGCAGAACTTATATCTAAACTATTAATTGACGATATGAAGTCGTACGAACTGTTTTTGTGTTTTATAAACGCGCTAAAAACGCTAAACGAGAAAGATATTGATGCGGATTTAGTCTTAATAACTTTTATACTTAACGCTATGAAATTTCAAGGCTATGAACTTAATTTTGAGAAATGTGCAGTTTGTGGTAATGAAATTAAAGGCAGGTCTTTTTTCTCTTTTTCTGAAGGTAGAAGTGCATGTTTAAATTGCGCAACCGATATAGATACTGAAATTCGATATTCAACCTATACTTTATTAAAAGATTGTTCTGTTTTTCAAAAGGATATATCGTTTGATTTTTTAGAAAAAATCACGTTTGAAGAAAGTCAATTAAAAAACGCACTTAGGTTTTTAGATTTTGCGCTTAAACAACTCTTAGATATAAATTTAAAAAGTTTATCATATTTTACTGAGTAGTTTTTTGCGTTTTTTTGTCTTATTAACGTAAGAATTTAATGGGGGTAAATTTTATGAAAAAAATCATATCAATTTTACTTTGCATAATTGTTGTTTTTGCGCTTACTTGTTGTGATAAGGCTGAGTTGAAATTAGATAAAGCTGTTCAATTAAATGCGAAAGACGGTTTAACGTCAAATCTTTCAGATGTGGATGTAAAAGATGAAATGTCGGCGTATAAGGCGTTTAGCGGTCAATTTTTTCAAAAAAGTTACGACTTGACAAAAACTAATAGTGGAAATAATATGCTTGTTTCTCCGCTTTCGTTATATCTTTGTTTGTCGCTACTTGCCACAGGTTCTGACGGTGAAAGTAAGATAGAACTTGAAAATGCTTTCGGAACAGATATTGAAAGCGTTAAAAATCTTTCAAACGTTTTATATAACAGATACAGCCAAAAAGCGTATGAAAACTCAAAGGTCAATATTGCAAATTCAGTTTGGTTAAATAAGACTTATGCTGACTTTGTTCAAGATGGATTTTTATCTGATGCTACAAAATATTTCAACGCGCAAATTTACTCTAGCGACTTTTTAAAGGACAATGTTTGTGGTGACGTAAATTCGTGGGTTAATCACTACACGGAAGGTATGATTGATAAAATTTTAGAAAGCGTTGATCATAATACCGTAGCATATCTAATTAACGCGCTTTATTTGCAAAGCGGTTGGGCTGAGAAATACAACAAAACGATAGCGCGCACTTTTAAAAACAAAAATTCAACTGAAAAAACTGTTGAGTTTTTATCTAGAAAGTCAAGCGTTTATTACTCAAGCGAAAACGCCGAAGCGTTCATACAGCCACTTTCAGACGGTTTCTGTTTTATGGGAATTTTACCTAAAGACGAAAACTCGGCAAGCGAATATTTTTCAAATATGAGTTGGGCGGAGATTGAAACACTGTTTAAAAGTGCTTCTTACGATTATGAAGTAACTACAGGTATTCCAGAATTTAAATACGACTATTCGATTGATTTAATGGACGTATTTGAAAGCTTTTCTTTAAATTCGATAGCTAGCCCATATACGGCAAATTTTACCAAATTAGTGCAAATACCAAACGGCAATTTCTACGTGGATAGCGCACTGCAAAAAACCGCGATAGAAGTTGATAAGAACGGTATAAAAGCCGCTGCAGTAACAATGATTGCAGGAAAGACAAATTCTGTTCCTGCACCAAGAGAAAAAATTGAAATTTGGCTTGACCGTCCGTTTGCATATCTAATTTTTGACCAAGGAAGTTTTGAATTAGGAAGCGTTCCAATCTTCTACGGCGTGGTTGAAAATCTTTAAAAGCGAAAAAACGCGGCTCACTTAAGGAAACTTAAGTGAGTTTTTATTTTGTAAAACTCTTTTACTTGACAGTAATTTTAAAATATAATAAAATATCATAGATTAATATTATTATAGAATAAACCGTAGGAACAAAAAATGAAACAATATTTTACTGCAAAACGACTTGCTATAATTGGTATACTTTCTGCGCTTAGTTTTGTGCTTTATTTGCTTAATTTAGCACTTCCTTTTGCATTTCCGTCGTTTTTAGAACTTAACATTGCAGATTTTCCTGCGCTTATCGGTGGATTTGCACTAGGACCAGTGTCGGGTGTGATAATTGTTCTTATTAGAACGCTTATAAAACTTCCGTTTACGTCAACGATGTGCGTTGGCGAACTTGCGGACTTTTTAAACGGCTCTGTTTTCGTATTGGTGTCAGGCTTGATATATAAGAGAAACAAAACGAAAAAGACGGCACTTATATCGTTAGTTTTGGGTAGCGTTGCAACCGTAATATGCGCGTCGATTTTTAACAGATTTATTTCAATTCCTTTCTACGTTGAGTTTTTCTTTAAGGGAAACTGGGAAACGATTGTAAATATTTGCAAACCGCTTTATCCAAACGCGACGGTTGACACTTTCTATTTTTACTACATTTTACTTGCCGCAATACCGTTTAACGCGTTAAGATGCTTAGTAACTTCGCTTTTAACTTTTTTAGTTTACAAGCGAGTATCAAGGCTTATTAACAAATTTTCAACACCTAAAACCGTCGATAAAACAACGAAAGTGGTTTTATCAAACAGTTATGAAGAAACTTTAGAAATCGCTAAGGAATATGCTAAAACCTTGCAAAAAGGTGACGTAGTTTTGCTTTTTGGCGATCTTGGCGCGGGAAAAACGGCGTTCACGCAAGGAATTGCTAAGGGCTTAGGAATAACCGAGCAAATTACAAGCCCAACCTATGCTTATATGAACGATTATGACGGCGTTTTATATCACTACGACTGCTATCGTCTAACAAGTGGCGAACAAGCCGAAGCCTTAGGCTTATGCGACTATTTTTATGCAGGTGGAATTTGCGTTATAGAGTGGTCGGATAATATATCGTCAGTGCTTCCTAAGACTTGCAAAAGGGTAATTATTACCGTTATTGATGAGAATAGTAGGAGAATTGAGTTATGAAATTCTTAGCCGTTGACACTTCGCAAGAATACCTTACGGTAATTGCAAAAAACGAAGATAAAGAAAAAATCATTCATTTATCAGACTGCGCGTCACGCCACTCTATTACGCTTATGGATAGCGTTGAAGATGCGCTTTTATCGGTTGGGCTAACTATAAAAGAACTTGATTTTTGCGCTGTTACGGTTGGTCCTGGCTCGTTTACAGGAATTAGAATAGGTATTGCAACAGTAAAAGGTTTATGTTCGGCAAATAAGATTTTGACGCTTTCTCTCACTTCTTTTGATACGCTAGCATATTCTAAAGATAACGGGGCGTATTTAGCCCTAATTTCTGCAAAACACGACAATTTTTATGCGTGTGGATACAAAAACGGCGAAATTTCAATTGAGCCGTGCTTTATATCAAAAAAAGAACTTGAAAAAATCAAAGGTTATAAAAAAATTTCTGCAAAAATAATTGACGGCGTAAAAACTGAAATTTGCGATCCGTCAAAAGGTTTATATCAAGCGTGTATTAAAAAGGCAGAAAGTCTTTGTGATAGCGAAAGTCTAGCACCGCTCTATTTAAGACTTAGTCAAGCCGAAGAAGGTCGCTTGTGATTTACAGAAATTGGCTAGCAACCGACAATTTGCAAATTTCCGAACTTGAAAAAGAGTGTTTTAAGTCGCCTTGGACGTTGGATATGCTAAACCAAACGACGAATTTAAAGAATTTTTACGGAAAAGTTTGCGAAATCGACGGAAAAGTTGTTGGGTACGTTGGTGCTATATACGATTTTTGGGACGGAGAAATTTTAAATATTGCCGTTAAAAATGAGTATAGAAAACAAGGCATAGGCGAAAAATTAATGCAAGAAATTATAGATTTTTTGCGATTAGAGAAAAAAGAAAACGTCTTTTTAGAAGTTAGAAAATCTAATTTGCCAGCGCAAAGTTTATATCAAAAACTAGGATTTATGAAAATAGGCGAAAGAAAAAACTATTACGAAAATACCGAAGATGCAATTGTAATGTCAAAAGTTTTATAGGTGATAAGTGAACGAAAAAATTGCAGGTATGAACGCGATAGTCTCAGGTAGTGGAAAGGTTTTACTGCTTCTTCACGGCTATCTATCAAAGAAGGAATATTTTCAAAAACAGATTGATTATTTTTCAAAATGGTTTAAGGTCGTTGCGATTGATTTTTTAGGCTTTAACGGTCAAAAAATTGATTACCCTTTTTCGCTTGACGATTACAAAAACTCTATTAATCGACTTATTGACGAATTAAACGTCGAAAAACTTGATATTATAGCACACTCTTTTGGCTCGAGAGTAGTGTTAAAAATGCTACCCGAGAACAAAAAAATTGACAAAATAGTGCTAACCGGCGCAGCAGGGCTTAAGCCCAAAAAAAGTTTAAAGGTTAGATTTAAAATTTTAAAATATAAAGTCTTAAAAAGATTTGTAAAAAAGGATAAACTTAAAAATTTGGGCTCTAGCGATTATCGCTCGCTCGATAGCGTTATGAAACAAAGTTTTGTAAAAATCGTCAACGAGCATTTAGATTATAGGTTGAAACTTATCGATAATAAAGTGCTTTTAGTTTTTGGCAAAAACGATACTGAAACACCGCTTTATATGGCTAAACGGCTAAACAAAGGCTTGAAAAACTCGTCACTTTATATAATAGATAACGGAAGTCACTTTTGTTTTTTAGAAAAATACGAAGAATTTAATATCATAGTAAAGGAATTTTTATTACAATGATTGCTTATAAAAATATTAGTAAAATTTTAGATTTGTTCAACGCAAATTACATATTGTTAACGCTTGCTATTTCGGTTGTAAGCGCAATTTTACTAGTTGTGTTATCAAAAAAATATTTACAAATTTTACAGCAGTCGTCGTATAGAAATTGCGAGTTTAACGATTGGCTAAACAAAAAGCCGAACGTTTATAATTCAAGACTTGTTGCTCTTACGGTGCTATCATTTTTAGGCTCGGTAATAGTCGTTATTTCTTTTTCATTTTTACAGTCTGAAATTACTGCTTACGCTTCCTTGATTGTATATATTCTTTTTGTCGCGCTTTATATTTTGGGTGATAAAAAGCACAAGGATAAATGCCCGTTAAGCCTTACAAATCGCGTTAAACGACTTATAGGCGCATATTTTTTAGTAAGTTTAATAATTTCTTTTGCGTTTTTAACACTTATTAACGTTGCTTTTTACTTTGTAAAAGATATATGGTGGCTAAAAAGTACAAGGCTGTCGCTTGTGACAATTTTACCTTGTTTTATACCAATTATTTTAAAACTTGCAAACCTAATTATTTGTCCGATTGAAAAGTCTATTAATAAAAAGTATATCAAAATTGCAACGAAAAAACTTGAAAGTTTTCCAGATATGATAAAAATCGGAATTACCGGAAGTTACGCAAAAACTTCAGTAAAGAATATGCTTTCTACAATACTTTCTACCAAGTACAAAGTTTTTGCAACGCCAAAATCTTACAACACTCCTATGGGCATATGTAAATCGGTTGAAAGTCTCGACTCGTCTTTTGATATCTTTATTTGCGAAATGGGCGCAAGGTACAAAGGCGATATAAAAGAACTTTGTGACATAGTAAATCCGTCTTACGGTATTGTTACAGGGATAACAAAACAACACCTTCAAACTTTTAAAACGCTAGAAAATATTAAAGAAACTAAAGCCGAACTTTTAAACGCGGTTAAAACTTGCGTAATCTCAAGCGACAGTGAAGAAACGTTAAGTTTAAAAACGCAAAATGGCGTTGAAATTATTACCGCAGGAATTAACGAAGACAGTCAAGTTTTTGCACAAGATATAAAATGCACGAAACAAGGCTCTGAATTTATTTTAAACTTTAACGGACAAAAAATTTCTGCATCAACTAAACTTTTAGGTGAACATAACGTTTCCAATCTAGTTCTTGCAAGTGCGCTTGCGTTTAAACTGGGGCTTAGCTTAGAAGAAATTGCAGAAGGGATTTCTAAAGTCGAAAGCGTTCCGCACAGACTTGAACTTGTTGAAAACGACAAGGGTATAACGATTATCGACGACAGTTATAACGCAAATCCAGTCGGTTCGAAAGTCGCAATAAAGTTTGCGAAAAGTTTCGGTAACAGAACAATCGTCGTGACGCCAGGTATGGTCGAACTTGGGAAATTAGAAAAACAAGAAAATATCGAATACGGTAAAAATCTTGCCGTTTGCGATTTAATAATTTTGGTTGGCGAAACTTGCGCTTATAGCGTTCGAGAAGGTTTGTTTCAAGCAGGCTTTAACTTTGACAACGTGTTTATGGCAAAGACTATGGAAGATGCAAAGGTTAAACTTAACGAAATCGTTCTAGAAGGGGATACTGTGCTTTTTGAAAACGATTTACCTGACAGATTTTTATAAGATAATCAATATATACAGACACTTTTTAGCCGACTGCAAATAATTGCAGTCGGCTTTTAACACTATTTTTTAATAATTCATACAATAAAGAAAGGGTGAATTATGAAAAATATATTGGTCTTTTTTGGCGGTAAGTCAACAGAGCACGACGTGTCAATAATAACGGGTGTTTTAACTTTAAATTCTATTGATAAAAAAAAATTTTTGCCTATTCCTATTTACGTAACTAAAAGTGGAGAGTGGTTTACTGGTGAGAAGCTTAAAAACGTTGAGTTTTACAAAAACTTTAATGAGAAAGGTTTAAAAAAGGTTAGACTTGGCGTAAACGACGGTTTTTTATACGAACTAAAAAAAAGTAAACTTAAAAAGATTTCTGCCATATCTGGCGCGATAAACTGTATGCACGGTAAAAACGGCGAAGACGGCGCACTTTGCGGGATTTTACAATTAAATAAAATTCCGTTCGCATCGCCAAACGCGTTCTGTTCTATGCTATCAATGGACAAATCGCTTTCAAAGAAAATACTATCTTCATTAGGTGTTTCGACTGTTGACGGCATAACGGTTATTTCAAAAGAATATTTTGCAAAAAAAGAAACGGTTATGCTCGATATTGTAAACAAACTTTCGTATCCCGTTATCGTAAAGCCGTCGTCATTAGGTTCGAGCATAGGAATAAGCGTTGCGAAAAACTTCGTTGAACTTGAAAACGCGCTAAAAAACGCTTTCTTTTACGATAACGAAGTGCTTTGTGAAAAGTATCTCGATAATGCTATTGATATAAATTGTGCGGTCTATAAACTTGGCGAAAAAATTTTTGTTTCAGAGTGCGAAAAACCTGTGACGGCAAACGAAATTTTAACTTTTTCAGATAAATATCTAGGCAGTAAAAACGGACTTACGCGAGAGTTTCCAGCAAAGATTTCAAACGAACTTTCTGAAAAGATAAAAGAAACTACTAAGTTCGTTTATGAAAATTTGGGCTTTAGCGGTATTATAAGAATTGATTATCTTTTGCACGAAGATAGGGTTTATCTAAACGAAATAAATTCTGTTCCAGGTTCTATGGCATACTATCTATTTTGTGACACAATCAGCCAGTTTACCGACTTATTGACCGACTTATTAAACGATTCATTTATAAATTTTATTAAAAAAGATACCCCTAGTTGCGAGTTTGATTCAAAAATTATACTTGATAAAATTAAAGGCGTAAAGAAATAAAAACGGTTTACAAATTTAAAAGTTTGTGTTAAAATAAACGGGTAAGTCGGTTGTGTGACTGCGGGGGACGGTTATGCCGTTCAATGAGGAAAGTCCGAGCTCCATAGAGCAGGGTGCCAGATAACGTCTGGTGAAGGTGACTTTAAGGAAAGTGCAACAGAAAATTACCGCCCGAAAGGGTAAGGATGAAAAGGCGAGGTAAGAGCTCACCGCTCGGTTGGTAACAACGGAGGCTGTGTAAACCCCACCTGGAGCAAGATAGGGATGCGCTAGAAGATTGCTCGTCATGCGCAAACGCAAAACGTCGCTAGAGCCGATTGGCGACAATCGGCGTAGATAAATAGTCACACTTGACAGAACTCGGCTTATAGACCGACTTACTTTTGAAAAAATTGGCAGAATACCAAAGTTTGGTGTTCTGCTTTTTTACTTGACAAGGTTTGCATTTTTATGATAAAATTTATATAATAAATTTTTTAGGTGAAGAGTATGGCTAAATTTAACAAAAAAGTGCTATTAACTTTTGTATTGTGCATATCTTTTTTAGCCGTTTCAATTTTTTCCGCGTGCAATAAAAAAGTTCCAGAGACTGAAAATTCAAGTGTATCGTCAACTGAAAGTGTGTCAACAAGCACAAGTAACGGTAATATTTATGAATTGGTTGACAGGTCAAACTATAATATCGAAAGTTTAATGAGTTTGTTTGAAGGATATAAAACGTCCGATTTTACTAGCGGTTTTGAAAACGGAACGCTTTTTAAAGACGCTAAAGGCTATATGCTTGGTGATATTTTTAATTCGCTAATCGTTAAGGCTAACGAGAGTTTTCCAAGCGGTTCTGACATTTCTAAACTTTTAGGGTACGGCTATTATACCGACGGAAATTGGTATAACAATTCGTCAAATTTAAAAACGCACAAAGTAATGAACGCGCTTTTATCTTATAAACTCGACAAAAGTGAAAATATGACAATTTCTGAAAAAGACCTAGAAACTTATGGTGAAACGAAAATAGTTGATTTTTGCGGATATTCTAAATCGGTTGTTGAACTTGTAAATTCTGTAAATCCACTTGTATATTATCTTATAAACTCAACGCTTAACGAGTGGTATATGGTGCTTGAAGGCGATAGTTTTACAAAAAGAGTTTTAACTTTTTACGATATGGTTGGCGATTCTACGGTAAAAGATATTGCAAAACTTATTGGCGATAGCGTTACGATAGACGAAACTTTAACCGTTAAAGATGCTATTTGGACGTACCTATTATATTCTGCAATCGGTAACGACTATATCAAACTTTCAGCGCAAAACTTATGGATGAAATCTCAAAGCGGAATAACAAATGAGATTTTAATTAAAAGTTTTACGTTTAATGGTGTTGAATATTCAGTTAGCAGTGCTATAGACCACCTTTTAGGTGGCGATACCTATATTGAAAATGTAAAAGAACAGACAAAAAACCTTGCGATTGACGAGTATTTATTAGGTTTATATACGGCTTTAGATCAAGCTTACGGAACGGAGGTTAACGCGTTTGTTGAAGGTTATATTGACGAGTTTTTGAATAACCCTAATAGCGGTGAAAAGACTATCGAACAAATTGCGTCAGCGATTAATTTAAGTCAAGACCAAAAAGAAACTGCTCTTATGTACGCGTTTGATATTTTAGCATATATTGACACGGTTTACGGTCAAGAAATTGAAAGCGACGGGTTGACTTTAAGTGATATGATTTTATATATAAACGAGTTTTTTGCCGGTCAAAATTCTTATAATTCGCTAACGGTAAAACAAATTTCATCTTTCATCGTAGGGCTTGAAACTAACGATATAAACGCATTTTCTGTCGAGACTATATTAGAAAACGAACTTGCTATTAAAAACGAAATTGAAAAGTTTATATCTGAAAATTCTACCGAAACTCTAACGCTTACTTACGACGGAATAATAGATCTTGCGAAAAATCCTATAGTTGAAAACCTGACTGACGGCGATATTAAACTTTTAAATTCAATCACAATGGAAAGTATTATTAACTTTAACGGCGTTGAAATAGTAAAAACTGAAGTTGGCGGTGTTGACGAGTACGTTCAAGAACTTTTATCAATTAATCTTTACGAAATAATTTTTAATTTTAGTGAAGAAAGACTTCAAAGTTTTAAAGAACTGTCTGGTAATATTGATGCGATTGGTAGTTTAAATTACATATCTAATATGTTAAATTCGCAATCATAAATAAAATAAGAACCGCAAGTAATCTTGCGGTTTTTTAAATTTTTAGTGAGTGATTTTTCAAAAAGTGTAGTCTAATATATAATAATGACAAGGGGGTAGTGTAGTTGCGCGCGTATCTTAATTACGAATTATTTTTCAAAGGCGATAAAAGCGCGTTTGAAAAATCCGCTTTCTGATGGATTTTCTGTGCTTGATAAAATGTTTAAAAATTAATCGAGTTTTGCCACACAAAACCCGATTAATCGCTCTATAAGTCAGTTAAACAACTTTTTAAGGCGTTCTTCATAGTTTTCTTCTAGCGCTAAAAGACGCTTAGCAAAATCAATTACTTCGCTATCGACTTTATCATGGTTTTTCTCTATAATTTCTCTAAGCTCGCAAATTCCCATGACGGTGCCTTTTACCATCATTTCAATAAAGTGCGATTTTGAATCGTCTTTTAAAGCGTTCATTTTTATAGCGGTATAAAGCATTGCTTTTTTCATAGGTCCGATATCTTTAGGCTTATAACCTTTATCTGCCATATATTCAGAAATCTCGCCAATAAGCTTTTCATAACCGTCGTATTCGTAAACTAATTCTTCGCGCATTTTACCGTTGTCAACTTCGGGCAAAAGGTCGGAAATTGATTGTAGAGCAACGTGTGCGTTTTTGTAAACGCAATTTATAACTTCTCGATTTAAACTCATAATTTTCTCCTTAATAAATATTCTGCCAAAATTAGGCTAATTTATGCGAAAATTTCTTGACAAACGTTATAAATTATGATAAATTATTTAGGAACCGCTCAGAACGGGCTTTTTAAGTGTGCAATTTTTGCACCGCCTTGATTATTTTGGCGAGATTGGACAGGGAGGTAAAATTCAAAATGTACGCTATCATTGAAAACGGAGGAAAGCAATACAAAGTAGAAAAGGACCAAGTCGTTAAGTTTGAAAAAATTAAGGCAAACGTTGGCGATAAGGTAGAATTCGACGTATTACTCGTTTCTGACGAAAATGGTGTTAAGGTTGGTAGTGACGCAAAAACTTTCAAAGTAGTTGGCGAAGTATTAGAACAATCTAAGCTTAAGAAGATTATTGTATTTAAGTACAAAGCTAAGAAAAACGAAAGAAAGAAACAAGGTCATAGACAACCATTCACGGCTGTAAAGATTGAATCTATTTCAGCAAACTAATTACTATTATTTTTTTGGAGGACAATAAGATGTTTTTATTCAGATTATTTGCTCATAAAAAAGGTGTCGGTAGTTCTCGTAACGGTCGTGATAGCGCAGCAAAACGCTTAGGCGTTAAGCGTGCAGACGGTCAACAAGTTCTTGCCGGTAACATTCTCGTTCGTCAAAGAGGAACGAAAATTCACCCAGGTAACAACGTAGGTATTGGTAGTGACGATACACTTTTCGCACTTATCGACGGTGTTGTTAAATTCGAAAGAAAGGGCAAAGACAAAAAGCAAGTTAGCGTTTACGCTCAAAACTAATTAAAAATTCCGTCTCTTTATAAGGGACGGATTTTATTTTAAGATTATGATTAAATTTGAAAAAGAATTTTTCGATATTGAAAACACGCTGTGCTCTGGACAAGTTTTTAGATTTTTTCCGCATGGCGATGGATTTATCTTGCAGTCAAAAAATTTAGCGTGCTATTTATATAATGATGAAAGATACGTTTATATAGATAGTAACGACGACGAATATTTCTATAATTATTTTGACTTAGAAACCGATTATTCCAAGCCGTATGAACTGGCGCAAAATTTTGGAAATGAGTTTTTGAAAAATGCAAGTAAAACGGGTAAGGGAATAAGAATTTTAAAGCAGGATAAGTTTGAAGTATTTTATTCGTTTTTGATATCTCAAAATAATAACATACCTAGAATTAAGCGTGCTATAGAAAGCCTTTCTACGTTATTAGGTGAAAAATTTACCGCATTTGGGAAAGAGCTTTATTCATTTTTCACCGAAGAAGATTTAAAGGGGAAAGACGAAGAATTTTTTAAAAACGTAGGGCTTGGATACAGATCAAAATATTTTGTAAAAAATGTTTCAATCGTGTCGAGAAAGTTGCTCGAAAGTTTTGATAATTTACAAACTGAAAAGCTAAGAAAAAAACTTTGCGAGTTTTCAGGCGTAGGTCCAAAGGTAGCAGATTGTATTTCGCTTTTTGGATATTCTAGAACTGACAGTTTTCCCGTTGATACTTGGATAGAAAAGGTTTATCGCGAAGAATTTTTAGGGGGACTGACTGACAGAGATAAAATTTCAAAATATTTTTTAGATACGTTTAAAGAATATTCGGGTATTATTCAGCAATATATGTTTTTTTATAAACGCGGAAAATAAAAAAGGTTGGAAAAAATTCCAACCTTAATTTTTTTGGTAAATTAAATTTCTCTAACTTTGATAACGCCGTCGATTGCGCTAAGTTTTGCCGTATCTTGCTTTTCGCCGTCGCAAATTACTACGCCGTATTCGTTTTTAACAGCAGTTGAGATATTTCCTTTTGCGATAGCCTTGATTTCGTCAATGCTTGAATCTTTGCAAAGGATAACGGTTCTAGCACCGTTACGGTCAACCTTAATGCTTGGGTAGTTTACAGAGTTTACGATATTTCCGTTTTCAATATAGTCAACCATTTGGCTTGCTGCCATAATTGCGCAGTTATCTTCTGCTTCTTCAGTTGAAGCGCCAAGGTGAGGGATAGTTAAAACGTTTTCGTTGCCAACAACTTTAGCGTTAGGGAAGTCTGTAACGTAGCAAGAAACCTTTCCGCTTTCAGTTGCAGAAATAATATCGTCGTCGTTTACGATTTCGCCACGGCTTGCGTTGATAATCTTAACGCCGTCTTTCATAACAGCGATTGTGTCTTTATTAATCAAACCACGAGTTTCGTTAGTTAGTGGAACGTGTAAAGTTAGGTAATCGCACATTTTGAATAAGTCGGCTTTGTCGTTTAAGATTGTTACGCCTTCGATTTTTGCATCTTTAGGTAGGTAAGGGTCGAATCCGATAACGTTCATACCGAGAGCGCAAGCAGATTCAGCAATTTTTCTACCGATTGCGCCTAAGCCGTAAACTGCTAAAGTCTTTCCTAAGATTTCGCATCCACCGAAAGCCTTTTTGCCTTTTTCAACTTGTTCGCCAACTGTTTTTTCACCGTCGGTTAAACCGTTTGCCCAGTTGATACCTTGACAAATCTTTCTAGATGCTAAAAAGAGTGCGCCTAAAACTAATTCTTTAACAGCGTTAGCGTTTGCACCAGGTGTGTTAAATACAACAACGCCTTTTGCTGCGTAATCTTTAACAGGAATATTGTTAGTACCTGCGCCAGCGCGACCTACGCAAAGGATAGAGTCAGCAGGTGTGTATTCGTGCATATTGTAACTTCTGACCATGATACCTAAGGCATCGTCAGCACTGTCACAAAGTTGGTAATTGTCTTTAAATACGTCTAAAACTTTATCGCTGATAGCGTTTAATTTTAAAATATTTTTCATTATGCGTTTTCAACCTCAAATTTCTTCATAAAGTCGATTAAAGCCTTAACGCCTTCGACTGGCATTGCATTGTAAATACTTGCGCGCATACCGCCAACGAGTCTGTGTCCCTTTAACGAGCACAAGCCGTTTTGAGTTGCTTCTTTGATGAATTTAGCGTCAAGTTCTTCGCTACCTGTGACGAAAGGAACGTTCATAATAGAACGGTCTTCTTTGTTTACGGTTGATTTGTAAAGTTTAGAACCGTCGATGAAGTCGTAAAGCATTTTTGCTTTTGCTTCGTTAATTTCTTCAATAGCCTTTACGCCACCGAGTTTTTCAAGACGGCGGAATACGAGCATTGACATATAGATACTAAAGCAAGGTGGGGTGTTGTATAAACTTCCGTCTTTTGCTTGAGTAGACCACTTAAGCATAGTTGGGCAACTTGGTAAAACGTTCTCTGCATCGTCAACCAAACTCTTTTTAGCGATTACGATAGTAACGCCTGCTGGAGCAATGTTCTTTTGTGCACCAGCGTAAATAACGCCAAACTTATTAACGTCAATTTCGCGTGATAAAATTTCACTTGACATATCTGCAACTAGCGGAACGTTAGTTTTTGGGAATTCCTTAAAACGAGTACCAAAAATCGTGTTGTTTGAAGTGATATGTAAGTAAGCAGCGTCGCTACGAATATCAAGATTTTTAGGGATATAAGTGTAGGTGTCTGCCTTTGAACTTCCTGCAACGTGAATATCACCGTAGATTTGTGCTTCTTGATAAGCCTTGTTAGCAAAGTTACCGCTTACAACGTAATCTGCCTTGTTGTTTTTGCCTAAAAGGTTTAGCGGAACTGCTGCAAATTGTTGGCTTGCACCACCTTGAACGAATAAAACGTAGTAGTCGTCAGAAATGTTCATTAAAGAACGAAGGCGACTTTCTGCTTCTTCAACTACAGCCATAAAAGGTTTTGCTCTGTGGCTGATTTCAGTAACGCTCATACCCGTGTCGTTAAAGTTAAGAAGTTCTCTTTGAGCCTCTTCTAAAACTTCAACAGGGAGCATTGACGGACCTGCTGCAAAATTGTAAACTCTGTGCATAATTTTTCTCCGATTGCTTAATAGCATATTTTTTTATTAACTTTATATATTATACAACAATCAAATTTTAAATGCAACAAAGAAAGTAGCAATTCCGCGTTTTTTTACAAAATTTTTAAATAAAAATTTACATCTTTTACCAAAAACTCAATCTTTAAAGATTGGCGACGATAAATTTTTAGTCTCAACAAGCCTTTTTTCATATCTTTTTGGCATAAAGTTTCTCATTTGTTTAAGGTTCTTTCGCTCGGGAATATTTACCGATTGATAGTATTTTTGCCATAACCCTTCAATCTCTTTTTCCTTTGGTGAAAGGTATACGACAAGTGGGGTAGTGGGTTTAAAAACCTTAAAAGACTTGCCGTCGCTTATCACGACTTTATTTCTTACTACGTCGTGAATAATAAATCTAAGCGCAAGCCTTTTTACAAAATGCGGAGCAATTAAATCGACGATATCGTTGTCTGGTTCAATATGTGCGTAAAAAATACCGCCTTGCGCTTCTGAAAAACGGGTAAAACCTAGATAGCGATGACGCTCGGTGTTGATTTTCGAACACAAATCTGTAAAGTATAAAACGTCGCTGTCGGTTAGGTTGTAAGTTTCGTCACGGCGGTTTTTCAAACATTTATATGCGACTTGAAAAACTGCGTTTTCAGAAAGACTGTCCGAACTTCTAAGTGCATAAAAAAGTCGGTTTAACAGTGCTATAGAGCCATATTTTATTAAACCTTTTGACACTCTTTCTGCATTTTCGGCGTTTGTTTCTATAATTTTTACCTGCATTTCAAATTGTTCTTGAAATGTGGAAGATGTCACAAGTTCGGGTAGTTCTTTTTTTGAAAAACTTTCAAACAAACAGCATAAAAGTCCTTCTTTAGTTGAATCAAATTTATAAACTATCATAATTCTCCTGTGATAAGACTAAGGGTAGTTTCTTGGTCGGAAAACATACTCATTTGTTTAGGTTCGAGCGCTTTATCGTTTAAGGAAAGTAAAAGTCTGACGGTAGGTAAATGTTCTTTACCAAAAAACTTTCCGTTTGCGGTGATAAAGTGTATTGCTCGTTTCGTAACTATACGCATTTTGACTAAATCTTCAAGGGTAAGTTTCGTGTATCTTCGCGCCATTATTATCTTATTTGCACCTTTAATTCCGATACCTGGAACTCTTACTAAAACTTCTGGTGGGGCGGTGTTTACTTCGACGGGAAAAAGTTCGGGATGCTTTAGCGCCCAAGCGCATTTTGGATCGAGCATTGGATCTAAATCTTCGTCTTCAGATAATAATTCGCTTGCGGAAAAACCGTAAAATCTTAAAAGCCAATCGGCTTGATAAAGTCGGTGCTCTTTAAGTAGTCCTGCGCCCGTTTTAGGAAGTAAATGGGTGTCGTAATTAGTTGGAACGTACGACGAAAAATACACGCGTTTAAGTTTGTAAAAAGAATATAGACTTTCGGTAAGTTTTAAAACTTTTCCGTCGCTTTCGTCACTTGCCCCGACAATCATTTGAGTAGTCTGTCCCGCAGGTAAAAAATGCTTTCTTTTTTCTTCTTTTGCAATCAAATATTCAGAAGAAAGTTCGCGCATAGGTCGAATAATGGCGTTTTTGCTTTTTTGCGGAGCGAGAAGTTTTAAATTTTTTTCGCTTGGAAGTTCAATGTTAAAACTCATTCTATCGACGAAACTTGCCGCGCGCATAACCATAAGTCTGTCGGCTGACGGTATGCCTTTTAGATGTATATATCCGTTAAAGCCGTAAACCTTTCTAAGCATAATAACGGTATCTAAAAGCCTTTCCATCGTTTCGTTTGGGCTTTTATCAACGGCAGAAGATAAGAATACGCCTTCTATATAGTTGCGCTTGTAAAAATCCATAATAAGTTCGCAAAGTTCTTTTGGGCTTGCGCTTGCTCGCGGTATATCGTTACTTCTTCGGTTTACGCAGTACAAGCAATCGTACACGCACTTGTTTGACATAAGTATTTTTAAAAGGGAAATGCAACGCCCGTCTTGAGTAAACGAGTGGCAAATTCCCGCCATATGACAATTTCCTATGCCAAAATCTCTTTTTCTTTCCGAGCCTGACGACGAACACGAAACGTCATATTTTGCCGAATCTGTTAAAATTTTTAAGGTATTTTGATCAATCATATTTTCACCTTTTTCGAACATTTGTTTTATTATATCTCAATATTTTTGCTTTGTCAAACATTTGTTCGATAATTAATGTTTTTTTAATAAGGGAAAATTAGGAATAAAAGTGAAATTTTACTAAACAGTTATTGACTTATTTTATAAGTTGTGGTAAAATTGTAAAAGGTAAATATATGGAAAGTGGTCAAGAGTTTATTTTAATAACTAAACCTGAAGTAATTTTGCACCTTACAGGCGCTTATGCCGAAGGGTATTTGCTTATTGGTGACAAAAACTATTTATTTACTGATCCGCGATATTTTTTCGCTGTAAAAAATTCGATAAAAGACGAAAAGACGGTTGTAAAACTTGGCGGTCTTTCAGAAGTTAAAGAATTGCTGGGCGAAAATATTAGAGTAGGGCTCGATTTTTCTTACGAGTCTGTGAATTTATACAAAGAGATTAAGAAAGTCACTGAAGTTTTTGATGCAACCGACAAGATTAATCGCCGTATAGCGCGAAAAAGCGACCTTCAACTCGGGTATGTGCAAGCGTCTTGCTCAATTTGTGAAAAGGCGTTTTTGGCAACTTTACCGAGCATAAGACTTGGTATGACTGAACTTGAACTTGCGTCGATTTTAGAGTATAACTTTAAGGCTTTGGGCGCAAGCGGAACGTCTTTTGACACGATTATTGCCTTCGGTGAAAATTCAGCCGTTCCACATCACCAAACGTCTAACGCGACTTTAAAAAAAGACAGCGTGATTTTAATGGATTTTGGGTGTAAGGTGTTTGGGTATTGCTCGGATATGACGAGAACTTTGTTTTTTGGGACTCCTACGGAAGAATTTTTACAAGCGTACTCAGCCGTTCAAACCGCACACGAAAAGGCTAAACAAAATATAAAAAGCGGTATGAGCGCAAGATTTGCAGACAAGTTTGCTAGAAAGAGTTTAGAGAAAAATGGGTATGACAAATACTTTACTCACTCGCTAGGACACGGAATAGGAACTTCTATTCACGAATATCCGTCGTTATCACCAAAATCAGGTGACGAAGTTATCTTAAAAAACGGCTATGTTTTTTCTATCGAGCCAGGCGTATATTTTGACGGAAAATTTGGAATAAGAATAGAAGATACCGTCGCGCTTATAGGTGGCGTGGTCAAAAGTTTTATGACAGACGACTTAAATTTGAAAATTATCGGCTAGCCGATAAATTATATTGATAAAAAATAAATTATATATTCAGGAGAAATTTTATGGTACAAGCAGGAGATTTCAGAAAGGGTGTTACAATCGAATTTGAAGGTAATATCTACACAATCGTTGATTTCCAACACGTTAAACCTGGTAAGGGTGCAGCGTTCGTTAGAACAAGACTTAAAAATATCGTTACCGGTGCAGTTTTAGAAAGAACTTTCAACCCAACGGAAAAGGTTGAAAACGCTATTATCGAAACTAAGAAGATGACTTATTCTTACGAAGCTGACGGTTTATATTACTTCATGGACGAAGAATACAATCTTGTTCCACTCAACCACGACCAAGTTGAAGAAGCGCTTGCGTACATTAAAGAAAACGACACTGTTATGGTTAAGTCTTACAAGGGCAACGCTTTCTCAGTTGAATGTGAAAACTTCGTTGAACTTTTAGTTGTTGAATCTGATCCAGGCGTAGCAGGAAACACTGCAACTAACGCTACGAAAAATGCAAAACTTGAAACAGGCATCAATATTCAAGTTCCTATGTTCGTTGAACAAGGCGACGTTATCAGAATTGATACTCGCACTGGCGAATACATGGAAAGAGTTAAAAAGTAATTTTTGAAACTAAAGCGATTCGGGTTTTACGGGTCGCTTTTTGTTTTTCTATAAAAGATAAATTTATCACGGTAGGGGCATAAATGCAAAGAACGGTTTTTATTACGGGCGGAACGCGCGGAATAGGTCTAAAAACGGCGTTAGAATTCAAAAAACTAGGCTATAGAGTGATTATCGGCTATTTTTCAAGTGAAGAAATAGCAAAGAAATTGCAAGATGAGTATAAAATTCGCGCTATAAAATGCGACGTAAGAAGTGTAGAAGATTTAGAAAACGCAAAAAACGTTATTCATAGAGAATACGGAAAAATCGACACGCTTGTAAACTGCGCTGGAATTAGCCTAAAGCAAGCAACTATATCTCAAATTGACGAAAAAGATTTTGACAACTTAATCTCGGTAAACGTAAAAGGCGTTTATAACGCAACGAAAGTTTTTCTAAGCGATATGCTCTCACTTGGCTATGGCTCGATAGTAAACGTGTCGTCTATTTGGGGACTTGACGGCGGTTCGTGCGAAGTGTGTTACTCTGCATCAAAAGGCGGGGTAACCGCTATGACGAAGTCGCTTGCAAAAGAACTTGCACCGTCAAATATTAGGGTAAACGAAGTTGCACCAGGCTTTATTGATACGGATATGAACGCACATATATCGAGCGAAGATAGAAAAGATTTTTGCTCGTCAGTTTTGCTTGCGAGAGTAGGAAAGCCAGAAGAAGTTGCTAAAGCAATAGTCTTTTTGGCAAGTGACGACGCATCTTATATTACAGGTCAAACCTTGCGCGTAGACGGCGGTATGCTTTAAAACGACAAATTTTCAAAAATTACGCAATTAAATTTTCAAAAAGGTATTGAAAAAATTAGCAAAATATATTATAATGTAATAAATTTAACTATAAACATATAGTTAGTTAGTAAAAGCGAGAAAAATCTATGAATAATATGCCGATATACCTTTTCCATGAAGGAACGAATTACAAAAGCTACCAATATTTTGGTAGCCATTTTGGCGTTGAAAAAGGTGTTGAAGGCGTATTTTTTAGAGTTTTTGCACCGCGCGCGATAGAAATATCCGTCGTTGGCGACTTTAACGGCTGGTGCGAGCGTATAAATAGTATGAAACGCATTTCTGACCAAGGTGTTTGGGAGTGTTTTATTCCTAGCCTAAAAGAGTACGACAACTATAAGTACGCAGTTAGAACGAAAAGTGGAGTTGTTCTTAAGGCTGATCCGTTTGCATATCACGCCGAGACTGCACCGAATACGGCGTCTAAGATTTACGATATTGACGGATATAATTGGCGTGATGAAAACTATTGCAAAAATAGAAGTTGCGACAGTTTTTCTAAGCCGATGAATATTTACGAACTGAGTTTGACGTCTTGGAAAAAGCACGACGACGGAAATTATTACAGTTACCGTGACTTAGCAAAAGAATTAGTCGAATACCTAGTCGAAATGAATTACACTCACGTTGAGTTTATGCCGATTACCGAATTTCCGTTCGACGGAAGTTGGGGATATCAAGTAACGGGATATTTTGCAGTAACTTCACGACTTGGAACGCCAAAAGATTTTATGTATCTTATCGACGAGTTACACCTTAAGGGAATTGGCGTAATAATCGACTGGGTTCCTGCCCATTTTACAAAAGATATTCACGGATTATACGAGTTTGACGGAGAACCTTTATATGAAGATTTCAGGGAAAAAAGAAAAGAACACAAGGCGTGGGGAACTCGCATTTTCGATTATGGCAGAACGGAAGTTCAATCATTTTTAATTTCTTCTGCGTCCTTCTTTTTCGACTATTATCACATTGACGGAATAAGGGTTGACGCGGTTGCATCAATGTTATATCTCGATTACGATAGAAAAGACGGTGAGTGGGAGCCAAACTCATACGGCTCTAACTACAACTTAGAAGCAATCGCATTTTTGCAAAAATTAAACTCTGCAATCTTTAAAGAATTTCCATACGCGCTTATGATTGCAGAAGAATCTACTATATTCCCTATGGTGACTATGCCGACGGATATTGGCGGTTTAGGGTTTAATTATAAGTGGAATATGGGGTGGATGAACGACACTTTATCCTACTTTAAAACGGACGGTTTTTTCAGAAAAGACGTTCACGATAAATTGACGTATACTTTTTCTTACGCATTTTCTGAAAATTTCATTTTACCTATCTCGCACGATGAAGTAGTGCACGGTAAAGGTTCACTCATAAACAAAATGCCACAAGAATACGAAGATAAATTCGAAAATCTTAAAGCGTTTAGGGGCTTTATGATGGCGTACCCAGGTAAAAAACTTATGTTTATGGGACAAGAATTTGCTCAGTTTAAAGAGTGGGATTATGAAAAAGGATTAGAATTTTTCTTGCTTGAATATCCTAATCACTCGGCGTTGCTTCAATTTAACAAAGACCTTAATAGAATTTATAAAGAACACGACGCGCTTTATTCGATGGAAAAATCTGACGGTTTTAGTTGGGTTTCGGGTGGCGATGCGACGAATAACTTAATCGCCTTTTCAAGATACGGTAAAAGCGGTGAGGAAATTTTGGCAGTATTCAACTTCTCGGGAAGCGATTTAAAAGATTATAAATTATACGTAGATAACGACGAATATGAGTTATTATTCAATTCGGATAGACTAAATTATGGAACTGAAAGTTTTGACGACTGTCAAAAAATTAGCGCACTAGGCGTTGACGATATAAGCAAAAAACATATAATTTCTCTTAACTTAAAGAGATATTCATTTAAGTACCTTATCAAAAAAGGTACAAAAACCTCAAAAAAATAAAGGGCGGGGGAAAACTCTTATGGCAATGAAAAAAGAATGTGTTGCAATGTTGCTTGCAGGTGGTCAAGGCAGTAGACTTTACGCATTAACTACGAAAATTGCAAAACCAGCGGTAACTTTTGGCGGTAAATACAGAATTATTGATTTTCCACTTTCAAACTGTGTAAATTCGGGCATTGATACGGTTGGCGTATTAACTCAATACCAACCGCTTATTCTTAACGAGTACGTTGGAAACGGTCAACCGTGGGATCTTGACAGATCGTTTGGTGGTGTTCATATTCTTTCACCGTATCAAGCAAAAGGCGGTTCGGACTGGTTTAAGGGTACTGCAAACGCAATATATCAAAACTTGCATTTTATAAAGCGTTATAGCCCCGAATACGTTTTAATTTTATCGGGCGACCACATCTACAGAATGGACTATTCTGAAATGATTGAAAAACATAAGAAAATGAACGCAGATTGCACCATTGCGACAATCAACGTTCCGCTTGAAGACGCGTCGCGCTTTGGTATTTTAAACACAAATCCAGACGGCACTGTTTACGAGTTTGAAGAAAAGCCTAAAAACCCGAAAAGCACCCTTGCTTCAATGGGAATTTACGTGTTCTCGGCAGAGAAACTTTATAAATATTTAGAGCAAGATGCTATAGATAAATCAAGTTCAAACGACTTTGGTAAAGACGTTTTACCAAAGATGCTCGCAAGTGGCGAAAAGATGTGCGCGTTCGAGTTTAGCGGTTACTGGAAAGACGTAGGAACAATCAATTCGTTGTTTGATGCGAATATGGACTTACTCGGCGATAAGCCACAGTTCGATTTTGCTAAAGCGGAGTGGAAAATTCACTCTAGAAACCCAATCGCACCACCGCACTACATAGCAGATAGTGGTAAGGTAAATAACAGTATAATCGCGCTCGGCTGTGAGATACAAGGACAAATTAGCGATTCAGTTCTTTCTTATAACGTAAAAGTAGGAAAGGGTGCAATAATAAAAAATAGCATAATTTTCAGTAACGTTGAAATTGGCGAAGGCGCGGTGATTGATCACGCAATAATCGACGAAGAAGTCGTTATTGGTAAAAATGCAAAAGTCGGCGACAATTTAGACGAAACCAAGATTGCAGTAGTAGGTAGAGAATACGTTTTAGGTGACGGCGAAGTAATTCAAGCAGGTCAAATCGTAGAAAAATAAGGAGATAAGTATGAACGCGTTAGGATTGATTTTTTCAAATATACACGACGACAGTTTACCCGAACTTACGGGCGTAAGAACGGTAGCGTCAATTCCGTTTTGTGGAAGATACCGTCTTATAGACTTCGTTTTATCAAACATGGTAAATTCTGGTATATCTCGCGTTGGCGTAATCACAAAGCGCAATTTCCGTTCGCTTATGGATCACGTAGGAAGTGGTAAAGAGTGGGATTTAGCGCGCAAAAACGGCGGTTTAATCTTACTTCCACCGTTTGGCGAAAAAGATTCTACGTCCCTTTACGGAACTCGCCTTGAAGCATTAAAAACGGTGCTCGGCTTTATCGAAAGACAAAAAGAAGAGTACGTCGTTATGTGCGATTCGAACTCTGCCTACGTTCAAGATTTTAACGAGATACTCTCATTTCATATCGAAAAAGGTGCCGACGTTACTATGATGTATCTATCGCGCAACGAAAAGGCGCTTAGAGATAACAGCGTAGTATTTACCATGGATGAAGATAACCGTGTAAAGGATATTCAAGTAGACCCTAAGAAAAAAGGTGATCATAAAGTTTACGCAGACGTTTTAGTGTTAAAGAGAACGACTTTGATTGCGCTTGTGAACGACGCTATTTCAAGGGGTAAGCGCCACTTTATCAACGACCTTTTGATGGGAAACTTAAAGCGAATAAAGATTTATGGATTTGAACACAAGGGCTACTTTGAAGAAATATCTTCACTTAATAAATTTTATCAAATACATATGGATTTACTCGATCCGAAAGTTAGAACCAGTCTTTTTGGCGTTTGGGAAATCTATACAAAAATCAAAGACAGCGCGCCAACAAAATACGGTGCAAACGCAATCGTTTCAAACTCGCTTATAAGTGACGGTTGCGAGATTGACGGAGAAGTACACAACTCAGTTCTTTTCCGTGGGGTAAAAGTCGCGCGCGGTGCGGTTTTGAGAAATTGTATCGTAATGCAAGACTGTATAATTGGCGAAAACGCAACGCTTAAGTCGATTATCGCAGATAAACGCGTAGTCGTTAAAGACAGGCGCGAACTTTCAGGTTGCGAAACTTTCCCTATCTACGTGCCGAAGGATAGCATAATATAGTAATTTTGGAGATTAGTTATGGCAGAAAAAACTGTTAAGAAAACAACTACGAAAAAGACTACGGCTAAAAAGACGGCTGAAAAAGCAAAAGTTACCGCTATTAAGTCGAAAAAGAGTGTTTTAATGGTAGCCTCCGAAGCCAATCCGTTTATTGGAACGGGTGGCTTAGCCGACGTTTTAGGCTCGCTACCTATATCTCTTTGCGAAAACGGTAATTACGACGTTAGGGTGATTTTACCGCTCTATGGAGATATGGAAGAAGGCTATCGCTCGCACTTGACTTTCTTGGGTAATTTCAACGTTGAACTCGCGTGGCGCAATCAATATTGCGGGTTATTCTACTATAAGAGAAAGAACGTAACTTTCTATTTTATAGACAACGAATATTATTTCAAGAGAAAAGGTTTGTACGGCTTTTTTGACGACGGCGAACGCTTTGCGTTTTTCTCTAAAGCCGTTATCGACAGTTTAGGTTTTCTCAACTATTATCCTGACGTTTTGCACGCCCACGATTGGCAAACTGCGCTATCTGTTATCTATCTTAAAACGCTTTATAAAAATAGTTACGGATACGATAGAATTAAAAGCATATTTACAATTCATAACATAGAATATCAAGGTAAATACGACAAAATGCTACTTGGCGACTTGTTTGGCTTGGGTACTGACGTTGAGTATATATTGGAATACGACGGCTGTCTTAACCTTATGAAAGGCGCGATTGAACTTAGCGATTTTGTGAACACGGTAAGTCCTACTTACGCCGAAGAAATTAAGCACGAATTTTACGCGCACGGACTTCAATATGCAATTAACGCTAACTCACACAAAATTAGCGGTATATTAAACGGAATAGACGTTAATTTATTTAATAGCGAAACTAACGAATCACTTTTTGCTCCGTTTAGTGTAGATAATTTAGACGGCAAAAAGGTTTGCAAAAAAGAACTTCAAAAACTTTTAGGCTTGCCAGAACGCGACGTTCCTATTATCGCAATTATATCGAGACTTGTATCGCACAAAGGTTTAGACCTTGTTAAACACGTTTTAGAAGACCTTTTGTGCGAAGACGTTCAAGTGGTAATTTTAGGTAAAGGCGAAACTTATTACGAAAGTTATTTCTCGTACATTGCCGATAAATATCAAGGAAAGTGCAGGGCGATTATTGCTTACAACAGAGATTTATCAACAAAGATTTATTCGGGTTCGGATATATTCTTAATGCCGTCAAAGCAAGAACCTTGCGGTTTATCGCAGATGATTGCCGCTAGATACGGAAGTGTTCCTGTGGTCAGAAGTACGGGTGGATTGAAAGACAGTATCACTCCGTTTAACGACGAAAACAGAAACTCTGGAATTGGTTTTGTGTTTAACGATTATAACGCAGACGAAATGCTTTACGTTTTAAAAGACGCAATTTTTACCTACGGAAATAAGCCTGTATGGGAAGCGCTTATTAAGCGCGCAATGCAAGCAGATTTTACTTGGACAAAATCTGCTAAAAACTACGAAAAACTTTACGATTTATGTAAATAAAGCCTTATATAGGTCGATTAATTAAGATTTTTTTATAACAACTATTTGGAGAACTAACTTATGAGTCTTAACAATTTTACCTGTAAAGAAGCGAAAGAAGCAATAAAGGGTAAATTATCAAGATTTTTTGGTGTAACAGAAAAAGAAGCAACGAAATCACAATTATATAAAGCGGTTGTAATGGTCGTTCGCGATATCTTACTTGAAAAGAGAAACGCCTACAACGCAACTGTTAGAAAACAAAAAGCAAAGAAAGTATACTATTTATGTATGGAATTTTTGCTTGGTAGATCGCTTAAGAACAACGTTTACAATTTAGGTATTGAAGATGCCGTAAACGGCGCGTTGAAATCGTATAAGACAGATTTAGAAGAACTTTACGAGTGCGAGCCTGACGCCGGTTTAGGTAACGGCGGTTTAGGTAGGCTTGCGGCGTGTTATATGGACGGTTTAGCAACGCAAAACTATCCGACGATGGGCTTTTCTATCCGCTACGAATACGGTCTTTTTAAACAAAAGATTGTCGACGGTTGGCAAATGGAACTTCCCGACGAGTGGCTACCTGGTGGCGAAGTTTGGTTAACTCAGCGCGCAGATAAAGCGTTTAGGGTTAAATTTGACGGAAGAATAGTTGAAAACTGGACTGAACACGGCGTTAAAGTTGAACACGTTGACGCGCTTGAAGTCGAAGCCTTCCCGTACGATATGATGATATCGGGTAAAGATAGCGAAGCCGTTTCCGTTTTGAGATTATGGATTGCTAAAAGTACGAAAAGTATTGATATGAATTCGTTTTCTCAAGGCGACTATATGCGCTCGCTAAAAGAAAATAACGAGGCTGAACTTTTGTCTAAAGTTTTATATCCGTCAGACAACCATTTTGAAGGTAAGTCGTTAAGACTGAAACAGCAATATTTGTTGGTTTCTGCATCTTTACAAAATATTTTAAGCGACCACTATAAACTTTACGGAACTTTTGACAATTTAGACAAAAAAGTTGCTATTCATATAAACGATACGCATCCAGCGCTTTGCGTGCCTGAACTTATGCGTATTTTAATGGACGATTACTCTTATTCTTGGGAAAAAGCGTGGAACTTGACTGTAAATACTGTCGCTTATACAAACCACACGGTTATGCAAGAAGCGTTGGAAGTTTGGTCAGAAGACTTAATTGAAAGAAAGTTACCAAGAATTTACGCAATCATTAAAGAAATCAACCAAAGATTTTGCACTGATTTATGGAATTTCTGCCCAGGTGACTGGGATAGGATTGACCGCATGTCAATTATCTCGCACGGCAGAGTTAAAATGGCGAACTTAAGCGTAATTGGCTCGCACAAAGTCAACGGCGTATCAAAACTTCATAGCGATATTATAAAAGATAGTATTTTTAGAGATTTTGCTCAAATTACGCCGTCTAAATTTACTAACGTTACAAACGGTATTGCGCATAGAAGATGGCTTTGCCAATCAAATAAAGAACTTACTAGTCTTATTACAGACCTTATTGGCGACGGCTTTATTTACGACGGAGCAAAACTTGCCGAGTTTAAAAAGTTTGAAAATGACGAGCAAGTTTTAAAGCGCTTAAACGAGATTAAACTTATCAAAAAGAAACAACTTTCTGACGCCGTTTACAAGCGCGACAAAATTGAAATTAACCATGAAACGCTTTTTGACGTGCAAGCAAAACGCATGCACGAATATAAGCGTCAACTTCTCAACGTTTTGTATATAATCAACCTATACGAAGACTTAAAGGCAAATCCTGATCTTGAAGTTCAGCCTAAAACCTTTATTTTTGGGGCTAAGGCTGCGCCAGGTTATTATATGGCAAAGCAGATTATAAAACTTATTTATCATCTTGCAAAAGACGTAAATGAAAACCCAGATAAGCGTATACGCGAAAAGTTAAAAATAGTGTATCTTGAAGACTATTCTGTGTCTATTGCTGAAAGGCTTATGCCTAGTGCTGAAATTTCTGAACAAATTTCTCTTGCTGGTAAAGAAGCAAGCGGAACGGGCAATATGAAATTTATGATTAACGGCGCGCTAACCATTGGTACAATGGACGGGGCTAACGTTGAAATGTACGAATCTGTTGGTGACGAAAATATCTATATTTTTGGTTTGAGAGCAAACGAAGTTGAAGATTTATGGCGACGTGGTTACGATGCTTGTCTTTATTATAACAACAACGCAAAAATTATGCGCGTAGTTGATGCGCTTCGCCGTGGATTTTCGGGTGAAAGTTTTGAAAACTTTGCAAATTATCTCACGACTAACGTACCTGTTGCAGATCCGTATATGTGTTTGGCTGATTTTTGTTCGTATCTTGAAACTAAGGAAAAAATGGACCGCGATTATCAAGATAAATTGCTTTGGGCTAAGAAATCGCTAAACAATATTGCAGGTAGCGGTATTTTTGCTTGCGACCGTGCAATTAAAGAATATGCACAAAATATTTGGGACTTAAAAGTAATAAAGTAATACTTCAATGAATTTTTATTTCAATCCGCTTGATAACGCTTATAAAAGCGTTATCGGCGCTGTGTCAAAAAGCCAAAAACTTGATATTTTCGTAAAATCTGACTTAGAAGGTGATTGTAATCTTTTACTATACCGCGACGGAGATTTTACAGATATTAGTTACCCAATGCAAAAAGTATCGGGTGGCTTTTTTGTGTGCTTAAGTGGGTTAGAAGTTGGGCTTTACTACTATAAATTTGCTTTAAACGGTAGAATTTTTGGTAAAAACAGCCAACTACTTGCTGAAGAGAACTGTTTTGACGGTTTTCAGCTTATAATTTATTCTGATAGTTACAAAACTCCTAACTGGCTAAAAGGTGGGGTAATTTATCAAATCTTTCCAGACCGTTTTGCTAAAAGTGGTGACTTTTCGGTAACTAATGGTAAGGTAAAACAAGAGAATTGGGAAAGCGATCCAATTTATCGAAATAGCGATGGTTTGGTTTTAAATAACGAATTTTTTGGCGGAAATTTTTTAGGAATTTACGAAAAACTCAACTATTTAAAATCAATAGGTGTAACTTGTATTTACCTTAATCCTATAAATAAAGCGTACAGTTCTCACCGCTATGACACAGGCGATTATCTAGCGTTTGACGAAGTTCTAGGTACGGAAGAAGATTTGAAAAAACTTATTCAAAAAGGAAAATCGCTTGGTGTAAAATTTATCTTTGACGGGGTGTACAACCATACTGGCGCAGATAGTTTATATTTTAATAAATATTCGAATTACTGTGCTATAGGCGCGTTTAATTCAAAAAATTCGCCTTATTTTGATTGGTATTTGTTTAAAGATTTCCCCGAAGAATACGAGAGTTGGTGGGGTTTTGAAACATTGCCAGCAATAAAAAAAGATAGCAAAGAGTTTCAGAAATTTATTTGTGAAAAAGTTATAAAGAAAAACATCGAACTTGGTTTTAGCGGTGTACGGCTTGACGTTGTTGACGAACTAACTGATGAGTTTGTTGAAAGCATTAGAAAAAGCGGAAGAAGTGAAGATGACGACTTCTTGGTCGTTGGCGAAGTTTGGGAAGACGCGTCTAATAAAATTGCTTACGGCGTAAGGCGTAAATATTTTTTAGGTGACGAACTCGATTCTGTTATGAACTATCCGCTTAAAGACGGTATTATTTGTTATTTGCTTTCAAGAGATGCTAAAAGTTTGTCAAAGGTTTGTAAGGAGCAGATAAATAACTATCCTAAACTTGCGCTTGACGTATTAATGAACTCGCTTTCAACTCACGACACGCCACGAATTATAACGGTACTTGGAAGAAATAAGGTTGTTACCGATAAAGACCAAATGAAATATGAGTTTTTATCGGAGAGCGAGTATGAAAAGGGTGTAGAACTTACGAAACTTGCGTACGCGTTAACGTTTACCCTTTACGGAGTGCCTAGCGTTTATTACGGCGACGAAGCGGGGGTAAGCGGTAATTTAGACCCGTACAATAGACGCACGTTCCCTTGGGGAAAAGAAGATAAAAATTTGCAAGACTTTATTAAAAGCCTAGCAAAAATAAGAAATGAAAATTCTGTTTACAAATCTGGCGACACGAAAATTTTATATGACGAAAATGGAATTTTTATGTTTGAAAGAAGTGATGAAAAATCACAAATTATAACCGTCGTTTCAAGAAGAATTGGCGGTGTGGAAATTTCGTTTGATAAACCAATTTACGACCTATTATCGAATAAAAGGTTTGAAAATTCGGTGACGATTTATGAAAACGAAGTTATGATTTTGAAAAGTTAATTGGTGTTTAATCGCTTTATACACCGACTTTTAGTATAAAAACTATATATAAGGAAAGGATAAGATGGACATTTTAAAGAGAATTACCGAAGAGTTTAAATTGCGCGAAGAAAACGTTAAAAACATCGTTGCACTCCTTGACGACGGAAACACTATTCCGTTTATTGCAAGATATCGTAAAGAAATGACTGGACATATTGACGATCAAGTTTTGCGCGATTTAAGTGACAGACTAAACTATCTTAGAAATCTTGAAAAGAGAAAAGAAGAAGTTGAAAACGCTATTTCAGAACAAGGTAAACTTACCGACGAAATTAAGGAAAGTTTATCAAACGCAGAAACTTTGACTGAAGTAGAAGATATTTATAGACCGTTCAAGCAGAAAAAGAAAACTCGCGCAACGGTTGCTATTGCTAAGGGCTTAGAACCGCTTGCGGATATAATCTTAGCGCAAGACATAAAAGAAGGTAGCGTAGAAGATCTTGCTAGACCGTTTATAAACGGCGATTTAGGCGTTGAAAGTGTAGAAGACGCTCTGCAAGGTGCGAAAGATATCATTGCTGAAAGAGTTTCTGATAACGCAGAACTCAGAAAGAAACTAAGAAAAATCTTCCTTAAGAACTCAAGCATTTCGACGAAGCCTGCAAAGATTACTGACGAAGAAAAACTCGAACAGTTTAAAACTTACGAAATGTATTCAGATTATTCAGAATCTGTTGCAAATATTAAAAGTCACAGAATACTTGCGATAAATCGTGGTGAGAAAGAAGGCTTTTTAAAGGTTAAAATCAACCTTGACAAAGAGTTTGCTCAAAGAGTATGTGCGAATTTCTACGTTATTGAAGGTAGCATTACTACTTATTTAGTAGAAGAAGCGGTAAACGACAGTTATGAAAGACTTATCTTCCCTTCAATCGAAAGAGAAGTTAGAAGTGTTTTAACTGACGGCGCAAGCGAACAAGCAATTAAGATGTTTGAAGTTAACCTTGAACCGCTTTTAATGCAACCGCCTGTTCGCGGAAAGGTTACTATGGGCTTTGACCCTGGTTACAGAACCGGTTGTAAGATTGCAGTAGTTGACGAAACTGGTAAATATCTCGATAAGACGGTAGTTTACCCAACTATTGGTTCGAAGGAAAAAATTGAACAATCCGAACAAATTTTGATTAAACTAATTAATAAATGGGGCGTTGACGTTATTTCTATCGGTAACGGAACGGCGTCAAAAGAATCTGAAATCTTTATTGCAAACCTTATTAAATCTAAAGAAATTAAGCGCGCTTGCTGTTATACAGTCGTAAGTGAAGCGGGGGCTTCAGTTTATTCTGCATCAAAACTTGGCGCACAAGAATTCCCAGATTTTGACGTTTCAGAACGTTCTGCCGTTTCAATCGCAAGAAGATTACAAGATCCACTTGCAGAACTTATTAAAATCGATCCAAAATCTATCGGTGTAGGTCAATACCAACACGATATGCCACAAGCAAGACTTGACGAAGTATTAAAAGGCGTGCTTGAAGATTGTGTAAACAAAGTAGGCGTAAACTTAAATACGGCAAGTCCATCACTTCTTGCATTCGTTTCAGGACTTAACGCTGGTATTGCAAAAAGCATTGTTTCATACAGAGAAAAGAACGGTAAATTTGTTTCAAGGCAAGCCCTTTTAAGCGTGCCAAAACTTGGTGAAAAAGCATTTTTACAATGTGCAGGCTTCTTAAGAATTGACGACGGCGATAACATTTTAGATAATACAGGCGTCCACCCTGAAAGTTACGAAGCAACCAAAAAACTTTTAGATTTATTCGGATATTCTGAAAACGACGTTAAAGAAGGTAAAATTAGCGACCTTCCTGAAAAAATCAAGAAAAAGGGAGCAAGCGTCGTTGCTGAAAGTTGTGGCTTGGGCGTTCCAACCTTAAACGATATCGTAGCAGAACTTTTAAAACCGGGTAGAGACGTTCGTGACAGTCTACCTAAGCCAGAACTTCGTTCGGATATTATGACGATTGAAAATTTAACGGTAGGCATGGAACTTAACGGTGTAGTAAGAAACGTTACCGACTTTGGTGCGTTCGTTGACCTTGGCGTTCACCAAGACGGACTCGTTCATATTTCTGAAATTTCTGACGGTTACGTCAAGCACCCAACCGACGTTTTAAAGGTGGGACAGCCTGTAAAAGTTAGGGTTATCGGCGTTGACGTAAAGAAAAACAGAATTTCACTTTCTATGAAAAAAGCAAAATAGTTTTTTATTAAAAACACTCAATAACCGCGCTATAAGCCTATGTTTTTCATATTAGGATGAAAAAACAGATGAAGTGCAAAATAGATTTGCATGATGCGCTAACTTGTCAGTTAGCATGAAGTGCAATCCTACTTTTTGCGTACGGATTGCATGATGCACAAGTTGCGCGCAACTTGCATTGTGGTCGTGAACGCTACGCGTTCCGTGAATAACATATAATTTTTTCTAAGGAATTTAGTTATTATATAATTTTACACCTCATCCGTCACTAAAGTGACACCTTCCCCTCAAGGGGAAGGCTATGCGCGACGATAATGCAAAAATGGAATTTTTGCACATCATGAAAGTTTAGCGCAAAAAGCAAACTTTCACTTCATGAGCGATGACAATCGCTTACTTCATGAAGACACAGTCTTCACATCATAATACACGCTTTTATGCGTGGTTACAAAAAAACTATTGACAAAAGAAATTAATTTTGATATAATTAACGAAAACGTGGAGGTATCGTTATGACTTTTAAAAAGGTAGCAAGTTTTTTATCTGAACAACTTGGTGTTGATGAAGATTCTATTAAAATGGACAGTAAAATTATTGACGATTTAAAAGCGGACTCTTTAGACGTCGTTGAACTTTTAATGACTTTAGAAGACGAATTTGATATTGTCGTTAGTGAAGAAGAAGCATCTAATTTACAAACTGTTGGTGATATCGTTAAGCTTATCGATAACAACTAACAAATCGAAAAATTTTATTCCCGAAGGCGGTTTTGCCATCGGGAATATTTTTTTGGTAAAAAATTGTTTAAATTTTTTTAAGTTTAGCAAAAAGCACTATATTTTGTGTTTAAAACGCTTTGCATTAGTGTTAATTTGTGGTATACTTAATTTAATATTAAGTATAGTGGGGCATTTTATAGTGGCTAAAGGTGTTCGTCGCAAAAGTGAAGAGCGTAAAAGTTTATTTTCAAAAGAAATAATAGGCATGGCGATAATTTTATTTTCCGTGCTAAGTTTTTTATGCCTTGTAATAGGCGACGTGATTTATCCCGTCGGCGGTATCGTGCGCGGATTTTTCCTTGGTGTATTTGGTTACTACGCATTTCCATTTTTAATTGTTGCCGTGTCTTTAGGGGTGAAACTCGTCGTTTCAAAACCGATATTTTCTAAGCGCGGAAGAAGGGCTATTTCCGTTATCCACTTACTTATTTTTGCTATTTTTGCCCTTGTCCATATCGTTGTTTCTTTAAAAGGCAATCAAACTTTTACTGAAAGAGTTACTCTGACTTACGGTGACGGTGCGTTTAATTTATCGAACGCAACTTTTGGCGGTGCGTTCGTTTCAATAATTGCGCACCCGCTTTTAACTTTTCTTAGCAGATTTTTGACTTACGCAATATTCGCTTTAATTATCGGGTTGTGCGTATTTTACCTTATCAATAAATTTATAGGCGCAAGAGATACTGAAGAAAGACCAAAAGAGAAAAAGAATAAAGAGCCAAAGAACGCACCAAGCGTACAGTTACCGCTACAAACTGATAACACAAGCGCAGAAGAATACGCAAAGGGTTATGGCGTGCAATCTGACGAACAAAATTCTCAACCTACTCAAAGTGGACCTAAATACAACGGTTTATATATTTTTGGTGACGATTCGTTTGCTCCGTCTCAACCAAAGTCAAGAAAAGACAGAAAAAACGCTCAAAATACAGGATCGAACGTAGATTTTGTATTCAATCAAGGTACGACGCCTTTTGGTGACTCTCGCGGACGCGGAGCGACCTATTCGGATACTTACGTTGACGACCTTGAAAGTAAATTAAAATACGTAACTACGCCACGCGCTCCAGACTTAACTAATTTAGGGCAAACGCCGTTTGACGCTAAAAATCCAAGCGCTCAAACGAATATAGCGCATACGAGAGAATACACGGACTATTCCGTAGGTGGTGAAACTAAGGACGTATACAGAACGACCAGAACAAGTCGAGTAGACCCTATCGACTCGTTTAAGCGCGCTCAAGAAAGTTCGGTTTCTGGCGGATACGAGCCTAAAGACGGCTTCGGTTCTCGCCGTGATACTTTAGGCTCTGCATCGCAAGGTGTAAAATCTGATGCCTTCGGCTCGATATTTGATAGAAATCCTTCTGAAAATTATGGTGGACAATCGTCGGCGGACGCGCGCACGCGCGACGTTGAGGATAGAGATTTAAATTCAGGTTACGGCGGGACTGATAGATTTGCTAGGGCGGAAATAAAAACTAGAGAAGAAATCATTCAAAAAGTCGAAACCCCAACTAGGGATAGTGGCTTTAGTGAAAAGACTAGCGAAGATGCGTCAAACAGAGTTTACAATCCGTTAAAAACTGAAAAGGCTGTAGATGGCGCTTCTGAAAGAGTTGGTCGCGAAACAATGGGTATACAAAACGAAAGCGCGAACGACGTTGAAGTCAGAGATATTAACGAAGAAACGCCACTTGAAAGAAGTAACGTCACGCGCGAATCGTTTGGCTCGACAAAAATTAGCAGTCAAACTCCAAAAGCGGTGGGTGAAACGCCTAGAACGGCTACGCCTGTTACTCCGATTACGACCACACCTAAGGTTAAGGAAGTAAAAGTTGAAGAACCAGCGCCTGAAAAACCAAATCCTATCGACACGATGCCTGTAAATTACAGATATAAAGCACCGCCGCTTTCTATTTTTAACGACGTTCTAAAAGACGAAGAAGCAATGCTTAAAGATAGACAAAAACAACTTGAGCGTGCGGAAAAAATCGTCAGCACTTTATCGTTTAGAAATATCAAAGCAACGGTCGAAGATATTATTTACGGACCTAGCGTAACGCGTTTTGTCATAAGCGTACCGCAAGGCGTTCAAATGAGTGCAATTAAAGCCGCTCAACAAGAATTGCAAGTTTGGCTTGAAGCAACGAGCGATATTCGTATGCTTATTCCTATCCCGGGAACTTCGAAAATCGGTATTGAAGTTGCTAACTCAAAAACGGGTACGGTAGGTATTAAAGAACTTTTAGGCTCGAAACAATATAAAGGTATTAAGGAAAACACCATTACTTTTGCGCTTGGTAAAGATATAGTCGGCAATCCTATTTTCCTTGACGTTATGGACATGCCACACTTAATCGTTGCAGGTGCTACGGGTACTGGTAAATCGGTATGTCTTAATACCATGCTTATAAGCCTATTATACCGATATAGTCCAGAAGATTTGCGACTTATTATTGTCGACCCGAAAATGGTTGAGTTTGAAATGTATAAAGGCTTACCACACCTTATGTTTAACGACATTATCGGTATTAACGACGGTAGAGCGCTTGCCATGCTCGAGTGGGCTACCATAGAAATGGACCGTCGTTATATGATGTTTAAGGACGTAGGGGCTAGAAAACTCGTAGAATATAACGCAAAAGTTGCAACTGGCGCGGTAGAAAGAAAGTTGCCGTATATCATTATCTTGATTGACGAGTTTGCAGAACTTATGATGACGGCACAAGAAAAGAAGAAAGTCGAAAACTACGTTGGTCGTCTTGCTCAAAAAGCGCGTGCTGCGGGTATTTCGCTTATCTTTGCAACGCAAAGACCTTCTGCTGACGTTATTGACGGTTCAATCAAAACAAACTTTACTTCAAGAATTTGTTTTAAGACGTCTAGTAGCGTAGACTCGAACGTAGTTATCGGTCAGTCGGGCGCAGAAACCTTATTAGGTAAAGGTGACGTGCTTTATAAAATGACGTCAATGCCTAACGTTGAACGTGCTCAAGGCGCGTTTATCAGCGACGAAGAAGTTAAAGCGGCTACTGATTATATTCGCGACCATAACCGCGCATATTACGACGAAAAGGCTCTTGAAATGATAAATAAAGCAAATCAAGAAAAAGAACAAGAAGTCGTTTCGGCAAAATCAAGTGGCGAAAATGAAGATCCCGACGCTATTGAAGACGTTTACTTAAGGGCGTTAAGGGTAGTCATTATCAACAAAAAAGTTTCGAAAACTTCACTACAATCGAAACTCGGAATCGGTTATCCTAAGGCTGCTAAAATTATCGATTGGATGGAAGAAAACGGCTACGTTTCTAGTGTTTTAGATAATAAAGAAAGGAAGGTTCTTATAACGAGAGAAATGTATACCGAACTTTTTGGTGAATTTGACGACGATTACAGAAAAAAATAATATCACTAAGGAGACAAAGTTTTGTCGAAAAATACAGGTAAAACTGTCGGTTTAATTTCGCTCGGTTGTGATAAAAATCGAGTGGATAGCGAAAAACTGCTCGCGAGCATTGCGCCTTATTATAAAATTTCTCAAGACGCTGAAAATTGTGATATTTTAGTTATCAACACTTGCGCGTTTTTAGAAAGTTCGCGCCGTGAAGCGATTGAAACGGTTTTTGAATACGCGCACTTAAAAACCGACGGAAATTTAGAAAAATTAATAGTAACGGGATGCTTACCGCAAAAGTTTATTGACGAATTGTTTGATAATCTCGTCGAAGTCGATGCTTTCTTAGGTACTTTCGACGGCTCGAAAATTTGCGAACTTATTGACGAGTTGTATAAAACGAATAAGCGCATTAATTGGGTAGATAAAGGCGAAGAACTTAAAACTGAGCGCGTTCTTACAACTCCCGAACATTACGCTTATTTGAAGATAGCAGACGGTTGTAACAACCATTGTACTTACTGCTTAATTCCTAAGATTAGGGGAAGATATAAGTCTTACAAAATGGAAGATTTAGTCTTAGAAACTAAGAACTTGGGTGAGATACGAGAACTTATACTAGTAGCGCAGGATACTACGCGTTACGGTGAAGATTTGTACGGTGAAAATAAGTTCGTTGAACTTATTCGCGCGTTATCTAATCTTGATAACGTCGGTTCGATTAGACTTTTATATTGTTATCCGGACAAAATTTCCGACGCGCTTATCAATGAGTTTAAAACAAATCCGAAACTTCTGAAGTATATAGATATTCCACTGCAACACGCCGACGATAAAATACTCAAACTTATGAATAGACCTGGAAGTTTTGACGAGTATTTAAAACTTATTGAGAAATTAAAAACTGAAGTTGAAGGAATTTCTATCCGTTCAACGTTCATTACGGGTTTTCCGACGGAAACAGAAGAGAATCACCAAAGACTTATTGAGTTTTTGCAAAAAGCAAAACTCTTTAACGCAGGATTTTTTGCTTATTCAAAGGAAAAGGATACGCCAGCGTATAGGCTTTCTAATCAAGTGCATTATCGCACGAAACTTAGAAGACAGAAAGAACTTTACGCGGTTCAAAAAGAAATAAGCAGAAATAATTTAAGCAAATATTTAAACGAAAAAATCGAAGTCGTTTGCGACGGCGTTGACTATGAAAAACAATCGTTTTTCGGGCGTGCGTATTTCAGTGCGCCTGATGTCGACGGGCTAGTGTATTTTTCGTCTGACGAGATTATAAATCAAGGCGATAAATATTTAGTTAAAATTACAAATTACGACGATTTTGATTTATATGGAGAAATAGAAAATGAACTTACCTAACAAACTCTCTGTGCTAAGACTAATACTAATTCCAATATTTATTGCGGTTTTTTATATTGATTTTCCTTACCACTACTTGGTGGCAGGCGGAATTTTTGCGATTTCAGCATTTACCGATTTTTTAGACGGATACATTGCAAGAAAGTATAATCTAGTAACTGATCTTGGTAAGTTTTTAGATTCAAGTGCAGATAAAGTATTAGTTCTTTCTGCATTAGTTATTATCACTGACGCAAATATTTTACCGCGCGCTCTTTGTGGTGTTGGTGTATGTATTATTTTAGCGCGTGAAATTTTGATTTCATGTTTAAGAATGGTTGCCGCAAGTAAAGGACTCGTTATGGCGGCGGATAAATTTGGTAAACTTAAAACGCTTTGTCAAGACTTGACTATAATCGTAGTAATCGTATACGCGCAATTTATTTCCGCTTCATTTGGAAACGTGTTATATATTTCAAGCATAGTATTGTTCGCAGCGTCAACGTTGCTTACTATTGCGTCGGGTTTAAACTATTTTATAAGAAATAAAAAGACTTTATCTACTATTAACAGATGAGAATACTTTATATATCGTTACAAAATAAATATTTTAATCAAGATTTAAAGATTGAGAAAAACGTGCTGAATTTACTTAACGAAAACTCGGTTTTTCCTGATGAAATTTGTGTTTTATCTAAAGACGATAAGGACGGATTTATTGATAAATTTTCGCAAGAAAAATTTCAAGCAGTTTTTATAAGTGGGGCGTACGACGCAAGTTTTTCATGTTTTGAAATACTTAAAGAAAAGTCTGTTTTGCTTGATGAAAACGGGGTATGTTGTGAAAACAAATTTGTTTCTGTGCTACCTAAAAATATTGACGAAGTGGGTATGGAAACCGTAATTAAAAAACTTCAAAGTTATCTATCCGTTTATCATCAAAAAGTTGTTTTCAAACTGTTTGGCGTAGAAAAGGGCAAGATTGACGAAGTTACCGCGCAGATTTCTGCAAAATATCCTTGCGTATTCTTTAACACTCAAACTGAGAATTTAAATTCTAAAACGGTAATGCTTTATGATAATAACGCGCCTAAAATCGACGCGGATAAGGCTATAAAAGAGTTTATTTTGACTTTTAAAACGAATATTTACGCAGAAGACGACGTAACGCTAGAGAAAAGACTTGTTGAACTTTTAAAATTAAGAAGATTGTCTCTATCAACTGCAGAGTCTATGACTGGTGGAAATATCGCGTCGCACATCGTCAAAATTGAAGGGGCGAGCGAAGTCTTTTACGAAGGTGCGGTCGTTTATAACACTCAGGCAAAAGAAAGTCGACTTGACGTTCAGCACCTAACTATTCAAAATTACGGTGTCGTTTCAAGTGAAGTTGCGTACGAAATGGCAGAAGGTCTATTAAAGACGGGTAGAGTAAACACTTCGATTTCAATAACTGGCTACGCTACGCGTGAAGAAGGGCAACCTTCGCTTTTCTATATTGGTATCGGCTATTTTGACAGCGTTGAAGTTTATAAATACGAACTTTACGGCTCGAGGTGCGAAGTTATCGAAATGACAACTAGCGCAGCCTTGTTTCTTATGATAAAAACTATTTACAACGCATAAAATTTTAAAAAAGTTTTTTATTTTGACAGAACTTGTCATATTTATTTGTTATAATTTAAGAAAAAATAAGTTAACATATAGGAGAAATTATGGACGACAAACAAAAATCGTTAGAACTTGTAATTTCGCAAATTACAAAGCAGTACGGTAAAGGCGCAATTATGAAACTTGGCGAAGACGCTAAAGAAAACGGTGTAGAAGTAATTCCTACAGGTTGTTTAGCGCTTGATATCGCTTTAGGTATTGGCGGTATTCCGCGTGGTAGAATCGTAGAAATTTACGGACCTGAATCTTCTGGTAAAACTACCGTTGCACTTCACGCAATCGCAGAAACTCAAAAACTTGGCGGTATTGCTGCATTTATCGACGCTGAACACGCGCTTGATCCAACGTATGCGGCGAACTTAGGCGTAGACCTTGAAAATTTATACGTTTCGCAACCTGATACTGGTGAACAAGCACTTGATATTACTGACAGTTTAGTAAGAAGCGGTGCGGTTGATTTAATCGTTATCGACTCTGTTGCAGCGTTAACCCCAAAGGCGGAAATTGAAGGGGATATGGGCGATTCTCACGTAGGTTTGCAAGCAAGACTTATGTCGCAAGCATTAAGGAAACTTACTGCAATTACTAATAAATCTAAAACCTGCGTAATCTTTATAAACCAACTCCGCGAAAAAGTAGGCGTTATGTTTGGCAACCCTGAAACTACACCAGGTGGTAAGGCGTTGAAGTTCTATTCAAGCGTTAGAATTGACGTTAGAAAGTCAGATACTATCAAAGACACAAGTGGCTTAATAGGTAACAGAACTAAGGCAAAAATCGTTAAAAACAAACTTGCTCCACCGTTTAAAGTTGCAGAGTTTGATATTATTTACGGCTCGGGCGTTTCTCAAACGGGTTGCTTAGTTGATATCGGTGTTGAACTTGACGTTTTAGAAAAGAGTGGTTCTTGGTTCTCTTATAAAGGCGATAAGATCGCACAAGGTAGAGAAAAGGCTAAAGAATATTTAAACAATAATCCTGAAGTAGCCGCTGAAATTGATAGTGCAATCCGCGCAAAACTTTTAAAGAAATCTTCAGATGAAGATAATTCTGAAAATGAATAATATTTACAAAGAATTTTTGATAGGCGATACACCGCTAGTTAGACTTAAAAGCGTAGAAGCAAAATTTTCTCTAAAGGCTAAACTTTACGCAAAACTAGAGTGGTATAATCTAACGGGAAGTATAAAAGATAGACCAAGTTTGCAAATACTTTTAGACGCTAAAAAGAACGGATTAAAAAAAGGTTCTAAAGTTATTGAAGCAACAAGCGGAAATATGGGGATATCGCTAAGCGCAATTTGTCAAAAACTCGGCTATAAAGCGGTTATAGTTATGCCCGAGAATATGAGCGATGAGAGAAAGGCTATAATAAAAGCGTACGGTGCAGAACTTGTTCTTACTAAAAAAGAACTTGGTATGAAAGGTGCGGTAGATAAGGCTGAAGAAATTTTTCAAACCGAAAAAGATGCTTTTATGCCGTTGCAATTTACCAATCCCTCAAACCCGCTTTCTCACTATTTAACGACTGCACCAGAAATTTATCGCGGGTTAAACGGTGAAGTTTCTGCATTTGTTGCCGGTGTCGGGACTGGTGGAACTTTATCTGGTATAGCAAAATATCTCAAAGAAAAAAATAACGGTATTAAAATTTACGGCGTTGAACCAAAAAATAGCCCGATGCTTTCAAAAGGTGTGTATGCTCCACATAATATTCAAGGAATAGGCGCAAACTTCGTACCTAAGAACTATGATAAATCACTTGTAGACGATATAATTTTAGTTTCTGACGATGAAGCCTTCGCTTATTCTCGTGAGTTTTCAAAACTTGAAACAATGCTCGTTGGAATTTCGTCGGGGGCAAACCTATTCGGCGCAATAAGCGTTTGTCAAAAAGATGAGTTTAAAGGTAAAAACGTTGTAACGGTTTTACCTGATAACGGAATAAAATATATATCGACAGATCTTTATAAATAAACGGATTTTTATTATGGATGATAAGATAAAAAACGCTATTAATAGTTGTATAGACGGGCTTTTTGGCGATAATGACGAGCGTTTGAGTGAAAAGAATATAAAATATATTCCTTCAAAAACTGAAATTTGCAACATTTTAGAAGACGTAAAAAAGATACTTTATCCTAAGTATTTTTCGTCTAATAACATCGCGTCGAAAAAAGCGTGTTTCGATCAACTTTCTAATATTTCAGAAAGATTAAAAAAGCAAATTGAACTTGCCTTTTCTTATGAGATAAGTCAAAATTGCAAGAACGTTTTCTGTTGCGAAGGAATAACTGAAAAGGCGACGCAAGTCGTGTGTGAGTTTATAAAAGAACTTCCGAACGTAGTCGAACTTTTAAAACTTGATATTCAAGCGACCTTAGAAGGTGATCCTGCGGCTGGCAACGTCGATATAATTTTAATGACTTATCCTGGTATTGATGCAATCTTTACTTATAGATTAAGCCATATTCTATACAAACAAGGTGTTCCGCTTATACCAAGAATTATGACCGAGTACGCACACTCGAAAACTGGTATTGACATCCACCCCGGCGCAACGATAGGTAAGAGTTTCGTTATCGACCACGGAACGGGTATCGTTATTGGTGAAACGACTGAAATAGGTGATGGGGTTAAACTTTATCAAGGCGTAACGCTTGGTGCAATATCTCTTAAAAACGCCCAGTCTCTCGTAGGCAAGAAACGCCATCCGACGTTAAAAAATAACGTTACAATCTATTCGGGGGCAACCGTATTAGGCGGTAATACCGTGCTTGGTGAAGGCTCGATCATCGGAAGTAGCGCGTTTATAACGAAAAGCGTAGAAGACGGTGTTACCGTTGCAATCGAAAAACCAAAACTTAGGCTGTATACTGCAGATGGCGAAAAAAATAAAAAATAGTCGAATAATCGACTTATAGACGGATATTTAATGTTTTTAGGCGCAAGAAATAATCTTTGCGCCTTTTTGTATGTAAAAATTTTACAGTTTAGTTAAATTTTATTCTTATATACAACTAAATACTCTTGACATTTTACTACATATAGTATAAAATTATTATATATAAAACTATATGATGTGCTTTTTTGTAAACTTACGGCGATAGAGAAGAGCTTTTTCGTGCGTAACTTTTACAAAATGGTTTAATTGATATATTTTTATAAATTTAAATCCCAGGAGGTTTGTTATGAACTACACAAGCTCCCTGTTACTGTTATCTACACCAGTTGCAATAGGACTTATTGCACTAGCGGCTGTCATTTTTGCAGTCGTAGGCTTTTTGATTGGAAACACGGTTTTCGCAAAAGCAAGAGCGAAAAAGATTGGCGAAGCAGAAGTCGTTATCGCTAAAATGAAAGACGAAGCAGAACAGGAATGTAAGCGACTAAAGAAAGAAGCAATTTACGAAGCAAAAGAAGAAGATTTACGTTTAAGGAAAGAATTTGAACGTGAGTCTCGCGAAAAGAAGCAAGAACTTCAAAAAATGGAACAACGTCTTAACCAAAAAGACGAAGTTTTAAGCAAAAAAGACTCTAACCTTCTTAAGAAGAACGAAGAACTTGAACAACAAAAATTAGACCTTGACAAGAAAAAGGCAGAACTTCAAAAACAGAAGGAACGCATTGAAAAGCAAGAAGAATTAATGGTTCAAGAACTTGAAAAGGTTGCACAACTTACGAAAGAAGAAGCAAAGCAACAAATTATGGACAACGTCTTAGAAGAAGCGCGTCACGATTCAGCCGTTATGGTTAGAAATATCGAAGCGCAAGCAAAAGAAGACGCTAACAAAAAAGCAAAAGAAATTATCAGTTTAGCAGTTCAACGTTGTTGTACTGACCACGCATCTGAAATTACCGTATCAGTCGTGCCACTTCCAAACGACGATATGAAGGCAAGAATTATCGGTCGTGAAGGTAGAAATATCCGCGCTTTAGAAAATGCTACTGGTATTGAACTTATTATCGACGATACGCCAGAAGTCGTAATTATGTCTGGCTTTGATCCTGTAAGACGCGAAGTTGCAAGAATTGCCCTTGAAAGACTTATTGCAGACGGCAGAATTCACCCAGCAAGAATTGAAGAAACGGTTGATAAGGTTAGAAAAGAACTCGATTCTCAAATAAAGGCAAACGGCGAAGAAGCAATGTTTGATTGCGGTTTGTACGGAATACACCCTGAACTTATTAAACTGTTAGGTAGATTAAAGTACAGAACGAGTTACGGTCAAAACGTATTAAAGCACTCTTTAGAAGTTGCTCATCTTGCAGGACTTATGGCGCAAGAACTTGGCGTTGACGTCAACCTTGCTAAGCGTGGCGGACTTTTACACGATATCGGTAAAGCAGTTGACCACGAAATTGAAGGAACTCATATCCAAATCGGTGTTGACCTTGCTAAGAAATATAAAGAAAGCAAAAACGTCGTCAACTGTATTCAAGCACACCACGGCGACGTTGAACCTAAGACGATTGAGGCTGTTTTAGTTCAAGCGGCTGATGCTATCAGTGGTGCTAGACCTGGCGCTAGACGCGAAACGAGCACTAACTACATTAAGCGTCTTGAACAACTTGAAGCAATCGCAACTGGATTCGACGGTGTTGAAAAGAGTTACGCAATTCAAGCAGGTAGAGAAATCAGAGTCGTCGTTAAACCTGAACAAGTCGACGACAATCAAGCGTTATTCCTTGCAAAAGATATCGCTAAGAAGATTGAATCTGAACTTGAGTACCCTGGACAAATCAAAGTCAACGTTATCAGAGAATGGCGCGCTGTTGAATACGCAAAATAGTAATTTATCGGAGTGGCTCGCCACTCCGAATTTTTATTAAAAAATTGGTTATATATTAGTTATGAACGAAAAACTCCATCAAAAAATTCAACTTTTGCCTGAAAAAAGTGGCGTATACGTAATGCTCGATAAAGACGGGCACGTGATATACGTCGGCAAGGCTAAAGTTTTAAAAAACAGAGTTAAACAGTATTTCTACCTTAGCGTGAAAACCGAAAAGGTTATGGCTATGGTTTCTAATATTGACGATTTTTACTATATCATTACCAAAAACGAATACGACGCGTTATCGCTTGAAAACAATTTAATCAAAAAATACAAGCCAAAATATAATATTTTATTAAAAGACGACAAGACTTACCCTTATATTAAAGTCAACTTAAAAACTGAATATCCACGCTTTGAAATTACTCGTAGAATAACTAAAGACGGTGCTAAATATTTTGGTCCGTTTATGCTTGGCGTCAGCGTTAAGGATATTTTAGAGATAATTAATTCGACTTTTTCGTTAAGAAGTTGTTCAAATTTATCCGCGGGGAAAGATAGGGCGTGTTTAAATTATCATATAGGTTTATGCAAAGCACCGTGTGTAAAGAAAATTTCTAAAGAAGAATATATGGAAAACGTAAAAAAAGCGATTGACTTTTTAAACGGAAATGACGCGGAAGTTGAAAAGATTTTGCTATCTAAAATGCAATACTTTTCTGATAACGAAGAATATGAACTTGCTATTTCTTTTCGTGATAAGTTAAAAATGCTAGAAAAAATACGCGAAAAGAAGATAACTTCGCTTAGTCGCGATATAAACTGCGATATAATCGGCGTCCAAACTGATAACATTTACACGGCTATAAACGTTCTTTTTACAAGAAAAGGAATAATGCAAGGCTCAAGGTCCTTTTCAACTGATGCCGTCTCAGGAAGTCTATCTGAAACCGTTTCGCAGTTTATAAGAAGTTTTTACACGGGCGAAAAAGAAATCCCAGACGAAATAATTTTGTCTTGCGATTGTCAAGATATTGAACTGTTAGAAAGATATTTAAAAGAAAACTACGGAAAAAACGTATCAATAATCGTGCCTAAGCAGGGCGCGCGCAAAAGTTTATGCGATATGGCTGACGAAAACGCAAGAGATTATCTTGAAAAGACTGTCGGTGAGATTGAGCATAAGAAAGATATGACGCACACCGCGTGCGAAAGATTACAGCAAATTTTGAGTCTTAAACGCTATCCGCGCCGTATCGAGTGTTACGATATATCAAACATCAGCGGTGTTGATAAAGTCGGTTCGATGGTCGTTATGATTGACGGAGAAAAGGCGAATAAGGAATATCGTCGTTTTATGATTAAAACGGTTGAAGGTGCAAACGACTATGCAAGCCACCAAGAAATGCTTTCAAGACGGCTTAAAAAACTTGAAAGTGACGAAAAAGAGCGGTTTCCTATGCCCGACCTTATCGTTATTGACGGCGGTAAGGGACAATTATCTGCGACAAAAGAAGTGCTCGACAGTTTTGGTTACGATATTGATATTATTGCACTCGCAGAGAAAAATGAAGAAATTTTTACCGTTAATTCTAGCGAGCCAATCGTTTTATCAAAGCGCGATTACGTTTTGAAAATGCTACAAAGAATTCGTGACGAAGCGCACCGCTTTGCGATTACTTATTTTAGAAGTTTGCACGGTAAAAAGATGCTCGTATCACGGCTTGACGAGATTGAAGGCGTTGGAAAAGAAAAGAAAAAAGCACTTTTAAACAAATTTAAAAGCGTTGAAAACATTATGACTGCTAGCGTTGACGAATTAAAAGCAGTTGACGGAATAGGCGAGTTTTTGGCAAATAAAATTTACGAATTTTTTAGAAAAGATAAACATTAATAAATTAAACTTCATACAATAACTGTATGATTGATAAAGATTTTTCTTTTGAACCTGTTGCAGAAATCAATTTAAACGCATTAAAACGAAATCTTACTTTCGTTAAAGATAATTTAGGCGGAGAGAAACTTTTTTGCGTCGTTAAAGCAGACGGCTACGGTCACGGCATTGAAATTGCAAAGTATATGGACAAATACGCAGACGGATTTGCAGTTTCTAAAGTTGACGAAGGTGTAAAACTTAGGTATTTAGGAATATCAAAACCGATTATCCTTTTAACCGTTCAAGGCTATAAAGAAATTAAACTTGCGATAAATTACAATCTTATTTTGCCTTGTGAAAGCGTTGAATATCTTACGTTTTTATTACAAAATTTTAGTGGTGAAATCTATTTGAATTTGAAAGTCGATACAGGAATGAATAGGCTTGGTTTTACTGACTTAGAAAAGTTTGAAGGTGCTCTTAAAATTATAGCAAAAAGCAAAAACATACGTCTATGTGGCGTTTATTCGCACTTTTTTAATGCAAGCTCACTAAAAACGACTAAGTCGCAATACGCGTTGTTTGAAAAGTATTTAAATTTATACGATAAATATTTTGACGGGGATAGACACATTAGTGCAAGTGGTGGTTTTTTACAGAAAAAATATAATCTAGATGCAGTACGAATTGGGCTTTTACTTTACGGCTACTCACCGAGTGGATTTAATGCAGAAGTTTTTCCCGTTATGAAAATTATTACAAACGAAGTTAAAAGAAAGAGTTTTCTATCAAGGGACAAATGTTTGTATAATTTTGAAGTTGATAGTGGCGAGTATTCGCTTGTAAATTACGGATATGCTGACGGACTTAGTAGAAATTTTTCACCACAAAAATGCATGGACTTAAGTTACGAAAAGTCGAGCGGTGAAAAGGTTGTAATAATGAAAGACGCAAAGTCTTTGGCAGAAAAATATAATACAATACCTTACGAAATTTTAGTTAACTCTGCTAGAAGAATTAAAAAGGTGTATATTGGGGATATATGAGAATAATTGCAGGAAAATACAAAGGAAAAACGCTTAAAGAATTTAAGGGGTATGATATCCGCCCAACTTCCGATAGGGCTAGGCAAGCGCTTTTTAATATTTTACAAAACAAAATTTATAACTCAGTTTTTTACGACGCTTTTTCAGGAACTGGCGGGGTAGGTATTGAAGCATTATCTCGCGGTGCTACAAAAGTTATTTTTACTGACGTTGATAAAAAAAGTATAGAAATTATCAAGTCAAATTTACTTTCTGTAAAAGAAAGTGATAAAGAAGTGTTTCAGTGCTCGGCAGTCGATTATTTATCGCGGACAAGTTTAAAGTTTGATATAATTTTTTTAGACCCACCGTACGCAAGTGATAGCGGAAAACTTGCGCTTGAAATTATTGCTAAAAGAAATCTTTTAACTGATGACGGAATCGTCGTGTTTGAACATAAAACAGGCGATAATTGCGTTATAGACGGTCTTATTTTGACGGATACGAGAAAATACGGTATTTGCGAATTTAGTTTTTATAGGATAGAGAAATGAAAAAATGTGTTTTTGCAGGATCTTTCGATCCAATAACGCTTGGACATTTGCACGTGATTGAAAGGTGTGCTATGATGTTTGAAGAAGTCGTGGTTGCGCTTGGTGTAAACGCGCAAAAAAAATGCAAGTTTTCTATGGACGAAAGGTTAGAAATGTTAGAACTTGCTTGTGCGCGTTTAAAAAACGTAACAGTAAAAAAATTCGACGGCTTTTTAGCAGATTTTATGAAGGAAGAAAACGCAACGATTTACGTTCGTGGCGTTAGAAATAAGCAGGATATAGAGTATGAAGAAAAATGCTTTAAAGTGACTTCGTCTTTAAATCCTGATATAGAAATGATGTTTTTTCAAGCCCCAAAAGCGCTTGAAAGATTAAGTTCAACCTTCGTTAAAGATTTGTTAAAAGACGGGAAAAGTGTCAAAAAATACGTGCCGGAAGAAATACTTCCATTTTTAGAGAAAAAGGGTAAGTAGTAAAAAGCAAACTATAATACTAAAAATCATTTGAACTACTTTTGAAAGTAAAAATATTTTTATATTTACATTTGCTTTTTTGAGAAAAACGATAGACTGACAAATTATAGAAAAACCGCCGAAAGAAATTAAGCCTAGCGCCAGACTTGCGCTTAAAACTGAGTAGTCGACTGAAAGAATTTTACACCCTTTAGTGCACTCGATTATACCTTGAATAAAGCCGACTGAGAAGTTTTCACTAAGTAGTGGCGAAAGCAGTTTTTCAAAAACGAAAAGAACGTTAAAATCGTGTAAAATTTGCGATAGGGTGTAAAATACGGAAACGAATCCACCGACTATCAAAACGGATATTACAGACTGATAAACGCAGTCGTATAAAACGTTATCAGAAGTTTCTTTTTTTGTTAAAAAGTCGCCTAAAGTACGGTTATCGCCATATTTTCTGAAACAAAACCCACAAAATAAACTCGATAAAATATGCGTGATTAAAAAAATTAAACCTATGATTTTATTCTCGAACATAGATATTCCAACGCTACCGACGATAAACAGTGGACCTGTCGTTGAACAGAAAGTTGAAGCGCGCGTTGCTTCGTCTTTAGTGATTAAGTTCTTTTGGTATAAATCGCTGACGACCTTTGCACCGACGGGATAGCCTGAGAGTATACTCATAATTTGCGCGTACAAAGTAATCCCACCGCAGTTATACAATTTTTTAGTGAGTTTTGTTGCTTTTTTTGCTAACTTATCTAAACTTGCAGTCTTTGTCAAAAGTGTTGTAAGAAAGAAAAAGGGAAGTAGTGACGGAAGGACTGAAAACACCCATAATTTTATTCCGTCTAAGGTTGAAGACACGTATCTATCGGGATAAACTATAAGACAAGCCATAAACGCCACGATAATCAAGGTGATAGCAATACTAAAAAACTTTTTCATACAGAAATTTTATTATTTGAAATACGAAAATATTATAATTCGAAAGGATAAATATGAAAGACTTATTCGATCAATTAAATTATGACGAAAATAAACCGCTTGCAGAAAGGATGCGCCCCGTAACTATTAAAGAGTTTTTAGGGCAAAGCCATATTGCAGAAGAAGGTAGTTTATTAAGGCGTGCAATTATGCTCGACCGACTTGGTAGTTGTATTTTTTACGGACCGCCAGGAAGTGGAAAGACTACGCTTGCAAATATAATAGCCAATTCAACCGATGCAGAATTTGTTAAATTAAACGCTGTATCAAGCGGTGTTGCAGACGTTAAAAAGGTCGTTGAAGAAGCCCGCGACAGACTTAGAATGTACGGCAAAAAAACTTATCTTTTCCTAGACGAGTGTCATCGCTTTAGCAAGACTCAATCTGACTCGCTACTTCCTGCGATTGAACAGGGAACGATTATATTTTTAGGCTCGACAACAGAAAACCCTTTTGCGTCAATGACGCCTGCAATAGTGTCTCGTTGCAGAGTGTTTGAATTCAAGCGTTTGACTGACGAAATTGTTGAAAAAGCGCTCTATAGGGCTATTAATGATAAAAAACGCGGTTTTAAGGACTTAGAAGTTACAGTTTTAGACGAAGCAATAAAACATATTGCAATTATGAGTGCGGGGGATTTGAGAGTTGCGTATAACGCGCTAGAACTTGCCGTTTTGACGACTCCACCAAAAAGCGACGGAAGCGTTACGGTAACGCTAAAGGATGCCGAACAATCTATACAGAAAAAGTCGCTATCCTACGGCGAAGATATGTTCTACGATTTGCTTAGTTGTTTTTGTAAAAGTTTGCGTGGTAGCGCAACTGACGCAGCTTTATACTATTCTCAACGCCTTATTCAAGGCGGATGCGACCCTATGATTGTGGCGAGAAGATTGATTGTTCACTCTGCAGAAGACGTTGGTATGGCAGACCCTTATGCGCTCGTTATTGCAACTAGTGCGCTAACTGCGCTCCAAAATATCGGAGTTCCTGAAGGGTTAATTCCGTTAAGTGAAGCTATTATTTACGTTTGTGAAGCAGAAAAGTCAAATCAAGTCGTCTGTGCGCTTCAAAAAGCAAAAGACGCCGTAATTAGCCATAAAGACGATAATATTCCGTCTAATTTAAAGAATACGCCGTATATGTCTAAAGAGCAACTTGCCGAGAAAAAACCATATAAATATCCCCACGATTACGGAGGTTACGTCGAGCAACAATATTTCCCGGACGGATTGGTAGGATCTGTTTTTTACGAGCCAACGGATAACGGATATGAACAAAAGGTTAAGGAAATTCGCAAGAAAAAAGGCATTAAGTAAATTTATTTACTTGTAAATGAGAAATTATAAATAAAACAGTTGTAAAATTACTTAATTTGTGTTAAAATATACCAAAGTTAAAAATTAAGTCGATTTCGACTAGAACAGGAGTAATTATGGACGAACAAAACACTGAAATCCAAAATGAAAAGAGCATTTCTTTTTCTGAAATACTCTTACTCTTAAAAAAGTATATCTGGCACGTCGTTGCAATCGTTTTAGTTTGCACTATTTTAGCAAGCGTTGCTGCGATAGTTATCGCTAAGCCAAAATACAGCGCAAAATCAACGATTATGGTCAACTATGTTCCAACTGGTAATACGGTTGCAGATGATAGAAACGCGTTATTATACGGTTTAGACCTTGTAACGACTGTAAGCGATTTTGCAACTACGAACATCGTTCAAGCCGACGTTAAAAAAGTAGTGGCAGAAAACGAAAATTCTAACGTAGAGGTAAACTACAGGGGTGGTTTATCAATCGGAACTGAGGAAGGCAACCTTATTATTACCATACAGTACACAACTAAAACCGGTGGTGCTCAAGCGGTTGAAACTGTCAATCAAGTAGTAGACAGTATTATAAACGTTGCTAATAGTTCACAAGAAAGTGGCGAAAGCAAATATCGTGCTTTATATAAAACGTTGGTTAAAGTTGACGAATCGGATAAATACACCGTTTCTCAAACGTGGCCAACGTACGTAATGCTTGGCGTTGTTCTAGGCGTTGTGCTTGCCGTAGCGTATATTATTTTAAGATTCTTGCTTGATGACACTATTAAATCAAAGACCGAACTTGAAAAGATAACCGGCTTTAAAGCCATCGCGTTTATTGAAGATATTGAAGCAGGTAAGTAGGAGAAAATTATGGCAAGAAACATAAAAAAAGCAAAGCGTGAAGAAGCAATAGTAGTAACCGACGGAATGAGTGCTATTAACGAGTGCTATAATTCCCTTAAAGACAATCTTTTGTTTATGTGCGATAACGGAAAAAATAAAGTAATTCAAGTTGAGTCTTCTTATTCTGGTGAAGGTAAAACTACTCTTACTTGTAACCTAGCCGTATCACTTTCGTACAACAAAAAGAAAGTGCTTGTTATGGACCTTGACTTTAGAAAACCAAGAGTAAATAGATTGTTCAATATTTCTAACGAAAAGGGTCTCGTTGATTTCATTTCAGATAAGATAAGTTTTGAAGAACTGATTAAAAAGTCTTCATACGAAGGCGTTGACATTATTACGCGCGGTTCAGCAATTTACAATCCTTCATTTTTACTTACAAGCGACAGATTTAAGTCTTTGATGCAAAAATTAAGAGAAGAATACGATTTTATCTTACTCGATTGTCCGCCTGTATTACAACTTACCGACTATATCCACGTTTCAAAGGTTTGCGACGGAGTGTTGTTCGTTGTTAAATATGGTCAAACTAAGCGCAGTCAAGTTAGAGAAGCGGCAGCGCTACTTAAGAAAGATAACATAAACGTTATTGGAACGGTTATGACTTTCGTAGATAGAACTGATCCGTATTCGTATTATTATGGTAGTTACCGTTCTCGTTACGGTTACGATTCTAACGATATAGATGGTTGATATTCACACGCATATAATTCATAAAGTTGACGACGGCGCTAAAAGCATTGAAAACTCTATTTCTATGATAGAGATGGCAAAAAGGGCGGGAACTACGGATATAATCTGCACGCCACACTACAGAAAAGGCTATTTCGAAACCGCAAAAGGTGAGATTGAAAATTGCTTTAACGAACTTATAGAGCGCGCTAAAGATTTAAACGTCAATTTATATTTGGGGCAAGAAGTTGCGACGAATAGAGTTGTAAACGAACTTATAAAAAGCGGTAGCGTCTTTACACTTGCAAATTCTCGCTACGTTCTGTTAGAGTTTGATTACAACAATTTCGTTGATATATCTAACGTTTGCTTCGAACTTAAAGTTTGTGGTTTTGTGCCGATTATAGCACACGTAGAAAGATATACTTACGTTGACGCAAGCGACGTAGAAGAATTTATTGATTCGGGCGCACTTATTCAAATAAACGCAAGTTCAGTAGTAGACGGAATTTTTGCAAAATACAGAAAAAAAGTTGATAAATATTTAAAACTTAATCTCGTTCATTTTGTCGCAAGCGATATTCATAGCGGAAGAAAATATCTGCTTGACAAGGCGTATTTAGCAATAAAGAAAAAATTCGGGAAAGAGCGTGCGGATAAACTTTTTATCGAAAACGGCAAAAAAGTTATAAATAATGAATTTATAGAAAAATAAAAAGTCGACTGAAATTTTCAGTCGACTTAAGTTTTGTTTGAAATTATTTAACAGAAACGCCGTTTGTCGAGAATAGGTATAAACCTTGGTCAAGTTGACAAAGTCCACCTTTAAGTGCGTAGATTGCACCGCTTAATAGGTCGATAACGCGTTGAGCAACACTTTCAGATAAACCCTTAATATTAACAACGGCAGGTTTACCGAGTGATAAAACGTTAATAATCGCAGAAACGTCGTCGTAACTCTTTGGAAAGAATACGTCCATAGAACTTGCGCCGTTACCACCGTTTTGATTATTAAAATTGAAAACTTCTTCTTTTACAGCCTTTTTTGAAGGTTGTTTTTTCTTATCTTCGTCTAAAAAGAAATTGAATACTCCCATCTAAGTTTTCTCCTTATAGTTTCTTTCGCCAAAAATTTTCGTGCCAACTCGTATCATATTACTTCCGCACTCAATGGCGATAGGGTAATCTTCACTCATACCCATTGATAAAACTGAAAAATTATTATCTTCTTTTTTTATTATATCATAAATATTTCGTAATTGCAAACAGAATTTTACTTTGTTTTCCTTAATTTCATCTTTAGGAAGGACCGTCATAAGTCCTTTTACGACGATATTGTCCATTTTTTTAATTTCTTTATAAGCATTTTCAAGTTCAGAAAGCAAAAAACCGCCTTTTTGTTCTTCACCCGCGTTGACTTCTAATAAAATATTAGTCGTAACTGACGCGTTTTTTGATTGACGGCTAATTTCAGTTGCAAGTTTAATGCTATCAACCGATTGAATTAAAAAACATTTTCCAATTAAATACTTGACTTTATTTGTTTGAAGTCTACCGAAAAAGTGGTAATTAACAGGCGGAAGGGCTGGGAATTTATCGCGAAATTCTTGCGCTTTATTTTCGCCTATATCTTTAAGACCTGCGTTTATTGCGTCTAATATTTTCTCAACGGACTGAGTTTTTGTCGCTCCAACCAAAGTAACTTTTTCGCCGTACGGATTTATTAAGTTGTCAAATGCAAGTAAATTTTCTTTAATCATTAATTTAATTATAGTAATAAACTAAAATTTGTCAAGTAAAATTGGAAAATCTAAAAAATAATGATGATTTGCAAGCATTGCTTGCATGATTTGCTAACTTGTCAGTTAGCGTGATTTGCAATCCTACTTTTTTTACGTACGGATTGCATGATTTGAAAAAACGAGTTTTTTCATTTTGGTCGTGAACGCTTGTCGCGTTCCGTGAAAAACGTATAATTTTGATTGCGGACTGAAAATATTATACAATTAAGATGGCAGTTTTTTTAACTGCACGACCTTAATGCAATTTACGCGTAAATTGCAAATCATGAAAGTTTACTTTCAAATCGTGAGCGACAGCAGTCGCTCAAATCATGAAGATGAAATCTTCAAATCATCTTTTGATAATTAATAAAATCTTTGCAACAGAAACATTAATATTTATTGACAATTTTATTGTTTTTTTATACAATGGTTATAATATATAATAATGAAAATAACCATTAAACAATACTTTTTGGTTTGGAGGTGGGTTATTAATAAATTTATTAAGACTTTTTTCATAACGTTTGCGATAATTTCGTGCTTATTCCTTATATCTGGCTGTTTTTTATACGAAGGCGAAAGTGCGTATGAAATAGCCGTTAAAAACGGGTTCGTTGGCTCAGAAAAAGAGTGGCTTGAGTCGCTTAAAGGCGACAAGGGCGACACGGGTGAAGCGGGTGTAAACGGCGTAAACGGTAAAGACGGTCAAGACGGTTTAAACTTTAACACTGGTTATACGGCACAAAGTTTATATCAAGAAGCCGTAGCAAACGGATACGAAGGCGATTTTATTACTTTTATAAAAGAAGTTTTCGGTGCTGGTGAAGATTTAACTTCTGCGATAAATAAAGGTATTTTTACCGCTTGTAACATAGTTTGCACACATTATACCCCAGCAGGTGACGGCTCTGGTGACGTGGCGTATTCTAGCGGTGGTTCAGGCGTGTTCTATTCTGTTGATAAAAATACGGGTGATGCGCTTGTAATTACTAATTATCACGTGGTTTATAACGAATCTTCTAAAACTGAAAACCAAATCGTTGAAAACATTGACGTTCATTTTTACGGCGATACTTATTTCACGTCTCCTATAAAAGCAACGTATATCGGCGGAACTGCAACTTACGACCTTGCGCTACTTAAAATAACTGGTAGCGAACTTATAAAAAACAGTTATGCGCTCGAAGCGGAATTTGCCGATTCTGAAAAGATATCTTTAGGAGAGACCGTTCTTGCAATCGGAAATCCGGGAACTGACGGCTCGTCCGTTACAAAAGGTATCGTAAACGTCGTTTCTGAACAAGTTATTATGGATACGGCTAAAGATGCAGAAGTAAATATGCACGTAATACGCTATGACGCGGCGGTAAATCCGGGTAACTCCGGCGGTGGGCTTTTCAATGCTGAAGGTAAACTCATTGGCATAGTAAACGCAAAACTAGTTAAATCGGGCTATGAAGGAACGGGTTACGCGATACCTTCTAATTTAGTTGAAAATATCGTTCAAAACATACTAGATTATTGTTATGGAACTCAAAACGAAAGTGTAGTTCGTCCGTATTTAGGAATTTATACTAAAGTCGTCAGTTCTCGTGCAGTTTATAACGAAGAAACGAATTCTTACGACATTAAAGAAACGATAATCGTTGACGACGTTGAAAGCGACAGCCTACTTTTAAATAAGTTTCATGCAGGGGATACTTTCGTTTCGTACACCTACGCGGGTAAAACCTATCCGATTGAGCATATCTACACCGTGCCAGAGTTTTTAATCAACGTTAGAGTTGGTGAAGTAATTACTTTTAATTTTACTTCAAAAGACGGGCAAAGCCGAAGTGTTGCCGTTGAAATAAGACAAGGGTTTATGAGAACAATCGAATAGTTTAAAATGCAAGCGATTTTGCTTGCATTTTTTAATGTTTTTAAAAATTTATTAAAATTATTTTTGTTTTTCGTGTAAAAACATTTGTGTTTTGGACAAAAACAATGTATAATGCATTTTAATAAGGAGAAAGTTATGCTTACAAGTACTAGAAAAAGATTAAACGTTGCGCCAAGCGTTGGCGTTGTAAAAGGAATAAGTGACGAAGGCGGTTTGTTTATTTTTGAAAACGCCTCTGAATTTAAATTTGATAAAAGTTTATTGCGTTTAGACTATATTGGACTCGCTGAGCGCGTACTATCTTTCGTTTTTGACGATTTTAAGATTGAAGATATCCGCGAAATTATAAACAGTGCGTACTCTAAAGACAATTTTGACGAAATCGTAGGGGTTAAGAGTTTTGGAAAAACTACTTTTTTAGAACTTTGGCACGGACCTACACACGCGTTTAAAGATATGGCGTTGACCGTTTTAGGTCGTTTGATGGTTAAGGCTAAGGAAAATATCGGCGAAAAGGATAGAACGCTCGTTTTAACTGCAACAAGCGGTGACACGGGAAGTGCAACTTTATCAGGTTTTTCAGGAACGGGAATTGATGCGATCGTTTTATATCCACACGGCGGTGTAAGCCCCGTTCAAGAAGCGCAAATGCAATATTTTGCTAAAAACGGCTCTAAGGCAATTTCCGTTGAAGATAACTTCGACTTCTGTCAATCACTCGTTAAAAAAGTGTTTACCGATAAGGGAATTGAACTTGAAAACGCAAAATTCTCGTCGGCAAACTCTATTAATATCGGTAGACTCGTTCCGCAAATCGTGTACTATATCTACACTTATTTAGAACTTGTTAGAAATGACGTTATCTCTTTTGGTGACGAGATCAATTTCTGCGTACCAACGGGGAATTTCGGTAATATTTTAGCAGGGTTCATTGCTTACAAAATGGGACTTCCTGTAAACAAATTTATCTGCGCGTCGAACGCAAACGACGTTTTGACCGATTTCTTCAATACAGGCGTTTACGACAGAAAGAGAGAATTTTTCAAAACGATTTCTCCGTCAATGGATATTTTGGTTTCTTCTAACCTTGAAAGACTTTTATATCTTGCCTCAGGTGGCGACTTCGAGTTGATTGATAAACTTATGAACGACTTAGCCGTAAAAGGTAAGTACGAAATTCCTGAAAGTTTGAAAAAAGAACTTAACAAGTTCGTTGCGTACAGTCTTGACGACGTTAAAACCGAAGAAGTTATTCGTGGCGAGTTTGAAAAAGATAACTACTTAATCGACCCGCACACGGCTGTTGCGCTCGGGGCAACCATTAAATATCAAAATGAAGTAAACGACGGATTGCAATGCGTAGTCGTATCTACTGCAAGCCCGTATAAGTTCCCAGAACCTGTTTGCGACAGTTTAAAACTTGAAAGGGGAAAAGATATTTTCGAAACTATTTCTATAATTGAAAAGGCAACCAATACCGTTGCACCGCAAGGAATTAAACGCCTTGAAAATTTCAAGTTTGACCGCGTAGTTTGGGAAAAAGATAAAGCAGAATACAATTTGAGAAAATTGTCTGGTGATAAAAATGTTTAAAGTAAAAGTTTCGGCAACGAGTGCAAACGTTGGTTGTGGCTTTGACGTTTTAGGGCTTTCGTTTGATTTATTCAACGTATATTCTTTTAAGGAAAACGACGAGTTTTCGTTAAAAGGATTTGCTCCGCGCTATTTAGATATCAATAAAAATTTAGTGCTTTCAAGTTACCTTAAAGCATACGAATACGCTGGAAAAATCCCCGTAAAGGTTGAAATTTGCGAACAAGAGCGCAATATTCCGCGTGCAGGTGGTTTAGGTAGTAGCGCAGCGTGTGCCGTCGCTGGAATTATGGGCGCAAACAAGATGATGGGCGGTATTTTATCAAAAGAAGAAATGCTTACTATCGCAAGTCAAATCGACGGGCACGCAGATAACGTTTCTGCGGTTATTTACGGCGGTTTGACTGCTTGTTTTAAAGACGAAAACGGATACAGCGCGATAAGTTACGGCGTTTCAGATAAACTTAAATTTACCGTGTGTTACCCTGATTTTTTCGTGTCAACAGAAATGGCAAGACAGGTTTTGCCAAAAACGATTGAAGTTAAAAAAGCAGTAGAAAATATGTCGCATATAGTTAATATGCCGTACGCATTTGAAAAAGGCGATATCGCGCTTATAAGAAAACTTGTAAAAGACAATATTCACGAGCCGTACAGAATTAAACTTATCGACGAAGGCGAGTTGATAAGGTCTACCGCAGAGAGTTTTGGCGGTGTTGCAGTAATAAGTGGCTCGGGTGCGACTATGCTCGTTATTTCTGATAATGACGAGTGTGAAAAGGCTCTTAGCCAGCTAAAAACTAAGAATAAATGGACTATCCGTTCGGTGAAGCCGTATTTTGGTGGTGAGTTATGAATCAAGACTATTTAATTATTCACAAGTCCATTTTGCCCGATTATTTTGAAACGGTTTTAAAGGCTAAAAGTTTGGTTGAAGACGAGAAAATGAGCGTAAGCGACGCTTGCCGTATGCTCGGGATTAGCCGTTCGACTTTTTATAAATATAAAGACAACATTTTTTCACCGTCTAAAAACTACGGTAAAAAAGCGATTGTCGGTGTAAAAACCGCCGATAAAATGGGCGTTTTAAGCAATATTTTGTCAATAATTTACAACTTTGGCGCAAACGTTATTACCATAAACCAAGATATGCCGATAAAAGATAGCGCGTATATCACTATGGCAATAGACGTTTCCGACTCTGAAAAAGATATAAACGAACTTGTCAAAGAGTTAAAGACTGTTGAAAACGTTCGTAGTGCAAACATTATAGCAGTAGAATAATTTGCTAAAAGGAGATACTTATGAAAGTTGCTGTTTTAGGCTGTGGAACTATCGGTCGTGGAGTAGTTGATATACTACTTAACGGCGTCAGCGGTATGGAATTAGCCAAAATTTTAGATAAAAAAGAAAAATTCGTTCCTGAACTTATCGAATATTACACCGATAACGTCGACGATATTATGCTTGATGAAAGCATTGATACCGTAGTTGAAACGATGGGTGGCAGGGGCTTTAGTTACACTTGCGTGCGCCGTGCTCTTGAACTTGGTAAAAACGTTGTTACCGCAAACAAAGAACTTATTGCGTACCACCTTAAAGAACTCAGTGATTTAGCAGACCAAAAGGGCGTATATTTATTATACGAAGCGTCAGTTGGCGGTGGTATTCCGTTTATTAAAACTCTTTCGAACTTGTCTCAAATTAACAGATCTAAGTCGATTATGGGTATACTAAACGGTACGACTAACTATATTTTAACCAAGATGCAAAAAGACGGTTTAAGTTATGACGAAGCGTTAAAAGGCGCGCAAAAACTCGGCTTTGCAGAAGCAAACCCAACCGCTGACGTAGAAGGGCACGATATGGTTAGAAAAATAGCCATAATTTCTATGCTCGCGTTCAAGCAAGAAATTTCTGTTGACGATATTTATACCTTTGGTATAACTAAGGTTTCTAAAAAGTTTATTGATATCGTCAATAATAACGGCTACACTTTGAAATTCGTATGCTTTACAAACCGTACGAGTTGCGGTATTGAACTCGGGGTTGAACCAGTTTTATTTAAAAACGACGCCGTTTTTGCTAACATTAATTACGAAACTAACTTCGTTAAGTTTGATATGGACCCGAACGACGCGCTAACCTTTATCGGAAAAGGCGCAGGAAGATTGCCAACTGCGACTGCAATCGTTTCAGATCTTACGGTTATCAGAGACAAAGGACAAAAAATGTTCTTTAACAACATCAAAAAACGCCACGTCGGTTTTGAAGACAAAATCGTTGACGCATACGTTGAAAAAGATGGCGAAGTTAAGTTGTTAGAAGGTGTAAAAACTGGCGAAATTCGTGGCGGAAACTACGATTTCTATGCAATGATTTATAAAGATTAATAAGACTAAGAAGGAAAAAATATATGTTTAAAGTAGTAAAATTTGGTGGCTCGTCAGTAGCGTCGAGCGAAATGTTCGGAAAAATCAAACAAATTGTTGAAAGTGATAAAAAACGCAAAATCGTAGTCGTTTCTGCGCTTGGTAAACGCCAATCGTCAGATGCTAAAATTACAGATTTATTGTATCTTTTAAAGGCTCATATTCAATACGGCGTTGACTATAATCCTATTTTGGATCAAATTAAAGAACGCTACATAGGTATTAGAAACGAGCTTGGCTTAAAAGTCGATATTGAAAAGGAATTTGATGAAATTGAAAAGATTATAAAGGTTGATTGCAACGAAGAATTTATCGTTAGCCGTGGCGAATATTTATGTGCTAAACTTATGGCTGACTATTTAGGTTTTGAATTCGTTGACGCAAAAGACTTATTCTATTTTGACTATAACGGCACGATTGACCAAGAAAAAACCGACGAAGCAATTTCAAAAACTTTCAAGGGAAAAGGCATTGTAGTTCCTGGTTTTTACGGCGCATACCCAAGCGGTCAAATCAAACTTTTCTCTCGTGGGGGAAGTGATATTACAGGCTCGCTTTTAGCGCGTGGAATCAAGGCTGAACTTTACGAAAACTGGACTGACGTTTCAGGTATTTTAATGGCTGATCCGAGACTTGTAGAAAATCCTAAGAGAATTAACGAAATAAGTTACGACGAACTTCGCGAACTTTCGTATATGGGCGCAAAGGTTTTACACGAAGAAACTATTTTCCCTATTACGGAAATGAATATTCCTATCAAGATTTTAAACACTAACCGTCCGCAAGACGAAGGCACTTTAATTACTAAAGATTGCTTGGATAAAGGCGATATTATCACTGGTATTTCCGGTAAAAAAGGCTTCGTTTCTTTAATAGTTTTTGAAAATAGGGGCGTTAAGAAAATCAACGCAATTTTAGACACTTTAAAAGTTATCAAAAAATATCACTTAGACGTTGAACAAATTTCTGCAAGTATCGACTCTTTCTCGTTAATTATCGAAAAAGCATCAATCGAAAAATGCTTATACGAAGTTATTAACGACATAAAAGCATCTGAACTTATTGAAAAAGTTAAGTTTGACGACGATATCGCACTTGTTGCGGTAGTTGGCAGAAATATGGCACTTAAACCAGGTACTAGTGGTAAGATTTTTGCAGTGTTCGGCGAAGCAAAAATCAACATTAAAGCAATCGCTCAAGACACGCAAGAACTTTCTATTATCGTTGGCGTTTCTAATAATGATTTCAACTCGGCAATTCGCGCCGTTTACGACAAAATCGTAAAATAGAAAACAAAAAATCGGCTGATGCAAAACTTGCATCAGCCGTAATTTTTTAAAGTACTGTGCTTTCCTTGTCGACAGAAGATACCGAAGCGAAATCTGCGTAGGTGGCTCCTTTAAAGTTACCTTATGGCACACGGAACCGGTTGCTTAGTGCTGCTATATTCCTATCCTGACACGGTTCACAATAGTCCGTTGCATAAGACCCTAATATCAACGCTCCTTGCGTAGACCGGCCAACCATACCTTAAGCCTCGAAGGACCTTCAGCCCTGCTGTAGCGGATTGCAGGAAAAGGGCACCGCTAGCTCCCCGCCTAGCACAGTAGAAATATTTTATAATATAAACGCAAAAAAATCAACCGTTTTTACGCCTTTTATAAATAAAACGCTTTACATAAATTGCAAAATTTGTTAAAATTATAATAAATTTAGGGTTATTGACCGAAAACAAGGCAGATTTCAAGGCGCGCTAAAAGCGAGATAGGGGTGGTGAGAGCCTGTCCGTACACCGAAATACTGTTATCCTTTCGTGAGACCGTTGCTGAAAGCGTGGCGATTTTTCGCGGGCGAAATAGGTGACCGTATGCTTTACGTAAAAGCCAAAATAAGCGCGCAAAATCTTTTTGCGAAGCAGAGTGGTACCGCGGTAAAATTCCGTCTCTGAGTTTTCAGGGGCGGTTTATTTTTATTTTTGTTAATAAATTTCCGATTGTTTAAGGAGAGATTATGTATAAAAAAGTTGACACGACGTTAAACTTTCTTGACAGAGAGAAAGAAGTAATCGAGTTTTGGAACGAGAACAAGATTTTTGAAAAGAGTATGGCTCAAACGGAAGGCGGAGAGGAATTTACTTTCTACGACGGTCCGCCAACAGCCAACGGAAAACCGCATATCGGACACGTTTTAACACGTGTTATGAAAGATATAATTCCAAGATATAAAACTATGAAAGGCATGCACGTTTTAAGAAAGGCGGGCTGGGATACTCACGGTCTTCCGGTTGAACTTGAAATCGAGAAAAAACTCGGTCTTGACGGCAAGCAAGATATTGAAAAATATGGTATCGAGCCTTTTATAGGCGAGTGTAAAAAGTCCGTTTGGAAATACACTACCGAGTGGAAGAATATGAGTGACCGTTTAGGTTACTGGGTTGATATGGACAATCCTTACGTAACTTATCACGACGACTATATCGAATCTGTTTGGTGGGCTTTAAAAGAAATTCACAAAAAAGGCTTACTTTACAAAGGTTATAAAATCGTACCTTACTGCCCACGTTGCGGAACTGCGCTTGCAAGCCACGAAGTAGCGCAAGGCTATAAAGACGTTAAAGAAAAGTCGGTTTTCGTTAAATTTAAAGTAAAAGGCGAAGAAAATAAATATTTCCTTGCTTGGACGACTACGCCTTGGACACTACCTTCTAACGTTGCACTCTGTATGAACGCAAACGAAGACTACGTAGAAATTAAAGCAAACGGCGAAAATTATATTTTGGCTCAAGCATTAGTCCCAAGTCTATTTGAAGAATACGAAACTATCTCTGTAAATAAAGGTAGTTTTTACGAAGGCGTTGAATACGAACCGCTTTACGACTTTGCAGTTGGCTCTTTCCGTGAAAAGGCGTTCTATATCGTAAACGACGACTACGTAACTTTAACTGACGGTACGGGTATCGTTCATATTGCGCCTGCGTTCGGTGTTGACGACGCTAACGTTGGTAGAAAATACAATTTACCGTTCGTTCAAATGGTAGACGACGGCGGTAAATTTAAAGACGAAGTTACTCTTTACAAGGGTATGTTCGTTAAAGATGCAGATAAACACATTATTCGCGAACTTAACGAGCGTGGACTTTTATTTAAAGACATGCTTTACGAACACTCTTATCCACACTGCTGGCGTTGTAATACTCCGCTTTTATACTACGCTCGTCAAAGTTGGTTTGTAAAAACGACCGCAATTAAAGACGAACTTATCGCATCAAACAATTCAGTCAACTGGATGCCTGAAACGATCAAAAGCGGTAGAATGGGCAACTTCTTAGAAAACGTAGTTGACTGGGGTTTGTCGCGTGAAAGATATTGGGGTACGCCACTTCCTGTTTGGGAATGCGAGTGCGGTCATTTCCACGTAATCGGCTCAAAGCAAGAACTTAAAGAATTGTGCGGTGTTGAAGGGGATATCGAACTACACCGTCCGTATATTGACGACTGCGAATTTACTTGCCCTAAGTGCGGTAAGAAGATGAGAAGGGTAAAAGAAGTTATTGACTGCTGGTTTGACTCTGGCTCAATGCCTTTTGCTCAATATCACTATCCGTTTGAAAATAAAGAACTTTTCGAAAAGCATTTCCCGGCAGACTTTATCAGTGAAGCAATCGACCAAACTCGTGGTTGGTTCTACGTGCTTTTAACCATTTCAACCTTACTGTTTGGCAAGTCGTCTTTCAAAAACTGTATAGTTTTAGGTCACGTAAACGATGAAAAAGGCTTAAAAATGAGTAAGCATATCGGTAACGTCGTAGATCCTTGGACTATCCTAGATAAGCAAGGTGCCGATGCCGTTAGATGGTATTTCTACACTTCAAGCGCGCCTTGGCTTCCTTCAAGATTCTATGAAAAGGCAGTTAGCGAGTGTCAAGGAAAGTACATGGGAACTTTATGGAACGCATACGCTTTCTTCGTTCTCTACGCTGACATTGATAAATACGATCCGTCAAAATATTCGCTTAAAGATTGTAAGTTAAGCGTAATTGATAAGTGGGTGCTTTCAAAACTTAATTCACTGATTAAAAGCGTTGAAAAAATGCTTGATAACTATCAAATTTTTGAAAGTTCAAGACTTATGCAATCGTTCGTTGACGATCTTTCTAACTGGTATATTCGCCGTTCTCGTGAAAGATTCTGGGGAAGTGAAATGACTGAAGACAAAATTTCAGCATACACCACTTTATACACGGTTTTAACTACTTTTGCAAAAATTACCGCGCCTTATACGCCGTTTATTGCAGAAAATATTTATAGAAACTTAGTACCTGAGTTTTTCCCTGACGCGCCAATTTCCGTTCATTTATGCGAGTTCCCAAGTGCTGACGAAAGTCTAATCGACGAAAATTTAGAAGCACAAATGGAAGAACTTATGAACGTCGTCGTCTTAGGTAGAGCGGCAAGAAATTCTTCTAACATCAAAAACCGTCAACCGCTTGCAAAATTATTCTTCTCAGGCGGTAAGGAAGTAGTCCTTTCTGACGATTTAGTTGAAATTGCAAAAGAAGAATTGAACGTTAAAGAAATTGAAATCTTGAATAATTCGTCTGAATATATCAACTATAAACTAAAACCACAACTTAAGACTTTAGGTCCTAAGTACGGTTCTAAACTCGGCTTAATTCGCGGATTTTTAGATTCTTGTGATGCAAATGACGTGGTGGCAAAAGTTAAGATTAACGGCGTTTACGAAGTTGTGCTTGGCGGTGAAAAGATTGAGTTTACTGAAAACGATTTACTCATTTCAAGTGAAAGTAAAGAAGGTTTCGTTTCCGCTAGTGAAAACGGCATGACGGTAGTTCTTGACGTAAATTTAACTGACGCTCTTATTGAAGAAGGTTTCGTTCGTGAAATCGTTTCTCGCGTTCAAGGTATGAGAAAAGATGCAGGCTTTGAAGTTACCGACCGCATCAATATCACTGTTTCGGCAAGCGAAAAACTATTAAATATTATTTCTTCTAACGAAGATAAAATCAAATATTCCGTTCTTTGCGACAGTATTTCCGTTTGCGAGCCTAAGGGCTTTACAAAAGAATTTGACATAAACGGCGAATCTTGCAAAATGGGTGTTGAAAAAATTTAATTTAAAATGGGCGGTTTTTAATAACCGCCCCAAAAGGTATAAATGTTAGTAGCAGATAAATGGAAGGACTATTCTATTATAGCAACAGGGGATGGGTATAAACTCGAAAGATGGAAAGACGTGGTTTTATTAAGACCAGATCCACAAGTTATCTGGAAATCTCAGTTTGACTTATCTTCTCATCCCGACCTATCTGCTCGCTATATCCGTAGCGAGAAAGGTGGCGGTGCTTGGGATTACATCAAAAAAATGCCAAGCGAGTGGATAGTTTCTTACGGCAATTTAAAATTTAAAATAAAGCCTATGGGTTTTAAGCATACGGGGCTATTTCCTGAACAAGCGGCAAATTGGGAAAAATGTATGGCGCTTATTAAGGGCGCGAACAGACCAATTTCGGTGTTAAATCTTTTTGCTTACACTGGTGGTGCGACGGTTGCTTGTGCGGCAGCAGGTGCTTCCGTTTGCCACGTCGACGCAAGTAAAGGTATGGTTGAACGCGCGGGCGAGAATATTAGATTATCTGGCTTAGAAAAGGCTAACGTTCGCTTTATTATTGACGATTGTAAAAAGTTTGTTCAACGCGAAATCAGACGCGGTAGACGCTACGACGCTATAATTATGGACCCACCAAGCTACGGTCGCGGTCCTAACGGTGAAATGTGGAAGATTGAAAATCAACTTTACGATCTCGTTACTCTTTGTAGCGAAGTTTTAAGCGACAATCCGCTATTTTTCCTTATAAACAGTTACACTACGGGCTTGCAACCGCAAGTTTTAAACAATATTTTAGCACTTACCTTAAAGAAAAAATACGACGGCAGAATAGAGTCTTACGAGATAGGGCTTCCTACCGAAGAAGGTATTTCTTTGCCGTGCGGTGCTGGGGGGATATTTATCAATGACTAAAGACGATTTGATTATTTTACACGAAGATAACCATATTATCGTGGTTTTTAAGCCACAAAATATTCCGTGCTGTGAAGATTCGTCAAAAGATAAAGACTTGCTTACGGTTATCAAAGAACATATTAAAGAAAAAGAAAACAAGCCTGGAAACGTTTACGTTGGACTTGTTCACCGTCTTGATAGGGTAACCGGCGGCGTTATGGTATACGCTAAAAGTTCAAAGGCAGCGTCAAGACTTTCCGAGCAGATGAGAAGTGGGGACTTTGAGAAAAAGTATTACACGGTACTCGTTGGCTCGCCAAAAGAAAAACGAGCAGTGCTATGCGACTGGGTGAAAAAGAACCCGATAAACAACGTCGTTTACGTTTGTCCACAGACCGTTGAAGGGGCTAAATATTGCGAACTCGACTACGTAATCGTTGAAGAAAAGAACGATTTGTCTTTAGCGCTCGTTACTCTTCATACGGGAAGAACGCATCAAATTCGCGTACAAATGAGTCACAATCAAACACCAGTTTACGGCGATATGAGATACGGCGGTGAAAATGCAAAAAAAGGAAACATTGCGCTTTGGGCAACGACCTTAGCGTTTACTCATCCCGTTTCAAAAGAAAGACTTGTTTTTAAAATCGAGCCACCAAAAGACAATTTGCCTTGGAAATACTTCGATATTGACGAAGCAATGCGTTTTTAATTAGAAAATAATAAAAAAATCGGATAAATTTATATAAATTTAAAAATTTTTCCTTTTATTTTCAATTAATAGATTGACAAAAGTCGTTAATCATAGTAAAATCTAATAGATTATGTATGTGCTAATGTAAAATGCTATAATTTTTTACTTGAAAGCACACTATGGAGTTTTTGATATATGAAAAGCAAAAGATTTTTAACTCTTGCAATACTAATGCTTGCGGTAGTCTTAATCGGATTTTTCCCTAAGCAAGCAAATATAGCTAAGGCAGACGTTGTAACTTCTGATATCGACAAGATCGCAGGTTACAGTTACGACCTATCGTACATTTTAAAAGATGCCGGTTTTGAAACCACTAACGGAAAAACCGTAAAGTACAGACTTTCAGAGTTGAGTGACGGTACGCCTGTTACAGAAGGCGACACTAACGTAAACGGTTCGTCTTTCGAAACTGCTGGCTCAACCATTGAATTTAAGAGAGAAGGCGTTTACAGTTTTGACGTTTACACTGGTGAAACTACGCTCGAAGCAAGTTTTAAGGTGACCGTTGTTTCTTCTAAGTCGATTGACGAAACTTCTATCTCTTATAACACTAATGCAGATTTAATCGGCGCAGTTCAAACTGCCGTTGACGACCACGCTAAGACTTTGAAAGTAGGCGATTCGTTCTCATTCACTAACGCAGGCGTTATGACTGCTTTAGAAAAAGTCGTAGTTTCTAAGTATTTCCCATACTCTGCACTTACTAAAAACTACTACTATTCAAATTCGCAATCTTCTTCATACACAAACACTACTTCTTCTAAATTTACTTTATCAAAAGCAGGCACTTACAGTTTCTACGTTCTCGTTACCGACGAGTGCAATAACAAAGTATCTACCGAAGATTTAGTTGAAGGACCTGGTGGTTGGTACAAAAAAGATAGCGACGGTAACAGAGAAGGCGACGTTATAATTCCTATCTACACTTTCACCGTAGAAGAAATTACCGCGCCAGTTATCACAGTATCTGCGTCTGAAGCAGGATTTTTAAACCTTGAATACACTGTAAACAGTTTTACAATCGACGCTGAAGATTATCAATCTGAATATACTTTATATTACAGCGAAGAACTTTTCGATAAAGACGACGAATCTTACGAAAACGACACGGCTTATATGAACGCAGTTCTTGCTCACTCTACAACCGTTGACGTAACTAAAGAACTTTTCGATAAAAACGAAGTTTCTTTCACTCCTGACAAAAAAGGTTACTACTACGTTGTAGTTCGCGCAGTTGACTCTGCTAATATGAGTGAACAAGCAATGTCGAGAGCGATTTCCGTTCAAAGAGAATACACGACTGTTTCTATCGAAAAAGAATTCGTTAAAAACAATCTCGTTTCTGTAATTTCTTTAAGCGTTGCGCTTTTATGCTTGGTTGGCCTAATCGTTCTTATCTGCATTAAGCCAAAAGATTACAGCGTTGAACTCGAAGTTAAAAATCGCAAATAATTAAAAAATTTAAAGCACCTTTTCAAAAAAGGTGCTTTTTTGTTGCTTTTATGAATATAATTATCCAATAAACGGAAAGGATATATTATATGTTACTATCAGACTGCAAAGACGGGCAAAATATTGAAATTTTAAAAATAGATGCGGAAAATATCACAAAAAAGCGACTTGAATTACTAGGCTTTTCGGTTGGCGAAAAAGTTTCGGTTGCAAAAAATTCGTTTGGCTCGGTTTTGGTTATCGTTTCAGGTAAAATGCTTGCGCTTGGTAAAGCCGTAACCGACGGGGTAGAAGTTAAATGCGTGTAGCCATTGTAGGAAATTCAAACAGCGGAAAAACGACGCTATATAACGCTTTAACGAAAAGTAGCGAGAAAACGGGTAATTGGCACGGCGTTACGGTTGAAACGCGCTCTAAAGCCTTGTACGGCGATAGTAGCGTGGAAATTTTCGACCTATCAGGCTTAGAGTCGCTTTCGACTTATTCTATCGAAGAAGAAAGGTCAAAAGACTTTTTGCAAAAAGGCGATTACGACTTAATTTTAAACGTAATTGAAATATCTAATATTAAAAACGCTTTAAAACTTACTAAAGAATTAGCATCTCTTAATAAACCTATGCTAATTTTTTTTAATTTTTGTAACGAGTTTTATAAAAGCGGTGGAAAAATAGATAAAAATCTTATAAAAAAGTCTATTTCACGATATGTGATTTTCGGCGATGCAATAGACGACAAAAGCGTAAAAGACGTTATTTTTGCTATTAAAAATAAGCGGTATGAAAAAGTTAAAATAGACCAAGAAAACGCAATTAAAGCAGTTGAGATAAAAGAGTTAAAACTTTCAAAAATTGATAAGATTTTGCTAAACCCTAAAATCGCAATTTTTCTTTATTTAGCAATGGTTTTAGCGATATTTTATCTTGCGTTCGGTCGGGCTGGGATAGGCGGAATATGTGCAAAAATTATAGATTACGGAATAGGTTTTTTACAGTCTTTTATAGGCGATGTTTTTAAAAGATTTTCGGTAAACGAATTTTTGTCAAATTTAGTGCTTGACGGAATAATATCAGCAGTCGGTAGCGTGCTTGTGTTTATTCCGCAAATTGCCGTTTTACAGTTTTTCTTAATTTGGCTTGAACAAAGTGGCGTCATTGCAAGAATATCCTTTTTAACGGATAGTTTTTTGTCAAAAATTGGGCTAAACGGCAGGGCAATATTCACAATTTTAATGGGGTTTGGGTGCAGTGCTATTTCAGTTAAACTATCTTCGGTAGCAGAAAATAATTCTATAAAAGAAAGAACTGCTAAAGCGCTTTCGTTTATAATATGCTCGGCAAAAGTTCCTGTAATCGTTTATTTTTTAAATCTAATTTTTGGGAAATTTACGTATTTAGCGTTGTTTTTATGCTATCTTTTAAGCGTGCTGTTTTGTACTATATATTTATGGATAGATAAAATAATAAAATCAAAAAATAGCGTTCCTATGCTTTTACTTGTGCCACCGCTTAGAAAAATTACGCTAAAAAAGTGTGCAAAACCCTTGAAAAAAAGTCTGAAAGAGTTTATAATAAAACTCGGTACGGTGGTAACACTCGTTTCAATTACGGTGTATCTTTTAAAAAGCGTATCTGTAAATTTTGAATATTTAACTGAAAGCGAAATAGATAAAAGTATTTTGGCGTTTTTAGGTAAGAAAATCAAGTTTTTATTTTTGCCAATAGGCGTAAATTCGTGGGAATTATCAACTTCGCTACTTGCTGGCGTATTTGCAAAAGAAAGCATAATATCAACGCTTTCATTGCTTACAAAATCGGGTGTTGGGCTTAATTTACCGCAAACTATTTCAGTTATTATATTTATAATGTTTTATACGCCTTGCGTTGTCGCACTTGAGAGTTATCGCATAGAATTTGGGCTAAAATTTGCTTTAAAAATTGCAATTTTTCAGTTTTTAGTTGCACTTGCGCTTTGCTACCTTACATATTTTTTATTAATAAGTTTAGTGTTTAAAATTATCGTTTTTATAACGGTAATAGCACTTTTAGGATATAAATTACTTTATGAAAAAATTCGTCGCAAAAAAAGAAGAAAAACTTTCAAAAATGCTACTTGACGAGTACGCGGGTAGTCTTTCTTTTTCGCGCTTACAAAAACTTTTTAGAAATAAAGATATCAAAGTAAACGGAAAAAGAATAAGTCGCGACCAAACGATTTTTTCAGGTGATGAAGTCGTCGTTTATTTTGACGGCGAAAGCATTAAACTTGACATTGAAATTTTATATCAAGACGACTACGTTTTAGCGTGCTATAAGCCAAAAGGCATAACCAGCGAAAAGTTTTATGAAAGTTTAAAATCTCAGTTTGAGAGTCTTTATTTTTGCCATAGGCTCGATAGAAATACCGACGGCGTTATGATTTTTTCGTTAAATGAAAACGCTTACCAAAGCATTTTAAACGGCTTTAAGAAAAAAGAGTTTTCAAAAACTTATATCGCTACCGTTTACGGCGCTTTAGAAAAAGATAGTGACAAACTTACGCATTATCTTCTAAAAGACGAAGAAAAGGGCGTTGTTACGCTTTTTGATAAACAAATTAAAAATTCGTTAAAAGCAGAACTTGAGTATACCGTTATTAAAAGATATGATAATTTTTCTAAAGTTAAAATAAATCTTTTAACGGGAAGAACGCACCAAATTCGTGCGCAAATGGCAAAAATTGGTCATTTCGTTTTAGGTGACGGTAAATACGGTAACGACAAACTTAGCCGAAGTTTAGGGGTGAAAGAATTATGCCTTTCGTCTTTTAGTATCGAATTGCGTTTCAAAAAGGGTGATTTTTTGCATTATTTGAACGGAAAAATGATAGAAATAAAAAAATAAAAAATATTTTAAAAAAATTAAAAAAAACAGTGAAAAACGCTTGCCAAGACTAAAATTATTTGATATATTAATAGGGCACTTGAACGAAAGTGCTTTTGGGAGCATAGCTCAGTTGGGAGAGCATCTGCCTTACAAGCAGGGGGTCACAGGTTCGAGCCCTGTTGTTCCCACCAATAAGAAAAATGGATATGCGGGAATGGCTCAGTGGTAGAGCGTCGCCTTGCCAAGGCGAATGTCGCGAGTTCGAATCTCGTTTCCCGCTCCATTTTTTTTTATAAAGACAAGGCGCGGATTATTCCGTAATTATCCACGAAAGCAAATTATGGCGCCATAGCCAAGTGGTAAGGCCAAGGTCTGCAAAACCTTTATTCCCCGGTTCAAATCCGGGTGGCGCCTCCAATAAGTGCCGCTGTGGCGGAATAGGCAGACGCAAGGGACTTAAAATCCCTCGGTGTAACAGCCGTGCCGGTTCAAGTCCGGCCAGCGGCACCAGAAAAACCCACACAACGATAATCGTTGTGTGGGTTTTTCAACGAAATAAATCGTTGCACGATTTGTGAAATACACTTCGTGCGTGAAATTTGCCTTTGGCAAGTGAAATGCCTTCGGCGTGAAGATTTATTTTATTTCACATTGCGAAAGCAATATTTCACAATGTATTTATACATTATTTCACATTCGGTAGTGCCGAATATTTCACTAAAAAGGAGATTTTATGGCTGAATCAAAACTTCGAGAATTATCTTTAGAATTTGCTGTAAAAATTGTAAAATTGTGCAACAATTTAAAAGGACATTATTCACTTGTTAATCAGTTAGAGCGCTCCACTACATCCATTGGTGCTAATATACACGAAGCCAATTACGCGCATGGCACAACGGATTTTGTAGCAAAATTGCAAATAGCATTAAAAGAGTGTTACGAAACGGAATATTGGCTTGAATTGTTTGTAAAATGCGATTTAATTCAACAAGAAATATACAAAGAGTTGTATAATCAATGCGGAACTATTCGCAGAATATTAATTGCATCTATAAATACAGCAAAAAAGAACGCAAACGAAAAGAAATAAAGAGACACTAACATGGATATTATACAAACTTTTTATGATAGTCTGGCGTCGCAGTACGATAAACTTTTTCTTGACTGGAAATCAACTACGCGCAAGCAGGCTGAAATTTTAGATAAGATTTTTAAAGATAACGGCTTTGATAAAAACGCTAAAATTTTAGACTGTGCGTGTGGGATAGGTACTCAAGCGATTGGGCTGGCGGAAATTGGTTACGACGTAACTTGCTCGGATATAAGCGAAGGTGAAGTTAAAGAAGCAAAAGTCCGCGCTAAAGAAAGTAACGTAAAAATTTGCTTTAAACAAGCGGATTTTTGCGCTTTATCAAAATCTTTTTCTGAAAAGTTTGATATCATTATTGCTATGGATAACGCTTTACCGCATATGCTAACTTTAAGTGCGTTAGAAAGTGCCGTAAAAAGTATAACTAGCCAAATTGAAAAAGGTGGTATTTTTGTTGCAAGTATCAGAGATTACGACGCCTTACTTATAGATAAACCACCGTATTCTCCGCCGTATATTCATAAAACTCAAAACGGTAAAAGAGTCTCTTTTCAAACGTGGGATTGGGAAGATGACAAATATAAACTCGTTCAATATATTATTGACGACGAAAATACTTTGCAAATCAGCAAGTTTGAGTGTAAGTATTGGGCAATTCGTAGAGAACTATTGACAAACTTACTTCTTTTAAACGGTTGTAGCATGGTTTCGTGGCTATTTCCAAAAGATACGGGCTTTTATCAACCGATTGTAATTGCTAAAAAATAAATGATTTTAAGTCGATTGAATTTAATTATTCAATCGGCTTTTTAATATGCGTGTGAAAAATTAAAGAAATAATCAAGATATAGCGTAATTGAAAATAGATTTAATTGACGGTTTAAGTCGAATTTGTTATAATAAATTGATATAAGTTTATTATATATAATAAAACTTAGTTATTATGGAACAGAGAAGTAGAAAAGACATTTTAATAATATGCCTAAAAGCGGGCTTAAAAATGCTTTTAGTCTTAGGTGTAATATACCTTATATTTTACCTATTAGGCTGGACGAAGATATCGCAAGAAAAGCTTAGAGAATTTATTGAAAATAAAGGTGCGCTTGCGCCACTTATATTTATTCTCGTATCCTTTTTGCAAGTGACTTTCGTGCCAATTCCTGGTAGTGTGACGATTTTAGTAGGCAACTATCTTTTTGGTTTTTGGCAAGCGTTACTATACTCGTATATAGGTATGTTCATAGGTTCAATCGTTGCGTTCTGGCTTGGAAAAGTCGTGGGTAGACCTTTTGTGAACTGGGTAGTTGGAAAAAAGTCTGACGTTGATTACTTGATTGAAAAACTTAAAGGCAGAGAAAAAGTATTGCTCTTTTTTATGTTTTTTCTGCCGTTTTTCCCAGACGATTTACTCTGCTCGGTTGCGGGGATTTTGCCGATAAGGTGGTTTGATTTTATATTGATTCAAATCGTAACGAGATTTACGAGCATTATCGCGACGCTAACTTTATTATCGGGTGAAATTATTCCGTTCAAGGGCTGGGGTCTTATCGTCTTTGCCGTGCTTGGCGTTTTGATTTTAGTAACTTTTATACTTGCAATGAAATACGCCGAAAAAATAAACTTGGTATTTGATAAAATTACAGACAAACTGTTTCCTAGAAGAAAAGATAACGAAGAAAATGATTAAAGGAGCAAAAAATGCTTAAAATCGGACTTGACGTAGGCTCGACAACGATAAAATGCGTAGTTCTAAACGAAAAAGGCGAATTGATATACAGCAAATATCAACGCCACTTTTCGCATATTCAAACGCACATTATAGATACTTTAAAGACTTTAAGAACTGAAAATATAATCGGCGAAAAAGAGTATTTGTCAATATCTGGCTCGGCTGGACTTGGCGTAGCTGAAAAACTTGGAATACCTTTTACTCAAGAAGTTTACGCAACGCGCGTTGCGGCAAATAACTTAATTCCCGATACCGACTGCATAATCGAACTTGGCGGAGAAGACGCAAAAATTCTCTTTTTATCGGGTGGGTTAGAAGTTAGAATGAACGGCTCTTGCGCGGGCGGAACGGGTGCGTTTATCGACCAAATGGCAACGCTTTTGAACGTTGATATTACTGAAATGAACGCTCTTTCTGAAAAGCATAAGAGAATTTATCCTATCGCGTCGCGCTGTGGCGTTTTTGCTAAAACTGACGTTCAACCGCTTCTTAATCAAGGCGCGTCAAAAGAAGATATAGCAACTTCTATTTTCTACGCAGTGGTAAATCAAACGATAGGTGGCTTAGCGCAAGGTAGAGAAATTAAGGGAAAGGTAGCGTATCTTGGCGGACCGCTTACGTTTTTTCCTGAACTTAGAAAAGCGTTTGACGACGTTTTAAAAACTAAGGGTGTAAACCCTGAAAATTCGTTGTATTTCGTTGCGCTTGGAAGTGCCTATTGCGCTAAAAAAGCAGTGGATATCGACGATATTTTAAATAAAGTAGGCTTACTTTCCAAAGAGAGTACGTACAATTTTATCGAGCCACTTTTTGAAAACGAGTCAGAATATAAAGAGTTTATTGCTCGACACGCAAAATCAAGGGTTGAAACTCTACCACTTGACGGTTACGACGGAGATTTATATCTTGGCATAGACTCCGGCTCGACGACGTTAAAATTCGTACTTATCGACGAGAACGAAAACGTTCGCTATGAAAAGTATTTACCGAACAAAGGAAATCCCGTTTCAGTTATAAAGAAAGTTTTTGAAGAACTTTATATAAATTATCCTAACCTTAAAATTACGGCGTCTGCAAGCACGGGTTACGGCGAAGAACTTATTAAAAACGCTTTTATGCTTGACGGTGGACTTGTTGAGACTATGGCGCACTTTACAGCTGCTAAAAAATTCAGACCTAACGTAGACTTCGTTATTGATATCGGTGGACAAGATATTAAATGCTTCAAAATTGAAAATAACGTAATTTCTAACATATTCTTAAACGAAGCGTGTTCGTCGGGTTGCGGTTCGTTCTTACAAACCTTTGCTAACGCCTTAGGCTATGAGATAGAAGAGTTTGCAAACCTTGGGCTTTTTGCAGATAAGCCAGTCGATTTAGGTACTCGCTGCACCGTATTTATGAACTCGTCAGTAAAGCAGGCGCAAAAAGACGGCGCGACCATTGATAATATTTCTGCTGGGCTATCTTTATCAGTCGTTAAAAACGCGCTTTATAAAGTTATAAGGGCGTCAAGCAAGGACTCTTTAGGTAAAAACATAGTCGTTCAAGGCGGAACTTTCCACAATAAAGCGGTGCTTCGCGCGTTTGAAAGAGAACTTAACACCGAAGTCGTTTGTCCTAACATATCAGGACTTATGGGTGCTTACGGCGCTGCGCTATATGCTAAAAGCTTAAAAGTTTCTAAGTCGACGACTATTTCAAAAGAACAACTTCTTGATTTTAAACACGAAGTTACAAGTTTTAACTGTAAAGGTTGTAATAACGGTTGCTTGCTTACTGTGAACAGTTTTGGTAATAACTCTAAAAAGTTTATAAGTGGTAACAAATGCGAAAAACCGCTTGGAAAAACTGAAACGGTAAAGGGTAACAACATTTACGAATACATACGAAATAAACTTTTAAGTTATAAAGAAAAAGACGGAAAACGCGGTACGATTGCTATTCCGCTCGTATTAAATCTTTACGAACTTTATCCGTTCTGGCACACTTTCTTTTCTGAACTTGACTTTAAAGTCGTTTCAAGTGGAATTTCTAACGAAAAAATCTACGCGCTCGGTCAATACACGATTCCGTCAGATACCGTTTGCTATCCTGCAAAACTCGTTCACGGTCATATTGAAAAATTGATTGACGACGGATATAATACCATTTTCTATCCGTGTTTAAGTTATAACTTTGACGAAAACTTAGGGGACAATCACTTTAACTGTCCAGTCGTTGCGTACTATCCACAACAGATCAGAAACAGCGTAAATAAAGTTGAAGGAATAAAGTTTATTGACGACTTTATCAGAATTGACGACCAAAAGATTTTCTTGCCACTTATATACGACTTAATTCAAAAGTATTTTGGCGAGTTAAATATTACTAAAAAAGAAATCAAAAAGGCGTCGGATAGCGCGTATAAAGAATATTATCGCTACTTGCAAGAATTAAGAACGGTTGCAAGCGATTATATCAATAACGCAAGAAGTTTAAATCAACAAATTGTAGTGCTTTCAGGCAGACCTTACCACGTTGACGCGCAAGTCAACCACGGTATTGATAAAATGATCGCAGACTTTGGCGTTACGGTTATAAGCGAAGAATCAATTTCGCATCTTGTGGAAAAGTTTAAAGTTGGCGTACTTAACCAATGGACTTACCACTCGCGCTTATACGCCGCTGCTAAATATTGCACTACTCAAAAAGATATGAACTTAATTCAACTCGTTTCGTTCGGTTGCGGGCTAGACGCCGTAACTACTGATGAGTGCAAGGAAATTTTAGAAGAAAAAGGCAAAATTTACACTCAAATCAAAATTGACGAAATAACTAACCTTGGCGCGGTTAAAATTAGACTACGCAGTCTATTTTCTACTTTAAAACAAACGGAGGAAGAGCATTGAGCGATAGATTATCTCACCCGATTTTTGAAAAATCAATGAAAAAAACTCACACCATACTTATTCCTAGTATGCTTGAGTTTCATATGCAACTTTTCGAGTCAGTGCTTATTCAAGACGGTTATAAAGTTGAAGTGTTGAAAAATTACGGTCCGAGTGTAGTTGAAGAAGGTTTAAAACACGTACATAACGACACTTGCGTTCCGGCTCTTCTTGTAATCGGTCAGTTTATTGATGCTTTAAAGCACAGAGACGACGTTGATAAAGTCGTTTTAATTATAACTCAAACAGGTGGCGGTTGTAGAGCGTCAAACTATTTACCACTACTTAGAAAAGCATTAAAAAAAGCAGGGTTTGGATTTGTTCCAGTGCTTTCATTAAACGGATCAAGTTTAGAAAAAGAAAGCAGTTTCAAACTTTCGCTATCTCTTATAAGAAAATTAGTTGCTGCAATTATCTACGGCGACGAACTTATGTATTTATACAATAAAACGCGTTCTTACGAAAAAAATAAGGGCGACGCGCATAATCTTGCGAAAATTTGGTTTGAAAATTTATCAAAACAATTTGAAAAGAAAAAAGGTCTTTCTTTTAAGGATATAAAGAAAAACCTATATCAAATTGCTGAAAGTTTTGATAAACTTGAACTTGATTTGTCCGAAGAAAAGCCGAAAGTTGGAATAGTAGGTGAAATTTACGTAAAATATTCGTCGCTTGGAAACAACCACTTAGAAGAATTTTTAGTTTCTCAAGGCGCAGAAGTAAACGTTCCTGGTCTTTTAGGTTTCGTGTTCTATTATTTACATAATATGGTCTTTGACTATAAGTTCTATAAAATTGGAAAACTTAAGTCGAAAATTTGCTCTTTCTTAATTAAATTTATGGAAAAATACGAAAGAGTAATGATTGACGCCGTTTCAAAAACTAAGTTTGAGCCAATGCAAAAGTTCTCTCACACGCTAACTTTAAGCGAAGGATTTTTGTCCCACGCTACGAAAATGGGCGAAGGCTGGCTTTTAACTGCTGAAATGATTGAACTCGTTCAAACTGGATACGAAAATATCGTTTGTACTCAGCCGTTTGGTTGCTTGCCTAACCATATTTGCGGTAAAGGGGTTATGAAAAAAATTAAGTCAGTTTATCCCGACGCAAATATAGTTGCTATCGACTACGATCCGTCTGCAACTAAAGTAAATCAAGAAAACAGAATTAAACTTATGCTTGAAATCGCTCGCGAAAATATCGAAAAGAGAAAAAATCAAGAAAAAGTGCAAGAGAATTTAATCGAAAAACAAGTTGCAACGACAGATTCAGAATAAATTTTAAAAAACTAGTTAAAAACACTTTACTTCTTTAGCGCGATAAAGTATAATAAGAAAAAATAACCGATAAGGTGGTAATTATGCAAGGCGACAGAGAGATTTTAAATTCAAGAATTGAAAGTCTTTACGAAACTATATTAAAGCTTGAAACGGTAGAAGATTGCAAGGCGTTTTTTACCGATTTATGCACTTTTAAAGAAGTGGAGCAGATGGCACAGCGTGCTTACGGCGCAAAACTTTTTTTAGAAGGTAAGACTTATACTCAGATAATTGCAGAAACTGACCTTTCAAGTGCGACTTTATCAAGAATTTCCCGCTCGCTATCATACGGTAGCGGTGGATACCGTAAGTTTATTAAACCTGATTGCGATAAAAAGGATTCAGACGATGAAAATTAAATTAGACAATCTTAAAAAAGACGAGCAAATTTCTTTAAAACTTGAAGCCGTTTACGAAAAATTCGGCTATCGCAAATTTAAAATGCGCAGTTTTGAAGAATATTCAATGTACTTAAGTTACAGCGACTTTTTGCTTAGTAAAAACATTATAACTTTCAGTGGGCTTGACGGAAAACTTCTTGCGCTAAGACCTGACGTTACGCTTTCTATCATTAAAAATACTAAAGCGAGCAAAACTAACACTGAAAAACTTTTCTATAACGAAAAGGTTTATAGAGAATTCTCAAAAGAATATAAAGAAATTAACCAAACGGGTGTAGAACTTATTGGTAATATCAATCTTTATTCGTACGCAGAAATTACTACGCTTGCACTAAAGTCGCTTGAGTGTATTGGAAGTGACTACGTGCTTGATATTTCGGATATGGCGGTAGTCGGCGCGGTAATTGACGAAATCGAGCAAAGCGATAGCGAAAAGGCAGTTCTTTACGAGTTTTTAAAAGCGAAAAATATCGACGACTTTTTAGCGTATGCAACTAAAAAGGGAATATCAGAAGAGAAAATTAACGCATTTTGCGCTTTAATTAAGGTTTCGGGTGGCGAAAAAGAATTTGACGCGTTCGTTAAAGATATTGCAATTTCTGAAAAAATTTCAGACGCACTTAATAATTTTAGAACCGTTTTATCCGTTTTGTCTAAGCAAGACGGTGGCGATAAAATTAACGTAAACTTCTCTATCTACGGAAATGCAGATTACTATAACGGCTTGATTTTTAACGGATACGTTCAAGGCGTACCGAAAGCCGTGCTATCCGGTGGTAGATACGATAAACTTTTGCAAAAGTTTGGTAAGAAGGTCGGTGCGATAGGTTTTGCAGTGTACTTAGGCGAGATAGAAAGATATCTTGAAAACGACGTGCCGTCAACCGATATTTTGGTGCTTTATAATGAAGATGCTAACATTGAAGAATTGATTAAAGCGGTCAACGACTTAATCGCAAAAGGTTATAGCGTTAGGGTTGATACGGCTATTCCAGAAGACTTTAAGTTTTTTAAACTTTTTGTTTTTGATAACGGCTGTTTAGTGGAGAAGAAAAATGATTAATATTGCACTACCTAAGGGTAGGTTAGGCGAAAAAGTATATAAAATTTTAGAAGAAAGCGGATATGCTTGCCCAGAATTTACCAAAGATAACCGTAAACTTGTTTTTACTAATGAAGATAGTGGGGTTACGTATTTTTGGGTAAAGCCGAGCGACGTTCCAATCTACGTAGAACTTGGCGCTGCGGATATTGGCGTTGTGGGAAAGGATATTCTACTTGAACAAGAGTCGGACGTTTACGAACTTTTAGACTTGAAAATGGGTAAATGCCGTATGTGCGTTGCCGCTAAAAACGGCTTTATTCAAGACACTTCAAGACCTTTAAGAGTTGCAACGAAATTCGTTAACATTGCAAAGAAATACTATAACGGATTAAACAGAGAAATTGAAGTTATTAAACTTAACGGCTCAATAGAACTTGCTCCGCTTATCAATTTATCTGACGTTATCGTTGATATCGTTGAAACGGGTACTACTTTAAAGGAAAACGACCTTAAAGTTTATGAAGAAATTTTGTCAATTTCTACCCGTCTTATTGCTAATAAATCAAGTTATAAATTTAAATTTAAAGAAATTTGCGCGATAAAGGACACGCTTTCAAGGGTTATAAATAATGATTAGAATTTATAAAAAAGAAGATTTAAAAGAGATTTTTGCAAGGGTAACTACTGAAAACCTTGCAGTTGAAAAAACCGTATCTGAAATTATTCAAAACGTAAGAGTTAATGGAGATAAAGCGCTTAGAGAATATTCTTTAAAGTTCGATAAAACTGCGCTTGACAGTTTTAAAGTAACGGCTGAAGAAATGGCTGAGGCTGACGCGCTTGTAGATAAAGACTATAAAAGAATTTTAAAAACTGCCACAGAAAACATTAAAAATTTCCACAAAAAGCAGTTAAGAAGCGACTTTGCAATTAACGACGGTGGAAAAATTGTCGGTCAAAAAGTCGTTCCGCTATCTCGCGTGGGAATTTACGTTCCTGGCGGTACTGCGAGTTATCCGTCGACGGTTTTAATGAACGCAATCCCAGCACTTATTGCAGGCGTTAAGGAAATCGTTATGGTTTCTCCACCAAAGGCTGACGGCAAAATCAGACCTGAAGTTTTGGTTGCTGCGCGCATTGCCGGCGTTACTGAAATTTATAAAGTAGGTGGCGCGCAAGCAGTTGCTGCACTTGCTTACGGTACGGAAAGTATTAAAAAAGTAAATAAAATCACAGGACCTGGCAACATTTTCGTTGCAACTGCGAAAAAGCAAGTTTTTGGCACGGTCGATATTGATATGATCGCTGGACCTAGTGAAATTATGATTATCGCAGACGATAGCGCAAATCCTAAGTTTGTCGCAAGCGACCTTTTATCTCAGGCTGAGCACGATAAAATGGCAACTGCAGTGTTGATTACACCAAGCGAAAAACTTGCAAAACTCGTTCAAGAAGAAGTTGAAATTCAACTAGATACTCTTGAAAGAAAGGAAATTGCTCGAGAATCTATTGATAACAACGGAAAAATTATTATCGTTGACGATTTAACGTCGTGCGTTGACGTTTCTAACGAACTTGCGCCTGAACACCTTGAAATTTGCACGGAAGATCCAATGAAATTATTCAGTCAAATTGAAAACGCAGGCTCGGTATTTTTAGGAAATTACACGCCGGAGGCACTAGGCGATTATTATGCAGGAACTAACCACACACTTCCAACGAGTGGTACTGCAAAATACGCCTCAGCCTTAGGTGTTGAAGACTTTATAAAGACTGTTCAGTACATTAAATACGACGAAACAGAACTTAAAAAATGTGCAGACGATATAATAAGATTTGCTGAAAGCGAAGGCTTGACAGCACACGCAAATTCCGTAAAGGTTAGAAAATAATGAGTAGATTTTGCACGAATACGGTTGATGGAATTTTGCCGTATACACCCGGCGAACAACCGCAAGATAAAAAGTATATAAAACTAAATACGAACGAAAATCCTTATGCCGTTTCGAAAAATGCAATAGACGCAATTTCAGAAAAAACTTTAGAGAATTTGCGACTTTATTGTGATCCTGAAGCCAAAAATTTGGTTGAAGCAGTCGCAGAATTTTACGGCGTTGATAAGTCGTGCGTGCTACTTGCAAACGGCTCTGACGAAATACTTGCGTTCAGTTTTTTGGCGTTCTGCAAAGGTAAAAAGACGGCTTTTTGTGACATTACTTACGGTTTTTATAAGGTTTACGCTAAACTTTTTGAAGTGGAAGAAAAAATAATTCCGCTTTTAGACGATTTCAATCTCGACGTAGAAGCATTCAAAAAGTTTGACGGTAACGTAATTTTAGCAAACCCAAACGCACAAACGGGACTTTTCGTTGAAAACGGAAAAATGGAAGAAATTATAAAAGCGCACGAAAAGGATATCGTTTTAGTTGACGAAGCGTACGCCGATTTTGCTAAATCTTCGCTTATAGACTTAACTAAAAAATACGACAATTTGTTAGTTGTTGGCACTTTTTCAAAAAGTCGATCGCTTGCTGGTGCAAGACTTGGCTTTGCAATCGCAAATAAAGAAATTATAGACGACCTTAAAAAGGTTAAATATTCTTTCAATCCGTATAACGTAAACACGCTTACTCAAATTTTGGGAAGACACGCAATAGAAGATAGGGCGTATTTTGAAAAAACGCGCGATTTAATAGTAGATACGCGCGAAAATTTCAAAAATCAATTAAAAGAACTTTGCTTTACGGTGTTAGATAGTCGCGCAAATTTCGTGCTTTGTAAAAGTGACGAAATCTCAGGCGTGAAACTGTACGAAAAGCTAAGAGATAAAGGCGTTTTAGTTAGGTATTTAGGTGACGAAAGAATTAAAGAGTTCGTTCGTATTTCAATCGGAACGAGAGAAGAAATGAATATTGTAATAGAAAAAATTAAAGAAATCTTAAAGGAAGAAAAATAAATGAGAACTGCTAAAATCGAGCGAGCAACTCGCGAAACGGATATTAAACTTAGCGTTAACTTAGACGGAAAAGGCGATAAAAAGATTGACACAAGCTGCGGTTTTTTTAATCATATGTTAGAACTACTTTTCGTTCACGCAGGTTTTGACGGCGAAGTTTACTGCAAAGGTGACGTCGAAGTTGATTATCACCACACTGTTGAAGACGTTGCTATCTGTTTAGGTCAAGCAGTTGACAAGGCTTTAGGAGATAGACGACAAATTACTAGATATGCCGACATTATTTTACCTATGGACGAAGCGCTTATTTTGTGCGCTATGGATATAAGCGGTAGGGGCGGACTTAATTTTGACGTTGAAATGCCAGCCCAAAAATTGTACGACGATAGCGACGAAACAAAGAGAACCGTTGGCGATTTCGACACGGAACTTTGCGAAGAATTTTTCGTTGCGTTTACTAGAGAATCAAAAATTAATATTCACTTTAAGAAACTTTACGGAAAGAATACTCACCACATAATTGAAGGCGTTTTTAAGGCTTTTGCAAGGTGCTTAAAAAAGGCGGTTTCTATTGACGAAACGATAAGTGGTATTCCGTCAAGTAAGGGAGTTTTATGATTGCTATAGTAGACTACGGCGTGGGTAATTTATTCTCGCTTGCATCTTCTTTTTCTGCCGTTGGATGTGACGCTTTGGTTACAGGCGACGAAAAGATTATTAAAAGCGCGGATAAAATTATTTTGCCTGGAGTTGGGGCTTTTCCCGACGCTATAAAAAAACTTAAAGAAAACGACCTTGATAAGGTTATAATAGAAGAAGTTAAAAAGGGTAAACCGCTACTTGGAATTTGCTTAGGTATGCAAATGCTTTTTACAAAAAGTTACGAGTTTGGCGTATCTTCTGGGCTTGACTTAATAAGTGGAGAAATTAAAGAGATTAAGCCACTTATTGGGAATAATAAAGTTCCGCATATTGGTTGGAACAGCCTTGATTTTCAGTCGAACAGTAAACTTTTTAAGTATATTAAAAACGGTGACTACGTTTACTTCGTTCACTCGTTTTCAGCGCAAAACGTGCCGGGCGGTGTTACGGCAACGACTTTTTACGGCTCGCCACTTACGGCATCCGTTGAAAAGGACAACGTTTACGGAACGCAATTCCACCCAGAAAAAAGTGGAAAAGTCGGACTTGATATATTGAAGGCTTTTACTGAGATTTAGGAGAAATTATGGAAATATTTCCTGCAATAGATATAATTGACGGAAAAGTCGTAAGACTTTTTAAGGGCGATTACGGCGTAAAAACTGAATACGGAAACAGCGTTATAGCGCAAGCCGAAAAGTTTTATGAAGTTGGTGCAAAAAACTTGCACCTTGTGGATCTTGACGGTGCAAAAAGTGGTAAAATTGAAAATGATAAATCAATTTTAGAAGTTGCTAAAACCGGTAAGTTTTTTATTGAACTTGGCGGTGGAATAAGAAGTTACGAAAGCGCAAAATATTATTTAGATAACGGTGTTAACAGAATTATTTTAGGGACTAGCGCACTTAAAGATAAAGCCTTATTAAAAAGACTTCTTAATGAGTTTGGCGAGAAAATTTCCGTTGGTGTTGACGCTAAAAACGGACTTGTTGCAGTTAGTGGCTGGCTTGATACTGAAAAAGTTGACTCTGTCGAATTTTGCGAAGAAATGCGCGATTTAGGCGTGTCTCATATTATTTACACAGATATTTCAAAAGACGGAACGCTATCAGGAACTAACCTTGAAATTTACGAGCGTTTATCCGAAATTAAAGGTTTAAAAATTACCGCGTCTGGCGGAATTACGTACCTTCACGAAATAGAAAAACTAAGAAAAATGGAACTTTACGGTGCGATACTTGGAAAGGCGTTATATGAAAATAAACTTGACCTTAAAGAGTGTTTGAGTGTCGCTAAATAGGAGAAATATGCTTGCAAAAAGAATTATACCTTGCTTAGACGTCCGTGACGGACGAGTTGTTAAGGGTATGAATTTTGAAGGGATACGCGACGTTAACGATCCGGTCGAACTTGCCGATTTTTATTCGTCGTCAGGGGCGGACGAACTTGTGTTTTACGATATTACCGCTTCAAACGAAAATAGAAAACTGTTTACAGACGTTTTAAAAAGGGTTGCGAAAAAAGTTTTTATTCCGCTGACCGTTGGTGGTGGAGTTAATACTTTAGCCGATTTTGAGCGTGTTTTAACGGCTGGGGCTGATAAAGTCAGCGTAAACTCTGGCGCGATAAAAAATCCCGAACTTATTTATCAAGGCGCAAAAAGATACGGAAGTCAATGCGTTATGCTGTCTATGGACGTAAAAAGAGTTGACGGTAAGTATACCGTTTTTTCAAACGGCGGTAGAATTAACACTGGGCTTGATATGGTCGAGTTTGCTAAAAAAGGCGAAGAACTAGGCGCAGGTGAAATTTGTTTGAACAGTATTGATACTGACGGCGTTAAGAAGGGTTTTGATATTGAAATGCTTGAAACTTTGTCTAGCGCTGTAAATATCCCGATTATAGCAAGCGGTGGCGCAGGATGTGCGCAAGACTTTGTCACTTTATTTAAAAAACTGCCTAAGGTTGACGCTGGACTCGGTGCATCAATATTCCATTTTAAAGAAGTCGCTATTTCCGACTTAAAGAAACTTTTAAAAGAAAACGGTATAGAAGTGAGATTATAATTATGGTTGAAATAAATGAATTAAAATTTAACGAAAACGGACTTATTCCTGTAGTTGTTACGGATTATTACACTAAAAAGGTGTTAACAGTTGCTTATATGAACGAAGAAAGTTTAAAAATAAGCATAAAAGAAGGTAAGACTTGCTTTTATTCGCGCAGTCGCAAAACGCTTTGGAGAAAGGGCGAAACAAGTGGAAATTACCAAAATATCGTGTCTATTAAAGCAGATTGCGACAAAGACGCGTTAACCGTTGAAGTGGTTAAAGACGGTCCTGCGTGCCACTTAGGAACGGACAGTTGCTTTAACGATTACGTCTATTTAAGTGACGATTATAAAGAATTTACGTACCACTCTTTATACGAACTTATTAAAGGTAGAAAGACAGATAAAAAGGAAGGTTCTTACACCACTTATCTTTTCAACGAAGGTATTGACAAAATACTTAAAAAAGTTGGCGAAGAATCGACCGAAGTTATTGTCGGTGCTAAAAATCAAGACGTAAAAGAAACGACTTATGAAATTAGCGACCTACTTTATCACGTGTTCGTTTTAATGGTTGAAATGGGAATTTCTATTGATGACGTTACTGACGAACTTGCGCGCCGTCACGTTATCGATCATAAGGTAAAACAAAAGAAAATGCAATAAAAGTTAATAAAATAATCGGTGTGTGAATATATTGTCATATGCCGATTTTTGATTATGATAGAGAAACAGCGGTAAATTACGCCATAAGGTGGGCGCTTTCAAGAAATCCGCGTTATTATGATTTTGATAGCCTAGGTGGGGACTGCACTAACTTTTGTTCGCAATGTTTGTTTCAGGGCGCACCAGTTATGAACTACACCAAAACTTTCGGGTGGTATTTTATATCGCTTAACGATAGGTCGCCGTCTTGGTCGGGCGTTGAGTTTTTTTATAATTTTTTAATAAATAATAATTCAATCGGTCCGTTTGGCGAAGAAACTACGGTAGATAAAGTAGAATTAGGTGATTTTATTCAACTTGCCGATAGGTCTTTAGACTTTTATCACAACTTGATTGTGACTGATTTAACAAACGGAATAAAAGTCTCAGCGCACACGATAGACAGTCGAAATAGACCGCTAGATAGTTATAATTTTTACACTTTAAGGTGTATTAAAATTTTAGGCGCAAGAAATTAATGATGTGCAAAATAAATTTTGCATGATGTGCTAACTTGTCAGTTAGCATGAAGTGCAATCCTACTTTTTGCGTACGGATTGCATGATGTGTAAGTTGTTTACAACTTACATTTCGGTCGTGAACGCTACGCGTTCCGTGAATAACATATAATTTTTTCTAAGGACTGAAATTATTATATAAATTGTTTTTTTACTTAATTTAAATGAAATTTGCAAGTAATTATACAAAAAACAAGAAATTGAGTTTATTGTAATTTTTAGTATTGACAAAAAATTTATTATTGCTATAATAATAAGTAATAAACAAAGGAATAATTAAAATGAAATCAGATATTCAGATTGCACAAGAGTGTGTGAAAAAGTCTATACGCGAAATTTATTCTAAGCTCGGTATCGACGAAGATTATATCGAGCAGTATGGTAAATACAAGGCAAAAATAGACCTAAAGTATTTAAAAGAGTCTAAGAATAAAGACGGAAAACTCGTTTTAGTTACCGCTATCACGCCAACTCCTGCAGGCGAAGGAAAAACGACCACTACAATCGGTTTAAGCGACGCGCTTAGCCGTTTAGACAAAAAGGTTGTCGTTGCTATTAGAGAGCCTTCTTTAGGTCCTGTATTCGGCGTTAAAGGTGGCGCGGCTGGCGGTGGATACGCTCAAGTCGTTCCAATGGAAGATATAAACCTTCACTTTACGGGCGATTTCCACGCAATAGGCGCGGCAAATAACCTTCTTGCTGCAATGATTGATAACCATATTCATCAAGGAAATCAGTTAAGAATAGACGTTAATCGCGTAACTTGGAAAAGATGCGTCGATATGAACGATAGACAACTTAGAAATATCGTCGGTGGGCTTGGTGGAAAAGTCAACGGCGTTCCGCGTGAAGACGGATACGATATAACCGTCGCTAGCGAAATTATGGCAGTATTATGCCTAGCAAGCGACTTATCCGACTTAAAAGAAAGACTTTCTAATATCGTAGTTGCATACGACTTAGACGGCAATCCCGTTACTTGTAAAATGCTTAAAGCGCAAGGCGCGATGACGGCTCTTTTAAAAGATGCAATAAATCCAAACCTTGTTCAAACGCTTGAAGGCACGCCTTGTCTTGTTCACGGTGGTCCGTTTGCTAATATTGCACACGGCTGTAACTCTATAGTTGCAACAAAAATGGCACTTAAACTTGGCGATTATTGTATAACTGAAGCAGGATTTGGCGCAGACTTAGGCGCGCAAAAATTCTTGGATATTAAATGCCGTGTCTCAGGTTTAAGACCTAACGCTGTTGTCGTCGTTGCAACGATTAGAGCGCTTAAAATGCACGGTGGACTTTTAAAAACTCAGTTAAACGAAGAAAATATATCTGCACTTAAGGCAGGTATTCCAAATCTATTGAAACACTTGTCAAATATGACGAACGTTTATAAACTTCCTTGTGTGGTTGCTATTAACCGCTTCCCAACGGATACGGATAAAGAAGTTGAAATTTTAACTGACGAGTGTAAAAAACTTAGCGTAAACGTAGTTTTATCTGACGTGTGGGCAAAGGGCGGAGAAGGCGGAATTGAACTTGCTAAGGAAGTTTTAAGACTTTGCGAAATTGAAAGCAAAATGGAGTTTTCTTTCTCTGATAGCGACAGTATCGAAGAAAAAATCGAAAACGTCGTTAAGAAAGTTTACGGTGGTGACGGTATTAACGTTTTACCGCAAGCAAAAAAGCAAATTGCAAGACTTGCCGAACTAGGTTATGGTAATTTGCCTGTATGTATCGCAAAAACTCAGTACAGTTTTTCTGACGATCCTACTCTTTTAGGTGCACCGACTGGCTTTAAAGTTACCGTTAAATCGGTAAAAATTTCTGTGGGCGCTGGTTTTATAGTCGTTCTAACAGGAGATATAATGACTATGCCAGGACTTCCTAAAGAACCTCTTGCAAATAAGATAGATCTAGACGAAGACTTTAATATTGTTAATTTATCATAGGTGAATTATGATTTTAGATGGAAAAGAATTAAGCAAAAAAAGAAAAAGCGAATTAAAACAAGAAGTATTAAGACTAAAAGATATATATAATAAAGTACCTAAACTTGCGATAATAATGGTTGGTAACAATCCTGCTAGCCAAATTTATGTACGTAATAAAATAAAAGCATGTGCTTTTTGTAATATTGAATCAGAGTTAATACATTTAGAAGAAACAGTAACAATGGAAGAATTGTTAAATATTATCGACAAACTAAATAACGATGAGTCAGAAAACGGAATTATTGCACAACTTCCACTTCCAAGTCATTTAAATGAACAAATTGTAATTGACTCTATTTCTCCAAATAAAGATGTAGATGGGTTTAGTTTAATAAATAAAGGTAAATTATTCTGTGGTATCCCTTCATTTACACCAGCAACACCTCAAGGAATTATGACAATATT